>NZ_MRDI01000003.1:0-623676 GCF_002008205.1 Agrobacterium sp. YIC 4121 | reverse complement strand
CGACGTCTTGCCATGGTCAACGTGACCGATCGTGCCAATGTTGACGTGCGGCTTATTGCGCTCAAACTTGCTCTTTGCCATGTGAATTGCTTCCTGTGAACGTGAAGTAGTTTCCCCGGCGTACCGGTTTGGTGTCGCCGTTTAAGGCTTTGTAAGCGAATGCGCAAGACTTAATTGTGAAAGCGCCTTCGCGCGCGCCCTAAGCGTGCCTTGAGGCCCGTATATGGTATCTGATTTGCGACATTCAAACCCTCGCAAAGGCGAAGCGGACATCGGCCCGACGAGCCCGTCCTCCCGACTGGCCGATCACTAAATAAGATATTTCTATCACAACTTCTTTACCTGCACCGGCATGATGGCTTAAGGACATTTCATCGCCGGGGGGAGACGGGCGACTGGAATCCGGCGCAGGCGCGCCATCCCAAGCCATATCTCGATCCGTCGCTTCCCTCGCGACCTCTCTATCCGTTTCAGGACCATCCCATGGAAATCTTCACAGCCGCCGGTTTCACGGCATTCTTACAGGTCATCGCAATCGACCTCGTGCTGGCGGGCGACAACGCCATCGTCATCGGCCTTGCCGCCGCCGGTCTGCCCGCCCACCTCCGCCGCAAGGCGATCCTGGTCGGCATCATCGCCGCCACGGTTCTGCGCATCGGCTTTGCCGCCGTCACCGTGCAGCTTCTCGCCATTGTCGGCCTGCAATTGTTCGGCGGCCTGCTGCTCGCCTGGGTGTGCTGGAAGATGTGGACGGAACTGCGTGAGGCCGCAGGCTCCATCGAAGACGAGGTGACGGACGAAGAGGCCGACCTGACGAAGGGTCACAAGACCTTCTTCCAGGCCGCGACCCAGATCGTCATCGCCGATGTTTCCATGTCGCTGGATAATGTCCTTGCCGTCGCCGGCGCCGCGCAGGAACATGTGACGGTGCTCATCATCGGCCTCGTCGTTTCGATTGCGCTCATGGGTCTTGCCGCCAACTTCGTCGCCAAGCTGCTGCACCGCTATCGCTGGATTTCCTATCTCGGCCTGATGGTCATCATCTACGTCGCCCTCAACATGCTGTATCACGGCACGCTCGAGGTTCTGCCCTATCTCCAGCCCTATCTGAGCTGAAACGACCAGCAGAAACGCTTCTCCACAAGGCCCGGAAACGCCAGTTTCCGGGCTTTTTTCATGGCCTGCGCCCATCAGGCCCCCTCACCCTCCTTGCCGTCGCAGGACAGGAAGAATCAATCGCCGCGCTTGCTGCAACATCGGGAGAAGACAGGGAAATCGTGAATTTTCGCCGATGGATTCTGGCAATTGAGGTCAGCCACGGGCAAGCCTACGGAGCTAATTAATAAGTCATAATAATAAAAAGAAAGGTAAAGCTGCCAATGGCTTATGACTGGAGCGGCGGTCGTACCCGCCGCCTTCGCAGGGTGAGGCTCGGTGTTGTCGCCAGCTCTCTTATCCTGCTGGCGCTTCTTGCGTCGCTCGTTCTTGGCTGAACGCGCCGCGCGCGCACTCCCACGCTGACCGGCGGCATGGCAAGGTTTTCAAAAACCGCCCTGCCGCCGCTCCTTTGCGGGAACGAGCAGATGCTCAGGATTTCCTGGCCTCGACGCAATGAACCGGCTTTTTCATCTCCGGATCCGCCATCAGATCGTAAAGATCCGCCTCCTCGCCCTTCGACCACCAGACATAAATGCCGCCCTGATATTTGGCGCCTGACCCGGCAATGACATTTGCGGCAACGGTGACGCCATCCTTCAGCCCAAGCCGCACGAGGCTGATCTCACCGGCATTGAAATAGACGGCCTCCACCTTGTCGGCGGCGCATTGGTAGACGGTCTCCACCTTTTCAACCGTCGTGTCATTCGGGAGCGGAATCACCAGCTCTTCAGCCATGGCGCCGGTAGCGACCGACATGGAGAAAGCTGCAAGGCACGTCGCGGCAACGGATTTTTTTCATGATGACCCTTTCCTGATCTCACCGAACCATAAGGTCACGCCAGCAAAACCGAAATGGGGCGGCCGCCTCTCACCATATCAAATTTTCGGGAATATCGGCCTCGCAGGCATGTGGCGGCTTAATCGCCGCACAGGCCCTGCGGCACTTTCATTCAGGCCGGCAAGCTGTGATAAAACCTATCGAAACAGCCAATAAACGACGCCGAGGATCACCGTCCACATCAGCAGCGATATGGCCAGCACGGTGAGATAGTTTCGAAATCGTCTGGTCATCCGCCCACATTGCCGGCGAGCCGTCGTCGGACAGCCGCAGCCGTTGAATTGCTGGATGCGGATCAAGCCGCAGGGTCAAGTCTTTCTATCAAGAGACTGAATCGCAAGCCATTCGCAGATTTTACCCGCCCGAAAACGGGGTTGCCCCATGCGACACGTTTCCACCCTCCAAGGAATGGACTCATCCGCGATCAGGTCCTGATCGCGGCCAGGAAGGGATATCCGCATCTGCTGGCGAATGACGGGAAGGAAAAAGGGGGGCGAGGAGAAACGATCGCGACCGAATCGACTCGCGCGTTATCCGAAACCCTGCCGGATAACGCGCTAACGCCAGAGGTAATCCGCCCCCGCCTGTCTCAGCTTTTCAGGGCCGTGTTGCACAGGCTCCAGTAGCCGCCGCCCTTCTGGATCCATTTCAGATCGCCGAGCGTGCCGTCATTCTTGTTCTTGTGATAGGAGTCGACACAGGTTTTCAGGCGCGCCTTTGCGGGCGTCTCGCTTGAGTATTTCTTATCGACAGCACTCGGGAAAGCGACGCCCTTCGGGGCCTTTGTCGTCGCTTTTTCGGGTTCTTTTTCGGTGGTGGCCGCGACCTGCTTGTCGTCGGCCGCATCCTCGGCTGCCGCCTCGCTGCCGCAGAACTTGGCGCGATAGTCGTTCCACTTGACGTCCTTGGCCGACCCATCGGCTTTCGCCGCCTGATATTTCACGCTGCACTCCTTCATGGTGAGTGCGGCTGCGGGGGAGACAAACGCCGCCGATGCCAGCAGCGCAAAGGATGAGAGAATGACAACCCTGTTAAACATTGAAGACTCCCGTTTGCATGATTGCCGGCCGACTATCTGACCGGATTTTCCGCTTGTCAACGAGCAGTGCGAAAGGACGGAGAAGCGAAGCAGGCGGGAATGGAACTTGCTCACCGGACACATCATTTTCCCGTTGAAGGCAGCATCGCACCGTCATCATGAAAGCCGCCGCAGGACCGAAAGCATCCCAATATTGCCGCTTCAACCGCCTCCCGCGCCCAGCCTGGAGAATCACGTGTTCGTGTGGCGTCAATCCTTCGCCGGAACGAATTTCCTAAGTTTTCGTTAGCATACCGAACGAATAACGAGGATTTATCGATGTTGAGGATGCCGAAGACCATCTCCGCGCTCGCTCTTGGCGTCGCGATATCTGCCGCTGCTGTCGTGCCCGCCCATGCGTTGAGCCTCATACAGCCGGCCTACGAAACACAGGCGCAGGCGCAGAATTCAAATCAGCGAGGCTACCCGGCGTCTGCCTTTGCGGCAGGCAAAGGCGAAGAAGCCGTGCCTAACGGCTACGCCCTGTCTCAAGCCGAGATCAACCATATAAAATGGTGTGCGGCGCGTTACACATCCTACCACCCCACCGACAACAGCTATATGGCGCCTGCCGGCACGCGGACGCAGTGCCGCTCACCCTATTGATTCGGTGAGGCCCGGGGGAACATCTCCAGCCCGGGCCGTTGCCGACAAGATAAAATTTACCTTAAATTCGACTGATCTGAACCTTTTGCCCGGCGAACCGTTTGAACGCGTGCCAACGGGGAAAACGCGATGTTCTGGAATCTGGAAAAGCTTGAGCAGGAGCGACTTGATCTGATCGAGGTCATCACGGCCCTGCGTCGCGTGGAGCGCCTGTCGAAAACGGATCGCACCTCGATCTTTGAGGAAATCACGGCGCATATGGGAAGGCTGAGTGAACTGGACGCGGAAAAACTGCGGATCCAGTCGGCGCTGGAGCCATCCTGAACACGCGTTCTGCATGGCCGCAGCTCCCAGACGCAGTCAGACCTCATAACAGGGCGCTCAGGAAGAACGCTTCCTACAGGTGGAAAATGCCAGAAGACGGCCGCATGTTTCCGCCGAGGCTAAAGGCACCAACCCGCTTGTGGCTGAGCTTGCGACAACCGACAGTCAGGTCAATCTCCTTGCGTCCTACGATGCGGAATCGGGCCGGATGCGTATCGTGCCGGTCGCAACCGGCAAGACGGACGAAAAATCGTTAGAATTGTGGCTCGTCATGGATGGTTCAAGACACTCTCGCTTGGCGTTTTCCAGCCGGGCACGAACGGCGACCTCGTCATTCCCGCCGACATGCGCGGCACCATAACGGATGGAACGACCTTCGCAATCAGCGTGGAGCCCTTTGGAGGCTCTCCGACCGGTCAGGCAACCGGCCCGTTCATCGCTATCGGCACGGCGCGGCATCTGTGAGTTGTCAAACCGGTTTAGCACCGCCTGAGAGAAGCTTCTGCGCCGCTCTCATTATTGGCAGTGGTAAAAGCAGAAAATCAATCCTGCCGCTTCTCATGCCATGTCATCGTAAAACGCGTTCCCTGCCTCAACTCGGGATGCGTATGGGTCTGCTCGACACGTGCACCGATATTCTGCGCCATCGCCATGATCAGCTTCGTACCGAGGCCTGTGCCACGCGGAGTCGAATTTGACGGCACGCCGACGCCGTCATCCTCCACCAGCAGAACAAACTGTCCATCATCTTCGGAGAGTTTGACGCGAACCGTACCGGTCTGGTCAGGATAAGCATATTTCAGCGCATTGGTCAGAAGCTCGGTTATGATGACACCAAGCGCCACGGCATGATCCGCCTTGAGATCGATTTCGCAAAGCGAAGTCTCGACCGTGACGGAAGAAGAGCCGGGCACCGCCTGGAACAGGTCGCCGATGATGGAGGTTAGATAGGAACTCAGGGAGACCAGCCCGACATTGGCGGTATTATAGAGGCTGCGGTGCACGCCGGCGATGGCCGAAATCCTGCTTTGCGTTTCCAGCAACGCGGTTTCCGCTTCCTGCGATTTCAGGGTGTTTATTTGCAAGCGGATCATGGCCGACACCAGCGATAGGCTGTTCGCGACACGATGGTTCATCTCCTTCACCATCATTTCCGCGTGTTCTTTGGCCTTTACCAGCAAACGATCGGCCTCTTCCTTGGTCTGGCGCAGGCGATGGTTTTCCAATGCCTGCTCGATTGCCGTGAGCAGAAGCGGAAAGAAGTCGTCCCCGACATTCTTGATGACGTAGTCGGCAGCACCCGCCTTGAGCGCGTCTATGGCGATCTGGGCCTCGTTGGACCCCGTCACATAGAGAACAGGAGCCCTTGCCGGTATCGTCTGGATCGCGGCAAGAAATTCCATGCCAGTTGCCGTCTGGAAATAGTGGTCGAGAACGACGACATCGAACTGCCCGTTTTGAAAAAGCTCGAGACCGGAAGCGACCGAGGTGGCGTGAACCACCTCCATACCGTGACGACCAAGAACGCGGCTCGAAAGCCGAGCCAAAGCCGGGTCGTCATCGACGTACAAAACGCGCAAAGCCATCATGCCTTCAAGGTATCTGAATTACGGAAAAGAACAGGCCGAGATTTTTGATGGCGTTGGCAAAGCCCTCATAGTCGACCGGCTTGGTTATATAAACATTCGCGCCAAGATCATAGCATTTCTGAATTTCAGTCTCATCGTCGGTCGTTGTCAAAACCACCACAGGCAAGCGGCGGGTATATTCATTGCTCTTGATCTGCTCGAGAATGTTAAGGCCCGACATATCCGGAAGATTGAGATCGAGCAGGACGAGAAGATAGCGGTCCTTGCTGACAAGCCCATCCCGACTTTCGCCTAATATGAAATCCAGCGCCTTGGCGCCAAGCGTAAAAGGCACGATCTCGTTGTTCACGCCGGCACGCCGCACATTCTTCTCGATCAGCCGGGCATGGCCTTCGTCATCTTCGATCATCACGATCGTTACTTCCTGACCGGTCGCTTTCATTTTTCGCCTTCCTTGGTGACTCGTCTGAGATCGCTCGGCATCAGCAGGATGAATGTACTGCCCTCACCGAGTTTAGACTCGACTTTAATGTCACCTCCTAAATTTCTGATTAGCGAACGAACATGCGCGAGACCAATGCCCTCTCCCGGCTGGTCCTGACTGCCCGCCCGGCGAAAGAGCTCGAAAATCCGTTCAAGATCCTGTTCGCCGATACCGCGCCCGTTGTCGGCGACCTCGATACAAATCGCCCCCCGCCCGGCTGGATAGGCTCGTGCCGTCAGCCTCAGCGGACGGCCAGGCATCTGGTATTTCACCGCATTGTCGAAAAGATTTCCAAGAATCTGATCAAGGGATATTCGATCGGTCACGATCGTCAGCTTCGGCGTATCGACCTCAATCTCACCGCCATTGGCGTTGATCTGGTGACGCACCGTCTCAGACAGCGACGAAAGCAACATTTCGATATCAACCTTTTCCGGCTGTAGCTTTCGCTGGCCGTCGCGGGATATTTTAAGGATGGCGTTGATCAGCTGATCCATTTTGCGGGTAGACGAGCGAATGAAGCCGATAGCCTCTGGAATATCCTCTTCAACAGCCAGCCGCGCCTCACGGATAACATCTTCCGGCAGCGACTCGCCATCTGCGAGAACATAACGGCTCACCGGCTTCAGCGATGTATCGAATTCGGAGAGGAAGCCCATGATATTGACGAGCGGCGCGCGCAGGTCATGCGTTACGATATAGGCGAAGCGCTGAATTTCCTGATTGGCTCGCCGGAGATCGCGCGTTCTTTCCTCTACACGTTCTTCAAGATGACGATTGAGTTCATCGACATCCTCCCGCGACCTTGTCAGGGCGCGGATATAGGTGAAGACAAGGAAGATCGAACCACCCACCACAATGAGGATGGCGAGCGCACCGCCGACCGTCACCCACCGCAGCGTATTGGCAGCCCCCAGCTGATCCGCAACGATGATGCGCAAGCGATCATCTGTGTCCGATTGCAGGTCAGACAGAATACTCCTGATCTCGTTCATGAAGCGTTTGCCGTCATTATTGCGGACGACCTCAACCGCCTCCGTTATTCGGCCCGCACGCTGCAGATCTATGGTCTCGCGGGTCTCGGCCAACTTCGCGTCGATTGCCTGCCTCAGGCCCGAAAGAGACTGCTTGTATTGCTCGTCTTCCGTCAGAAGATCGAAAAGTCTTGACTGGCGTTGAGGCAAGCCACGCAGGGCTTCTTCATAAGGCAGAAGATAATCGCGATTATTGGTCAGCAGATATCCCCTCTGGCCGGTTTCGATGTCCTGCATCGTCGTCAGCACATCCAAAACAGCGGCACGGAAACGTCGGAGTTCCGCTGTTTCCTGGGAATAGCGGTTATTCACCTGCACAAGCCACAACGACATGGAGACCATGCCAATCAAAATCGCAACACCCACGGCAAGCATCAAAAGGCTTCGTTGGGCAAACGGTGAAAAACCAGTCACAGAAACACATTCCCGGTAGGCACGAATTGAGTTTGCAAACTAGAGTACGACGACATCACAGGCGACTGTTTTCTTTTTATTTATGGAAGGAACCAGTTGGGGACTTAGGGGTTTTGCAATGTTGATTGGCGGTGCCAGACTGAGCCCAAATGACGAAAATGCGGTAACAATGAGCTATAGTTTCCAGGGAAAACAAATCCTCGTGTTGGAGGACGACGCGCTTCTGGCGATGGATATGGAGGATTTCCTTTCCGATCTGGGAGTCAATGTCGTCGGGCCGGTTTCGCACATCGGTGCCGCCCTAGAGAAAATAAACGACACCGATCTGGATGGCGCCGTCATCGATCTCAATTTGCGAGGCGAATTGTCCTTACCCGTCATTGAAGAGCTCAAGGCGGCAAACATCCCCTTCGTCATCTGCAGCGGATATGCGGAGATACCCGGGGTCCGCGCGCAGCTCGACGGGCTGACGGTCGTCTCCAAACCCTGCGATTTCGACAATCTGTCGCGTGTTCTGGCGAACGAGTTTTCACTGACCAACTAAGTGCGGGGCCAATCTCGGTCTGATGCCCCACTCGGCTTCTTTTCGTCTGGCGACTTAGTTCAGGGGAAAAATGACCTGATATCGCAAGCCGTCGCGATCATAGCGAATTTCGCTTTCCGCCTGCAATTCGTATTGCACACCCCTTGTTATCAGGGTTGTTCCAAATCCGGTATCCTGCGGCACGGAAACAGGCGGGCCGCCACTTTCCTGCCACCGCAGGTCGATGCAGTCATGGCCGTCTCCGTTCAGAATCTTTCTCCAGACAACCTCGACCTTTCCGTTTGCGCCGGAAAGAGAACCGTATTTCTGGGCATTTGTGGCTAGCTCGTGCAGGATCATCCCCAGCGCCAGCGCCGATTTCGGCGACACCTGTACGTCATCCGGACCGTCGAGCTCGATCCTGCTCGCAAAGGTGTTATGCGGCTCGATCGCCCGCGTCACGACATCCCTCAGATTCGTCTCACCCCAATTACTCTGAAAAAGCAGCGCATGGCTCTCCGCAAGGGCACTCACGCGGGCCACCAGCCGTTCTTGGTAATCCTTGATGGAGGTGCTGCCTTTGGCCGTTCTGCGAATGATTGAAACGACCATCGCCATCGTGTTCTTGACGCGATGGCTGAGCTCACGAACGAGCAGCTCCTTGTGCAGCTCCGCCCGCTTTCGCTCCTGTTTCTCCCGGGCTTCCGCCAGCGCGCGCTCGACAGCGGATGGCAGTCTCACAAGCCGCTGCTTGAGAACATAATCCGTCGCCCCGCGGCGGAATGCATCGATCGCCGCGTCCTCGCCTAAGACACCGGACACGAAAATGAACGGCGTATCGGGTCTTCTCGCCATAACGACATCGAGCGCCGACATGCCATCGAAGTCCGGCAAGGAGAAATCCGCGAGAATGATATCGAACTGCTGTTTTTCCAACGCCTCAATGAACGATGCCTTGCCGACGGCTCTCGTTACCGCAGGTGGCGGCGAAAGGCGTGAAAGCTGTTCTTCGATCAGTTCGGCATCCACAGAACTGTCTTCCAGGAGAAGAAGTCTGCTTGCCTCCATTCGCGACACCGCCTCATCCGCCATTGCGATGTGCACCCGGTGGCGGTTCGTTCAGAAGAGCCCAGAAGACGCCAAGATCCTGTATCGCCTTGAAGAACTGGTTGAATTCCACAGGCTTGACGACAAAAGCGTTCACGCCGAGTTCGTAGCTCCTGACGAGATCCTGTTCTTCTCGCGAAGACGTCAGCATGACGACCGGAATGTGCCGCAAGTGATCGCTGCCCTTGACCGTCTGCAACACCTCAAGCCCATCCACTTTCGGCAGTTTGAGGTCGAGAAGAACTACCGCCGGATCACCAGCCGAGCGGTTATGATAGCTACCGGTTACATTCAGATAGTCGAGTGCCTCGGTGCCATCGCGTGCCACCACCACCTCATTCGCCAATTGGCATTTTTCAAGAGCGGTCAGCGTTAGTTCCAGATCGCGTGGATTGTCTTCCACCAGCAGAATGGGTCTGAGTTCAGGCAATTTTTTCCTCTTCAACTTTCATAACCGGCAATGTGAAGAAGAACGTGGCTCCCTCACCGACAGTTCCCTCGGCACCGACCGAACCGTGATGGCGTTCGACAATTCGTCGCACCAGCGCCAGTCCAATGCCCGTTCCCTCGAAATCCTCTACCCGCTGCAACCTCTGGAACACACCAAAAAGCTTGCTGTAATAGGCCATATCGAAGCCAACACCATTGTCTTCGACCGAATAAGTGACGTCATCCTCGGTTTCAACCGCAGAAATGGTGATGATCGAGACCGGCTCCCGAGACGAATATTTGATGGCATTTTCGATGAGATTGTACCAGACCTGCCGCAGCAGGGTCGCATCCCCGAATATCACCGGTAACTCTCCGATGCGCCACTCTATCTGGCGATCCGCAACGGCGGGCGCCAGAGAGCGACGAACTTCGCTCACCACCTTCTGCATATCCACGGGTTTCAGGGTGAGTTGCGTGCGGCCAAGCTGTGAAAAATTCAGGAGATCATCCACCAGCCTGCCGGCACCCAGCGCCGCCTCTGATATCATCTGCAGATAATGCAGGGATTTCTCGTCCAGAACATTGCTGCGCTCCCGCAGTAACTGCGCAAACCCGACAATATGACGGAACGGGGCACGCAGGTCGTGCGAAACGGAATAGGAAAATGCCTCCAACTCTTTGTTGGTCCGCTGCAATTCCCGTGTCAGATCCGCCATCTCCTCGGCCTTGCGCAGGACAATGCCGATGATCGCGCTGCGAAGCTCCCTCGCCGCCGCAAGCTCGGCCTCCGACCATGGAGAAGACGTATTGCGCAATTGCTCCTTCCAGATTTCAAAGGACTTGCGCGGATGAATGCGCCCGCTCTCCTGCACCGTCTTGTGCGGATCACCGCCCCAGCGCACCGTTTTTATGACTTCCGGCCGAAACCAGATAAGCCAACTGCCGTGCAATTCCGAAACCCGCATCGCAATAATTCCGCTTGCGGCGGCAGCATAGGCCTCAGCGGCAGCGTAATCGCCGGCCAGATTGTCGGTTGCAAAAACATCCACAACGTCCTTCTCTGCGAACCATAAGACAAGCTCTTCAACTTGCTGCCGTGACGGCGTTCTGCCGACAAGCTCATAGTCGTCGCCAAGGACGAGTGCAGCGCCGTCCGCTCCCACCTGTTTCAGCAGGTCGTTTTTTTCGTCGTCACCCGCAAGCAGTCCATCAACCCATTTTTCGGCGGCGGCCATGCCTTTCAAGAGACGCGCCTGAATTTGGCCAAGCTCCACCCGGCGGAATGCATCCTGGGAACTCTGCTCGGCCGCGATCCGCATAGACAGGAGCTGTGCCGCAAAATCACAGGCTTCACGGACGGCAAAGGATGCCGAATGGGGTGTCGCATGGTGGCAGGCGATCAAGCCCCACAGAGTGCCATTAACGATGATAGACACGGACATCGAAGCGGCCGTGCCCATATTGCGCATATATTCGAGATGAACCGGCGACACGCTGCGAAGCTGCGAAAAGCTCATATCCAGCACCGCTCCCGTTTCCGCATTGACCGGCGGTCTGATCGGGACAGGCTTATAATCGACATCGGGAATCATTCGCAGGCGATTGATGGTGTAGAGCTGCCGCGCCTGCGGCGGGATATCGCCCGCCGGAAAGCGAAGTCCGAGATAAGACGGCAAAGTCCCGCTTCCGGCTTCCGCCACGACATGGCCGCTCCAGTCCAGTCCGAAATCATAAATCAAGGTACGATCATAACCGCTGATCGAGGACACCAATTGCGCGGTCCGCGAAAGAGCGTCCTCCAGCGATGGCGCGCTGTTCAGATATTGCGCCAGATTGGTAAGTTCGCCCATCAGCTTTTCAGCCGACTCGCCCTCTCTTGCCTTTTCCACCTCGAGAATAACCAAAGTCCCTGATCGATGCGCCGAAACATCGAGTTTCTTTTCGGCCCACGCATATCGGAAGTTGCTCTCTTCGGAGGAATACCAGACGGAGAGTGCGGAGATGAAAGGCAAGATTTTTTCGGTGACGACGACCCCGATTGGCAGGGCCACACCAATATAATCGGCAAGATTATCGCTCGCCTGCACCAGGGAAAATTCCCGCGCGGACAGAGCCAGAAGGGCCCCATGTTCCTGAATAGCACCGGGAATGTGGATGGGCTCGGCGCCGCAACTATCCAGTTTCGGCGTATTTGAACTCATAACTTTCTCCAGCCGCTCTCTTTGCAAGAACGTTCGACCTGCTCAAAAGATGCCGCCAACCTATTGATTATTGCGAAGATGTAAACGCTCGTTTTGGCAAGAGGTTGAAATGGCGCCCATATGACGTCAATGCGATTCATGGCTGGCAGAACCGTGACGGTGAAAAGCTCGCGTGCCGGACCATCCCACAGAAATAGGCGCTACACGCGCACGGCAAAGCGAAGGGAAGCCAGCAATTGAGGGAATTTATCGATTTTTTCAGGGCTAGCTGGAGCGGGTAGCGGGAATCGAACCCGCGTATTCAGCTTGGAAGGCTGCTGCTCTACCATTGAGCTATACCCGCGGTGGTGATTTCGATCCGTGCAGAATGGTGGAGGGAGTTGGATTTGAACCAACGTAGGCGTAGCCAACGGATTTACAGTCCGTCCCCTTTAACCACTCGGGCATCCCTCCAGCTTTCTGCTAGGATCGAGCGACCAAGCTCTTCAGATTTCGCTGCGGCGAAGCGCCGTTGCGTCGTCTGTGGCGCGTATATGACGGCCTCATTCGTTTCTGTCAACACGCCCTTTCACGAATTTTCGGGAAAAAATTCAAACCTCTTTACGGCCCTGTGGATTATCGCGGGGGCTGGTGCGCGCCTCCCGGCGGAGATATAAGGCGCCATGAGCAAAGACGATCCCAAGAACAAATCCACCCGCGACACGCACTATGCCAACCTGCGCCGCGCCGTGCGCGACGCCAAGCGCGAGCGCGGCGAAATTCCGACCCCGCAGCAGCCAAGGCGCAAGAACCGCGGCGCGGACGACTGGAAGCCGCCGCAGCTTGCGCCCGATCAGGTGCATCTTTACGGCCTGCATACCGTGCGTGCGGCACTCGCCAATCCCGAACGGCAGATCGTCAAGCTCTTCGTCACCCAGAACGCCTTTGCGCGTCTCGATATCGGCGAGGCCGATGCCCAGCCCTTCCCGGTCGAGATGGTTTCGCCTCAGGATATCGACCGTGTGCTCGGTCCCGAGGCCATCCACCAGGGCGTGATGCTGGAAACCCGGCCGCTGCCGGTCAAGCGTCTCGGCGCGCTGAAGGACAGCCCGCTCATTCTCGTGCTCGATCAGGTCACCGATCCGCACAATGTCGGCGCCATCATGCGCTCGGCGGTCGCCTTCAACGCCGGCGCCGTCATTACCACCATGCGCCACAGCCCGACCGAGTCGGGCGTGCTGGCGAAATCGGCTTCCGGTGCGCTGGAGCTCATTCCCTATATCCAGATCACCAATCTGGCCGATGCGCTCGGCGAGTTGCACAAGCTCGGCTTCTTCTCCGTCGGTCTGGATTCGGAAGGCCCCGCCCCCATCGAGCAGACCTTCAGCGGTGAAAAAATCGCTCTGGTGCTGGGCGCCGAAGGCAAGGGCCTGCGCCAAAAAACGCGCGAAACCGTCTCGGCGCTCGCCCGTCTCGATATGCCCGGCGAGATCAAATCGCTCAACGTTTCGAATGCGGCAGCCATCGCCCTTTATGCAACGCAGCAATTTCTGGGCAAAGCGTCGTCCTGACGCTTCGCCTTCCTTGCGAAATCGCAAAGCGCAACGCATGCTGCGCTTTTTCGCAAGGAGCAAATTTCAACATGACCGAGCAGACCATCAAACCGACCGGCGAGCTGACGCTCAGAACGCTTGCCATGCCGGCCGACGCCAATCCGGCCGGCGATATTTTCGGGGGCTGGGTCATGTCGCAGATGGACTTGGCGAGCGGTATCCGTGCAGCAGAGCGTTCCCGCTGTCGCGTCGTCACCGCGGCGGTCAAGGAAATGGCCTTCGAGTTGCCGGTGAAGATCGGCGACACGCTGTCCATCTATACCGACATCGCCCGCGTTGGCCGCACCTCCATCACGCTGACGGTGGAAGCCTGGGCGCAGCGGTCGCGTTATGACAAGCTGGAAAAAGTCACCGCCGGAACCTTCATCATGGTGGCGATGGACGAAAACGGACAACCCACGCCCATTCCGGCAGCGGAATAAGCGCGCTGCGGCGCTGGGCTCCAGCGCCGCTCTCCATTTAAGCGGCACGTATAACAATAAGCAGCATCGGCATCCCACGCCTTGCCGGGATCGTTATTGCCCCTCACTTCCCGTCATTGTGTCGCGGTGACATTTCGCCGCAAATATGACATTCCGATTGCATGGGATTTATTCGCAGGATCATGCAGGACAGAAGTTCGGCTGGCGCCATCGCCATGCTGGCGGTTCTGCTTTTCCTTTTGCAGGGCCTCGCCAACGGCCTGACAAGCGGCAACATGGCGATGGCCGCGCTGGCGGCGGATGAGATCATCTGTTCCAGCCATTTGCCGGAAGGCGGCTCCGGCAAACAGAACCCTGCCGGCAAGATCGCCGACGACTGTTGCGGCACGCTCTGCCGTCTGGCTTCGGCCACGGCCGCCGCTCTTCCGGTTATTCCCGTCGAGCGCGCGGACAATATTCTTCCTGCGGTCGAAGTCACCTTCCTGAACATCGAGGCGGCGTTGCCGCCATCGCCGCCCAATCTGGAATCGCGCCCACGCGCACCCCCCTCCGCTCCGCGACGCTAGAACACTGTCCGGCCTCCCGGAAAATCAATTCTCTTGCGGAGACATCCATGTCCGTTACGACCTCTTTCGAGGGCGAGCGCGCGCCTGCGCATTCCTCGTCCGCAAATCTTTACCGCGCCGTATGGCGCTGGCATTTCTACGCCGGTCTCTTTGTCCTGCCCTTCATGATATCGCTCGCCGTCACCGGTGCGCTGTATCTCTTCCGGGACGAGTTCGATAATCTCATCCATTCAGACCTGAAGCGGATCGAAGTGGTGCAAAATGCGCCGAAAGCGCTGCCTTCCGAGATCGTGAGTGCAGCACTTGCGGCCGTTCCCGGCGCAGCCGTCAAATATACCACCCCCGCCGATCCGGGCGCGTCGGCGGAAATCACCGTCAATACGGCGGATGGAAAGCGGGCCGTCTACGTCAATCCCTACACTGCTGAGGTTGCCGGCTCCCTGCCGGATCGCGGCACCGTCATGTGGACGATCCGCTATCTCCACAGCCTGAAATATTTCGGCACCTATGCCCGCTATCTGATCGAAATCGCTGCCGGCTGGTCCATCCTTCTTGTCGCCACCGGCATCTATCTCTGGTGGCCGCGAAAACAGACCGGCGGTGTCGTGACCGTGCGCGGCACGCCGAAAAAGCGGGTGTTCTGGCGCGATACCCATGCCGTCACCGGCATTTTCGTCGGCTTTTTCATCGTTTTCCTTGCGGTCACCGGCATGCCCTGGTCGGGCGTCTGGGGTGCGAAGATCAATGAATGGGCGAATGGCAGCAACTTCGGATATCCGGCGGGCATTCGCACCGATGTTCCGATGTCGGGCGAACATCTCGACCACGTGGCGAAGACAAGCTGGTCACTGGAGCAGGCGAAAATACCGGAATCCACCCATTCCGCCGAAGACCAGCCAATCGGGATCGACGAGGCGATAGCACATTTCGACGCGCTCGGTCTTGCCGCCGGTTACGCTGTCTCCCTTCCGGGAAAACCGACGGGCGTTTATAGCGGCTCCGTCTATCCCGACGATCTCGCGCAGCAACGGGTCGTCCATCTCGACCAATATAGCGGTAAACCGCTGATCGATATGAGCTACGCCGATTACGGCCCGCTCGGCAAGGCGCTGGAATGGGGCATCAACGTGCATCTGGGCCAGCAATATGGCCTCGCCAACCAGATCGTGCTTCTGGCGGCCTGTATCGGCATTGTGTTGCTTGCCGTATCCGCCGGCATCATGTGGTGGAAACGCCGCCCCAAGGGTTCGCTCGGCGTGCCGCCCCTGCCGCAGGAAAAACGCGTCCTGCACGGTCTACTCGCCATACTCGCCATCGGCGGCATCATTTTCCCGCTGGTGGGCGCGAGCCTGCTGGCCATGCTGGCGCTGGATCTGATCGTACAGTCGCGCCAGAAACGACGCGCGATCTGAAAATGAAAACAGCCGGGCGAAAATCCCGGCTGTTCCCCGTTATCGGCAATGCGACGGCAACGGCCTTCAGAACATCGTATTATTGTTCGCCGCCTTTTCCGGCACCTCCTGGATCACGTCCCAGTGCTCGGTAATCTTGCCATCGGTGACGCGGAAGATATCGACGATGGCCCTACCGCGATCGCCTTCATTTTCCGTTGAATGGATATGCAGATAGACCAGATCGCCATCCGTGGCGCTGCGCACGATCCGCGCTTTCGACTGCGGATTCTCCTTGAAGAAGCCGGTAAAATAATTGACGAACGGCGCCTTGCCGTCCGGCACCATCGGGTTGTGCTGCTTGTAGCCGTCGACGAGGACGGCGGCGCCCTTGTCAACCTCATGCTTGTTGAAGACCGTATCGTAAAACTCGATCACCAGTTTGCGGTTGGCTTCTTCCTGCGCGAAATCCCGCGTTGCGGTTTGCGCCAGAACGGGCGCCGCCATCAAGGCGGGCACGAGGGCGAAAGCGGCGATGGCAAGACGGCGTGTTACGAAATTCATGGGTGTTACCTCTCAATAACCGACGGTGAAACGCTGGCGGGAATGCTGCGGCTTCTCGATTTCATCGACAAGCGCGATGGCATAGTCTTCGAAGGAAATGCGGCTGCCCTCATCGTTGCTGAGGAGATTATCCTTGCCGATGCGGAATTTGCCCGTTCTTTCGCCCGGCACGAACTCGGCGGATGGCGACACGAAGGTCCAGTCGAGCTGCTTTTCCTGTTTCAGCCGGTCCAGGAACTCCGCGCCCTTGGTCGCTTCAGCCTTGTAGGCGGCCGGAAAATCCGGCAGGTCGACCACACGCTGGCCCGGCGCAATTTCAAGGCTGCCGGCGCCGCCGACGACGAGATAGCGCTGAACGCCGGAGGCGCGCACGGCCTCGATCAGCGTTGCCGGATCGCTGGTGGTGAAATGCACCGAACTGATCACGGCATCGTGACCCTTCAGCAGTTCCGAAAGCCCTGCCTGATCGAAAACATCGCCCTTCTTTGCCACCACATTCGGCAGGCTGGCGATCTTTTCGGGATTGCGGGCTATTGCCGTCACCTGATGTCCCCGGTCGGAAAGTTCCTTCAGAATACGGGACCCGGCATTGCCGGAAGCGCCGATGAGCGCGATTTTAGCCATGGCTTCTTTCCTCTTGTCACTATCGTTACCGGTCTAAATTATAGACCGCGAAGAAGAGCTATGGTATCGCAGCCATAGCCGCAAGAAGTCAGCGGCGGCTGATCTGGTCACATGGCGATGACCTGCAAGGGTAACAGGGCAAGGGGTAAGGACATGGCGGATACGCAGACGAAAGAGGTTTTTGCCTTCGACCAGCCCTGCCCCATCCGCGATGTGCTCGACCGTATCGGCGATCAATGGAGCCTTTTGGTTCTGGAAGCCCTGCAGGGCGGCGTGCTGCGCTTCAACGAGCTGAACCGCAGGATCGACGATATTTCCAAGCAGATGTTGTCCCGCACGCTGAAACGGCTGGAAGAAGATGGCTTCATCCGCCGCACGCTTTATGCCGAGGTGCCGCCGCGCGTGGAATATGAGCTGACCAATCTCGGCCGCTCGTTTCTGGTGCCGATGCAATTGCTGGTGCAATGGGCTGACGAGAACCACGTTCGCATCTGCAAGGCCCGCCTGCAATATTCCGAAAACGACAATCGCGGCTGATCCGGAAGCAGGCCGCGTCTAGCCCAGCCGGTAAACCTTGCAGACCAGCCCCGCCGGCTGGCGATAGGTCGTAAATCCCATGGCGTCGTAATAGCTTTGGCCGAGCATGTTGTCCGCACCGATGCTGGCATCGATATTTTTAAGGCCACGCGCCTCCGCCGCCCTGCGCGTTGCCGCGAAGAGGGCGGATCCCACACCTCTTCGTGCCGCCTGCGGGCTGACATGGGTGCCGATGATGCCCCAGCCTTCCGCCACGCCATAGGGATTGTCCGTGCGCGCATAACGCAGCGATTGGAAGCCCAGTATACGCCCGTCATCGTCCTCGGCGACCGAGCATTCGATACGGTCGGCGTGCTGGAGGTAATGCTCCAGCACCGCCGTAATGTCCGTCGGCGCTTTTCGGAGGCCGGCCGAGAATATCTCGTTCTGAACCGCCACCATTCCCGTTGCATCGTCAACTGTCGCAGGCCGTATTTTCATCGATACATCACCTCATATCCGTTGCGACTGGTTCCGGGCCGGCAAGCGCCGGGGTATTTGTTCCTTTTCAGGAGCGGAAAATGAAGGACGCACCGAAAGCGATCAGCGCGAAACCGATCACGTGGTTGATAGTGATGCTTTCCTTAAGCCAGAAGATCGAAAACAGCGCGAAAACCGCGAGCGTGATGACTTCCTGGATGGTCTTGAGCTGCGCGGTCGAATAGACCTCCGAACCGATGCGGTTGGCGGGAACGGCAAGCACATATTCGAAGAAGGCGATGCCCCAGCTGGCGACAATCGCCAGGAAGAGCGCGCTGCCCTTGTGCTTGAGATGGCCATACCAGGCGAAGGTCATGAAAACATTGGAGGCGATGAGCATCAGGACAGGCCAGATATGGGCAGGGCTGATTGAGAACGGCATGATGGGTCCTGGAAAAAAGGGAGGGATGTCATGAAATGCGGCAGGAGAAGGCAGTCAGAAGGAAACCCTCATTCCGCCGTATGGATTTGCTCTAGCGCATCCGCCCGAAAACCGAAATCGATTTCCGAAGGATTTGAACAAAGCTGTCTTCAGCCGCTACGCAACGCATCCGGCCGAATTTTGTTCCGCACGCTTCGTTTCCTTTTTGTACTCATTTTTTCACCGCATCCCCTTCCCTTTATGCGTGACTCCCTCCATATTTCGCCTATGGCCAGATCACCGAAAAACTCCACCTCCTCGCCCTCGGGCTTCGAGGAAGCTCCGCAATCGTCCTTCGAAGGCGCGCCGCTCAGCGGCAGCGTCGCCGATTGGGTGAAGCAGCTCGAGGCGGAAGCGGAGGCTTCCTCCGTGGAAACCCAGCGCGAAATCGCCTCGAAGGCGGGCAAGCACCGCAAGAAGATCGAGATCGAAGCGCGCAAGGAGGCCCAGAAAGCCCCCCCGAAGACGGCCAAGAACACCACGGCCTCCAAGACCGCACGCGGCGTTTCCATCGGCGCATCGAGCGATCCGAAAACCCGCGCCGCCGCCGGTCTCAATCCGGTCGCCGGCATGGACGTATCGCTGGAGGATGCCGCCAACCTCGCGCCCGGCGCCGTCACCGCCACGGTGGACGCGCTGTCGAAACTGATCGAGAGCGGTAATCCGCTGTTCAAAGACGGCAAGCTGTGGACGCCGCACCGGCCCGCCCGCCCGCCGAAATCGGAAGGCGGCGTCGCCATCCGCATGGCCTCGGACTACCAGCCTGCCGGCGACCAGCCGACGGCCATCAACGACCTCGTGGAAGGCATCAACTCCGGCGAACGCAGCCAGGTGCTGCTCGGCGTCACCGGCTCGGGCAAGACCTTCACCATGGCCAAGGTGATCGAGGCGACGCAGCGTCCGGCTGTCATCCTCGCTCCCAACAAGACGCTGGCCGCGCAGCTCTATTCGGAGTTCAAGAACTTCTTTCCCGACAATGCGGTGGAATATTTCGTCTCCTACTACGATTATTACCAGCCGGAAGCCTATGTGCCGCGCTCCGACACCTTCATCGAGAAGGAATCCTCGATCAACGAACAGATCGACCGGATGCGCCACTCCGCCACCCGCTCGCTGCTGGAACGCGACGACTGCATCATCGTCGCCTCGGTCTCCTGTATCTACGGTATCGGTTCGGTCGAGACCTATACGGCCATGACCTTCCAGATGCAGGTGGGTGACCGGTTGGACCAGCGCCAGCTTCTGGCCGACCTCGTGGCCCAGCAATACAAACGCCGCGACATGGATTTCCAGCGCGGCTCGTTCCGCGTGCGCGGCGATACCATCGAAATCTTCCCCGCCCACCTTGAGGATGCCGCCTGGCGCATATCGATGTTCGGCGACGAGATCGATTCCATCACCGAATTCGACCCCTTGACGGGCCAGAAGACCGGTGACCTGCAATCGGTGAAAATTTACGCCAATTCGCACTATGTGACCCCACGCCCGACGCTGAACGGCGCGATCAAGTCGATCAAGGAAGAATTGAAGGGCCGCCTCGCCGAACTGGAAAAGGCCGGGCGTCTGCTGGAAGCCCAGCGGCTGGAGCAGCGTACCCGCTACGATATCGAGATGCTGGAAGCGACCGGCTCCTGCGCCGGCATCGAGAACTATTCGCGTTATCTCACCGGCCGCAATCCCGGCGAGCCGCCGCCGACTTTGTTCGAATATATCCCTGATAATGCCCTGCTGTTCATCGACGAAAGCCACGTCTCCGTCAGCCAGATCGGCGGCATGTATCGCGGCGACTTCAGGCGCAAGGCGACGCTGGCCGAATATGGCTTCCGCCTGCCCTCCTGCATGGACAACCGGCCGCTGCGCTTCGAGGAATGGGACGCAATGCGCCCGCTCACCGTGGCGGTTTCGGCAACCCCCGGCGCATGGGAGATGGAACAGTCCGGCGGCGTCTTCGCCGAACAGGTCATCCGCCCGACCGGCCTCATCGATCCGCCGGTGGAAGTGCGCTCCGCCCGCAGCCAGGTTGACGATGTTCTCGGCGAAATCCGCGAAACCGCCGCCAAGGGTTACCGCACGCTCTGCACCGTGCTGACCAAACGCATGGCCGAAGACCTGACCGAATATCTGCATGAACAGGGCGTCCGCGTCCGTTACATGCACTCGGATATCGACACGCTGGAGCGCATCGAAATCATCCGCGACCTGCGCCTCGGCGCTTTCGACGTTCTCGTCGGTATCAACCTGCTGCGTGAAGGCCTCGACATTCCCGAATGCGGTTTCGTCGCCATCCTCGATGCCGACAAGGAAGGCTTCCTGCGCTCGGAAACCTCGCTGATCCAGACCATCGGCCGTGCCGCCCGTAACGTTGACGGCAAGGTCATCCTTTATGCCGACAACATCACGGGCTCGATGAAGCGGGCGATGGAGGAAACCTCCCGCCGCCGCGAAAAGCAGATGGCCTATAATGCCGAACACGGCATCACGCCGGAATCGGTTAAGGCGAAGATCTCCGACATTCTTGATTCTGTTTATGAGCGCGATCACGTAAGGGCCGATATTTCTGGCGTTTCCGGCAAGGGCTTCGCCGATGGCGGCCATCTCGTCGGCAACAATCTTCAGGCCCATCTCAACGCGCTGGAAAAATCCATGCGCGACGCCGCAGCCGATCTCGACTTCGAAAAGGCCGCCCGCCTGCGCGACGAAATCAAACGCCTCAAGGCCGCCGAACTGGCGACCATGGACGACCCGATGGCCAAGGAAGAGGCCCGCGCCATCGAAGGCGGCGGAAAAAACAACAGACGCAGCCACTTGTCGATCTCCCCACCGGAGGGCGAGACATCCGGCGGGACGGAGACGGGTGCCGCAGCGAACGAAAGCGGCAAATCCCTCTTCGCCAAACCCTCGCTGGATGAAATGGGCCCCGGCTCGGATGCGGGAAAACCGCTGTTCCGCAGGAACACACTGGACGAGATGACAGTGGGCAGGACCGAAAAACCCGTGCGCGGCGCGGTGCCCGACAAGCCCCAGACAGAACCCGGCAAACGGTTCTCACCGTTGCTGGAGGGCCAACCGGAGCGCGCCACGGACGATCCCCGACCGCTGGTTCGTGGCAAGATCGGCGCGGGTTCCTATGAGGACGCCGGCGAGCAGAAGCGCAAGAGCCGAACCAAGGGCAAGACGGGCCGGCCGGGGCGGTGATGCGCCCTAGGCGTTATTCAGCGCCATGCATGGGTATCGCGAAAATATGGCCGGGGCGCGCGCCGTAGTCTTCATTTTGCGCAGGTTTGATGTAAGTCGAGAAATAGGCCGGGCCGGTCGGGAGAACGCCTGGATATAGCCGCGCAATATCTCGATCTCCGTACTCCCCCTGATGCGCGGCCCCTCGGTACGGGAAAGGCGCACCTTCTCCTGCGATGCTGCAAGCCTTGAAACTTCCTCAGGCCTTATTCTCCACGCGCTTGTGGTGAACGCCAAAAGTGGCGACTCGCCAATTTCGAGCGACCTCGTTGAAGTAGCGTCTAAAAGCCAGATCCCCATAAATTATTTATTGCTTATATTCTAAGCAAATATAACCTTCACGAAGGGGAATCATTTGGAAAGAATCGATGTCACTTTTCGCTACCGAGTTTCCGATTAAAGATAGCATTACGGCTGGAGAATTTGTTTCCCAAGTTGTTGCATGGTTGAGAGGGAATAAATTTAGCACGGTCCTCGACAAAGCGAACAATCACGAACTTGATACAAGCTTCGCCCATCTCCGAGGAGAAAATGGAGAGGAGCTCTTACTGCGATCTTTAGAGAATATCGATAACTCTGTCGCACTAGGTTTTCGGCATGACATCAAAGATGACGAAGGCCGCCTTTGGCGAACTGAAGCTGTATTAAAACAAAACTTCCCTTCACCGACCGGAAATTTTATCAGATTTAAGACTCAATGCACAGCCATTGGTCCCACCGCGCGCATAGACACTCCTCGTAAGCCATACTTAATCAGAACGTTGATAAATGATAATTGGCCAACAAATGACGGGGTATTACAGATATCCGACAAGCCAATCTGGCTGACAGACGACGCCAATGGTTTAGACCTCGCAGCAAACACCACTCTCGGCCTGTCCACACATCACCTTCCCGTTATCTACATTTCAGCTAAAGGCACCAGTAAATGGGAGTTTAGTGCGGAAGAAATCGATAAACTTGCCTATGATCTGGGCGGCGTCGCCCACGTGGTGGCAGAACCTTCCCGCAATTTTGCGGTAAAACTGAAAAATATTGTAGACGGCAAAAATGCGTATGGCGGTAGCATCGGGGTAATCGCGCCAAAGCACGGCTTACTCAGAAAAATTTTTTCGTCATCAGAAAACTCGGAGAACGTAAATACACTTTCTGTAGTGCGGAAGATCGCAACTATAGTTAGATCGCAAACTCCAGCCCTGGGATAGGACTGGATTAATCTCCAAGAAGAAAGTTTATATATCCAGAGAATAAAAGAGCGAAACAGGCTAACAAACGCAGAAATAGAAGATTTATACCAGCATGAAATAATTGCAAAGAACGAGAGAATACAAGAACTTGAGAAACAGTTGTCCGAAAGACCATACGATGTTTCCCTAGGGAACATTGAAGAAAACTTATTGTCGCAAAATCTGGTTGAAAGAACTGGTCTGGAAATCTATGAAGGCGAATTTTCTGACCGAGTCAGAGCGGCGATCCGCTCCTGTTTGACGCATGCAGAAGCAGATGGATTGGACAAAAGAAGTATATTTGTTCTCGAATCAATCATAAAAAACACCTTTTTTTCCGACGATTTAGTTGATCTTAAGTCGGAAATAAAAAGAGCTGCTACGGACATGAAGCGCTCTTCCTCGGAGATGCGAGACATACTCCTCCGGCATGGTTACGTTGAGAAAGCAGATAAAAAACACATCCGGCTAGAAGCCAAGTCAGCTTTCATGGGTTTAGATCCTGTCACCCTGTCTAAAACGCCGAGCGACCATCGAGGACCACAAAACACTAAAAGCCAGATAGAAAAAACGCTCGGCATTACAAAACTGGTTGACTAGCTTCAGTCTAAATTATCCATCTGTCATCCTTTCTCACAGCGGAATCTGTCCAGCGCCATCACTTTAGCGGACACGTGCGACATTCAGGACTACCGCCGCCCTGATCAGCGCCGCCAGCGCCTCCTCATCCACGACATCCCCCTCGTGAAAATCAATCGCCCGCCGCATATTGCCCTCAAGGCTCGAATTGAACAGCCCCGCCGGGTCCTCCAGCGAAGCGCCCTTCGCAAATGTCATCTTCACCGCGCTCTTGTAGGTTTCGCCGGTGCAGATGATGCCCGCATGCGACCAGACCGGCACGCCGCGCCATTTCACCTCTTCCACCACCTCCGGATCGGCCTTCCTGATCACCGCGCGAATATGCGCGAGCGTCTCACCGCGCCAGTCGCCGAGCTCCGCGATCTTCCGGTCGATGAAGTCCGATGGTGCGGTCTCCTCTGCATCTTTCGCCACCGTGTTTTTCGCCATGACATCCTCCCGATTTCGACGCACGCCTGATCCTTTTTTTCAGCATAGACGAAATTTTCCTGTCCTCCCATGAGGAACCAAATCCGCCTCCCGCCGTTTCCTCCCCGAACGCAACGTTCAGCATACAAAGGGAAGAAACATCATGAAAATCAAGGTCATCGCTCTCGCTGCCGCAGCAGCGCTCTCCTCTTCCGTGGCTTTTGCCCAGACGGCCACTACTGCCCCTGCTGCCGGCGCGGACGCCACTTTGTCCGGCCCCGGCATTACCATGGGCACCAAGGCCAGCGGCCCGCTGAAGTTCGTCAATGTCCAGAAGACCGACCTCACCGCCTCCCAGCTCGATGGCATGGACATCTATAACGCCCAGGACGAAAACATCGGTGAAATCGAAGATGTCGTCATCGGTGACGGCAAGTCGGTGATCGGCCTGGTGGCCAGCGTCGGCGGCTTCCTCGGCATCGACAAGAGCTATGTGGTGCTCGACCCGGCTTCCGTTGCGGTCCACAACGAGAACGGCACCTGGAAGGCCTATGTCGACACCACCAAGGAAGCGCTTCAGAACGCTCCGAAGCTCGATTACGACAAGCTGGACGACTGATTACCCCTGCAGTCTCCAAGCTTGTCCCCCCGCGCCCTGTCGCGGGGGTTTTCATATGTGGCGACCTATCGGAAAACCCGGCACTCCCCGCCGGAAGGCCCTTGCCTGACGGCGCGGCTCTCGCCTATCTTCGGCGCGCAAATCACCAAGGATCGCTGCGTGCCCGCCAATAGCCTCTTTTCCTTTGCCATCAGCACCGCCATCACGCTCGGCACCCTGCCGCTGTCAGCGCAGGCGGCCGACTGGAAACCGGCCGAGCAGATAAAAACCTATGCCATCAGCGGCAATACGGGCGGTGCGCTTTATCAATCGATCGGCGAGCGCGGTCCGACCGCCGGCGTGCAGGCCATTGCCCACACCACCTTCAAGCTGACATGGCGGCGGGATTACCGTCCGCAGCCGGATGGCGCCTGCGTGCTGGCCACCGCAAGGCCCAATCTCACTATCATCTACACCTGGCCGAAAGCGCCCGCCAATCTGCCGCCCGCAGTCGCCGCCAGCTGGAGGACCTTCATTTCCGGCGTGGAAACCCACGAACGCGTCCATGGTGACCATATTCTCGACATGGTGAAAAAGATCGAGGCCTTCAGCATCGGGCTGAGGGCGGAAAACGATGCCAAATGTCAGAAGGTGCGCGCCGTTCTGCAACAGCGACTGGGTGAGCTTTCCAACGAGCAGCGCCAGCGCGGCCGCGATTTCGACCGGGACGAGCTTTCCCCCGGCGGGCGGGTGCATCAGCTCATCCTCGCCCTCGTCAACGGCCCCTGAACAGCCGCCTATTCCGCCGCCTCGCCTTTCAGCAAGGGCTCGGCCAGCGTCACGCTTTCCAGCTCGTAGGAATAACCTTCGAGCATCGTGTAGGCCTGTTCGATTGCCTCGATCTGGGCTTCGGCATTACGGATGGCTTCGGCGATGGATTGGCTGCGGGCGCGCAGCATCGAACTCAGCACATCGGTTTCCGGCTTGCGGCCAAGACGGTCCATATGTTTGCGAACCCGCGTGCGGTGCCGTTCCAGCTCGAGAATATGGAAACGGCTTTTCAGAATATCGTCGGTCAGCTTGCGGCGCATGGCGGCCACGGGGTCGAAACTGCCAGGTTCGCGTTCGTCCAGAATGAATTCATTCACCAGCGTTTCCAGCATCAGCAGGCCCTTGAGGTCCTTGGCGTCGGCAAGCTGCGGATCGTAACCGGTATCGTCGAATACCTTACGGCGCACCGGATCCTTCAGCAGCTCATAGGCCGTCTGCAGGCGCGCGAATTGCTCGGCATCGCCGCCGCTATCGGGATGCGCGGCCTTGGCCACCTTGCGGTAGGCCGACTTGATCGCCGCCTCGTCGGCATCGCGCTCCACGCCAAGCAAAACATAGGGATCAATCACAAAAACACCTTCAAACGCAAACTGTTACCCGCATGCCCAACACCGCTCCCGTCTGGCACGCGGGCGGATCATAGGCCAATTCCGCCCGGCGCGGCACCCCGCCCCGGCGGTTAAACCGGCAAAGCCCACACAAAGCCTCGCGGCGCGCCGCATCAAAACGGGCGGAAAAGCCCTTGATGCCGAAATTTGTCGGACCCAAGGCGACTATAATGACAGGCAGGACAAAATTGTGGAAAGCGGCGGCAAAACATGCCGCACGGTTTCGCACAGCGCCTGCCGCAGCCGGCGCAAAAACACCGCAGGAAGAAGCGTAACCGGCGCGTTTTCAGGGGGTTATGGTGAAAAGACGTCAACGGGTGTAAGCTTGGCCTTTGGATTAGAAGGGAGGATGATCCGATGCCGCAAACGATTACCCAGACCGTCACGGACTATGTCCATGCCATGGCCTATGCGGATGAGAGCCTGATGCGTGACGTTTTCGACCCGCGCGCCAGCATCGTCGGAACCTTCGAAGGCGAAATCGAATGGCTATCCCTGGAGGACTTTGTCGACCAGATGCGCAAGAGCGAACGCGGCCTTCCCGATCACGATCCCGCTTTTGAAATCATGGGCATCGACAAGGAAGGCGACAGCGCTTCGGTGAAGCTGACGACCCGTTTCGACGGTATGGATTTTTACGAATATCTGTCCCTGCTGGAACGCGACGGCAACTGGTCTATCGTGCACAAGCTCTATCACATAAAGCCGTAGGCGATCATCGAAACCGCCACCCCGCATTGTGCGCTTGCGCGTTCCACTCGCAGGCCCGTCTCGCGGTCCGGTTATTTTGCCGCTGAAGGAGCTAGAACAGGTCGCTGTAGATCGCCGTTATCCAGAGCGCGTTAAAGAAGAGCCAGATAACACCGAGCCACATGATTTTGCGGCTGCTATCGGTTCTCATCGCCACAATCGCGATAAGCAGACCGCCGACTATCCTTGCCAGATACCATGGCCCGAGCTGTTCGAAATGTTCCCTGCCCTTGATGTAGGTGTCCACCAGATCGAAGACGAACGAGGCGGCAAACAGGGCAAAGAACGCATGTCGCCTGCGCACGAAAAAACTTTCCCGCTCGGACAGTTCCTGAATGTGATCGGGATAAAGCAGCGTCGACATCAAAAAGAACAGCGACGTGTAGACCAGAACGAAAATGTAAATCCAGAAATTCCAGTTGTGGATCAGCCGCAGGGCAAATTCCCACCACCAGAAATGGACAGCTCCCAGAAGCAGGGCAATCGACCAGACGATCTGCGCATGCATACGGTCGGTTTTCTGCGGCTCCTGCAACCTTCTGGAAAGTCCGGACAACACCCTGGTAATGGCCAGGCCGAGGATGAGGCTTACCAATATCCGCAAATGACCATATGCATCCATTGAAAGCGCCCGCTGTTGCTCAACTTATCTGCCGAACAATATGCTTAAACCTTGGGGCTTTACAACTCTGGCGGATGCCCCGCCCTTCCCGATCTCGCCTTCTAGTGGGCTAAACCGGCTTCCCGATGCGAGAGTTTCCCGGGCTGGCAGGCCGAAGCCGGTCACTCCAGTTTCATCAGGGCTCAACCACCGGCAGCGGCAAACGCAAAGCGTCACCCGTCACACGGTTCATTCAACCAAATAGATTTCAGGATTAAGCGATTGATTTTACTGGTGCCCCCGGCAGGGTTCGAACCCGCGACCCCCTGATTACAAATCAGGTGCTCTACCAACTGAGCTACAAGGGCAAGCCAGTGCCTTGCCAACTATCAGATTCTGACTTGGTGTAAAGTAAAAACTAACGCCGTGGCATCGACAGACCGCTTTTCCACACCGTCGCCGGCCGGACTGTCCGCATGATCGCAATTGTAGCAGAAGGCCCGGAAAATAAGCGAAGTATTTACGCAGCACCACTAGAATGGCGATGAAACATAACCATTCCAGTGAGAACAACGCATCATATGCGCGCGAGCATACAGAAAATCCAGCTGACGGGCACGATCATCATCGCCGTAAGCTCCATCCTGCTGGCAACCCTTGCCGCGCTGCCCAGCGTCTATAATTATCTGCGCTATCGCACCAATGCCGCGCAGCTCAGCCGCTTTGAAACCGCTCTCCAGTCCGCATGGCTGGTGTCGGCCGAGCGAGGCCCCGCCAATAATCTGATGGGTGCATCCGTGCCGGATGCAAGGCTGACCGAAGGGCTTGCCGCCGCGCGCAAGGCAACGGACGACAAGCTGTCGGAGCTGGAGAAATCCTTCGCCAACGATATCAGAACACAGCCTGAACTGGCGAAGTCGCTTGCTGATACCCGCCAGAAGCTCGAGCAATCGCGAGAGCTGGTCGATCAGGTTGCCGCGCTCCCCCCTGACGCGCGTAACCACGGCGCGATGTCCAATGCGATTGCATCGATGTTCAAGGCGGCGGATAGCGTCAATCTGCTGCGCGGCAGGGCCGCACGCGCCATCATCAAGGTGACGCCCGACGTGGCGATCGACATCGCCATGACGGGCACGGCGGGCGTGATGCGCGACCGTATCGGTCGCCTCGGTTCCTATGTCATCATGAGTCTCAAGGCGAACAGGCAGGAAAAGCTCGGTTATCGCGCCAAGTTCGATACCGAGATGCAGAGCCTGCTGTCGCTGAAAGCGTCGCTGACCAATTATACCGCCGCCTATCTCTCGACGCCGCGACTGGACGGCGCATTGCGCGATCTTGAAACCCAATATTTCGGTCAGGCTTTACGTTACGCGCAGAACACGATCGTGATGGCGGTGCCATCCGCCCAGCCAAGCGCACTTGAGTTCTCCAGAAACTATATTGCCGGCATGCGGTCGTCCGACACCCTGCGCGACCTTATTCTGTCCGAAACGCGCGCGCGGATCGAAAAGAAAAAACAGGAGGCCCTGATCTATGGCGGCACCTCGCTCTTTCTCGCCGGCATCGCTGTGCTGGTGCTGTTGCGGCTGACATCGGTTTACAAAACCGCGCTGTTCCGTCCCATGCAATCCGTCCAGACGCAGATCGCCGCCATCGCCGGCGGTGATCTTTCCGAGGGCAATCATGAGGACAGGGTTGCGCCGGAAGTGAAGAAGATGTTCGAGGAACTGGATTTCCTGCGCGAACAGCTTCGCCAGAAGGGCGAAATGGAAAACCAGCAGCGTGCGCTGGCCGAGCAGCTGCGCACCCTTTCCGAAACCGATGCGCTGACGGGCGTCTTCAACCGCCGTGCACTCGAAAAGGCGGTTCGCTCCATATTGACGGGCGAGGAGCAATGTCAGTCGCTCGGCGTGATGATTGTCGATATCGACCATTTCAAATCGATCAACGACCGTTACGGCCATGCCATGGGTGACATCGCGCTTCAGAAGACCGCGGGCCTGTTGCGCAGCGCATTGCGCAAGCACGACATTCTCGCCCGATATGGCGGTGAGGAATTCGTCGTCGTGCTGCAGGATGTCAGCCATGCCACGGCGACGGCCACGGCCGACCGCCTTCGCCGCCTGATCGAAGCCCAGACCATCGATGAGCAAAGCGGCCTGTCGCTGACGGCAAGTTTCGGCGTGGTCTGGCAGGAAGCGCGTGCGATCAATAGCTGGGATGAGTTGATCGCCATCGCCGACGACCGGCTTTACGAAGCCAAGCGTGCGGGCCGCAACCGGGTCTGGGCAACCTATTTCCCAAAGGTCGCGAACGGCTAAGAACATCGCCGGCGGCGGGTTTTGCTTCGACTAGATCAAATCCAGCGTCATGACCACGGGGCAATGATCGGAAGCCTTCGGACGATCCCAGCCGGTGCGGGGATAACGTTCGACCTCCTGTCCCGGCGGGAATATCGTCCGGAAAGGTTGCCCATTGCGAATGATTTCGGGAACATGCGTGGCGTTCATCTCCGCCAGACGCGGGGACAGCCAGATATAGTCGAGCTGGCACAGATGCTGCTCCTGCGGCCCGCGTGAATGGTAGAGCGTCCAGCGATCCATGACATCACGGCGCATCATCGGATTGACCACGAAACCATCGGCCGAGAGGATATCGAGCGCGCTGCGCTCCTCCTCGACCGGCGTGAAGCTGTAGCCGCTGCGCCTGTCGCCGGAAATCGCGACACGCTCCTGATAATCGTTCAGATCGCCGCAGATCGCGAAATTCTTGTGGCGCGTATTGCCCACGCCCCAGCGATTTTCGATGATACGGCGCACGGCCATTGCCTCCGCCTCGCGGATCGGCATGGTGGCGATGCGGGCGTCGACGGCATCGCGGGCATTGGTCATGGATTTGAAATGCGTGACGTAAAGCGTCAGCGGCTTGCCGCCGATTCTCAGATCGATTTCCAGGCAATCCCGTTTGAAAATCTTGTCGTCGATCTGGTTTGTGGCGGCAAGCGCGGGATTGAAGAGATCGAGATTGCGATAGGTCAGCGCCGCATGGCTCTTGATGTCGACCACCTCGATCCTGTCGCCGTCCCGCGTCTCCTCGCGCATGACGACGGCGACATCGATGCCGCGGCTGTCATTGCCCTCGACCAGATATTTCTGCAGGTAGCCATTGCCGACCATGCGATAGAGATAGCCATATTCGAACGCCTGCAGCGCGGCCATGTTGTCCACTTCCTGCAGGCAGAGAATATCGGCATCCGCATCGGCGATGGCGAGTGCCGAAAGCTGGCGCGTGTCGTCGGTGGAAGAGACCATCCGCGCGCTTTCCAGCGCCTGATAGGTCGCCTCGTCGCGAATATCGAAAAGCTGGATCGCCCTGTCTCGCCGCGTCTGGTTGCGAAAGCCGGTGAAATCGAAACGGGTGAGGAGATTTTCGATATTGAAGGTGGCAAGCCGAAGCGACATGAATCAATCCTATTGCTACAGGGAAAGCTTAGCCGGTGTCGCTCCGCCTCGCCAGTAGCCAGGACCACGTCCTTCACCCGCCCTCATTCCTGTGCTTGTCACAGGAATCTGGCCAGCCCAAGTCATTGGGCTGAAAGGGCTCTTTTCACCGCGCAGACGCGCGTCGGCTGGATCCCTGTGACAAGCACAGGGATGAGGGAAGTAGAATTATCGCACTAAAGCCGCCACGCCGCGCGAATGACCACCGGCAGACGGTCTCCGACTGCAACCGCTTCGCGCGAATAGGCCCTGAGCGCCTGCCCATCCGGCAGGTCGAGACGTAGGGCATAACGCTCGCCCTCGTAGAGAACCGAGGTGACGGTGCAGGCGATGCCCTCTGCATCCCGCACCACATCCTGTGGCCGCACAAGAATATCCGCGTGCGGCGATTGCCCGCCGCTCTCCATCGCTGCCCTAAGCACCGACCAGTCGAGATCGCGCGAAGTCCCTTCGGGCGCCGGCAAGGTCACGATCGCCCCCTGCCCCACCAGCGAGCCGACCAGCCTGCCTTCGGGCCGCGCATAAAGCTCCGCCGGTGGCGCGACCTGCAACAGCCTGCCCTGCGACATCACGGCGACATCGGTTGCCAGCGCCATGGCTTCCGCCTGATCGTGGGTGACATAGATCATCGTCGCACCGGAGCGGATGTGGAACTCGCGGAATGTCTCCTCCATCTCCTGCCTGAGATGCCGGTCGAGATTGGCGAGCGGCTCATCGAGCAGCACCACGTCAGGCTCGGTAACGAGGCAGCGCGCGAGCGCCACGCGCTGCCGCTGGCCACCGGACAATTCGGCGGGACGGCGATCGGCGAAGCTCTCGAGGCGGACGGCGGCAAGCGCCTGACGCACCTTGTCGCGATATTTCTCACCTGAAATACCGCGCACCTTCAAGGGATAACCGGCATTGTCGGCAACCGACATATGCGGCCACAGCGCATAGGACTGGAACACCATCGCCATGTTGCGCCGCTCCGGCGGCACCATGCTGCCGGCATCGGCCAGCACCCGCTCGCCGAGCAGGATGGAACCGTCGGTCGGCTGTTCGAAACCGGCGATCATGCGAAGCACCGTCGTTTTGCCGCAGCCGGAAGGCCCGAGAAGAGCGAGAAAACCGCCGTCACGCACCGTCAGCGACACATCGTCCACGGCTGGTTTCGAACCGGCACCAAAACTCTTCGACAGGCGGTTGAGGATCAGTTTCGCCAAGGGACCACTCCTTTCGGCAGATGGCGCCCCAGAATTTCCAGCAGAGCCATGAGGAAAATCACCATGATGACGACAAGCACCGAAAGTGCCGAGGCAAGATCGAAGCTGCCGCTGTCATCGAGGTTGTAGATGAGCACGCCGAGCGTCTGGGTGCCGGCCGACCACAGCAGCGCCGAGACTGTCAGCTCGTTGCAGGCGATCAGGAAAACGAGGATGACCGATGCCCCCGCCGCAGGCCCGACCAGCGGCAGGATGATATCCTTCAGCCGCCGCCAGAAACCGGCGCCGGAGAGCCTTGCTGCCTCTTCCAGCGACGGATCGAATTGCAGGAAGGCGCTGACCATGGGTTTCAGGCTGACGGCGAAGAAGGAGGAGAAATAGGCGAGCAGAATGATCCAGATCGTGCCGTAAAGCGTGATGCCGACAAGCGGGATGGGGGCCGCGAAAAGCAGCACGAAGGAGACGGAAATCACCACCCCCGGCAACGCATAGGGAATATCCACCAGCGCCGAAAGCAGGAACATGAAACGGCTCTTGCCGCGCACCAGAAAATAGGCCGTCAGCACCGTCACCGCCAGCAAGCAAAGCGAGGTGGCGGTCGCCAGAAACAACGAGTTGCGGAAGGCGGTACGCGTCACGCTCTGGCGGTAAAGCAATTCCTCATAGGCATGCAGCGTCGCTGTCTTGAGGCTGAGCGGCACGCCATAGGCAGGCGCAAGCGAGCTTGCCACCAGTGCCGTCAGCGGCGCCACCAGCATGAAGAACAGCACGAGCCACAGGGCAAGCTCCGCCGGCACCCGCCACAGCCCAAGCCGGAATGTCGCCGCCTTGCCGGAAAGACCGATGATGCGATAGTCCCTGCCCTTCATCGCCCGTTCCTGAAGCGCAAGCCCGGCGACGGAGATGATTGCGATCATGGTGGAGAGGATGGCAATATCGCCGAATGTGCTGGTGCCGAAACTGGCAAAACGGCTGTAGATCAGCGTCGGCAGGGTAAAGATCGAGGCGGGGATGCCGAGGATCGCCGGAATGCCGAAATTGCCCACACTGGAGACGAAGGAAATTGCCGCCCCGGCGATCAATCCCGGCGTCGACAGCGGCAGGATGATATCGAACAGCACCCGGCGCGGCGAAGCGCCGGAGAGCTTCGCAGCCTCGATGCCGTCCTGCGGCAAAGCGAGCAGACCGGCCCGCAGCGACAGATAGACGAGCGGCGCGTGCTGCACACCGAGCAGCAGCGCGATACCCGCTATCGAATAAAGCGGCTGCGGCGATCCCATCGGCGGCGCAAGGCCAATAGCCTTCAACAGCGTGCTCGAAGGACCAGTCATGCCGATCCACGACAGCACCGTCACCTGCGGCGGTATCATCATCGGCAGCATGAACAGGAAGCTCAGGATCGACTTGCCGCGAATGTCGCAAAGCGTCAGCGCAAGTGCGAAAGCGCCGCCGATCAAAAGCGAAATCAGCATGCCGAAAAACGAGGTGGAGAGCGTGTTCAGCGCCGAATCCCAAAGGGCAGGATCGGCGAGAAGCCGCCATATGTCACCATTAAGTGACGAGATGACGCCGGTATAGGCGAGCCGCCCGAGCGGCAGGGCGCTGAGCGCAAAAACAACGCTGACCACAAAAGGAAACAGCCAGCGCGGCTGGCTGCTTCCATAGGCATTGGAACGGGTCATTCCGCTATATCAGCCCTTGGAGCCGAAAATATCGGAGAAAGTCTTCAGGTCCTGCTCGGAGTTCTTCAGCGCATCGGCAGCGTTGAGCGGCAGAACCTTGATCTTGTCGCGGGCCGGGAAACCTTCGGGCATGCCGGCATCGGCACGAACCGGGATGTAACCGAGCTTGACGAAGCCCTGCTGGCCCTTTTCCGACAGCACGTAATCGACGAACTTCTTCGCCGCCTCCTCGTGCTTCGTGCCCTTGATGATCGCAACCGGCTCGGTGACGGCCGAAACGCCCTCTTCCGGAAAAACGAACTCAACCGGCGCGCCCTTGGCCTTTTCGCGGATCGGCATGTAATCGACGACCACGCCATAGGCCTTTTCGCCCGACGCGACAGACTTCAGAACCGCACCGTTGCCGCCGCCGGCAATGGCTTCATTGGTCTTCAGCTGCTTGTAATAATCCCAGCCGAGGCCGTTTGCGGCGGCAAGCGTCTGAGCATGGATCAGCGCCGCACCCGATGTCAGTGGGCTTGGCATGGTGACCAGACCCTTGGCTTCCGCTTTGGCCAGATCCTTCCAGCTCGTCGGCTTCATTGCGGCGGCAGTGTTATACATGATGCCGGTGGTGATGAGCTTGGTGGAGTAATAGAAGCCGTCCGCATCGTAGAGCGAGGCATCGATGTTCTTGGCTTCCGCGGACTTGTGGGCGAGAAGCTGGCCAGCCTGCTTCATGCGCTCCAGCGTCACGGTGTCGGCGATCAGCAGCACGTCGGCAACCGGATTGCCGGCATTGATCTCGGCCATCAGCTTGGCCATGATCTTCGGCGTTCCGTCACGCACCCATTCCACCTCGAGACCGGGATTGGCGGCCCTGAAACCATCAACGGTCGCCTGCGCGTCCTCGTTGGGCTGGCTGGTGTAAAGCACCAGATCGGCAGCATTGGCGGCGGTGGCGATGAAGCCGAGCGACACGATGGCGGTGAAAGCGGAGAGCAGAGTTTTCATGGGTCCAGTCCCTGTTGTTTGGTGGGACCGCTAAAACATGATTGCATAACATGTATGTGACAGGCAGGATTTTTGGGGTGTGATCGCTCCAACGTTGAGAGCAACGGGGCGGAAGAACGCAAGTTCTCTTAGAGGCTGGGGCTACCCCCCTCTGCCCTGCCGGGCATCTCCCCCTCAAGGGGGGAGATCGGCAAGAGGCGCTGACAGCACTTCATTTTCAACTTTTGCGACAGGCGATACCTTAGCCGCGAGTCGATCTCCCCCCTTGAGGGGGAGATGTCCGGCAGGACAGAGGGGGTGAAGCCACAACCTCCGTCGCTGCCGAGAACCGCCGCCCTCAAATCGCCGGCAGCGCCTCACCCGTTTCCGCCTGCGCCGTCGCGATCAACCGGCCAAGCCGCTTCATGCCTTCCTCGATCATCGCCTCATTGGCGCAGGAGAAGCTGATGCGCAGCGTATTCGTGCCGGAGCCATCCGCGAAGAAGGCACGGCCGGGAACGAAAGCGACCTTTTCCGTGGCGATGGATTTCGCCAGCAACGCCGCACCGTCCATGCCTTCCGGCAACGTCACCCAGATGAACATGCCGCCTTCCGGCTTCGTCCAGCGCGTACCCTTCGGCATGTATCTGTCGAGTGCGGCCAGCATCGCGTCGCGGCGGGCGCTATAGGCTGCCTTGATCTTGGCAACCTGCTTGTCGAAACCGCGCGAGGCGACACGTTCGATGGCGATCTGGTTAATGGTGGAGGAATGCAGGTCGGCGGCCTGCTTCATCAGCACCAGCTTGCGAATAACCGGTGCGGAAGCGACGATGTAACCGACGCGAAGGCCCGGTGCGAGCGTCTTCGAAAAGCTGCCGCAATAGATGGTGCGGGTGTTCTCGATGCCGCCCGAGCGGGCGATGTCGAGCGCCATGATCGGCGGAACAGCCTCGCCATCATAACGCAGCGACTGATAGGCGGCGTCTTCGATGACGGCGATATCGAGTCCATCGGCCAGCGCCAGAACTTTTTCACGGCCGGCCAGATCGACGGTTTCGCCGGTCGGGTTGGAGAAATCGGCCGAGAGATAAGCGAACTTCACCGCACCGCCGAGCTTGGCGGCATTCTCACGGTAGGTCTCGGGCGTGCGGTTGCCGCCGGGATTAAGCTGGTCGTAATTCGGCTCATAGGCGTTGAAAGCGGAAAGCGCGCCGAGATAGGTCGGCCATGTCACCAGCGCCGTATCCTTCGGCGACAGGAACAGCTTGCCGAGATAATCGAGACCCTGCTGCGAACCGGAAACGATGAAGACATTGTCGGCGGTGCAGTCGATGCCGATCTCGGCCATTTCGCCGGCCAGCCATTCGCGCAGCGGCTTGTAACCTTCGCTCACCGAATATTGCAGCGCCGAGTTGACCTGCGAACCCGAAAAAATTTCCGCATAAGCCTGCTGGAACTCCTCTGCGGGGAAAAGAGCCGGGTCCGGAATACCGCCGGCAAAGGAGATGATATCGGGCTGCTCGAGCAGCTTCAGCAACTCACGGATTTCGGACGCTTTCATGCGCGAAGAGCGCGTGGCGAAAATTTGTTCCCAATTGAGCATGGGTACGTTTCCTCTTGTGTCGTTTTTATGCGTGCATCTTTACAGAAATGTCGATACGTCAGCAATACTGACTTATCAGTTTTTCGAATTATTTCTGCCTCCCCGCACCTTGCCCGCAACCGACCTGCCTTAAGACCCGATTTTGCGGACAAAGCCAAATACACCCTTGCGCAAAGCTTCACAATCACACCTTTGCGATTGACGCGGCATGGTTTTCCGGCTGGATTGCGCGCGCGCCGCAACACGGCGAAAGCATCATGGGAGTTTGACGACATGCTGAAAAATATCGACCCGGCGCTGAATGCCGATGTCCTGCACGCACTGCGCGCCATGGGTCACGGCGATACGCTGGTGATCTCCGACACCAACTTCCCCTCCGATTCGGTTGCCCGCCACACGACCGTCGGCAAGGTGCTGCATATCGACAACGTCTCCGCAGCCCGCGCCATGAAGGCGATCCTGTCCGTCCTGCCGCTCGACACGCCGCTGCAGCCTTCCGTCGGCCGCATGGAAGTGATGGGCGCGCCGGATCAGCTGGAGCCGGTACAGGTGGAAGTGCAGAAGGAAATCGACGCGGCGGAGGAAAAATCCGCGCCCATGTATGGCATCGAGCGCTTCGCCTTCTACGAGCAGGCAAAAAAAGCCTATTGCGTCATCACCACGGGCGAAACCCGGTTTTATGGCTGCTTCCTTCTGACGAAGGGTGTCATTCCGCCGACGACGTAAGGCCAAGAACGGGAAAATTGTGCCGGCCGCCCACCTTCATGACAATTTCAAGTTGTTATGGCAAAAACTTCCACTAGGCTTGAAAAACCAACCGGAGGTGTGCGGATCATGACCCAATATGTCCTGGCGTTCTGGAATGTCGAAAACCTGTTTGCGCCGGAGGGCTATCCGGCGCGCGAGCCGTGGATTGCCGAGCGGCTGAAGAACGATCTGAAAGGCTGGACCGAGGACCTGTTCAAAACCAAGGTCAAACAGCTCGGTCTGATCATAAGCCAGATCGGCGGCGCGGGACCGGATCTGCTCGGTGTCTGCGAAGTCGAGAACCGTTTCGTTCTGGAGACGCTGGCGGAACATCTGAACGACCTCATGCCCGCGCGCTCCTACCGGGTCGTGCATGCCGATTCCAGCAAGGACCAGCGCGGTATCGATACCGCCTTCATCTATGACAGCAAAAAGCTGCTGATCAACGAGAACGAGATTTTCAGCCATTTCGTGATGCGCCGCACCGGCACGCGCGACATTACCCAGTGCACCTTCATCACCAAGGGCGGCCGCCAGCTTATCGCGCTCTCCAATCACTGGCCGTCGCGCTCTGGCGGCGCGGTGGAAAGCGCCGGTTTTCGCATGACGGCCGGTGAAACGCTGGGCTACTGGCACCAGCGCATCAGGGAAGAAAAAGGCAACGACATCGCCGTCATCGCCTTCGGCGACTTCAACGACGATCCTTCCGATGCCTCGCTGCGCTACCACGCCAATTCCACCCGCGAGCGGGACGATGTCGAAAACTCGCAATCGGCCATGTTCTACAATCTCACCTGGAATTACCTGCGCCAGCCGGTGGTCGATTCCGTCGGCGCGGCAAGAACCATCTATGGCACGCTCTATTTCAACGGCGATGCCAATATCTTTGATCAGATCCTCGTTTCCAGATCGCTTCTGACCGGTAGCAGCGGCTTCAAGGCGCGCGAGGAGACAGCAAAAATCGAAGCCATTCCCGCCATGGTCAGCCACAGCAAGAATGAGGGGCCGATCCGCTTCGGCCTGTCGAAAGGCGATGCGGTCAAAAACGTCAATCTCGGTGGGTTCTCCGATCACTTCCCTGTTTCGGTGGTTATCGAGGAAGACGATACAATCGTTTGATAGCACATCGAAAACAAAAAGGCCGGAGCTTTCGCTCCGGCCTCCATATTTTCCCAACAAGCAATGAAGCTTAGTTGACGGCCTTGTCGACCAGCTTGTTCTTGCCGATCCAGGGCATCATGCCGCGCAGCTTGGCGCCGACTTCTTCGATCTGGTGTGCGTCGTTGTTGCGACGGATACCCTTGAAGCGTGCGCCGCCGGCCTTCCATTCCTGCATCCACTCGGAGGTGAACTTGCCGGTCTGGATGTCGTGCAGAACGCGCTTCATTTCAGCCTTGGTGTCGGCGGTGATGATGCGCGGACCGGTGACGTATTCGCCCCACTCGGCCGTATTGGAGATCGAGTAGTTCATGTTGGCGATGCCGCCTTCATAGATCAGGTCGACGATCAGCTTCACTTCGTGCAGGCACTCGAAATAGGCCATTTCCGGTGCGTAACCGGCTTCGACCAGCGTTTCGAAACCGGCGCGGATCAGTTCAACGAGACCGCCGCACAGAACGACCTGTTCGCCGAAGAGGTCGGTTTCGCACTCTTCCTTGAAGTTGGTTTCGATGATGCCCGAACGGCCGCCGCCAACGCCGCAGGCGTAGGAGAGAGCGAGTTCAAGCGCATTGCCGGAAGCGTTCTGGTGAACGGCAACGAGGCAGGGAACGCCGCCGCCCTTCTGGTATTCGCCGCGAACCGTGTGGCCGGGGCCCTTCGGCGCGATCATGACGACGTCGAGCGATGCCTTCGGCTCGATGAGGCCGAAGTGAACGTTGAGGCCGTGCGCGAAAGCGATTGCTGCGCCATCACGAATGTTGCCGGCGATGTCGGCCTTGTAGATGTCGGCCTGGAGCTCGTCCGGCGTCGCCATCATCAGCAGGTCGCCCCACTTGGCGGCTTCGGCAACGGTCATGACCTTGAAGCCGTCGGCTTCGGCCTTCTTGACGGTCGGCGAACCGGCCTTCAGGGCGATGACGACGTTCTTGGCGCCGGAATCCTTGAGGTTCAGCGCATGGGCGCGGCCCTGGGAGCCGTAACCGACGATGACGACATTCTTGGACTTGATGAGATTGAGATCGGCATCACGATCATAATAAACGCGCATTTTATGGTCCTTCCCTAATGCTTGTCTCTCAGTTGTCTGAACCGGAATCTCAGGCGGGTTTGCCGCTGAGTTCCGAATGTACCTTTTCCGTGCCGTAGAGGGTCAGAAAGGCGACCACCGCCTTCTTCGCCCGGGCGGAAAAATCCTTGTCCGGCGCCTCGCCCAGCAGCATGCGCACATGCAGATCCGAGACGATAAGGCCGTAAAAACTGCGATATGCCTCTTCGGCATCATCGAAACGCAGATAGCCGGAACGGCGACCTGCCTCGATCAGCCCACGGGCGCGGCGGTCGATCTGGCGACGGCCGCGTTCCAGCAGCAGATCGCCGAGCTTCGAGCCGTCGCGGCTCGCCTGGCCTATCGCCAGACGGTTGAGCGCCAGCGACACATCGCCCGCCAGCACATCCAGCAGATCATGCGCGAAAACCTCGAGGTGATCGGCAAGCTGCGGTGCGGAGACGCGGTCACCTGCCTTTTCGAAGGTGCGGACCTTGCTCTGCTGAAAGGTGATCATCGCCGCCAGCAGGCCGTCCCGGTCGCCGAACCACTTGTACAGGCTTTCCTTGGAACAGTTGGCGGCACGCGCCAGCCCCGATGTGGTGAGCGCTTTCTCGCCGCCCTCGACCAATAGACGCAATGCCTGGTCCAGAACGGCGTTCTGGCGCGGCGAAAACTCCTGCGCTGTGATCGGGTCGGAAGCCAAGTCTTTTCCACTCCAGGGGCTCGATTAATGTACCGTACGGTACGGTTCGAGCGCCATTTAAGCGGAGGCTGCGTTGGGGTCAAGCGGATTCTTCAGGGGAGGATGAGAATTGACGCGGTGCGGCGGAGTATCACGGCAAGCTTGAGGTGAACCTCTAGGAGGTTTTGCGTTGGTAGCGGACCGAAGGTGCGTGGAGCCTTACCCCCCTCTGTCCTGCCGGACATCTCCCCCTCAAGGGGGGGGAGATCGGCAAGGGTCCCTTTTGTCGCTTCATTCCAAGCTTCGAGATGGGCGAGACCTTGCCGCAGATCGATCTCCCCCCTTGAGGGGGAGATGCCCGGCAGGGCAGAGGGGGGTAACGCCGCGCTCCTCAGGCAATGGAAAACCTTCCCAAGACCCAATCTACCCAGCCGCACTGATCTCCCGCGAGGCATCGATATCTCGCGACGGCGACAATCCGTAGAAACGGCTATATTCACGACTGAACTGCGACGGGCTCTGATAACCGACACGGTGGCCGGCGGTGCCCGCATCCAGCCGCTCCAGCAGCATCAGCCGCCGCGCCTCATGCAGCCGCAGTTGTTTCTGGTACTGAACCGGCGTCATGGCCGTGATCGTCTTGAAATGATGGTGGAAGGACGAGACACTCATGCCGATATGATCGGCAAGGTCCTCGATACGCAGCTGGCGTGCGAAATTCTCGCGCAGCCAGGCGATGGCGCGGGCGATGCGGTTGCCATGGCTGCCGGCCGCGATGATGTTCATAAGCTGCCCGCCCGCCGGTCCGGTCAGAATGCGATAGAGGATTTCCTGCTCGATCAGCGGCGCCATGGCGGCAATGTCTGCCGGACGGTCGAGCAGGCGCAACAGGCGGATAGCCGCATCGAGAAGTTCCGGCGTGGCGGTATTGACGACGATGCCGCGCTGCGCATTCGCCGGCTCCGCAGGCGGATCGATAGGTACACGCCGCATGAGATCGAGCAGCTTTTCGCTGTCGATAGCAAGCGAAATGCAGAAATGCGGCACCTCCCTGCTCGCCTCCACCACCCGCCATGCAACCGGCAGATCAAGCGAGGTCAGGAGATAATCCCCCGCCCCATAATTGATGGTGTCCGTCCCCAGTTGCACGCATTTCGCGCCCTGGATAACCATCGCGAGACAGGGGCGATAGCTGCCGTGGCATGGGGCGCTCGGTGTCGTGCGCCGGCTGATGCCGAGGGAGTCGATTGCCGTCTGCACCTCGCCGTCCTGGGTAGCATGCCGCGCGGCAATGGAGGCGATCTCCTGATAGACATTGAACGGCAAGGACATAGGGGAAATCCCGTAACTGAAGGAAGAGATGCGTCGGATGCCTTTTATCTAGAAAGCCGCGCGGCCCGCGCAAAGAGTGCGCCACCATATTTTTGCAGGATCGTGCAAAAAGCTCGGAGGATCGCTCTAACGCCGCCCCGCGCTTCCATTGCATATTCCGTCGTCCCCAACTCCCGAAAGGATATTCAGATGGCTATTGCTAGAGGTTACGCTGCGACAGATGCGTCGAAGCCGCTTACCCCGTTCACCTTCGAACGCCGCGAGCCGAATGATGACGACGTCGTCATCGATATCAAATATGCCGGCATCTGCCATTCCGACATTCATACCGTCCGCAACGAATGGAAGAACGCCGTCTACCCGATCGTTCCCGGCCATGAAATCGCCGGCGTCGTGAAAGCCGTCGGCTCCAAGGTCACGAAGTTCAAGGTCGGAGACCATGTCGGCGTCGGCTGCTTCGTCGATTCCTGCGTCGGCTGCGCCACCCGCGATCTCGACAATGAACAGTACATGCCGGGTCTCGTGCAGACCTATAACTCCGTCGAACGCGACGGCAAGACCGCCACGCAGGGCGGATATTCCGACCATATCGTCGTGCGGGAAGATTACGTCCTCTCCATTCCGGAAAACCTGCCGCTCGACGCTTCCGCTCCCTTGCTCTGCGCTGGTATCACGCTTTATTCGCCGCTTCAGCACTGGAATGCCGGCCCGGGCAAGAAGGTGGCTATCGTCGGCATGGGCGGTCTTGGCCATATGGGCGTGAAGATCGGTTCAGCCATGGGCGCGGATATCACCGTGCTTTCGCAGACACTCTCCAAGAAGGAAGACGGCCTTAAGCTTGGCGCGAAGGAATATTATGCCACCAGCGATGCCTCGACCTTCGAAAAGCTCGCCGGCACCTTCGACCTGATCCTCTGCACCGTTTCGGCGGAAATCGACTGGAATGCCTATCTCGGCCTGCTGAAGGTCAACGGCACCATGGTGCTTCTCGGTGTGCCTGAACATGCGATCCCCGTGCACGCCTTCTCGGTCATCCCCGGCCGCCGTTCTCTGGCTGGCTCTATGATCGGCTCTATCAAGGAAACCCAGGAGATGCTGGATTTCTGCGGCAAGCACGACATCGTGTCCGAAATCGAAAAGATCGACATCAAGGACGTCAACGAGGCTTATGAGCGCGTGCTGAAGAGCGACGTACGTTACCGCTTCGTCATCGACATGGCGTCGCTCGACGCTTGATGCGTCCGGAAACGGCGAAACAGGGAACGGCGGGAAGCAATGCTTCCCGCCGTTTCTTTGTCGCTTGCCTCACGCCTCGTCCTTCAGCGTCTCTTTCTGGGTAATCAGCCGCGCGCTGTGCTGGCCGCTCAGGTAAATCCACAGCCAGCTCCACGCCACGGCCAGCCGCGAACGCGTTCCGATCAGGAAGTAGATATGGGCAAGCCCCCATATCCACCACGCCAGCACGCCCTTGAGCTTGAACCTGCCGAAATCGATCACCGCCGCGCGTTTGCCGATGGTCGCCAGATTGCCTTGATGGCTGTAGCGGAACGGCGATGGTGACGGCTGGCCGGCCAGCCGCGCCTTGATGACCTTCGCGACATAGGCGCCCTGCTGCTTTGCCGCGGGCGCAATACCCGGCACCGGCTTGCCGTTTTCCTGATTGACGGCGGCCGTATCGCCGATGACGAAGATATTCGGGTCGTCTTCCAGATTGAGATGAGGTCCGACGATGGCCCGTCCTGCCCGGTCGGCGGCGGCGTTGAGCCATTTCGCGGCGGGCGACGCCTGCACGCCGGCAGCCCAGACCACAGTGCGGCAGGGGTAATAGGTCTCGCCCACCGTCACGCCCTCATCGCTGCACGCCGTAACCGGCGTGCCGAGCAGAACCTCGACGCCAAGTTTTTCGAGGGCTTCCTTCGCATAGGCCGAAAGATCCTCCGTGAAGACTGGCAGAACGCGAGGGCCGGCCTCGACGAGCAGCACCCGGGTTTTTCTGGTATCCACATTGCGGAATTCTGCCGGCAGCGCCTTGTGCGCCAACTCGGCAATCATGCCTGCCATTTCCACGCCCGTCGGGCCTGCGCCGATGATGACGAAGGTCAGCAGCGCCCGCCGTTCTTCTTCACTGGTGGCGAGTTCGGCGCGCTCGAAAGCCAGAAGCAGGCGGCGGCGAATTGTCGTTGCATCTTCGAGCGTCTTGAGACCGGGGGCGGAACGTTCCCACTCGTCGCGGCCGAAATAGGCGTGGCGGGCGCCAGTGGCCAGCACCAGCGTATCGAAGCCGATGACCTGACCCGAACTTAGATGCACGGTCCGCGCCGCCCGGTCTATGCCATTCACCTCCGCAAGCAGGGTCGTGACCTCCTTGCGGTCGCGGTAGAGATGGCGGATCGGCCAGGCGATTTCGGATGTCGCGAGAGCCGTCGTCGCAACCTGATAAAGCAATGGCTGGAACAGGTGGTGATTGCGACGATCGATCAATGTGATGCGGACAGGGGCCCCCTCCAGCCCATGTACCAGTTGCAAACCGCCGAAGCCTCCACCCACGACGACAACATGATGTTCTTGCATATGTCTTCTGCCTTCAAAAGCTCGCGCACGGAGCATGCGCAGCCAAAGCATAGGCGAAAAAATTGACTTTGGTTATGAAATAGCCTGACCGCAGGCGTGACAAAAACGCCGGACTGTTTCAGCCATGCCATATTCCAGCGCATCCGCCGTCAGCCCATGGCCGATGGAAACCTCGGCCAGATAAGGGATACGTTTCATTAGCTTGGGCAGGTTTGCGACGGTGAGGTCATGGCCGGCATTGACGGCAAGTCCAAGCGCTCTGGCATGATCCGCCGTCTGCCCGAGCTTTTCGAGAAGCGCCTCACCCTTTTGCGGATCGTCAAAACAGCCGCCATAGGGGCCGGTGTAAAGTTCGATACGCGCCGCCCCCGTTTCAGCGGCCAGTTCCACCGGCTCGCGCTCCCCATCGCCATCGGCAAAAAGCGAGACTCGCATGCCGCCGGCCTTCAGGCGTCCCACCACGTCTTTCAGGAAAACGCCGTGCTTGCGGAAATCCCAGCCATGGTCGGAGGTCGCCTGCGACGGATCGTCAGGTACCAGCGTCACCTGCTCCGGTTGGGTCTTTTCGCAAAGAACGAGGAAATCCTCGGTCGGATAACCTTCGATGTTGAATTCCGCGCCGGGAAAACTGTCGTCGATCAGCGCGCGCAGGACGGGCAGGTCCGAAAAGCGGATATGGCGCTGATCCGGCCGCGGGTGTACAGTCAGCCCGCTTGCCCCCGCCGCCAGTGCAATATGCCCGAAATGCGCGACATCCGGCCATGGAAGATCGCGGCGGTTGCGTAACATGGCAATTGCGTTCAGATTGACAGAAAGTTTTGCGGGCATGGCATCGGGGCTCCGGTTCGGAATTGACATCCTGTTTCACGCAGGTTGAGGCCAATCGCAAGAAGGCCGGCGAATTTTTTATTATTGCGGGAACGAAAACAGGCAATACACGTTACGGTTCTGATGTAGCGTTTGGTATGAGGTCTTGATCGGAAAATATGTCCGTCTTGGGGGAACAAGCAACGGACACCTTTAAAAAGGCAGGCACACTGTCAAAGAGCGCGAAGGGGGAGACAATGCAGGATGGCCGTATGCCGTTCGAAAGTCACGGCGACGAGGACAAACCCAATCTAAGGATCAGCAGCTTTCTACCCGATATAAGCCTGCCCTCCTCCCTGCCCGCGGAACCCGTGCCCATCGCCGACATGGCCAATATCTTCGGGGTGACCCACCGGACGCTGCATTTTTACGAAGAAAAGGCGCTGCTGACCTCGAAGCGCATCGGCCAGATGCGGGTCTATACCCACCGCAACGTCCAGCGCATGGCCGTCATCAACGTCTGCCGCGAAGTGGGCATTTCCGTCGCCGCCATTACCGAGATCATGGAAAAATTCGTCCGTTCGCTCTCGCAGAGCGAGGCGGACGATATATTCCACGCCGCGCTGCGGCAGCGGAAGCGGGAATTGACAGCCGAGCTTTCCACCCTTCAGCGCCAGGCCCAGCAGATCGAGGAACTGCTGGTCGCCGACACGGATGCGGACGGCACGGATGGCGCGGAACGGGCACCGGCAAAGGACATCGCCCTCACCGACACGGAACGAAAATGTCTGGAACTGATGGCGGAGGGTTACGCCCCGGTGAGGCTCGCCCGCGCCCTTGGTCTTTCCGGCAGCGATCTCAATGTTCTCGAGGCGAAGATCATCGGCAAGTTCAATGCCAGCAACCGCTTTCAGGCGGTCGCCAAGGCGGTTCTGCTCGGCGTCATCCGTGCATAGTCACGATCAACGAACGATGGTCAGTGTCTCCGCCGCACGGGTAATGGCGGTGTAAAGCCACCTCTCGCGCGAGTCCCGGAAAGCATAGCTCTCGTCGAAGAGAACCACGTTGTTCCACTGCGAACCCTGCGCCTTGTGCACGGTCAGCGCATAGCCGAAATCGAACTCGTCATAACGCTTGCGCGTGGACCACGGAATTTCCGTTTCCACATCCTCGAAAGCCGCCTTCAGCAATTTGATCTTGGCAGCACCACGATCCATATCGTCGTCTTCGGGCCGGATCATCAGGTTGATGCCGGGCTTCACCGTCTCGCGCGATGAACTCATCACCTGCCAGAGCGAGCCGTTGAGCAGCCCCTTGGCCGGATCGTTCCGGAGGCAGACCAGCTTGTCGCCGGATTGCGGGTAATCGGCGGTAAAACCCTTCAGCTCGCGAAGCCGCTGATTGTAACGGCGGCGGGTGCGGTTGGTACCGACCAGCACCTGATCGGCATCGAGAACCAGCGACTGCGTCACCTCGGATTTGGAGATCACCTGCGCGGTCCCGTAATCGCCGCGCATGATCTCCCGGCCCTCCCGCACATCCATGGCAAGATGGATGATGGGATTGTCCTTGGCCTGGCGATGGATTTCCGACAGCAGATAATCCGGCTCCTGCTCGGTAAAGAAGCCGCCGCCCGAAACCGGCGGCAACTGGCCGGGATCGCCAAGCACGAGGATCGGCGTGCCGAAGCTCATCAGGTCCTTGCCGAGCTGCTCATCCACCATCGAACATTCATCGATGATGATGAGCGCCGCCTTGGCGAGCGGGCTCTGGCGGTTGATGGAGAACATCGGCGCAATCGAAGTTTTGCCGGTTTCCTCGTCTTCCACCGTTTCTTCGCCGCGCGGGCGATAGATCAGCGAATGGATGGTGCGGGCATTGGTCGCCCCGCGCGAGCGCAGCACCTGCGCCGCCTTGCCGGTGAAGGCCGCAAACAGCACCTCGCCATCGACATTTTCCGCGAAATGCTTGGCAAGCGTCGTCTTGCCCGTTCCGGCATAACCGAACAGCCGGAAAACCGGCGTCCGGCCTTCCTTCAGCCAGCGGGAAACAGCCTTCAGCGCTTCGTCCTGTTGCGGTGAAAATAACATGCGCCCTCATCGCAGGATTCGAGCGTGGTGCGCAACAGAAAAAGAACGAAAGATGAATCGCCGTGTGAGAATGCGGCAATAAAACACGGCTGGTTTTTAAGCCGTGGTCGCTATCATCCCTCGTATGAAGATATTGATTCTCGGCGCAACAGGTTTCATCGGTTCGGAGGTTCTCAAAAGCCTGCACCTCCGCGGGCATGCCGTGACGGGGCTGGCGCGTTCAGTCACCCGCGCCCGCGACAAATGGCCTTTCGCCAACTGGATCTCAGCCGATCTTTCCAGGATGACGCACGCGACAGACTGTTTATCGCTCGTCCATGACCATGACGCCATTGTCAATTGCGCGGGCGCGCTGCAGGACGGCCTGTCGGATGACCTTGCCGCGACGCAGGAAAAGGCGATGCTGGCGCTTTATGAAGCAGCGGCGCAGGCGGGCGGCAGACGGATAATCCAGATATCGGCCCGCACGGCGGGGGCCGCATCCCGCCTGCCCTTCCTCGCCACCAAACGCCGCGCCGATGAGGCGCTCGCCGCAAGCGGTATGCCTCACGTCATTCTGCGCCCCGCGCTGGTGGTTGGGCGAAACGCGCACGGCGGCACGGCACTTGTGCGTGCGCTTGCAGGCTTTCCCTTCGTGGTGCCCCTCGTCAATGGACAGATCGCCGTCCGAACGGTCGCGGTGGAGGATGTGGCAACCGTGGTATGCGCGGCGATCGACGGCGAAATCCCGGCGGGCAGCGATCTCGAACTCGCCGCGAAGGAAACGCTGACATTGCAGGACGTGGTCGCCAGACACCGGCAATGGCTGGGCCTGCCCCGTGCTCCGATCATAAATCTTCCCGCCGCCTTCATGCTCCCCGTCGGCCTTGTGGCGGATGCCGCAGGCAAACTCGGCTGGCGGTCGCCGCTGCGTTCGACCGCCATGACGGTCATGTCGGAAGGCATCGTAACGGAGAGTGAAGCTGGACCGGCGATGGCGTCACTCAAGACCCTGGAACAGACGCTGGCCGCCCACCCTTCCGGTGTGCAGGACCTGTGGTTTGCCAGATTATATCTGCTGAAACCCCTGATCGTTCTCTGCCTGTCTTTATTCTGGCTGCTGTCCGGCCTCATACCGCTGCTGAATATCACTGGAGCAGCAGCGCATTTCCTGCCCTTTATGCCGCACACGCCGGCTGTCATTCTCGCGCTCGCCACCTGCCTCATCGATATAGGCCTCGGCATCGCCGTCCTGCTGCGGCCGCTCGCCAGAAAGGCGCTCGTCGCCATGCTGCTGGTCAGCGCCGCTTATCTGGCCGGCGGCAGCCTGCTCGAACCGACCCTTTGGCTCGATCCGCTCGGTCCTCTGGTCAAGGTTCTGCCTTCCATCGCCCTGACGCTCGTTGCCCTCGCCACCCTGGATGAACGCTGATGACGCTTGAGGAACTGCTGCGGCTTGCCCATGTCATCGGCGCGACGGTGCTGTTCGGCACTGGCGCGGGCATTGCCTTTTTCATGGTGATGGCACGGCGGACGGCCAGCCCGGCGCTGATCGCTCATGTCGCAGGCACTGTCGTCATCGCCGACACGGTATTTACCGCCACCGCCGCGATCATCCAGCCGGTCACCGGATATTTTCTTGCGCGCATCATCGGCTGGCCGCTGACCGAAGGCTGGATCGCGCTTTCGCTCGCCCTTTATGTCTTCACCGGTATTTTCTGGCTGCCGGTGGTGTGGATACAGATCAGGCTGCGCGATATCGCCCGCGACTGCGCCGCCACCGGACAGGCCCTGCCCGCGCAATGGTTCCGCCTTTACCGCATCTGGTTCGCCTGCGGTTTTCCCGCCTTTTTCGCGGTTCTCGGCATTATCTGGCTCATGCTCAACAAGCCGGATATTCCCCTGTTCGGCTGAAGCGGCTCAATTGACCGCCTGTCGCTCGACAAGCTGCGCCAGCTGCTCCGCAACCGTATTCCATCCGTCGAAGAAGCCCATCTCCGCGTGCCTGTCGCGATCCTCTGGGTTGTTGTGCATGGCATAGGCCACATATTCCATGCCGTCGGGGTGATCGCGAAATGTCATCACGGCGGTGAGGAACGGCTGGGCGGAGGGGCGAAAACCCGCCGTCAGCGCATCGGTGAAAACCAGGCGCTGCTCATGATCCACCGCCAGAAAACATCCTTTGACATGCGGACCGAAAGCCGTGCCGTCCTCGCTGTAGCGCGTTTCGAAAGCGCCGCCGGGATGGAGCTCCATGCGGTCGACCCGGCATTGGCCGGGATGCGGCACCCACCATTGTTCGAGGCTGGCCTTGTCCGTCCAGGCATTCCAGACGAGCCGGCGCGGCGCCCTGATGATGCGGGAAATCTTCAGGTCGAGATCGGGATTGAAAGTCTCGGTCATTGGTCATTCTCCCCTTTGCTGGACATCCTGTCCTGTTGCGCCATGACGAATTGTTCGAGCCGGTCGGTGCGGCCTTCCCAGATGGCGCGTTGTTGCGACAACCAGCCATCGAGCATGGAGAACCTTTGTTTCTCCAGCGAGCAGAACCGGACACGCCCCTGCTTGCGCGTCACGATCAGCCCCGCCTCTTCCAGCTGGCGGATATGTTTCATGAAGGATGGCAGGGCCATGTCGAAGGGCTCGGCAAGCGTTCCGATGCTCGCCTCCCCGCCGCCCAGCCGCAGGATCACCGCCCGGCGGGTCGGATCGGCAAGAGACTGGAAGATATCGTTGAGCGCGTCTGAATAGTTTTCCATAAGGCTAACTATCACATCGAAATAGTTAGCTCAATGGATAAGTTTAAAAATCGCGAAAATTCGTTGCCCCAGGGAATAATCCGTCGGGTTGCGGTGTCTCTTGATGTGCTGGCGGCACAGGCCGCCCGAACCAAGGAGGATATGTCCATGAAGATCCGCTTTATCGTTCCCGCCCTCGTTCTGGCTTTTGCCGGAACGGCCTATGCCGCCCCTATGGTCGAAACCGTCAAGACCGCCAAGGGCGATGTGCTGGCGGGCGAAAAAGGCATGACGCTCTACACTTTCAAGAACGACAAGAAGGGCGTATCCAATTGTTATGACAAATGCGCGGTGAACTGGCCGCCGTTTTTCGCAGCCGCAAGCGACAAGGCCGAGGGTGCCTATTCCCTCGTGAAGCGCAAGGACGGCAAGATGCAATGGGCGAAGGATGGCATGCCGCTTTATTACTGGGTCAAGGACACGAAAAAAGGCGACGCCACCGGCGACGGTATGAACGGTGTATGGGATGCCGCAAAACCCTGAGGGCATGACGGATGAAAAGCGGGGGAACCATTCCCCCGCAGCCGGCAGCTTCGAAACGGAGATGCTGGCGCTGATGCCCATGCTGCGCCGTTATTCCCGCAGCCTTTCCCGTTCAGATGCCGATGGCGAGGACCTCTTGCAGGACTGCGTGGAAAAGGCGCTGGCCAATAAAAGGCAATGGCGCGGAACGGGTTTGAAATCATGGGCTTACACGATAATGACGAATCTTTATCGTAACCGCCACCGCGCCGAGAAACGCCACCCGTCCGAGAGCCTGGACGGCCATGAGAGCATCGCCGGCGCGGAGACGCTCTCCGACACGCTGGAGAACGACCGGCTGCACGGCGCACTCGCCCTTCTTTCGCCGGACATGCGCGCCGTGCTGATGCTGGTGACGGTGGAAGGCTACAGCTATCAGGAGGCGGCCGAGACATTGGCGATCCCGCTCGGCACTGTCATGTCCAGACTGTCCCGCGCCCGCGAAACCCTTCGCCAGCATCTGGCGGCGGATAATATCATACCCCTGCGGAGACCAAGATGAAACGGCTAGAGGCCATAACCGAAGACGATTTGCACGCCTATGTCGACGGACTTCTTTCCGACGATGACCGCGCGGCTGTCGAGGTCTGGCTGACGGAAAGGCCGGAAGAGCAGGCCCGTGTGGAGGAATGGAGAAATCAGGCCGATATTCTGCGCAATGCCTTCGCCTCCTATGCCGCCGCGCATCCGCATGACGCATCGATGCTCAGCCCGCAAACGAGGGACCGGGCATGGCGTGCAAAACCGGTTCTCCTGCAAACAGCAGTCGCCCTTTTGATCTTCGTGGCGGGTGCCGCGGCGGGCAGGCTTCTGCCGCCGTCTTTTTCCACGCCGCAGGACGTGACACTGGCGTCGCTGACGACGGATATTCCCGCACAGGCGAAATCCGCCTATCTCATCTATGCGAGCGAGGTGCGCCATCCCGTCGAAGTCGGCGCGGGAGAACAGCAGCATCTCGCCACATGGCTCGGCAAGCGGCTCGGTTACCCCTTCACCATCCCCGATCTCTCAAAGATCGGATACGACCTCGTCGGCGGGCGTCTTATCCCCGTCAGCGGCAAACCGGGCGCGATGCTGATGTATCAGGACAAGACAGGCCGTCGGGTGACTGTGCTGATCGGCCACAACGAGGAAAACCGCACCACCAGCTTCCGCATGGCCAGCGCCGATGGCATCGAGACCTTCTACTGGATCGACAATGAACTGGGTTACGCCGTGTCCGCCGAGCTGACGCGCGACGAGGTGCAGGCAATCGCCGAGGAATGCTACCGGCAGTTCCCGACGTGAAGACCGTTATTTCAGCATCGGCCAGAGGCTGATGACGAGAAGTACGGCCATGGTGATATTGAACCATTTGAGCCGGACCGGCACCGCCAGCCATTCCCGTAATGCCGAGCCGAAACCCGCCCAGGTGGAAACGCTAGGAAGATTGACCGCGGCGAAGGCCACGCCAACGAGAAGGACGGTGAGGAAATATTGCCGCTCATCCGTATAGGTCGCCATCGCCGTCACCGCCATCACCCACGCCTTGGGATTGACCCACTGAAAAGCGGCCGCGGCAAGGAAACTCATCGGCTCCGATGTTGCCGAACCCTCACTCAGGCTGCGGGAGGTGCCGATCTTCCACGCAATCCAGACGAGATAGAGCCCGCCTGCGAATTTCAGCCCGGTGTAAAGCACGGGCACCGCATGCAGCAACGCGCCGAGACCGAAGCCGACCCCGATCAGCAGCGACAGGAAGCCCGCCCCGATGCCCAGCATATGCGGGATGGTGCGGCGGAAACCGAAATTCACGCCCGAGGCAAAAAGCATCATATTGTTCGGGCCGGGCGTGATGGATGTGGTGAAGGCAAACAGCACCAGCGCAACAAGGGTTTCGACAGTCATGATTTCTCCTTGAGCCGAAATCCTATCCGTCGGACCAACATCAGGCCACCCCGCCGCATCGATGGCGGAGGTCAATTTTTTTGATGGATCGATCCTCTCCATGCCGGCTTTGAGAAGTCGGAACAAAGTTCTATTGTCCGATCATCAACCGCTGGAGCGAACCCATGTATGACGATATTCCTTCCGTCACCCTGCCCTCCGGAAAAGAGGTTCCGGCCCTTGGCCTCGGTACCTGGAACATGGGGGAGACGAGATCATCCGCGCCGCAGGAGGTCGAAAGCATCCGCAAGGCGATCGATCTCGGCATGACGTTGATCGACACGGCGGAAATGTATGCGGATGGCAGATCGGAAGAGGTGGTCGGCGCGGCCATCGCCGGCCGTCGACAGGACGTGTTTCTGGTCAGCAAGGTCTACCCCTGGAACGCCAGCGAAAGAGGCACGACGGAGGCCTGCGAGCGCAGCCTTGCAAGGCTCGGCACCGACCATATCGACCTCTATCTGCTGCACTGGCGCGGTGAGCACCCGCTTGCAGAAACCGTGGCGGCTTTCGAAAGGCTGAAGAGCGACGGCAAGATCGGCGACTGGGGGGTCTCCAATTTCGACACCGACGACATGGAGGAGCTTTTCGCGGTTCCAGGCGGCAAGAACTGCGCGGCCAATCAGGTGCTCTACAATCTGTCCCGGCGTGGGCCGGAGTTTTCGCTGCTGCCCTGGTGCCAGGAGCGCGGCGTGCCGCTGATGGCCTATTCCCCCATCGAGCAGGGCCGCATCTTGAAAAACCACGAACTCATCCGCATCGCCAAGGCCTATCAGGCGACACCGGCGCAACTGGCGCTCGCCTTTCTTCTGGAGAGGGACGGTGTCATCGCCATCCCGAAATCCGCCAGCGTTTCCCGTGTCGAGGAAAATCGCGGCGCGACCGATCTTGAGATAACCGAGGAAGACTGGGCGGCGCTGGATGCCGTCTTCCCGCCGCCAACGCGCAAGACATCGCTGGAAATGCTTTGATATAACAGTGGCTTAAGACACTGTCCGGAATCTCTCTAACAGGCCGTTGAATCGGAATGTGAGCAAAGCAATTGTGCCAGCGCCACGGCAGGCGGCACTTGAAAAACGGCGCGGAAAACCGCGCCGTTGTGTCCAGAAAAGTACCGCCCCGTTACGGTATGCGCCGCTCATATTCTTCTTTCAGTCCCAGCCATGTATCCCAGAACGGCCCCGGCTCCTTCTCCTGAAGACGGGCGGCGAGAATGTCGAGATGCACATGCCAGCCAGCGCTGACGTCAAGCCTCGTCCTCCTGTCGGCCAGCCGGCGATGAACCAGCGTCAGCAGCACATCCTTGCCAAGAGCCTGAAGCTCGATCGACACCTCGCCACCTTCGCCCCAACTGAAGACGAGACGGTGCGGTGGGACCACGGTAATGATGCGGGAAGCCATACGGTCTTCTTCGGAAAAGCCCTCCGGGCGCCGGCCCGGCGGATCGGAAAGCTCATCGTTGCGCCAGACGAGTTCGAACGGTGCATCGGGCGCTAGCCGCATTTCGCCGGAAGCCAGCCAGCGACGGCGAAGCTCGCTTTGTGTGAGATAGGCCCATACCCGCTCGACCGGCCCCGGCAGCAGCCGTTCGATCTTAAGGGTCGTCGGTTCGACAAGACGGCCATAGGCGTCAGGCATTGCAATATCAGCCATTGTCATTTCCTCCATCTGCAGGGATTTTTCCCTGATCATCCTCCCTGAGCATCTGCTCAAGAATATCGAGGCGGCTGCCCCAGAACTGTCTGTAGAAATCGAGCCATTCATGCGCCTCTGCCAACGGTTCCGGCGCAAGGCGGCAGACATGGATGCGCCCCCTCACCTCGCGGCGGATAAGCCCCGCGTTCTCCAGCGCCTTGATATGTTTCGAGGCGGCGGCGAGCGATATGTCGAACGGCCGGGCCAACTGGCTCACCGTTCGCTCACCAAGGGAAAGATCGCGCAGCATCGTGCGCCGCGTGGCGTCGCCGAGGGCATGAAAGACAGTGTCGAGATGTGAAGCGGATAATTCAACCATGTTGTTGAATATAGACTGACGGTCCAGAAAGTCAACCATATGGTTGAATATATGCCGATCCGGGCGAAACCATAAAAAAACCCGCGGCGAACCGCGGGCTTATATTCCAGCATATGCTGCGGATATGGAGGTTACATCCCCTGCGGGCCGCGATTCATCGCCGCGATACCGGTGCGGCAAATCTCGATCAGGCCGAGCGGCTTGATGATCGCCACGAACTGGTCAATCTTCGACGACTTGCCGGTGATCTCGAAGATGAAATGCTCCACCGTCGCATCCACCACCTTGGCCTGAAACGCATCGGCAAGGCGCAGCGTCTCAGCACGGTCCTCGCCGGAACCGGCGACCTTGATAAGCGCCACTTCGCGCTCGATAGGCCGCTCCTGCCCCAGTTCGCGGGCGCGAACGGTGAGATCGAGAACCCGGTGCACCGGCACGATGCGCTCAAGCTGCGCCTTGATCTGCTCCAGCACGATGGGCGTGCCGCGCGTGACGATGGTGATGCGCGACAGATGCGCCTCATGTTCCGTTTCCGAAACCGTCAGGCTCTCGATGTTGTAGCCGCGGCCGGAAAACAGGCCGATGACCCGGGCGAGAACGCCCGGCTCGTTGCTGACGAGAACCGACAGCGTGTGATTTTCAACGGCGGCCGTTTCCTTCTGGATGAAATAGGCCGAGCCGGTGGGTTGTAGGTGTGCGTTCATGTCCTTTTCCTCTCCCGGCTCAGACTAGCTGACGGCCCTTGGCGTCAATGGCGTTGGCAACCGCTTCATCCGTCGCCTCATCCGGCAACAGCATCTCGTTATGAGCCTTACCAGACGGAATCATCGGGAAGCAATTGGCAAGATTGGCAACGCGGCAATCGAAAATGACCGGCTTCTTGACGGCGATCATTTCTGCAATCTTGTCGTCCAGTTCCTTCGGATCGTCGCAATACATGCCGACCGCGCCATAGGCTTCCGCCAGCTTGACGAAATCGGGCATGGCTTCCGTATAGGAGTTGGACAGGCGGTTGCCGTGCAGCAGCTGCTGCCATTGGCGCACCATGCCCATATACTGGTTGTTGAGGATGAAGATCTTCACCGGCAGACCGTACTGGATGGCGCAGGACATTTCCTGAATGCACATCTGGATCGAGGCGTCACCAGCAATATCGATGACCAGCGCGTCCGGATGCGCGACCTGAACGCCGATGGCCGCCGGCAGGCCGTAACCCATGGTGCCGAGACCGCCAGAGGTCATCCAGTGGTTCGGCTCCTCGAAACCGAAGAACTGCGCGGCCCACATCTGATGCTGACCAACTTCCGTGGTGATGTAGGTGTCGCGTCCCTTCGACGCCTCATAAAGCCGCTGCAACGCATATTGCGGCATGATGACATCGTTGGAGTTCTTGTAGGCGAAGGAATTGCGGGCGCGCCAGCGCTCGATCTGCGCCCACCAGTCGGCCGTCTGCGCCTTCTCAACCTTCTTCGGCAGAGCACGCCACAGGCGAACCATATCTTCCAGAACATGGCTGACATCGCCGATAATCGGCACGTCGACGCGAACCGTCTTGTTGATCGAGGACGGGTCGATATCTATATGGATCTTCTTGGAATTCGGCGAAAACGCATTGATGCGGCCGGTAATTCGGTCATCGAAACGCGCGCCGACGCAGACCAGAACGTCGCAATCATGCATCGTCATATTGGCTTCGTAGGAACCGTGCATGCCCAGCATGCCGAGCCAGTTCTTGCCGGAAGCCGGATAGGCGCCGAGGCCCATCAGCGTCGAGGTGATCGGGAAACCGGTCAGCTCGACCAGTTCGCGCAGCAGCCGGGTTGCCTCCGGACCGGAATTGATGACGCCGCCGCCGGTATAGAAAACCGGCTTCTTCGCCTTCGACATCAGATCAATGGCGGCATGAATGGCGTTAAGATCGCCCTGAACCTTCGGCTTGTAGCTCTCGTGCTGGGTGGCGGCGGAGGGCGGCGTGTAGGTGCCGGTGGCGAACTGGATGTCCTTCGGAATATCGACGACGACAGGACCGGGACGACCCGTCTGCGCGATGCGGAAGGCTTCATGGATGATGCCCGCCAGTTCGTTGACGTCCTTGACCAGCCAATTGTGCTTGGTGCAGGGGCGCGTGATACCGACGGTATCGCATTCCTGAAACGCATCGGAACCGATGAGCGTGGTTGGAACCTGGCCGGACAGGCAGACGAGCGGAATGGAATCCATCAGCGCATCCTGCAGCGGGGTGACCGCATTGGTCGCGCCGGGGCCGGAGGTGACGAGCATGACGCCGACCTTGCCGGTGGAACGGGCATAACCTTCGGCGGCATGGCCAGCGCCCTGCTCGTGGCGCACGAGGATATGCTGGATGTCTTCCTGCTGGAAAATCTCGTCATAGATCGGAAGCACGGCACCGCCAGGATAACCGAAGATGTGCTCGACGCCATTGTCCTTCAGCGCCTGCAGAACGATCTCCGCACCTGTCATGCGATTGCTGTTTTCCGTATTGTCCTTATCCGTCATTGCCTGTTTCCATCCCGCTTTGGCTTTGGATATCGAGGAGCCCGAGGGCCTGTTTGAAGACATAAAAAAAGGCCCCTAGAGGAGCCTCGTTCAGCGCATGGGTGCTTTCGCCGGATGGTTACACCATCCTGCCCATGCGCCGTCCCACCACGATAAGTACGTTAAGATTTTTCATGGGCCGGAGTGTTAGCCACAAAAGCCCCAGCCGTCAACGCATATTGCAGGAAAAAATCGCCGTCGCCTTCTTTTATTACCTGAAAGGCTGCTTGCGCGAAATTTTCGAACGCAGCCGATACACATGTTGTTAAGCATAATCTTTTAATATCGAGAACGCAGATACTGCCCGAACCACCGCGATCATCCGCATGTACCGGGAAAAAATGTGAGTAACGACACGTTTCATAGTGCGTCCCGCATGGACGAAAACGAACGGCGATCCGGCCAGCAGCCGGCGAACCGCATGCTGGGCCGCGTCATCGCCTGTAACGGTGCGCATGCCACCATCGCCGCCGAAACGGAACCCGGCACCACCGATGTCTCGCAGCTCTGGTCCGTCGGACGCCTGATCTCCATCGAAATGGGTACGAGCCGTGTCGCAGCGCTGGTCTTTTCCATGCGCACCGGCGAGGACTACTGGGCGGCGGACAGGCCGAACAGGCTGCTGGTCGAGGTCGAACTGGTTGGCGAAGTCTATCGCACCGAGGATGGCAGCGAGCGCTTTTCCACCGGCATCTCCCGTTACCCCTATCTGGGTGCGGTGGCGCATCGCATCCGCACCAGCGATCTTGCCAAGATTTACGACAGCGGCAAGCGCGACGCCTGCACGATCGGCAGGCTGACGCAGGACGACACGATCAACGCCACCATCAGCATTCCCCAGATGCTCGCCAAACATTTCGCCGTCGTCGGCTCGACGGGCGTGGGCAAGACCACCGCCGTCTCGCTGCTTCTGAACAAGGCGATCGAGACCGACCCGAAGCTGCGTGTCCTCATTCTCGATCCGCATAATGAATTCGCGGCCGCCTTTCCCGATCATTCGGTCGTCATCGACACCGATACGCTGGATCTTCCCTTCTGGCTGATGCGCCTTGAGGAATTTGCGGAAGTGATTTTCCGCGGCCGCAAACCCGTACCGGAAGAAATGGATGTCCTTCGCGACCTCGTTCCGGAAGCGAAAAAGGCATTTCGCGGCACCGATGGTTCCGCCGTGCGCCGCACGTCCGACAAGAGCGCGATCACGCCGGATACGCCGGTGCCCTATCGCATGGCCGATCTCCTCGCCCTCATCGACGAGCGTATCGGCCGGCTGGAAGGGCGTGGCGAAAAACCAGCGCTGCGCTCGCTGAAAGGCCGCATTCTCTCGGCCATCAACGACACGCGCTACAATTTCATGTTCTCCAGCAATACGATCAGCGACACCATCCTGGAGACGGTCGCGCATATTTTCCGCATTCCGGGGGAAGGCAAGCCGATTTCGGTATTCCAGCTCTCCGGCATCCCCTCCGAAGTGGTGAATTCGGTGGTCTCCGTCCTGTGCCGCATGTCCTTCGAACTGGCGGTGCTGGCGCGCGGCTCGCTGCATATGCTTGTCGTCTGCGAGGAAGCGCACCGTTATGTACCTGCCGATCCCGAGCGCGGCTTTTTCCCCACCCGGCAATCCATTGCCCAGATCGCCAAGGAAGGCCGTAAATACGGCATTTCGCTCGGCGTCATCAGCCAGCGGCCAAGCGAGCTGGACCAGACCATCCTGTCGCAATGTTCGACTGTTTTCGCCATGCGGCTGTCGAACGAGATCGACCAGAAGATCATTCTCTCCGCCGTACCGAACGCATCGACCTCGACCACCAGCTTTCTGTCTTCCATCGGCAATGGCGAGGCCATCGCCTTCGGCGAGGCCGTCAGTGTACCGATGCGCATGCGTTTCGACCGCGTGGCCACGGCCAAATTGCCGAAAGCGAGCGGCACCATCAGCCATACGAACCATGAAACCCCGGACACGGTCGATCTGAACAACATCGTCACCCGCATGCGCGCCACGGCCAAGCCTGTCATCACCGGCTTCCAGCAAAGCGTCGAAGCAGCCTTTTCCGATCTACCGGAGCCGGCAGCCGCACCACGCGAGACGGACGACATCGACCGCTGGAAGCGGGAACTGGGAACGGCCGCACCGGAGGGATACGAGCCCTACCGCCCGGACATGCTGCCTGGCCGCACGCTCTCCCCATCGCCAAATCCGGCGACACCCGATGCCGCCTCCGGCGCCGTCAACGAATTGCGCAAGGCGAGTTTCCAGATGCAGGCACAGAATGGCCCACCGCCCGGCGATGCACGTCCTTCGCTCCGCGAAAGCCTGCTGAAGAAACCGCTCGGCAGTCTCTACCGGAAAGATTGATGGGCGCTCTCACGGCTGGATACGTGTCCAGTCGTCCCCCATCTGGTTGCGAAACCAGGTCATCTGCCGTTTGGCATATTGACGTGTCGCGGCCGCCGATTTTTCGATCACCTCCGCCTCGCCGATGCGCCCGGCCAGCATATCGGCAATCTGGGCAACGCCGATCGCCTTCATTGCGGTGGCATCGGATGCGAGGTTGAGCGCGAGAAGCGCCTGCACCTCCTCCACCGCCCCGCTATCCATCATCATCTCGAAACGCCGGTTGATGCGGTCATGCAGCACCGGCCTTTCCGGCAGGACGACGAATTTTTGCGCCCGGTCGGGATCGACGATCATCGGGCCGCTGGCGCGCTGAAAATCCCGGATCGACTTTCCGGTCGCGTTGAGCACCTCCAGCGCCCGGACGATACGCTGGCCGTCTCCCGGCTGCAGCATATCCGCCATGGCCGGATCGTGCCGTGCGAGTTCGGCATGGAGCGCAGCCGCCCCCTCCCCGATCAGCCGGGCGCGCAGCCCATCGCGGATGTCATCGGGAATGGCGGGCATATCGGAAAGCCCACCCGTCAGCGCCTTGAAATAAAGCCCCGTACCGCCGACGATGACGGGCAAACGCCCCTGCCCGCGCAAATCCGCAAGCAGGGCGGAAATCTCCCGCAGCCATTCGCCGGTTGAATAGAGACTGCTCGCCGGCACATGGCCATAGAGAAGATGCGGCACGCCCTCCATTTCGTCTTCTGACGGCCGCGCGGTCAGCACCCGCAGCGTGTCGTAAACCTGCATACTGTCGGCATTGATGACGACGCCGTCCCGCTCCCGCGCCAGACGAAGCGCAAGCGCGGACTTGCCGCTTGCCGTCGGGCCGGTTATCAGGATCGCATCAAAATTCTCATCAAGGTTTTTCATCATGGCTCTCGTTGCCACGCTTATCGCCAATCCGTCAAATCCTGTTCTGACACCGGCCCTCGGCGAGGCGGCCGCAAAGGCCGTCAACGCATCGGGCCTTTATTGGCTGGCTGATGGCATCGCCTGCGATATCGCCCTGCCTTCCGGCACCGCAGCCGAACAGGCGCGGAGCGCCATTGCAGCCACGCTTGCCGGCCAGCCAGTCGATATCGTCATCCAGGAACAGGATCAGCGCCGCAAGAAACTGCTGATCGCCGATATGGATTCGACCATGATCGGCCAGGAATGCATTGACGAGCTGGCCGCCGAAGTCGGGTTGAAGGAAAAAGTTTCCGCTATTACCGCCCGCGCCATGAATGGCGAGATCGCCTTCGAACCCGCATTGCGGGAACGTGTGGCGCTGCTGAAGGGCCTGCCTGTCTCGGTTATCGACGATGTCATCGAAAAGCGCATCACGCTTACCCCCGGCGGCAGGGAGTTGATCGCCACCATGAAGGCCAAGGGCTATTACACCGCCCTCGTTTCCGGCGGCTTCACCGTCTTCACCGGCCGCGTCGCCGCCATGCTGGGTTTCGATGAGGACCGCGCCAATCTGCTCGGCGAAGCCAATGGCGAACTTGACGGCACCGTTGCCGAACCCATCCTTGGCAAGCAGGCCAAGGTGGATGCGCTGAACGATATTGCCGCAAAGCTCGGCATCTCGCCGGAAGAGGCGATGGCGGTCGGCGATGGCGCCAACGATCTCGGCATGCTGCATCTGGCCGGCGCCGGCGTTGCCCTGCACGCCAAGCCGGCAGTGGCCGCCGAGGCGCAGATGCGCATAGACCATGGCGACCTGACCGCGCTTCTTTACATCCAGGGCTATCGCAAGACGGATTTTGTCACTCCATGATCATCCGAGAGACGCCACGACTCATTCTGCGCGAGTGGAAGGAGAGCGACCGTGACCTGTTCCGCGAAATCAACGCCGACGAAAAGGTCATGGAGTTTTTCCCCTTCCGCCGCAGCCATGCGGAAGCGGACGCCGTGCTGGAAACCATCAACGGCATGATCCGCGGCAGCGGCTATGGCTTTTATGCCATGGAGCTGCGTGAAACCTGCGAAGTCATGGGCTTCTGCGGTATCTCCCCGGTCATGAACCTCGATCCGCCCTTCCCGGTCGGCACCATGGAGATCGGCTGGCGGCTCGCCACCCGCTTCTGGGGCCACGGCTATGTCACGGAAGCGGCGCAGTCGCTGCTCGTCATGGCCTTCGATGAAAAGGAGACGCCGGAAATCGTCTCCTTCGCCGTCCACGACAACCACCGTTCGACGGCGGTGATGGAGCGCATCGGCCTAAAGCGCGATCCTTCCCGCGACTTCGACCATCCGCGCGTGCCGGAAGACACACATCCGCATCTGCGGCCGCACGTCACCTATGCGCTAACGCTGGAGGAATGGCGGGCGCGATAAGACACCTGCCCGCCAGTTCCCAAGGTCATTTCACGGCGGCATTGCCGCCATCGGCGAACAGAGCGGCACCGGCGACGAAGCTCGCCATGGGGCTCGCGAGGAAAAGCGCTGCCCGCGCAATTTCCGGCGGCTCAGCGATACGTTTCATCGCGTGCAGGCCGGCGGCCCATTCCTTCTGGGCGTCGTCTCCCGCAGCAGCTGTATCGACCCCGCCGGGCAGCAGCGCATTGGCGCGAATGCCATTGATCGCATAGTCGGCGGTAATGCCTTTCACCAGCCCCATCAACCCCGCCTTGGCCGCGCCATAAGCCGCCATGCCCGGTATGCCGGCGCTGGTGCCGACAAAGCTCGAGGTAAAGACGATGGAACCGCCACCCCGCATCAACATCGGCGGAATCTGGTAACGCGCGCCAAGAAAGGCGGAGGTGAGATTGACATTGAGCGCATGATCCCATTCCGCAGTCGAAATCTCCGCCAGCGGTTTCATGGCCCCCACCGCTCCGGCATTGTTGACGGCAATATCGAGGCCACCGAAGACGCTTATGGCCGCATCCGCCAACCGGGCATGGGTTTCGGCAATACCGGCATCGCCGGCAACCGTGTGGACGCAACCGCCGGCCTCACGAATGTCTGCGGCAACCTCATGCAGGGCCTTTTCGCCGCGCGCATTGATGACAACGGCCGCACCTTCGGCGGCAAACAGCATTGCCGTCGCCCGACCGATGCCGGATGACGCGCCGGTGATGATGGCAACCTTGTTTTCGAGTAATTTCATATTCTTGGCCTCCGTTCGATGGAGACCAAGAATTAGAGAGCGGCCGGGATCACAACCACCCGATTCCTGCCTGACCGGGCGGAAAACGCCTTATTCCAGCGGCAGCGCCACGACGCGCAGATTGCCCTGCGCATCGGCCACCATCATATGCGCATTCTTGCGGCCTTCGGATTTCAGGCCGTTGACGCGCACCAGCACGTCGCCCGGCACTTCCATGAAGTCCTGCCCGACCTCGACGATGATATCGCCGGCCTTCATTCCCTTCTGCTCGGCGGGCGAACCCGGATCGACGCTCGCCACCAGCACGCCTTCGACGCTTTCGGCAATGCCCTTTTCGGTGCGCAACTCGTTGCTCAGCACCACGAGATTCATGCCGAGCACGCTTTGCGGCGCCTCGCGCACTTCCGGCGTCTGGTCCTGCGCCTGATCGTCGGCGCCGCCATCATCTTCCGGGGCAACCACACCGCCATCGCCGTCTTCACTCTGCTGATCTTCGGCCGGGGCCTTTTCGTCGGTCGTATCCTGCAATTGCCCAAGCTTGACCTTGACGGTTTCCTCCTTGCCGTCTCGCAGGATTACCACATCGACCTCCTTGCCGACCGGGCTTTCCGCCACGATCCGCAAGAGGTCGCGCATTTCATGAATATCCTTGCCGTCGAATTTCAGCACGAGATCGCCGGCCTGGATCGGGCCGTTCTCTACCGGTCCGCCCTTGGCGACGCCGGAAATCAGCGCACCCTTGGCGCTGTCCATGCCGAGGCTTGCCGCCACATCGTCGGTGACGGGCTGGACACGAACGCCGAGCCAGCCCCGGCGCGTCTCCCCGAACTCGATGAGCTGCTGGACGATATTTTGGGCAAGCTCCGTCGGCACGGCGAAACCGATGCCGATCGAACCGCCGCTCGGGGAAATGATCGCCGTATTGATACCGATAACCTCACCCTTCATGTTGAAAAGCGGACCGCCGGAATTGCCCTTGTTGATGGCCGCATCCGTCTGGATGAAATTGTCATAGGGACCGGCATTGATGTTACGCCCGCGCGCGGAAATGACACCCACTGTCAGCGAGCCGCCAAGCCCGAAGGGGTTGCCGATGGCCATCACCCAGTCGCCGATGCGCATGCTGCGCGAATCGCCGAACTTGACGGCCTTCAGCGGCGTTTTCGGCTCCACCTTCAACACCGAAAGGTCGGTCTTGGTATCGGTGCCGACCAGCGTCGCCTTGAGCTTCGAGCCGTTCGGGAAAATCACCTCGATAGCGTCGGCACCCTCGATGACGTGGTTGTTGGTGACAACGTAGCCGGCCGGATCGATGACAAAACCCGAGCCCAGTGAACTCACCTTTTCGCCACCCTCGGGCTTCTGGCTGTCGAAGTAGTCCTTGAAGAATTCCTGGAACGGTGAACCTTCCGGCAGCTTTGGCGGAACGGGCCCTTTGCCCTCGGTCTTGACGTTCTGCGACGTGGAAATATTCACGACCGCATCGAGAAGCGGCTCGGCGAGATCTGCCACCGATTCCGGCCCATGGCTCTGCGCTCTCGCAGCAACCGGTGCCGTCAGGCTGCCTGCCACAAGCGCGATGCCCGCGACTGCGGCGATGCTGCTGCGAAAAGGCGAAAGAAGGGTCACGGCCATAAGCGTCCTCGCGTTTCAAATAGTCTTGCCCTGCATATATCGGCAAAGCATAAGGCGGAATGATGAAGTGTAAAAATACCTTTTCGTGAACAGGCGGGGGACGCCTTGCCCTTAGCCACAGCATTGGCACGAAAACGGACCAAAAAGAAAGGGCCGGTAAAACCGGCCCCTCCAAAATCATTTTTTCCGCTATCAGTTCGCCGGCGCTGGCGCAGGGGCAGCCGGAGCGGCAGGGGCCGCACCGTCGATATTGTTGAAATAACGGAAGAAGGTCGAGTCCGGGGACAGAACCAGCGTCGTGCCGTTGCCGTTCAGCGCATTGGCATAGGCGGACATGGAGCGATAGAACTCGAAGAAGTTCGGATCGCGCTGGAAAGCCTCGCCGAACACCTTGTTGCGCTCCGCATCGCCTTCACCGCGCAGCACTTCGGACTGACGGCGGGCGTCGGATTCCAGCTCGACGACCTGACGGTCGGCGATGGCGCGGCGGCGCTGCGCCTCTTCGTTACCGCGGGCGCGGATCAGTTCGGCCTCGGCCAGACGTTCCGACTTCATGCGCTCGAAGGTCTGCTGCGAGACTTCCTGCGTCAGGTCGGTACGGCGGATGCGGACATCGACGATGCTGATACCGAGCGATTCCGCATCGGGACGCAGATCGTCACGCACTTCCTGCATCATCGATGCACGTGCGTCCGAAAGCGCCGATTCGAAGCCGCGCAGACCGTAGACCCGGCGCAGCGAGGCGTCGAGACGGGTACGCAGACGCGATTCCGCCGACATCTGGTCACCTGAGACCGTCTGCCGGAAGCGGCGCGCATCCGTGATGCGATAGACCACGAAGGCATCGACCTCGTAGAACTTGCCGCCGGAAACCTGAACGCGAATATTGTCGTGATCGAAGCGCAGCGCCCGGTTCTCGATATATTGTACCCGGTCGGCATCCATGAAGGCGAAGGGCAGCTTGAAATAGAGGCCCGGCGCGGTTTTCACATCCTGGATTTCACCGAAGCGGACAACGATGGCCTGCTGGCGCTCGTTGACGACGAAGATCGACGAGTAACCGAGGAAAAGCACGACGGCGAGGCCGACGAGAATGGCAGAAAGACGGTTACCCATATCAGTTGCCTCCCTGCTGTGCTGCGCCCGGATTGTTGCGCATGATCTCGTTCAGAGGCAGATAAGGCACCACGCCCTGTTTTTCGTCGATGATGATCTTGTTGGAACCCTTCAGGACCTGCTCCATCGTTTCCAGGAACATGCGCTGGCGGGTCACGTCCGGCGCGGTGCGATACTGGTCATAGATGGAGACGAAGCGCTGCGCCTCACCCTGCGCCTCGTTAACGACGCGCGACTTGTACGCATTCGCTTCTTCGAGGATCTGCGCGGCCTGACCGCGAGCGGCGCCGAGCTTCTGGTTGGCGTACTGGTTGGCTTCCTGAACGAAGCGGTCTTCGTCCTGTTCGGCACGCTGCACTTCATCGAAGGCATCGGCCACTTCGCGCGGCGGCGCCGCATCTTCGATCGCCACGGCATTGATGGAAATGCCGGCGCCATAACCGTCCATGGTGGACTGGATGATGGTGCGCACATCCGCCGCAATCGCCTGACGGTTATCGCGGAAAATGTCCTGTGCCGGACGACGGCCGACGACTTCGCGCATGGCGCTTTCGGAAACCTGCTGCAGGGTTTCGGCCGGGCTGTCGACGTTGAAGAGATAGGATTTCGGATCGGAAACCGTATAGAGCACCGAGAACTGCACGTTGACGATGTTCTGGTCGCCGGTCAGCATCACGCCGCTAGACGAAGACGATGAGGCGCGCGAGCCGATATTCTGCTGCTGCTCGGTGACCTTGACGATTTCAACCGTCTCGATCGGCCACAGATGGAAATGCAGACCGGGCATCGAGATTTCGTCCTTCGGGCGGCCGAAACGCAGTTCCACGCCGCGCTCGTCCGGCTGGACGGTATAGATGGACTGGATGCCGAGGAAAACCAGCACGACGAGAACCACGATGGCAACTGCGCCGCCGTTGAAGCCGCCGGGCAGCACATTCTTGAAACGGTCCTGGCTGCGCCGGATGATCTCTTCCAGATCGGGCGGGCCGCCATTGCCGCCGCCACCGCCGCGAGGCCGGTTAGGCCCCTGCCCCCATGGGCCGCCACCGCCGCCCTGGTTGTTTCCTCCACCGCCGCCGCCCCAAGGGCCGCCGCCGCCATTCTGATTGCTCCAGGGCATCAATACCTCTTTATAAAAGCCTCTCCCGGTTCCGTTCGAAAGCGATTGCTCGCGTGCGGCGGGAATATCGACCCGTTATAGGAAGGAGAAGCGTCCGTTTCAACGCAGAGGTGGTAACTAAATACCCAATCAGGGTAAATAGTTCACTTTGACGCGGCTCTTCGCACATAAGTGGTAAACAGAACCGGATAATTGTCCTTTTCCCCTGCGGGAGCAGGGATTTCCTCGGTTTTCTCAAAAACGGCAGGATCGATTTCCGGAAAAAAAGTGTCGCCATCGAGCTTTACCGCGACATGGGTGACGGAAAGTTGATCGGCGAAGGGCATGGCCTGACGGTAAATCTCGCCGCCACCGGCCACGAAGACCTCATTCACACCCAGTTCCGCAGCCTTGCTTGCGGCGAGCTTCAAAGCCTCCTCCAGCGAGGAGACGACATCCACGCCTTGCGGCCGGTAATCGGCATTGCGGCTGACGATTATATGCGGGCGGCCCGGCAATGGACGCTCGCCGACGGATAAAAATGTCTTGCGGCCCATGATGAGCGGTTTGCCCATCGTCATCGCCTTGAAGCGTTTGAGGTCAGTGGAGAGTTTCCACGGCATGTCGAGGTCGCGGCCGATGACGCCGTTTTCGGACACCGCGACGATGATGGTGACACGCGGCTCGCTCATACCGCGATCGGCGCCTTGATGCTTGAATCGGCCTCGTAGTTTTCCAGCGTAAAGTCTTCGAACTTAAAGGCGAAAAGGTCCTTCACATCCGGGTTGAGGCGCATCGTCGGCAGGGCCTTGGGCGTGCGGGTCATCTGCAGCTTCGCCTGCTCGAAATGATTGGCATAGATATGCGCATCGCCGAGCGTATGGACGAAATCGCCCGGCTTCAGGCCGGTGACCTGCGCCACCATCAACGTCAGCAGCGCATAGGAGGCGATGTTGAACGGCACGCCGAGGAAAATGTCGGCCGAGCGCTGATAGAGCTGGCAGGACAGCTTTCCATCGGAAACATAGAACTGGAACAGGCAATGGCAGGGCGGCAGCGCCATCTCGTCCACCAGCGCCGGGTTCCAGGCCGAAACGATGTGACGGCGGGAGTTCGGATTGGTTTTCAGGCCCTCGATCAAAAGCGCGATCTGGTCGACATGGCGACCGTCCGGTGCGGGCCACGAGCGCCACTGCGCACCATAGACCGGACCGAGATCGCCGTTCTCGTCGGCCCACTCATCCCAGATGGAAACGCCGTTTTCCTTGAGATAGGCGATATTGGTATCGCCCTTCAGGAACCACAGCAGTTCATGAATGATGGAGCGCAGATGCAGCTTCTTGGTGGTGAGAACCGGAAAGCCTTCGGAAAGGTCGAAACGCATCTGGTAACCGAACACCGAGCGCGTGCCCGTACCGGTGCGGTCTCCGCGGTCGGAGCCGGTTTCCATCACATGCCGGAGAAGATCGAGATATTGTTTCATGCGTTCTGCCGCCGATTCCCTGATATCAGGGCAATATAATAGCACAGGGCGGCAGAACCAATCATCTAATACGGGCTTATCCCCGTTAAATCAAAGCGACTGGAGCTTGCCCAGTTCCTTGGCGACCAGATAATAAAAGGTCACGCGCGATTTGGAGCGGTCCGCAGCCATGGCCTTGGCAACGGCATCGATTGCCTGATCGGCGGTACCGTCGGTCACGCCGAGCTTCTTGCCGCACCAGCTCGCCTTCACACGTGCAAGCTCTTCCGGATCGGAAGCGGACACCAGCGAGGAATCCCGGTTGCGCAGGGCGATGCCGAGATGTTTGACGATCTTGCCGACCACCGCTTCGTCGGCTGCTGCGTCGTATTTCTTCACATCTGCGAGATAGTCAGTCATGTCCACTCCTTCGTGTGTCCCCGGCCCGGTGTTGCTTCTGATGACCGGTTGCATGGACAATGGGACAGCAATCCCTCGTCGTCAAGAATTGTCTAAAGTGCGGGCCGCAATCACGAAACCTTTTCATGGAATTGTCATCACCCCCCTTTTCTCAGGCGGTCGAAACGCCTATATGAGCCTTGCCGGGGCAACCCGGCTATGGCGATAAACGGTCGGTGTAATAAACCTATTGGACCCGGGGGCGGTACCCGGCGCCTCCACCAAAAACCGGCGGACTTTCATGAAACGAAGGCCGGCTTTTGATGGGGGCGAAATAGGATCGACAAGGGCGTAAAGATCGAACTTTTGCTCGGCATGATACCGCCGTTATCGGGTCACAAGTGTAGTTGCAAACGACAACAACGCTAAGGAATATGCTCTCGCTGCCTAATGGCGGTGCGGGAATTCCGCTCTAAAGTCCTCACGGCTAGCCCCGTGAGGCGGGGTTCGGAGGTACCTGGCAACAGAAACCTCCACCTTCTCCATTTTGCCTGAATTGGTTATATGATAGCTGACTCGCAATCGGCATCGGCTTTTCCGTTGCTGCCGTTCAGGACATTGCGTATACTTGGTCAACGCGTGAGCGTCAGGATCGGAAATGATCCCGGCTCAAGGATTACGCGAAGATTCAAAGTGTTACAGCGTCCTTGGCGCGCAAGCCGCGCCGTGCATTAAAAGACGTTCGAATAAGGGAAAGACAGGACCGCATGGGGCAGGATCATATCCGTTACGACATTCTCGCACAGGATGCCCTTCGCGGCGTTATTCGTAAGGTTTTGGGTGAAGTGGCCGCAACCGGTCGTCTGCCCGGCGACCACCACTTTTTCATCACCTTCCTGACCGGCGCGCCGGGCGTGCGGATTTCCCAGCACCTCAAGGCGAAATATGCCGAGCAGATGACCATCGTTATCCAGCATCAGTTCTGGGACCTGAAAGTAACCGAAACCGGCTTCGAAATCGGCTTGTCCTTCTCGGATACGCCGGAAAAGCTGGTGATCCCCTATAACGCCATTCGCGGTTTCTACGATCCTTCCGTCAATTTCGAGCTCGAATTCGACGTGCCTCTGGCCGAAGAGGAAGAAATCGAAGACGCAGAGATCACCGCTTATCCCGTTTCCCATGAGGCCAAGCCCGCTGCCGCTTCCGAGACGCCCAAATCCGGAGAGGAAAAGAAGGAAGGCTCGGTCGTTTCGCTGGATGCCTTCCGCAAGAAGCAATAACGGCTTTTACGCAGCGCTTACGAAACCCGAGGAGACATATCCCCATGGCGGCCGATATCGTCAATCTGCGTCAGTTTCGCAAACAGAAAGCCCGTAGCGAAAAAGAAAAGCAGGCGGAACAGAACCGCCTGTCCTTCGGCCGCACCAAGACCGAAAAAAATCTTACCTCGGCCCTGAACGAAAAGGCCGAAAAGGCGCTCGATCAGGGGCGGCTCGAAAAAAACGATGACGGGACCGGCAAAGACTGACGGGCCAGCCGGACGCCGCGGATTTCGGGACTATCGGAAAAGAATCGCAAAACAGGGACTTGCCGGGGAGACATGATTCAGACCTCCAACCGGTTTCACCGGAGACCGATCTGATGATCCGCAAGCACTCCGCGACGTTGCACGGCCACCGCACCAGCATTTCACTCGAGGATGCCTTCTGGGACGAGCTGAAAACCATTGCGGAAAGACGCAAGATCAGTTTCGCGGCCCTGCTTGCCGAAATAGACGACAACCGCTCCGCCGACAGCAATCTGTCCTCGTCACTGCGGGTTTATGTGCTGAACTGGCTGAAAACCCGCTGAGGTTTTCCCGGCGTCAGTAAAGGTGGATGCCTCTATCCGGATTTGTCCCCCGGACTACAAAAATTACTGCCAAAAACTCGTAACGCCGTGAAAGCATTCATTAAACATTGGCGGCCTAGTCTGCGCTGCAAGGCATTTCCCGTATTGCGTAGCCTTGCTTTCAAATACTGTTTCCAGACCTTTGCCATCCCTCACATCCACCGCAAAGCGTTCCCGGGTTTCCGCCATCAGGGAACGAGTTTACCGTGAGATTCTAGACTCATGCTCGAGGATGATGCAACGTTCCGGGACAGGTTTCCCACTTTCGCAATATGAAGGCCGATCAGCCCTCCCCTGCCCGCAAGCTCACGGCGTCGCGGGAGCATTTTCCGGCGCCAGTTGCCGGATGGCATTTTCCGTCGGAGGCACCACCAGAACCGGCGCGGATTGCCGCTCGGGCGTCGGCTGTTGCCCCTGTTCCTGCTGTTGCTGTTGCTGTTGCTGCTGCAACCGCTCCTGCTGTTCCTTTTCCTGACGCAGACGTTCTTCGGCTGCCGCCTTCAAACGCGCCTCTTCTTCGGCCTTGGCCTTGGCTTCCGCCTCCGCCCGTTCCTTCTCGGCCTGCCGCTCGGCCGCCTGCGAGCGATAAAGCGCCACTTCGCGGCGCAGGCGCTGCTTTTCGAGAACGCTGGCCTGCATGGCCTCCACTCGACGGCGTTCCTTTTCGAAAGCCCGGAGCGACAGGTAATTGCTGAGCGCCGAAACGTCGGTCGTCAAAGCCGGCGCGGCAAGCGGACCGTTATAATTCAGGCGCACCGAAGGCTCGGCCCCCGCAACCGTTTCGGTGCCGGGATTGAACATGAGATCGAGATCGCCGTTCACCGTCGAAGCCGCAAGATCAACCGTTGCATCGGCCGTCAGCGTTACCGGATCGATCCCCGCACGCAAATTCTTGAAATGAAGCGCGCCGCCATTCAGCGAGAACGGCAAGGCCACATCGCCTAGACCGATTTCACCCTGCCACAGGCTCTGGTCCACCAGCGGCCGCACCTTGGGCGCGTCGATCGGCTGCTGCAAGCCATCGGCCGCCTGCAGGATCGGCGGCAGGGTACCGGGATTTAACCCCTTCAGCACCAGCCCACCGACCCGGATTTCACCCGAGCCGCCTGCCGATTTCAGCATTTCACCGACGCTCTTGCCGGTCGATTCGGCCGTCAGGTCGATGGCGACCCGGCCTGCCGCAACCGGCCCGTTGGCATTCGCCCACAGGATCGGCTCCGGATTGGCGTCGGTCACCGCGATCTTGGTGCGGAAAATGCCCGCCCCCTCGCCCGTCGACATGGCGAGCCGTCCCGTGAGTTTGCCGCCCATGAAGGTGCCGGTAACTTCGTCGAGAGAGAGGCTGCCCGCATCATGCGTGACCTTGGCCGAAACACCCGTGACCGTGCCGAAAGTGCCGGCCTCGAAGCTCTCCGCTTTCAAGGCAAGCGAAGCCTTGAGCTGCGGGAAGGCGGCCATGGCCAGAGGCTTGGCGTTGAGCGCCCCGGTTTCCGGATCGATCACCGGCCCATAGATCGCATCACCCAGCCAGGCGAGATCGGCGGTTCTGACCGCAAGATCGCCGGTGACGGGATAGGGCGCGGCGCGCTGGAAGGTCAGATTACCCGAGAACGGATTTCCGCCCGCCTGCCCGCCTATCGAGGAAAGCGCGATCTTCTGCCCATCCACCGCCACTTTCGCGTTGGCCTTCAACGCCATGCCGCCGCCAAGCTGCGGCAGACCGACGGCATTCATGATGAGATAGGGCTCGATGTCGGCGCTTTCGAGCGCCACGTCGGCGCTGCCCTCACCGAAATTGGCGGATGAAACGGCAAAGGAACCGTTCATCGAAAAATGCGTGCGCTCCGTCGAGAAGCGCAGTTCCGTTTGGGCGGGCGAGCCGAGCGTGCCGTTGAGCTTGATGGACAAAAGGCCCTCGCCATCCGCATCAAAGGGCAGCGGATCGAGCCCCGCCTGCCCGAACAGGATGGCCGTCGACTGGTTTTTCAGAACCGCTTCCAGCGACATGGCGGTATCATCGGTGATCGACAGGAAATCCGGCATCTTGGCCACGGCCGACAGCCGGCTGCCATTGACCGTGCCGGAAACGGCGACATTGGCGCCGCCATTTTCGCTATTGACGGAAACGTCCATTGCCAGGTCGGAATTGGCGTACCACGGCGCACTCGCCGCCAGACGGCTGAGGAATGGATGGTTCGGCAACTTCTGCTGCAGCATGGTGAAGAACGGCTGCATATCCGCCGCATGCAGGTTCACCGTGCCCTTGCCCGCATATTTCAGCAGCGAACCCTGCAGCTCACCCCTTGCCCTGACTTCCGCACCGGCGATGTCTCCGGCCGTCATGTTCTCCAGCGAGAGAACGCCGCCCGCCATGGTGAAGGCGGTCTCGACATGATTGGCGGTCACACCGGCCATGTTGAACCGGTCGGCCTTGAATTTCGCGGCAATGCGGTGGTCGAGCACGGAACTGCCGACCTGATCGCCAAGCGCCAGACTGCCGAGCGCCTTCAGCGCATCGAGATCGATTTCATTGCCGGCAAGATCGATGGAAAGATTGGAAGTCTTGCCGTCGGAGCGCCGCTCCAGCTCCCCCTTCAGCGACGCATCGCCGACTGCAAGCTCCAGATTGTCGAAACGCTGGTTGAGCGTCGTCAGCGAGACATCGGCGGAAAAACCGGCGGCATTGAGCTGGCGGATCGCCGGATCGACGGAACCGGAAAGCCAGTTCGCCAGACCCGAGGGCTGATTGGAAGCGAGAAGCAGATTGCCGTTGAAGGCAGGGCCGCCGAGAAGCGTCAGCGACCCCTTGGCTTCGAGCTGCGTCCGGCCCGGCAGGGTCGCAACCGCATTCACCACCTGCCAGCCGCTGCCTTCAGGGCGCACATCCAGCCTGATGTCGCGAATGGTCGTATCATCGGAAACGAGCGCCGGAAGGCTGATGCTGGCCTTGCCCGGCACCGGCGGCACCGGAATGCGGGCCACCATGGCCGCAAAGGCCTCGATACGCTGGCGCACCGAGGCGGTGGGCTGGCGCGAGGTCTTGCCAGCCTGCACGACGGGCGGCGCAAAGCGAGCGACATCGATCTGCTGGCCATCGGCCGTCAGCAGGAATTCCGGCTTGGCGCCGGTATCAAGCGTCGCTTCCCCTGTCACGACATAGGGATTTTCGCTGCCGCCGAGCTCCATTCGGTAGCTCGGTATGCGCACGCTTTCATTGGTGAGTTCAAAGCTGCCGCGGGTGCGGGGCGAGGAAAACAGCGATTGTCCGGCCTGCTGCTTCTGCTTTTCGTCTTCGCGGAAACTGAAGGAGAAAGAACCGCTATAGGCCGGCTTTCCCGCCGTTGCGGCAATTGCGCCATCGAGATCGACCTCGACCGGGTGTTCGTCCGGCACCAGCCGCATCCTCAGCCCCATGCGGCCGGCGGCATAATCCGGCTCGCTGCTGGAGAGCGAGAAGGAGCCCGGATGTCCGTCGACGGCGGCGCGTCCCTCCGCCTTCCATGGCCCGGCCAGCGAATTGGCGGACATGTCGGCATTGAGACCGGTCACGACACGGTTGCGGCCGGATTGCTCATCGATGAATTCGATCTGCCCGCCTTCGATCTGTACGCTTTCCAGAACCACGGTGCGGGCGGGAATTTCCGCCCGGCTGCCACGCATCCAGTCCAGCGTGCCGTCCTTAAGCAGCCTTATCTTGGCCTTGGGTTCCTCGATGCGCATGTCGAAGATACGCGCCTCGCCCGAGAGGAAAGGCGCAAGCTCGGCATCCATGGAAAAACGCGCGACCTGAATGAGCGGCGATCCATCCGCATCCGTTCCGGCGCGCACATCATGCAATGTTACCGAAGGAAAAGGCAAGATACGGGCTTCGACGCGGCCATGCACCACCACCTTCTTGCCGAGAATACGGCTTGCCTGATCCTCGAAATCGCGGCGGAAATCCGTCCAGTCGACGAAATAGGGAATAAGCAGTGCCGAAAACAGCACCACGGCCAGCAGTCCGCCCAGAAAAACCAGAATACGTCCGAGCACTGACCTGCATCTCCCTTCGCGAACGCTGCAAACCTATTCTTTTCTGCCTTAACGGCAAGCAGCCTTTTGTACCAATCAAATATGAGAATGATCAGACAAGCCGGAACAACTTGCCCGGATTGAAGATGTTATCGGGATCGAGCGACGTTTTGATGGCGCGCATGAGATCCAGTGCATTGCCGGCCTCTTCGGCGAGGAAACTCATCTTGCCCTGGCCGATGCCGTGTTCACCGGTGCAGGTGCCGTCCATGGCGATGGCGCGGCGGTTGAGACGGGCGACGAAGGCTTCGGTTTTCGCCACACTTTCCGCGTCCTTGCCATCGAACAGAATAAGGACGTGGAAGTTCCCGTCGCCCGCATGGCCCACGATGGGTGCCAGAAATCCGTTTTCCTGAATATCCCGCTGCGTTTCCACCACGCAATCCGCGAGCCGCGAAATCGGCACGCAGACATCGGTGGAAAGCCCGTCGAGATGCGGCGCGAGCGCGCGGGAAGCCCAGTAGGCATCGTGCCGCGCCTTCCAGAGCTTGTTGCGCTCGGCAGCGTCGCTCGTCCAGCGGAAGTCGACGCCGCCGCATTCGGCGGCGATCTCGGCGAACTGCTGTGATTGCAGCGCCGCCGTTTCCTCGGTGCCGTGGAACTCCACAAAGAGTGTCGGTTTCTCGGCGTAGTTCAGACCAGAATAGGCGTTGCAGGCCCGCACCTGCACTTCGTCCAGCAATTCGATGCGGGCGACCGGAACCCCCATCTGGATCGTCATGATGACGGCATCGCAGGCCGCCTTGATGCTGTCGAAAGTGCAGACCCCGCCGGCGATCTTTTCCGGAATACCCTGAAGCCGCAGCGTAACGGAAGTGATGACGCCCAGCGTCCCCTCGGCACCCACGAAAAGCCGCGTCAGATCGTAACCCGCAGATGATTTGCGGGCGCGGCGGGCGGTGCGGATTTCCTCGCCATTGGCGACGACAGCCGTGACGGCCAGCACATTGTCCTTCATCGTGCCGTAGCGCACGGCATTGGTGCCTGAAGCCCGCGTCGAGGCCATGCCGCCGATGGAGGCATTGGCGCCGGGATCGATGGGGAAGAACAGGCCGGTATCGCGCAGATAGACATTGAGGTCCTCGCGCGTCACGCCAGGCTCCACCGTCACGTCAAGATCTTCGGCATTCACCTCAATGATGCGATTCATCCGGCTGAAATCGATGCAGATTCCGCCATTCGGAGCATTCACCTGCCCTTCCAGCGAAGACCCCGTTCCGAAGGGAATGACCGGCACCTTGTATTGCGCGCAGACCTTTACCACGGCCTTCACATCGTCCGCACTCTCGGCGAAAACGACGCCGTCAGGCGCCTGCAGCGTCAGATAGGTGGTGCTGTGGCCGTGCTGTTCGCGAAACGCCTGTCCAGTCTGGAGCCTGTCGCCAAGCTGTTCCTTCAGCACCGCGAGTGCCGACGCGATGCCCTCTTCGTTCCGCTTTCCCGCCACCACATCTTTCAGCGCCATCGTCCGTCTCCACCGCAACATCTGCCCGTAAAGGATTCGATCCGTTACGAAATTCCGTCAGGTGGTATGGGATAAGGTTAACGCTTTGTCCAGCATCGCGATTGCGCCAAACACTGTTTCGCGGCAACCGTTTTTATTCCGCCGCCAGCAGCGGCTTGTCCTCTTCCAGCGCCTTGCGGCGGGCGGCAAGTTCAAGCTCGCGGTGAAGACGGATTTCCTCATCCGCCTGCGGTTTCGCGAAGCGGGCGATCAGCAGGTAGGAGACCGGCGTGATGTAAAGCGTCACCAGCGTCGCAAAACCGAGGCCGCCGACGATGACCCAGCCGAGCGCGATGCGCGCCTCCGCGCCCGCACCCTGCGCCAGCACCAGCGGCACACCGCCGAGAATGGTCGCAATCATCGTCATCATGACAGGGCGCAGACGAATGCTGGTAGCCTTTTCAATGGCTTCCCGCACGGTTGCGCCCTGATCGCGCAGATGATTGGCGAATTCCACGATGAGAATACCGTTCTTGGCCATCACCCCGACAAGCAACACAAGCCCGATCTGGCTATAGACGTTGAGGCTTGAACCGGTAACGAGCAGCGCGATGACCGCGCAGGCAAGGCCTAGCGGCACCGTCGTCATGATGATGACCGAGCTCAGCACGCTTTCGAACTGCGCAGCAAGCACGAGGAAGATGATGGCGATGGCAAAACCGAAGGTCAGCAACATGCCGCTCGAATTTTCCTCGAGCGTCGCCGCTTCGCCCAGCGGCAGCAGGCGTGCGCCGGCCGGCATGACGGATTGCGAAAGCTCATTCACCTTTTGCAGCGCCTCACCCAGCGAAACGCCGTCCTTGAGATTGGCGGTAAAGCCGACGGAGGGAAGCTGCTGCTCGCGGTTGAGCTGCGGCGCAACCGCATTTTCCTTCAGCGTGGCGATGACCGACATCGGCACGATCTTGCCGTCGCCCGTCTTCAGGAAGACGTTTTCCAGATCGGTCGGATCGTTGATCGGCCGGGTGGAGGACAGGAGCCGCACCGGGATCGCATCGCCATCCACGAAGACGTCGACAATCGAGCGCCCTTCCAGCAGCGACTGCATGGCGCGCGACAGGCCGGTGATATCGATGCCGAGATCCGACGCACGCTCGCGGTCGATGGAGACGGAGATTTGCGCCTGATTGGGTTCATTGTCGAAACGCGGCGTATCGAACAGGCCGCTTTCCTCCATGGAAAGCAGCAATTTCTGCGTCGCCTCGGTCAGCGCCGCATAGTTGCTGCCAACCATCGCCATCTGCAGGCCGTTACCGGCACCGCGAATTCGGAGGCTGTTCGGCTGCATTGCATTGCCGCGCAGTGCCGGCACCCTGTTGGCGGCGGAGGTGACATCGGCGGCAATCTGGTTCTGCGTGCGCTCACGGTCGGCCCAGGGCGCAAGCGTCAGCACCATGAAACCGGTATTGGACGAGCCGTTCATGCCGGTGATGGAGTAAATATTGCGGATTTCACCGCTGTCGCGCAGCGGCTGCAGGTTTTCTTCGATCCGCTGCAACTGGTCGCGGGTATATTCGAGGCTGACGCCCTGCGGCGCGGTGACCCGCATCATGATCGAGGCGCGGTCCTCGCGCGGCGTCAACTCGTTCTGGATCATGCCGAAGGCGATCCACGACAGGCCGGAAAAGATCAGCGCCACGACGATGACGATCAGCGGATTGTTGAGGCAGGCGGAAAGTGTCGTTTTGTAGGTGGAGGCAAAGACATTGCCGAACCAGGCAAGCGGCCCCGTCGGCTCCTTCAACCCCTCCTTCAGCATACGCGAGGCGAGCATCGGGCAGAGCGTCAGCGCCACGATGGAGGACAAGCCCACCGCGAAGGCCAGCACGAAACCGAATTCGCGGAACAGGCCGCCAAGCTGGCCCGGCAGGAAGGAGAGCGGAATGAAGACGGCGGCAAGCGTCGCCGTCGTCGCGATGACCGCGAAAAAGACTTCCTGCGTGCCGAGAACGGCAGCGGCGCGCGGCCCCATGCCTTCCGCCCGTCGGCGCACGATATTTTCCAGCACGACGATGGCGTCATCAACCACGAGACCGGTCGCCAGAACGATGGCAAGCAGCGTCAGAATATTGACCGAGAAGCCGACCATATAGATGGCGACAATGGTGCCGATAAGCGCCACCGGCATGGTGATTGCCGGAATGAGGGTCGCACGCCAGTCGCGCAGGAAGAGATAAAGCACGACGACGACGATGATCGCCGAGAGACCGAGCGCCAGCTCGACCTCATGCAGCGCGCCTTCGATGAAGACGGCATCGTCACTGGTGACGACGATACGCGTACCTTCGGGCAGATTGGCCGACATGGCGTCGACGGCGGCCTTCACGCCGGTCGAGATGCTGAGCGTGTTCGACTGCGCCTGCCGGATGACACCGAGACCGACACCCTGCACGCCGTTGGAGCGCAGCGAGGTGGATTCATCATCCGCGCCCAGCATGACGGTCGCGACGTCCCTGAGGCGGATATTGTTCTTGATGAGAAGGTTGGAGAAATCTTCGGGCTTCGTCAGGCTGGCCGTGGCACGCACGACGATGTCCTGCGTCGTGCTTTTCAGCGACCCCGCCGGCACGTCGAGGGCTGCGCTGGCAAGCGCGTTTGAAACGTCGGTCACCGTCAGACCACGGCTCGCCAATGCCGCCTGATTGAGATCGACCCGGAAAACCTTTTCCTGATCGCCGTAAAGCTCCACATCGGCCACGCCGTCGACGGCAGCCAGACGGTCGATGATCTCGTCATCCACCAGCTTGGTCAGGTCTTCCATGCTGAGCGTGGAGGAAGTGACGGCAAGGCGCATGATCGGCTGGCTGTCGGAATCCGCCTTGATGATCTGCGGCTCGTCGGCATCGTCAGGCAACTGGTTGGTGACGCGGCCGATGGCGTCGCGCACATCGTTGGCGGCAACCGCCAGATCGACATTGTCGCCGAATTCCAGCGTCACGCGGCTGGTGCCGAATTGCGAGTTGGACGAGATGGACTTGACGCCGCTGACCCGCGCCACCGCACCTTCGATGGTTTGCGTCACTTCCTGATCGATGGTTTCGGGCGCCGCCCCCTCATAGGTGGTCCTGACGCTGATCGTCGGCCGGTCGACGTCAGGCAGTTCACGCACTTCAACGCCCACCAGCGCTGCAAGGCCGGCAACGACCAGCAGCGTGTTGAGAACCGCCGCCAGAATCGGCCGGCGCACGAACAATGCCGTAAAGGCGAGCTTGGAATCCTGCCCGGAGGGTGGCTGCGTCGTCATTGGCTGGCAACCTCTTCAGGCTTCGGCTGGTTGCCAACGCGGACCGCGCCGCCTTCCCTCACACGCTGAAGGCCCTCTATCACGACAGGTTCGCCATCCGCCAGCTCCGCCTTGACGAGAACGGCATCGGGATTGCGCTGCACGATCTGCACCCGCACTTTGTTCGATTTATTGTCGGCCACGCGCCAGACGTAAGAGCCTTCCGCATCCCACTGCACGGCGAGTGGATCGACCGAGGCATAGGTTTCCCCGGCAAAACGCATGGTGACGCCGAAGGACATGCCCGCCCTCAACTCGTCCTTCTCATTGCCGAATTTCGCCCGGATACGGATCGTGCGGCTTGCCTCATCGACGCGGTTGTCGACGGCCTCGATCTCGCCCTTGAAGGTCTCACCCGGCCGGGAAATGGACGTCGCCTCCACCGGCATGCCGACCTTGATCGCGGTTGCGAACCGCTCGGGAGCCCAGAAATTGACGAGAATTTCTGAACGATCATCGATGCTGACGATGGTTGATTGCGTGGTGACGTTATCGCCGATATTGGCGGCGACGATACCCGCCACACCCTCTATCGGCGCAACGATGTCGCGCCGCTTGAGATTGAGTTCGGCCGTGCTCAGCGCAAGCTTGGCGGCTTCCTCGGCAATCTGCGCATCCAGCACATCGAGGCGGGAGACGGATTTCAGGTTCTTGTAGGAATTGGATTTTTCAACGGCGCTGCGCAGCGCCACCTGCGCCTTGTCGCGCTCGATCACCTGCTCTTCATCGTCGAGCCGCGCCAGCACCTGCCCCTTCACGACACGAGCGCCGGACGACGTGCGAATTTCAGAAAGCGTGCCGGAAGCCTGCGGCATGACGACAACCGACTGGATCGCCTCGCCATTACCGATGGCGTTCAGCCGGTCATTGACCGTGCCTTTCTTCACCGGGGCCGTCACCACCAGTGTGGCGTTGCCGTTGCGGCGCGCACCGCCGGCGTTTTGACCCGAACCGGGCGTAGCGGCGGCAACCTCGACGGCGCTGGCAGGCGTTTTGCCAAGCCCCATGCTGGCGAGCACATTGCGGGCTTCGGGCGAATAGAAGCCCCAGAGACAGAGCCCCGCTCCCACCACGGCAACACTGACACCCACCTGTTTCCAGACCCGCATATATTTCTCCGGTTGATCCGCGCAGCATAAAGCATTCCCGAAAATCTGCGTTCCGGGACAGATGCAGTATTCCTGCTTGGCTGAGGCAAGGCAACGCACAAATCCGTTCCTTACGTAATTGTAATTTGGGCGCAATTGCCGCCAGAAGCAGCCAATCCGCAATCCATCCGTGCATTCCTGTCGCAAATATTCGCCATTGGGCTAATCTGCGCCCTCGATACGCCATAACCGGAGGGAGCCATGAGCACCGTGACGAAGACCGAAAACCCGGAAACCGACCCGCGCGTCAAGGCGGTGTTCGATGACATCCGCGCCACCCGCAAATCGGATTTCATCAACAATATGTGGCTCTACCTCGCCTTCGATGCCGATCTGCTTGAACAGACATGGGGTGAGGTCAAGGCGGTGATGGCGACACCTTCGGCGCTCGATCCCGTGGTGAAGGAAATGCTCTATATCGCCGTTTCCGTCACCAATGGCTGCTCCTATTGCGCCCATTCCCACACGGCAGCAGCAAAAGCCAAGGGCATGACCACCGAACAACATGCCGATTTGCTGCGCGTCATCGCGCTTGCCGCCAAGACCAACCAGCTTGCGGTGGCGTTGCAAGTGCCCGTTGACCCCGCTTTCGACGCCGACAGGCAGACATGAACGAAAAAAATGCCTTGGAATGGGCGTTTTGACGGTTGATACCGGAATAAAAGCAGAACACGGTTCTGGCCTTTATATCCCGAATCACTACATTGGGCCGCATGAGCAACAGTTTTGACGATATGCCGTTCTTCGATGAGGAACCCGCCGCACCGCGCAGGGCAACGAACAATGCCGGTGCGGAAAGCGGCGGCGGGCTTGGCATTGCCGCCCGCGCCATGGCGGCGCGCGATCAGACGCGTGCTGCGCCCGACTATCTTTCCGGCCTCAACCCGGAACAGCGCGATGCCGTGGAAACGCTGGACGGACCAGTTCTCGTGCTCGCCGGCGCCGGCACCGGCAAGACCCGCGTTCTGACCACCCGCATCGCCCATATTCTGGCCACCGGCCGCGCCTATCCAAGCCAGATTCTTGCCGTGACCTTCACCAACAAGGCTGCCCGCGAGATGAAGGAGCGTATCGGCGTTCTCGTCGGCGGCGCTGTCGAGGGCATGCCCTGGCTCGGCACCTTCCACTCCATCGGCGTCAAGCTTTTGCGCCGCCATGCCGAACTCGTCGGCCTGAAATCGGACTTCACCATTCTCGATACCGATGACGTGGTGCGGCTGATCAAGCAGCTCATTCAGGCCGAAGGGCTGGACGACAAGCGCTGGCCGGCGAAGCAGTTCGCCGGCATGATCGACGGCTGGAAAAACAAGGGCCTGACGCCGCTGGACATTCCGGAGGGTGACAGCCGCGCTTTCGCCAATGGCAAGGGCCGCGAACTTTACACCGCCTATCAGAACCGCCTGAAAACGCTGAACGCCTGCGATTTCGGCGACCTTCTGATGCATCCGATCAGCATCTTCCGCCGCCACACCGATATTCTGAAGGAGTATCACCAGAAGTTCCGTTACATTCTGGTGGACGAATATCAGGACACCAATACGGCGCAATATATGTGGCTGAGGCTGCTTGCCCAACGCGCCAAGGGCGAACCGCAGAACGTCTGTTGCGTGGGTGACGACGACCAGTCGATCTATGGCTGGCGCGGTGCGGAAGTGGACAATATCCTCCGCTTCGACAAGGATTTCCCCGGCGCCAAGGTCATCAAGCTCGAGCGCAACTACCGCTCCACCGAGCATATTCTCGGCGCGGCCGGCCATCTGATCGCCCATAATGAGGGCCGTCTCGGTAAGACGCTCTTCACCGAACGCAGCAGCCCGGATGACGAAAAGGTCGTGGTGCATGCCGCCTGGGATTCCGAGGAGGAAGCCCGCGCGGTCGGCGAGGAAATCGAACAGCTTCAGCGCAAGAACCATAATCTGAACGACATGGCGATCCTCGTTCGCGCCTCCTTCCAGATGCGCGAGTTCGAAGACCGTTTCGTGACGCTTGGCCTCAATTACCGCGTCATCGGCGGCCCGCGCTTTTATGAGCGCCTCGAAATCCGCGACGCCATGGCTTATTTTCGCGTTGTCTGCCAACCAGCCGATGACCTGGCTTTCGAACGTATCGTCAACACGCCCAAGCGTAGCATTGGCGAAACCACCAAAAGCGCCCTACATGCCTATGCCCGCGCCCGCGATATTCCCATGCTGGCGGCAGCAGCTGACCTCATCGAAACCGACGAACTGAAGCCACAGGCGCGTAAGGCGCTATTCGATGTGGTGCAGAATTTTCGCCGCTGGCAGGGCCTCTTGGAAAATACCGAGCACACCACGCTTGCCGAGCAGATTCTCGACGAAAGCGGCTATACCGCCATGTGGCAGGCCGACAAGACGGCCGAAGCGCCCGGACGGCTTGAGAACCTGAAGGAACTCATCCGCTCGATGGAGGCCTTCGAGAGCATGCGCGGCTTCCTCGAGCACGTCGCCCTCGTCATGGATGCAGAGCAGAACGAAAATCTCGATGCCGTCTCCATCATGACGCTGCACTCCGCCAAGGGTCTGGAATTCGACACCGTCTTCCTGCCCGGCTGGGAAGAAGGCCTGTTCCCGCACCAGCGGGCGCTGGACGAAGGCGGGCGCTCCGGTCTGGAAGAAGAACGCCGCCTCGCTTACGTTGGCATCACCCGCGCCAAGAAGCTCTGCCATATCTGGTTCGTGTCGAACCGGCGCATTCACGGGCTGTGGCAATCCACCCTGCCCTCGCGTTTCCTCGATGAATTGCCGCCCGCCCATGTGGATGTCGCGGCGTCCGACAGCAGTTACGGCGGTTATGGCGGACGCGGGGGCTACGGCCAGTCGCGTTTCGACAAGGCCGATCCTTTCACCAACAACTATTCCACCCCCGGCTGGAAGCGCGCGCAGCAGAACCGCAGCGACGCCACCCGTGACAATTGGGGCACGCGCTCCGGCCATGCGGTGGAACGGATCGGTTATGGCGAAAGCGGCCCGCGCACCCGCACGATCGACGGCGAACTGGTGGCGAAATCCGTCGCCGACACGCCATCGAAATTCTTTGTTGGCGACCGCGTCTTCCACCTCAAATTTGGCAATGGCAACATCGCCGCCATCGAAGGTAACAAGCTGACGATCGACTTCGACCGCGCCGGGCAGAAGCGCGTGCTGGACGGATTTGTGGAAAAGGTCTGATTCGGCAACCATGAGTGCCTGAAGGGTGCTTTTTCCATAGCCCGCGTCATGCCGTTGCAATAAAGGAGTTGCAATGGGGAAGTGGAACAGGCGAGGACAGCTTTGCATATATTACCGAAAAGCCAGCGCAGGCTCGCCGTTTTCCTGATCAATATGGACAGCGCCACCAAACGCCTCGCGGATATGACCGCGCGCCTCGATGCCATGGGGCTCAAGGCGGAGCGTGTCCCCGGCGTCAATGGCAGGGAACTGAATTACCCCATCCCGGAATTCAGCGAGATTTCCTACATGCTCATGCATGGCCGCCGCACCTCGCCGCCGGAAATCGGCTGCTATCTCAGCCATGTCACCTGCGCCAATAAATTCATGGCGGGCGATGCCGATATCGCACTCATCCTCGAGGATGACGTGGTCTTCGACGATGATTTTCTCAACGCCATCGACGAGGCGGTGCTGAATGGCGGCGACTGGGATTTGCTGCGGCTCACGACCGTCAGCAATGGCCGCAAATTCCCGTTCCGCCAGCTTTCCAATGGTCGCTCGCTCGCCATTGCCATCACGCGGGAAAAAGGATCGGGAGCCTATCTCGTCAACCGCCGCGCCGGAAAATGGATATCGAAGCTGATCCCCATGCGGCTCGCTTATGACATCGCATTCGATCTGGAATATCTCGCAGGGCTGAAGGCGGCCTTCCTCTACCCGCTCTGCGCCACGCAGGATGCGGATGGGGAAAGCCAGATCCAGAACAATCTGCGCATCTACCGCCTGCCGCGCTGGCGCTATTTCACCGTTTTGCCCTATCGCGCCTATCTGGAAACCAGCCGGTTCCTGCTGCGCGGCATTCGCTTCGCAGTCGCCAAAGTGTCCGTTGCGATGGAGCGCGGCAAAGGCAAAACCGCCCCAGCCGGTCGTTGATCGATCCGTCTTATACTTCGCCGGGCGTGAAGCCGACGAGGTAGACCGCCGCGATCACGGCTGCGAAAATGAAAATAGAAATGACGAAAATCGTCATCCGGTTCAATGGTTTGCGCGTCGTCTTCTTCATGGTGGAATAATGCGTGGCCGCATCGCTTGTTCCGCAACGCACAGGATAATGTCGTCTAAAACCGTGAGCCGGCGCAATTCGATTCCGCTTCAGGCACATATGGGCTAAAGCTCGTCTCCATCTTCAGCTTTCCGGCCCGCCATGACAGACACGACGCATCCACGCCTCAACCCGCTGCATCTTGCCGCCGCCTTCGCCAGCGGCTGCCTTTTGACATTGATGGTGCATTTTAACGGTCAGCTTGCCCATTACGGCAATGCGCTGTTTTCCTCCTGGACGGCGCATGGCACCGGCACGGTGGCGGCGCTGATCTATCTCGCCATCATGCGCCCGAAGAAAGAAGTGGGCGCAGCGGAAAAACCGAAAGCGCCGCTCTGGGCCTATTGCGGCGGGGTCGTGGGTGCGGCCATCGTCATCCTCACCTCCACCGCCGTCAATTCGCCGCTGGCGCTTTCCGGCACCATTGCGCTCGGGCTTGGCGGACAGGTGATCTTCAGCCTCCTGGCGGATCTTTTCGGCCTCTTCGGCCTGCCCAAAAGAAAGCCGGACCTGCGGGACATGGCGGCGGTGGCGCTGATCCTGTGCGGCAGCGCACTCATCATCCTTGTCGGGAGAACGGCATGATCGTCTGGATCGCCATGGCCTTTACCGGCGGCGTCTTCGTGGCGCTGAGCCGCCAGATCAACGGCCGTCTCAGCCTGTCCAACTCACCGCTCATCGCATCGTTCTGGAACCACATTGTCGGTTTTGCCGTACTGACGGTCATTGGCCTCATCGTCGGCGGCCTCATTCCGCCGGGCGCCGCCGATGCGCCCTGGCTTGCCTTTATCGGCGGGCCGATCGGCGTCGTCTTCATCGCTTCGGGAAGCTGGCTCATTCCGCGCATCGGTGCGGTCAATACCGCCCTTCTGGTCATCAGCGGCCAGATGGTTTCAGGCGTGGTTCTCGATCTTTTCGGCGATCATCCGCCGAAACTCTGGGCAAGCGCACTCGGCATTCTGCTTATCCTCGCCGGCATGGTGCTGACACAGCGGCGCGGTCGCTAGAGCATTTCCAGCAAAAGTGCGCAGCGGTTTTACATCAGGAAAATGCGGAAAGCTCAGGAATCGCTGCCGCGCGAAAACATGCCGAGCAGGGTCTTGCCGCCGCTTTTACCGCCGCTGCTTGCAAGTGTCGGCCGGTTGCCGTTCAACTTCGGCACCACCACCATGCGCTTGACTTCGCCGCGCTTGAAGGCCGCAAGGAAGCGCGGGTAATCCCGAAACACCACGCAGCCATTCGATTCACCGCGTTTCGCCAGCATGTAGGTATGCGCCAGAAGACCGTCGCGGCCGTGCGGGTTGACGCCGTTTTCGGGCGTCAGGCGAATGGCCTCGACGCCATGGAACCGCGCCTCGCGCATCGTCAGACGATAGCTGGAAGGCGGCGTCGAACCGCGCATTCTCACATGCACGTAATCGGGGTTGTCGCGCATCTTGCCGATGCCGGAATGCGCTTCGAGCTTCTCGCCATTCGGCATGTGCACCACGCCGGAGGAAATATCGTAGATCGCCGTGCCGTTGCCGCGATCCGGCCACGGAACCGCATCCATCTTGCTCGGCTCACGCATCGGATTGTCAGGTTTTGCAAAGGCGAGCATGGCGCCGGTGCTCTGCTTCGGCGGCGCAGGCGCGCGAAGGGGAACCGGCGCATCGAAAGCCGGTGCCGAAGCGACGTCGGGAACATGGCCCTCGGTCTTGGACGATGTCGCGGGACGCGGTGACGGCTCAACCGTCTGAGCCATCGCCACCTCGGGACGGAAGCTCGGCAGCGGCACATCATCGGGCAGCAGGCTGCTTGCCTCTTCCTCGATCTGCGGCCGCGCCAGCGCCACTTCAAATGCCGGGTGCTGCGGAACGGCGCTCTGATAGGCAACCTCGGAGGTGCGACCCAGCGCCGAATCGACGATCGCCGACGGCTTGAGCGCGGCAAGCTGCTTCACGGTCGCCTGCCCCTTGGCATTGGCAGCCGCGCCGAAGCGCTCACTGAATTCCTTCGCGCCGATCTCGGGCATGATGCCGGCGAGGCGAACCGCCTTCTGCTGGCCATGGCTGTGGTCGCTCAGGCGAGAAAACTTGCGCACGTGAATATCCCGCGCGGCCGCGTGGGCAATTGCCGTCTCAGTGGAAGCGAATCGCGTCACCAGTGTCTTTTCAAACTGCCCGACACCATGCGAAGCGGCGGCCATGCTGTGCAGCGAGGCAAAGGCGGCGAAGGCGAAAAGGCCGGCAAAGGCGCCGCCGCCGAGAAGGGCGGACATTCGGCCGAACGCAAAGGATTTGCCTCTCTTGACGGAAGACGAACCGGCAAGGCCGGCGCCATTATAGGCCGCAGCAGAAAACGCCATGATACTCGTTACTCGAACCGTTCACGCACACCCGGCCGACGCCGGAGGGATTTTGGGACATCCGAAGGGCGGGCAAACACCACGCCGGTTTCGGAACTGACTGGTTCGAAGCATGACGAATTATGGTAACCAAAGTGTTTACGAGTCCCTGCAAAAATAATTCGTTAAGGTCTGCGCATTGTAAGGCGAAGGCAAAACAATGACTTGCGCCGAGACTGCGTGCATCCGCACTGCATCTTCCCGGGAAATGCCCCTCAAAGGGTCGTCATCGGCCTAAAAATTTCCGTCGCCGCATTGTCAGGTAAATTCCGACTTGGCCGGAAATTTGCTGCAATTGCGGCAGGACTGCGACAGGGCAAGCCCCCTGCCCAAACACCCGTGCCTGCCGGAGAGGTCGAAAGGGGCTTGATCCGTTAAAGCCGGCTTGGCATCCTGCCCTGAAAAGGGAGGCACATCATGAAGGCGCTGCTGCTCATCGATATCCAGAACGGTTTTTGCCCGGGCGGCAATCTGGCCGTTGCCGATGGCGACAGGGTCGTGCCCATCGCCAATGCCCTGATCGACAATGGCGGCTACGATCTCATCGTCGCCTCGCAGGACTGGCACCCGGAAAATCACGGCAGCTTCGCCTCCCAGCATCCCGGCAAGAAACCCTTCGACATGGGCGAACTCTCCGGCAAGCCGCAGATGATGTGGCCGGACCATTGCGTGCAGGGCACGCCGGATGCGGAATTTCATCCCGACCTCAAGACGGACGCCTTCGATTATATTCAGCAGAAGGGCGAAAACCCCGCCGTCGACAGCTATTCCGCCTTTCGCGACAATGATCAGGGCGCGACGACGGGACTGGCCGACTATCTGAGCCGTCAGGGTGTCACGCAACTCGACGTCTGCGGCCTTGCCACCGATTATTGCGTCAGTTTCTCGGTGCTCGATGCCCTCGACATGCTGCCCGGTGTGAATGTCCGTTTCATCGAAGATGCCAGCCGTGGCATCGATCCGCAGGACATCAAGGCCGCGATTGCGACGATGCGGGAAAAAGGCGCGGCCATTCTCAAAAGCCGCGACATCTTGCGGGACTAGTTTAGCGCGGCTTCGGCTTCTCCAGCACGTCGATATCGCCTGCTGCATCCTCAAGGCGTCTCAGGATCGCGGCATGCGCATCCCTGAGCCCCTCATTATAAAATGCATGCCCCAGCTCCTCGGCCAGAAAATCCACGAAGATTTCCGCCTGCAGATGGCCGATCTCGGCTTCGGTCTCCCGGGCAAGATAGTCCCGGATGCGTGCGGCCAGGGCGGCCTTTTCCTGCTTTTCCAGCATCGATCTTCCATCGTCTGACTGTTGAGGGGTCCGGGAGGAAGGCGGTGAAACCATCCGTCCGGCACCGGCCATATGGGGCGTTACCGTAACGGAAGCTTCAAGGGAATCAATCGATCCATTCATGCAATTCGTTTGCCAGCCGGGCGGGACGGCGATAGAGCGGCGGGCAAGGAGTTTCCAGAAATGTTCAATGCAGATTTTCGCGAGGGATTGAAGAGCGGTTTCCCGATCGCCCTCTCCGCCGCCCCCTTCGGTGCGCTGTTCGGCGCGGTCGCAGTCGATAACGGGCTGAGCGTCACCGAGGCCACGATCATGAGCGGCACCGTCTATGCGGGCGCGAGCCAGCTCGTGGGTATCGAATTGTTCGGCCAGAAGGTTGCCCCCTGGCTGATCGTTCTATCCGTTTTCGCCGTCAATTTCCGCCATATCCTCTATTCGGCCGCCATTGCCCGGATGATCTCGAACTGGTCTTTCCTGCAAAAAGCCGCAGGCTTCTTCGTGCTGGTCGATCCGCAATTCGCCGAATCGGTCAGGAAATACGAAAATACCGGCACGGTCGGCTTTTCCTGGTACATGGGCTTTGCAGCGCCGGTCTACGTGCTGTGGCTGGCCATGACCATTCTCGGCGCATCGCTCGGCAATATGGTCGGCGATCCAAAAGCCATCGGTCTCGATGTGCTGCTGCCGATCTATTTCATGGGTATGGTCTTGAGCTTCCGCCAGCGGGAGAATTTCTACCCTGTCATGCTGGCAAGCGCGGTGGGCGCAACGGTTGCCTATCACATCGTCGGCTCGCCGTGGCATGTCAGCCTCGGCGCCGTCGCCGGAATTCTCGTCGCGGTCCTCTATCCGCCGAAGCCGAACGGCCCGGCGAATTCTGAAAGCGGGGTGGAAACGCCATGAGCGACATGCTGCACGCCGATACGCTGATCCTGATCGCGCTCGCCGCCATCGCCACTTATCTCACCCGCATCGGCGGTTATGTGCTGATGACGCGGATGAAATCCATCCCGCCGCGCATGGAGGCGGGACTGAACGCCGTTCCCGTAGCGGTTTTGACCACGCTTGTCGCACCCGCCTTTTTCGAAGGCGGATACGAGGTGAAGATCGGCATGGTGGCAGCGCTTCTGGTCTGCCTGCGCTTTCCCGGCCTGACGATGCTGGCCGTCGGCTGGGCCATCGTCATCGCCATCAGGCATTTCGGGCTGCTTTAAGCGACCCGCTCCAATGGCTTCGTCGCGGCAACGAGCCACGCCTTAACCTCCTCGTCGGTGATCAAGGGAGAAAGCTTCTCCAGAACCCCGGCGTGATAGGCGTTCAGCCAGTCCAGTTCTTCATCGGTCAGGAGAGCAGCGACGACCAGCCTGCGGTCGATGGGGCACCAGGTCAGCGTTTCGAAGGAGAACATCGGCTGGTCGCCGCCGGCCACCTCTTCCGCCTCGCGTACATAGATGAGGTTCTCGATGCGGATGCCGAAAGCGCCGGGCCGGTAATAACCCGGCTCGTTTGACAGGATCATGCCGGGCAGAAGCTCCTGTGTCGAAAGCCGCGAAATGCGCTGCGGCCCCTCATGCACCGAAAGATAAGAGCCGACGCCGTGGCCGGTGCCATGGGCGTAATCCGCTCCCGCCTTCCAGAGCGCAATGCGCGCCAGCGGATCGAGATCGCAACCGCGCGTTCCCTTCGGAAACCGTGCAGTGCTGATGCCGATCATGCCTTTCAGCACCAGTGTGAAGAAACGCTTCTGCTCTTCCGGCACCGTGCCGATTGCAACGGTACGGGTAATATCCGTGGTGCCGTTGACATATTGCGCGCCGGAATCGACGAGGAACATCTCGCCGTCCGCAAGTGTGCGGTCGGTATCGGTGCTGACGCGATAATGGATGATGGCGGCATGTTCGCCGGCGCCTGAAATCGTATCGAAAGACACGTCCTTGAGCGGGTTTTGCAGCCCCTGCCCCACCTTGAACCGAGCGGCCTCCAGCGCCTTGACGGCGGCGATTTCGGTGACGCTGCCCGGTTGCTGGCGGTCCAGCCAGCAGAGATATTCGACCATGGCCGCGCCGTCCTGCACATGAGCGGCTGCCGAGCCGGCAAGCTCCGCCTTGTTCTTGCGCGCGCGCGGCAGGCGAACGGGATCGGCCTCCTCGATAAGCGAGCCGCCCGCCGCCGTGATTGCGCCGGTCAGCGCCACCGGAGTCAGATCCGCATCCACCATGACGCGGCCCTTGGCGCTGGCAATGGCATGCAGACGGTCAGCGATCTTCGACGGCGGCAATTGTGTCGCGAGTTGCGCCAGATAGGCCTCGGTCTCGATGCCGGTCTTACGCTTGTCGAGAAAAATATCCGCCCTGCCATCGGCGTAGATGATGGCGCGGGCGAGCGGATGCGGCGTATGCGGCACGTCATTGCCGCGAACATTGAAAATCCAGGCGATGGAGGATGGATCGGTAACCAGCAGGGCATCCGCGCCTTTTACCGAGACCGTCTCCGCCAGCGAGGCGATCTTTTCCTTCGCCAGCCTGCCGGTAAAGGCCTCTGGCTGGATAACGACGGGTTCCAGCGGCTCGGAGGGACGGTCCTGCCACAGGGCATCGAGCGGATTCTTTTCCAGGAGAACGACCGAACCGCCCTTGCCGGCAAGCACCTTTTCCAGCCGCTTCAACTCCGCGCCGGTGTGCAGCCATGGATCGATGCCGAGCCGGAAACCCTGTGGAGCATGTTCGGCCAGCCAGACGGAGGGCGGCGCGCCAACCAGATCGCCGCCGCTGAAGACCGATTGATCGACCTGCGACTTGAGCTGCGTCGTATAACGGCCATCGACGAAAACCACCGCCTCCGTGCGCGTCACCAGCGCAATGCCGGCGGAACCGGTAAACCCCGTCAGCCAGGACAGGCGCTCGGCGCACTCCGGCACATATTCCCCCTGATATTCATCGGCGCGCGGCACCAGAAAACCGTCGATACCAAGGGCATCGAAACCGGCGCGCAGCGCCTCGACGCGGGCCTTGCCAAATTGCGGCGCGGATTTGTTTTCGAAGGTCTGGAACATGGGCGTCTTTCGGGAACTGTCATGGAGAAAAGCTGCAAGGTGCGCCGTCAAATCATTGGCGCGTAACGACAATGCCACGCGGACAAAGCCGGTTTCAAGCCATATATGACAGACCGGATTGCGGCGATAAATTGTGCACATTTTGCGAAATAAGTAATACTCAAGGCAAAGTGACATGCGATAAATGCATATCTACCCTGAGATATCCCCTCTAACTAAACAAAAACACATCGCTTATCTTCAGATCAACACAGCGAGAGAGACACTCTCCTGGCAAACAAGGATTTGAAGCAATGGCAAAATCTTTCCTCCGCACCGCCTTCGATCGCGTCGTTGAAGCACGCGAGCGTCAGGTCAGCCGCCATGTCAACGCAGCCCTTCTGAACCTCGACGACAAGTCGCTGGAAGCGCTCGGCATGAACCGCGCCGATCTGCGTCGCAAGGCAAACTCCAGCTACGTATTCTGATGACGTCCGGCGCGGCGATCCTCCCTCCACCGCGCCGAACAGGAATACGTCGACCCGCTTGAGCAAGCTCCTCCCATGCTCGCGGGTTCCCAGGCGGCGCGAAAGCGCCGCCTTTTCTTTTGCCCGAAAGGGATGCTGCCGCTGGTTCAGTCTTTGCGCAGATGCAGCGTGACCCAGCCATTGCGCCAGATGGTGCGGATATGGGAAAGCCGGGCGCCATTATAGGCGGAAAGCACCTTCCAGCGCTGCGAGGCCAGAATGCCGGACAGGATGACGGTGCCGCCGGGCGCCAGATGCGTGACGAGCTGCGGCGCCATCTTGATGAGCGGCCGGGCCAGAATATTGGCGATGATGAGATCGAACGGACCATGCTTGCGGAAGGCGTCCGAGTGGAAGCCCGGCGCGGTCTCCAGCGCCATCCCGGAGACGATGCCGTTCAGCCGCACATTCTCCTTCGCCACCTTGACGGCGATGGGGTCGATATCTGTCGCCAGCACGGGAATGGGGCGCATCTTGCGCACCGCAATTGCCAGAACGCCGCTGCCGGTGCCAAGATCGAGCGCGTTGCGCACGGTGCGCGCCCGCAGAACCTCCTCAATCATCTCAAGGCAGCCGGCCGTCGTGCCGTGATGGCCGGTGCCGAAAGCCTGTCCGGCCTCGATTTCGATTGCCAGATCGTTCGCCCGCACCTTGTCGCGATCATGCGCCCCATGAACGATGAAACGCCCTGCCCTGACCGGTTTCAGCCCCTCGAGCGACTTTGCGATCCAGTCGACATCCGGAACGGTCTCCTTCTCGATGACGAGATCGGGAAAGGCCGGAGCAAGCAGGGCGCTGACACGCTCGCGGAACTCTTCCTCCTGCTCGGCCATCAGATAGACCGAAGCTTCCCAGATATCGCGCTTCTCATCCACCTCGGTCGTGGCAATCGCGACATCCTCCTCGCCGAAATAGTCCGACATGAGATCGAGGATTTCACCCGCCTGGATTTCGGTCGTGGTGACGTAAAGTCGGATTTCGCTCACGGCGGGCTGCTTTCTCTGGATTAGGTTATTGTTCTTGCCTTTGCCACAAAACCTCGGCCAGTCCAATAAGCCCCGCGCAATTATGCCGCCTCTATCAGCCCTTCAGAAGATTCTGAAGCTTTTGCTCGGCAACTTCCGGGTTTTCGCCATAAGCAATGGTGCCGGAAAAACGGCCATTGGCATCGAGCAGGATGACGGACGCCGTGTGATCCATGGTGTAGTCGCCATTCGGATCCTTCTCGTCCACCGGCACCTTCTTGGCATAGATGCGGTAGCCCTTCAGCGTTTCGGCAATCTTGTCGGCCGGGCCGGTGATGCCGGTGATACGCTTCGAGACGTTGGAGACGTATTGCTGCATGATCTCAGGCGTATCGCGCTCGGGATCGACGGAGACGAAATAGGCCTGCAGCTTGTCGCCGGCCGGGTCCACCTTCTCCATCCAGCCGTTCAGCTCGAAAAGGGTTGTCGGGCAGACTTCCGGGCAATGGGTGAAACCGAAGAACAGCGCTGTCGGCTTGCCCTGAAAGGCCTTTTCGGTGATCGGCTGGCCGTTTTGCGCCGTGAGTTGGAAGGGCACGCCATAGGCCGTCTCCACCATTTCATTACGCGTCTTCGTCATTTCGATCGTCAACCAGCTGACGACACCGGCGAGAACGAGCACGACGGCCCACAATACGATGCGAATATTTCTCATTGTCCAATCCTACCCCGAAAGCCGGCGGCATATCGCAGGCTTTGGCAGACAGATAACGAAAGGCGACGGGGACGGCAAATCAACTGGGCGTATTTGCGGGAACCGCGCTGATTTGTCACAAATCCGCAGCCGGAAAACCCGTCACAGGCACCAGGCGATGCCGCTCTGCACCGTGGACAGGAAAATATCCGTGCCGTGCCGCACCCAGCCGTCAAAGGCAAGAAGCACGATGGCAAGCGAGGCCACAGCGGCAAGACTAGCCAGAATAAACTTCAGCGGATGGGAAACGAGTGCGTTCATATGCCCATCATAACCTGTTTGTGTGAGCGCGAAAACCGCCAAAATACTGGGTTTTGCCGGCGAGACCGGCGCAAATGTTAGGGAAAGTTTAAAATCTTGCTGTGCATTATGACCATAGCGGTTTTTAAGCCTCGACATGATGTCTCCCGGTCCATTCTCCGGCCACCGCATAAAGCTCAATCCTGCGCGGGCCTGTTAGAGAGCCATCAGAGGAAACCTGCCGTCATGTCCAACGCCATCAAGCAATCCGGCGCATATCTCGAAATCGTTTCCTTCCATCTGGGCGATCAGGAATTCTGCATCGACATCATGGCGATCCGCGAAATCCGCGGCTGGGCGCCGGTTACGCCGATGCCGCACACCCCGCCTTATGTTCTCGGCCTCATCAACCTGCGCGGCGCCGTCATTCCCGTCATAGACATGGCCGGCCGCCTCGGCATGAAGATGACCGAACCCTCCGAACGCTCTGCCATCATCGTCACCGATATCGGCGGCAAGCTGGTCGGCCTGCTGGTGGAACAGGTCTCCGACATGATGACCATCCGCTCCGAAGACCTGCAGCCCGCGCCCGATATCATTCCGGAAGAACAGCGCAGCTTCTGCCGCGGCATCGTGGCGCTGGAAAAGAGCATGGTCTGCTTCCTCAACCTCGACACCGTGATTGCGGACGAGCTGGCACGCGAAGCGGCCTGATCCAGGCATCTATAACGCAATTGAGAGGGGCAGGCCTTACGGCTTGCCCTTTTGCCATGTGACCTGCTGGTTATAAAGCGGCACCGTGGAAATCGCCATCTTGGCCGAACCGTCGGTCAACTCCCGCGCATGCACCAGATAGATCAGCGTGTCATTGGCCTTGTCATAAACGCGGCTGACGACGAGCTTCTTCCAGACCAGTGACATGCCCTGCCGGAACACTTCTTCTCCGCCCTTTGAGAGATCGATATCGCCGATCTCCACCGGTCCAGTCTGGCTGCAGGAAATGGCGTTGTTGGAAGGGTCTTCGAACCAGTTGCCGTTCTTCAGGCGGTCGATGACGCCGCGCTCGAAATAGGTCACATGGCAGGTCACGCCCTTGATCTTCGGATCGGCGATCGCCTCGATGACGATGTCATTGCCGATCCAGTCGACGCCGACCTCGCCCACCACCTGCGAATGCGCAGCTGTCACCGGAAGCAATGCCAGAAAGCCCGCAAACAAACCCGACAGAGTTTTCATCGTCATCGCATCTTCTCCGTTACGCTGTTTCAAACATAAGTGCGCGGAACGGTTACGCAACCCGGGAGACGGCGCGTTTTTTCATGCTGCAGGGCTGGTAACCGGTGGAGGTGAGACGCCCCGCGACCATGCCGATCTTTTCCGGCAGTTCGCGAATATGGGCAACGCGCAAGGCCTTGGCCGCCGCAATCGAAGCGGCCGCGCAGACGACGGCATCCTCGGCGGCATTGTGATGCACGAAACGCAGCTGAAGGTGATGGGCGATGACATTCAGCTTGTGCGACGCCAGATTGGGCCAGACATGCCGGGCGATCTTGACGCTGCACAGATAGGAAAGATCGGGATAGGATTGCCGGTATTTATCGAAAGACGCCCGCATGACGCTGAAATCGAAGGCGGCATTATGGGCGATCATGGTGGCCCCGTGGAAGTCGTCGATAAACTCCTCCATCACCTCGGGAAATTCCGGCGCATCTTCGACATCGGCCGGGCGGATGCCATGCACGGCGATGTTGAAGGGCGAAAACCGCATGTCCTTCGGCCGGATCAGCCGTTCCTCGACGCGAACGATCTCGCCGCCCTCTATCCATGCAAGCCCGACGGAGCAGGCGCTGCCCCGTTCCTCATTGGCGGTCTCGAAATCGATGGCGATGGTTTTCAAAAGTGATTCCCGTTGTTTCATTCCGGCATAGACCGGATTGACGTCAAAGAGAACCGGCCTCGGCAGAACCCGCTTCCGAAAGCATCCAGTCGATGAGCGTCACCAGATCGGGATTATCCAGCATGCGCCGCGGATAAACGAGGAAATAGGCGAGCGTGCTGGCCATGTCCTTGCCAAAAGGCGCAATCAAAGCGCCTTCCGCAAGCTCGCGGGAAACCAGCGAACGCCGGGTCAGCGCAATGCCGTGCCCGGCCTTGGCCGCATCCAGCGCACCATTGCTGTCGATGAAGACAGTGCCGCCGGAGGCATCCACGTCCGATGCTCCCGCCGCCTCCAGCCAGCGCCGCCATTCATTGCGGTTTTCATCGTGCAGAAGCGGAATGGATTTGAGATCCCCCGCCTCCTGAAGCGGCCCATATTTCTCCAGAAGCTGTGGAGAACAGACCGGCAGAGTGCTGTCATCGATGAAGCGGATGCTCTCCAGCCCTTCATACCGACCGAACCCGTGCCGTACCGCCAGATCGACGTCGTCCCTCGAAAAATCCACCAGCCGGTTGGTCACGCTGATGCGGACATCCACCTGTGGATGTTGCTGCTGGAAGGCAGGCAATCGTGGCATCAGCCATTGCACGGCGAAAGTGGGCGTGCAGCTCAGCGTCAGAACCGTGATCTCGGAGCGCGCCGTCAGTTCCGCCGTCGCCTCCCGCATCATCCGGAAGGCGGTGCGAAGCGCGCCGTAATAACGCTCCCCTTCACGCGTCAGCTGGATGCTGCGCGGTTTGCGGAAGAACAATTGCACGCCAAGGCGCGCCTCCAGCTCCCGGATTTGCAGGCTGACCGCACCGGGCGTGACATTCAACTCATTGGAAGCAAGCGTGACGCTGCGATACCGTGCCGCGGCCTCGAAGGCCTGCAACCCTTTCAAAGAAGGAAGCTCGGCTGCCATGGTTTAGCTCACCTCAATTATCGAACGAGAAACAATCGTTTGAAAACATCATAAAACAGGGAGTAAATAGACGCAACAAGACCTGAAACGCAGTGAAAACCACCTATTTCCAGTTTGAGCTAAACTCAACCGATATCGGGTGGATGGCGGCGAACCCGCCTGCGATCATGTCGATACTCATGCTTTTGGGAGATGACGATGGCGATACAGAAACAGATGGATGCCGGCGAATGGGCGATGCTCGTCGCGCTTTCGCTTCTCTGGGGCGGATCGTTCTTTTTCATCGGTGTCGCCGTCAAGGAACTGCCACCCGTCACCATCGTCACGCTGCGCGTCAGCCTGGCGGCAATCGCGCTTCTCATCGTCTGCCGCATCATGGGCCTTCGCCTGCCGCGTGAATGGGCGGTGTGGCGCGCCTTTTTCGGCATGGGTCTGCTCAACAACATCATCCCCTTCTGCCTGATCGTCTGGGGCCAGACCCACATTGCCAGCGGACTAGCCTCAATCCTCAATGCCACCACGCCCCTCTTCACCGTCATCGTCGCCCATTTTCTGACCGCCGACGAGAAGATGACCGGCAACAAGCTCACCGGCGTGTTGATCGGCTTTGCCGGCGTGGCGACCATGATCGGCCCGGCCGCCTTCACCGGCTCATCCGGCCTCTGGGGCCAGATCGCCATTCTCGGCGCGGCCATCTCCTATTCCTTCGCGGGCATATTCGGCCGCCGTTTCAAGGCCATGGGCGTACCGCCGCTGATGACCGCCACCGGCCAGATCTCCTCTTCGACACTGATGCTCATCCCGGCCGCCCTTCTTATCGATAAACCATGGACGCTCGCCATGCCGGGCCTCGGCACCTGGGGCGCACTTGTCGGCATCGCCCTCTTGTCGACAGCGCTCGCCTATCTCATCTTCTTCCGCATCCTCGCCAGCGCCGGCGCCACCAACCTCGCCCTCGTCACCTTCCTCATTCCCGTCAGCGCCATACTGCTCGGTTCGCTGCTTCTCGGCGAGCAACTGGAGATGAAGCACTTCGCCGGCATGGCGATGATCGCCGCCGGTCTTGCCGCGATCGACGGCAGGCTGCTTTCCAGATGGCGTCAGCCCCGCGCGAGGCCGCAGTGACGGCAGGAGAGCTGAGGTCGCTCCGACAAAAGGTGGCCCCACGTTCCTCGTCCTGAAATTTCCGGGACTGAACGTAGCCTTGCCGTCTTGACGCTGAGCGACGCCTCTGGCCTTATGCCCGCCATGATCGGTTTTGCTATCCATATGCACCTCACCGCAACCATTCGCCCCGCAGGGCGTGTGGCGGTATCGGCGCGTTAGTCAGTCGGTCATCCCGTCCACCACCCTGCCGCATATTGGCAGGGTGCGGTGTTTCCGCTCTGCCTCGGCTGAAAAACGAAGGAGAGCAGACATGCCGGATTTCGATATTTCCCCGCCACTCGACCCCGACGCGCACTGGCCCGAAGGCCTGTGCATTCGCGCACGCACGCCGGCAGATGCGCCGGGGATAACAGCACTGCACAATATGGCCGGATATCGCTACGGGACGCTGCGCTGGCCGCATCACACTCCGGAAGATATTCGCAAGGGGATCGAAACCCAGCCGGCCAACAGCTTTGCGCTGATCGCCATCCTCGACGGCAAGATCGTCGGCGATATCGGCCTGACGCGCCACAGCAACCGCCGGGCGCATGCGGGCAGCATCGGCATGGGCGTCCATGACGCCTATAACGGACGCGGGATCGGCAGCGCCATGATCGGCGAAATCCTCGCCATAGCCGATCGCTGGCTGGACCTGAAACGGATCGAACTGACCGTTTTCACGGACAATGAACCGGCGCTGGCGCTTTATCGCAAATTCGGCTTCGAGGTCGAGGGACACCTCAAATCCTTCGCCTTCCGCGACGGCGAGTATATCGATGCCTATTGCATGGCGCGTCTGCGATAGCGGTTCAGACGGCTGCGGAGTGATCCGCAAACACTTCCCGAATGGTCCGCCGCGACCATTCGGCCATTTTGTCGTTACGTCCACGCTCCGCATCCAGCACGATAAAAGCCTTCCACAGCGCCCAGCCACGCCCGCGCTGCCATGTCGCCTCATCCAGCTCCAGCGCCTGACGAAAAACGGCGCGGCTTTCCGCATCGAGCACATTCCACGCGAGGATGAGATCGGAAGACGGATCGCCGACGCCGGAACTGCCGAAATCGATGACGGCCGAAAGCCGGCCGTCCTTCACCAGCAGATTGCCCTCGGCAATATCGCCATGCACCCACACTCCCTGCTTCCGCCAGTGGCTCGAAAGTGCAAGCTGCCATATCTCCATGGCCAGCGCCTGATCCACCTCATCGGCAAGCCGCACCGCCGAAGCCTTCGCCTCCCCGTCATAGACCGAAAGCGAGCCGCCGCGATGGAAATTATGCGCGCCTGCGGGCGGGCCATCCGAAGCATCCACCCCGTGCAATGCTCTTAAAAACGCGGCAACATCGACGGCGATGGTTGAAAGATCAACGCGATCCAGACCCCGGGCGAGCGGTTCGCCCTCAAGCCAGCGATAGACGGACCAGCGGAACGGATAACCCTGTCCCGGCTGCCCGAGCGCCAATGGCGCAGGAATCGGAAAAGGCAGGAGCGGCGCAAGCGCCGGCAGCCACCGATGCTCCTTCTCCACCTGCGCAACATACCGGGCGGCACTTGGCATGCGGATCAGCATCTCATTGCCAAGACGAAAGCTGCGATTGTCCCAGCCGCTCAGCTCCACCGGCCGGATATTTAACCCCGCCCATTGCGGAAACTGGCTGCCTACCAGCGCCCGGACCTGCTCTGTGCTGACGACAATGCGGTCATCCATGCTGTGCTCTCCGTGTCCGGTGCAAAGCTCTAGCGGCAGAGAACAACATTGCCATGACGGTGTATCAGCCGCCGATCAGGGCCAGCCACTCGTCCTCGTCCATAGTCTGCACACCCAGTTCCGTCGCCTTGGCAAGCTTGGAACCCGCCCCCGGCCCTGCCACCAGAATATCGGTCTTTTTGGAAACCGAGCCGGCCACTTTCGCGCCGAGGCTTTCTGCCCGGGCCTTCGCCTCGTCCCGGGTAAATTTCTCCAGCGAGCCGGTAAACACCACCGTCTTGCCCGCCACCGGACTGCCATCGGTCGAGGGCTTCTCGGCTTCCTTCGGGCGAAGCTCCCGTATCAGCCGGTCGATGACATCGAGATTGCGCGGCTCCTTGTAGAATTCGACGATGGCGCGGGCCACCACTTCGCCGATGCCGTCGATGCTGTTGAGTTCGGCCCAGGCATCGCTCGCCGGGTCGGCTGCCGCCTTCATGCTCTCTTCGAAATGCTCGTAAGTCCCATAGGAGCGCGCCAGAAGCTTCGCCGTGGTCTCACCCACATGGCGGATGCCGAGCGCGAAGATCAGCCGGTGCAGATCAATCTCGCGGCGGGCATCGATGGCGTCGAACAGCTTTCTGACGCTGACCTTGCCGAAGCCGTCGATATTCTCGAGCTTGGTCAGATGCGACGCTTCCTGCCGCGCCTTGAGGGTGAAAATCTCAGGCGCAGTCTTGATCGAAAGCGCCGGATCATCACTTTCGAAAAAGAAATCGATCTGTTTGGTGCCAAGCCCTTCGATATCGAAGGCATTGCGCGAAACGAAATGTTTGAGATGCTCCACCGCCTGCGCCCGACAGACGAAACCGCCCGTGCAACGCGTGACCGAATCGAGCTTGCCGGTTTTCTCATTACGCTCCCGCACCGCATGGCTGCCGCAGACCGGACATTTTTCCGGGAATGGATATTTCACCGCATCAGTAGGGCGCTTTTCCAGAAGCACATCCAGCACCTGCGGAATGACGTCACCGGCGCGCTGGACGATCACCGTGTCGCCGATACGGATATCGTGGTCCTCCGGGCGTATGCGCTCGCCGCTATTGCCGATGCCTTCGATATAATCGGCATTATGCAGCGTCGCATTGGTGACGACGACACCGCCGACGGTGATCGGGGTGAGACGCGCCACCGGCGTCAAGGCACCGGTGCGCCCCACCTGGATTTCGATATTCTCAACCGTGGTAAACGCCTGCTCGGCCGGAAATTTATGGGCGGTGGCCCAGCGCGGGCTGCGCGAGCGGAAGCCCAGCCGTTCCTGCAGATCGAGCCGGTCGACCTTATAGACCACGCCATCGATATCATAATCGAGATCGGGCCGTGCGACGCCTATTTCATTATAATGCTCAAGCAATTGCGCGGCAGAGGTGAATCGCTTCATCAGCGGATTGACCGGAAATCCCCAGTCCCGGAATTTCTCCACGATGCCATATTGCGTATCTGCGATCCGCGCCGGCTGGCCGCCCTTCGAAACCTCGCCCAGCGCATAGGCGAAGAACCGCAGCTTGCGTTTCGCCGTCACATTGGCGTCGAGCTGGCGCAGGGAACCGGATGCCGTGTTGCGCGGGTTCACATAGGTCTGCTTGCCTTCGGCCTCCATCTGGGCATTAAGCGCCAGAAAGTCGCTCTTGGCCATATAGACCTCACCGCGTACTTCCACCACATCGGGCGCATCGGCGGGCAGCTCGTTCGGAATTTCCTTGATGGTCCTGATATTGGCGGTGACATTTTCACCGGTGGTGCCGTCTCCGCGCGTCGCCGCCGTCTTCAGCCCGCGGTTCTCATAGCGGATCGACATGGAAAGCCCGTCGATCTTCGGCTCGGCGGTGAAGGCGATGGAATCGTCCGGCAGATGCCCGAGGAAGCGATAGACGGAACTCACGAAATCCCGCAAATCCTCTTCCGAAAACGTGTTGTCGAGCGAAAGCATCGGCCGCGCATGCACGATAGGTGCGAAGGTCGGAAGCGGCGCGAAGCCGACTTTTTTCGACGGGCTGTCGGCCCGCACCAGCGCCGGGAAAGCTGCTTCGATGGCATCGTTGCGCCGCTTCAGCGCATCATATTCGGCGTCCGTAATCTCCGGCGCATCCTTGCCGTGGTAGAGCGCATCGTGGCGGGCAAGCTCGGCCGCCAGAAACGCAAGCTCGGAAGAGGCTTCAAGCTCGGTGAGGTTTTCGACGGATTTCTGGTCTTTCGACATGACGGCCTCTTTTGCGAATTACCGAACGCTTTTAGCCGAAATAACAAACATTAAAAACAGTTTTGCCGCTGGACTCACAAGCCGGATTCGCTCTCGCAACGCTATCGGTAGCCGTCAGTCCTTGGCCGCTAGCAGGCGAGCCGCCGCAGCCCTCGCCTCGTCCGTCACCGACGCGCCGGCGAGCATCCGGGCAATCTCTTCGGTGCGGTGCTTCGGCTCCATGGTGGCCACGCGCGTGGCGATGCGCTCGCTGCCGTCGCCGGATGGGCCCTTGGAAATGAGAAGATGGGTCGCCGCCCGTGCCGCCACCTGCGGCGCATGGGTAACGGACAGAACCTGCACGGTTTTCGACAGGCGGCGCAGCCGCTGGCCGATGGCATCCGCCACCGCGCCGCCGACACCCGTATCGATTTCATCGAACACCAGCGTCGGTGCCGAACCGCGATCTGCCAGCGCCACTTTCAGCGCCAGCAGAAAGCGGGACAATTCGCCACCCGAGGCCACCTTCATGATCGGTCCCGGCCGTGTGCCCGGATTGGTCTGGACGTGGAATTCAACCGTGTCGATGCCGTCGGCCGTCGCCTGTTCGGCATCGGAGGTCACCTCGACGGTAAACCGCGCCCGCTCCAGCTTCAGCGCCGGCAGTTCTGCCATCACCGCATTGGAAAGCGCATCCGCCGCATGGCGGCGTTTTTCGGAAAGCGATTGCGCGGCACGGTCGAAATCAGCCTTCACCAAGCCGAGATTGGCCTCGAGCTTGCCGAGCTGTTCTTCGCCGGCATCGAGATCGGCGAGATCGGCCACCATTTTTTCGGCGAGAGCCGGCAAGTCCGGCACGGCAACGTTATATTTACGCCCGGCAGCGCGCAGCGCGAACAGCCTTTCCTCCACCCGCTCCAGCTCACGCGGATCGAATTCGGTGCGGCGCAGCGCCGCCTCCACTTCCATCTGCGCATTGGAAAGGCTGTCGAGCGCGGCGTCCAGCAATTGCACCGTGTCTTCCAGCAATCCCGGCGCTTCATGGCTCTTGCGCTCCAGACGCCGCATCATCGAGGCGATGACAGGCACGGGCGAGGCATTGCCGTTCAGAAACTCGCTTGCCTCGGCGATATCGCCGGCAATGCGTTCGGATTTCTGCATCACCGCCCGGCGTTCGGCCAGCTCGTCCTCTTCACCGTCGCGCGGCGAGAGCGTTTCCAGTTCCTCGACGGAAGAGCGAAGGTAATCCGCCTCGCGCGCTGCCGCCTCCACCTTGGCGCGGTGCGTCTTCAGCGCACGCTCGGCATCCTTCCAGGTGCGGTAGAGGCCCTGAACGGCACGAGCCTCATCGCTCAGCCCGGCAAAGGCATCCAGCAGCGTGCGGTGTGCATCGGTATCGACAAGCGCGCGATCATCATGCTGACCATGGATTTCGACCAGCAATTGCCCGAGTTGGCGCATCATTTGCACGCTGATGGCCTGATCGTTGATATAGGCCTTGGTGCGACCGTCAGAGGATTGCACCCGGCGGAAAATCAGGTCGCCATCGTCGTCGAGACCGTTTTCACGCAGGAGAAGCCGTGTCGGGTGATTGTTCGGGACTTCGAAAGTGGCGGTCACCTGCCCCTTCTCTTCCCCGTGCCGCACAAGGCCGCCATCGCCACGCCCGCCAAGCGCGAGCGAGAGACTATCGAGAAGAATGGATTTGCCCGCACCCGTCTCGCCCGTCAACACGGAAAGGCCCGCCTCGAAACCGAGGTCGAGCCTTTCGATGAGAACGATATCGCGAATCGAGAGCTGGACCAGCATGGCCTATGCCCCGTCTCAGGCGCCGATGAGCTTCTTGCCGGCGCGCGAAATCCAGGACCCCTTGTTTTCCCGCGGCTCCAGCCCGCTGCCCTTCAGCAGCTTGTAGGAATCCGAATACCATTGGCTGTCAGGATAGTTGTTGCCGAGAACGGCGGCCGCGGTCTGCGCTTCGTCCACCAGGCCCATCGCATAATAGGCTTCCGTCAGACGCGCCAGCGCTTCCTCGATCTGGTTGGTGTTCTGATACTGCTCTACGACGATGCGGAAACGCGAAACGGCGGCGAGATATTCCTTGCGCTCAAGATAATAACGGCCGACCTGCATTTCGCGGCCGGCGAGCTGGTCGCGGGCGAAACGGATCTTGGCCTGTGCGTCGGCGACATATTCCGAATCGGGATAGTCGTTGACGACCTTGTTCATCGCCTCGACGGTGCGCTGTGCGGCGCGCTGGTCCTGCGTGACGTCGGAAATCTGCTTCGAATAGGCAAGTCCGATCATGTACTGAACGTAAGCGGCATCCTTGGAGCGCGGATATTGGCGCAAGAACCGGCTGCCATTGGTAATGGCCACATCGTTCTTGTTGGTGCGCGTGGCAATGAAGGTCTGCATCACCAGCGCCTTCTGGCCCCATTCGGTGAAGGGGTACTGCTTGTCGATCGCCTCGAACTTGCGTGAGGCTTCCGTCATGTTACCGGCGTTCATGTTGGCAAGCCCCTGCTTGTACAGAACATCCGGCGGATCGGTCTCGACGCCGAGCTTGGTGATGTCGATATCCGGATCGGACTGGCAGGCCGTGACGGCGACACTCGCGCCGACCAACATCAACGAGACGGCGATCCCCCGCATCGTACCCTTCATTGCACCAGACCCTACATGCTTCATTCGACAGTTCCCACTTCCCGCGCAAATACATAAGCATCGGCTTTGCACTGGCGTTCTAGCCATAAAAGCATCCGCAGGGCAACGCAATGATGACGCATTAACGCATTTTTATGGCATCGACCCGTGCAATCGCATGAATATCAGGCGATATTACGCAACTTCTTGTTCCCATCACGAAAAAGCCGCCCCAAAGGGAGCGGCTTTTTCTGTCAATTGATAGCCTGCGAAGGAATTCACGCAGACCAGGGTGCGAATTCCGGCATGTTGACCGCAACGAATTCGCGGGCGCGTACCATCTGGTTGCGGGCAGCCGGCGCTTCGACGATCTCATAGGCGGTGCGGTCGCTCAAAAGCGCCTTCAGCGCATTCGCATTGACCTTGTGGCCGCCGCGATAGGAGCGGTAGCAGCCGATGAACTGCGCGCCGGCAAGCGCCAGGTCGCCCACGGCGTCCAGCGTCTTGTGACGGACGAATTCGTCCTTGGCGTAACGCAGGCCTTCCATGTTGATAACGCTGTTGTCGTCGGAGATGACGACCGAATTCTCAAGCGAGGAACCAAGCGCATAACCGGCGGCCCACAGGCGCTCCACATCACGCATGAAGCCGAAGGTGCGGGCGCGCGACAGCTCGTTCTTGAAGCTCTCCGCCGTCAGGTCGCCCTTCCAGGACTGCTTGCCGATCAGCGGCGTATCGAAATCGATGTCAACCTCGAAGCGCGTACCGTCATAGGGACGGAATTCCGCCCAGGAGGCGCCCGAATCGATGCGCACCGGCTTGGTGACGCGAATATAACGGCGCTTCACGCCGAGGCTCTTGATGCCGACCGATTCGATCGCTTCGATGAAAGGTGCAGAGCTGCCATCCATGATCGGCGCTTCCGGACCGTCGACTTCAACGATGAGGTTATCGAGGCCCATGGCGTAGATGGCGGCCATGACGTGCTCGATCGTCGCAACCGACTGGGAAAGCGAACGGCCGAGCACGGTGCACAAGTCGGTATTGCCGACATTGGCCGAAACCGCCTTCAACTCGGTAACGCTGCCATTGTCATGAAGGCGATGGAAGACGATGCCCGTTCCGGCTTCTGCGGGCTGGAAGGTCATCGAAACCGGATTGCCGGAATGCACGCCAATGCCTTTGAGCTGAACAGCATTTGCGATAGTTGTCTGAAATCCGAGCAGTCCGATAGTCATGCGAATATGCCTTGTTTTGCAAACCGCGCCGCTTGAGCGCCGTTCAAGTTTTCGAGCCGGTCTGGCAACCGGCCAAGTCCGTATTTTCCTTTACCCAGCCTCATACATACGCACATGTAGGTGCCACTACAAATCACTGTTCGTTTCGGATTGTTACACGCGTAAACCTTTGAAAATACGAATTAATTTAGTGTTAATAACGTAAAATAAACAAAACGCCCGGATCGTGAAACCCGGGCGTTCGAAGAGGCGGATGGAATCGCCCTTAGTTGGACTGGCGGCGCAGGAAGGCCGGGATTTCCAGCTGGTCGTCGTCGTGGTGGCTGGCCGAAGAGGGCGTTGCGCGGCCGTGGTCGTCAAGCTGGCCACGACGCGGTGCGTAGAGGCTGGCTTCCGGCGAAAGCGGCGCGCGGCGCTGCTGCGGCGCCATGCTCGGCGCATCCATCATGTCGGACGGAACTTCTTCTTCTTCGCGACGACCAAGCGAGTTGGTGATGCGCTTCAGGAGACCCATCGGGCCACGCTCTTCCTGGGCAGCAGGAGCGGCATGGGTGCGATGTTCCATCTCGGCCTTGACGACCGGCGGGAAGTCTTCGACCTTCGGCATGCGAACCGGCTCGGGCTGGCGGGCAACCGGTGCGGGTTCCTGATAGACAGGAGCCTGCGGCGGCTGCATGCGCGGCGCCGGAGCGGCAACCTGTTCCGGAGCATGATAGACGGGCGCCGGAGCGACCGGTGCCGGAGCGACCTGCTGAACCGGCTGGGCCGGACGGAGAGCCGCCGGCGCTTCAGCCGGAGAAGATGCGAACAGCTTGCTCTGCGGACGGAAATCCTGAGCCGGCTGCTGGTGTGCGGCGAAACCGAGTTCGCGTTCCATTTCGGCTTCTGCCGAACGGATGGTCTGGGCGATCGGGTCTACGGCCTTCTGTGCCTGCGATACTGCTGGAGCAGGCTGAACTGCGGCCGGAGCGGAAGCAACGGCCGCGGAAGGACGGATAAGCGGCTTGGCAACGGCTGCTGCGGCACGCATATCGGCAACGTTCTGTTCGCCGACGCCTGCAACGCGGTCGATGCCGGTCGCAACGACGGAGACGCGGATGAGACCTTCCAGAGCTTCGTCGAAGGTTGCGCCGAGGATGATGTTCGCATCCGGATCGACTTCTTCGCGGATACGGGTCGCAGCTTCGTCGACTTCGAACAGGGTAAGGTCGCGACCGCCGGTGATGGAGATCAGCAAGCCCTGTGCACCCTTCATCGAGGTTTCGTCGAGCAGCGGGTTGGCGATTGCCGCTTCCGCAGCCTGCATCGCACGGCCCGGACCGGAAGCCTCGCCGGTGCCCATCATCGCGCGGCCCATTTCACGCATGACCGAGCGAACGTCGGCGAAGTCAAGGTTGATGAGACCTTCCTTCACCATCAGGTCGGTGATGCAGGCAACGCCGGAGTAGAGAACCTGGTCGGCCATGGCGAAGGCGTCGGCGAAGGTCGTCTTGTCGTTGGCAATACGGAAGAGGTTCTGGTTCGGAATGACGATCAGCGTATCGACGGACTTCTGCAGTTCCTCGATGCCCTGTTCGGCAAGACGCATACGGCGGCCGCCTTCGAAGTGGAAAGGCTTGGTGACGACGCCGACCGTCAGGATGCCCTTGTTGCGGGCGGCCTGTGCGACGACGGGAGCAGCACCCGTGCCGGTGCCGCCGCCCATGCCGGCGGTGACGAAGCACATGTGGGTGCCGTTCAGGTGGTCGATGATCTCATCGATGCATTCTTCAGCGGCAGCGCGGCCGACTTCCGGCTGGGAACCGGCGCCGAGGCCTTCGGTGACGTTGACGCCGAGCTGAATGACCCGATCTGCCTTGGTCATGGTCAGTGCCTGGGCATCCGTGTTGGCGACGACGAAGTCGACGCCCTGAAGGCCGGCCGTGATCATGTTGTTGACAGCGTTACCACCACCACCGCCAACACCGAAGACGGTGATGCGTGGCTTCAGCTCTGTGATATCAGGCTTCTGCAGCTGTATCGTCATTTTAACATTCCTTCTTTCTCTGGCCGCATCGCCCCGCTGGCCGATTCTTGAAAACTCAACTCTGAAACCTCCGGCTTACGCCACGAGGCCACTCAAAAACTCTCTTTCAGCCATTGCCCCACCCGGGCTATCCGGCCGCTACCGTTACCAAACGGCGAGAACATTCCGCCTTGCGCCGCATGAATTTCGATGTCCGCCACCTGCGGATAGATCATCAGTCCGCAGGCGGTTGAAAATGCCGGTCCCTTTGCCGCGACCGGAAGACCGGCGACCCCCATGGGGCGGCCGATACGAACGTTGCGAGCAAGAATGCGCCGTGCCGTTTCCGGCAGCCCCGTCAGCTGGCTTGCGCCGCCGGTCAGGACGACGCGCTTGCCGACAATCGGGCTGAAGCCGGACTTCTGGATGCGATCACGGATCAATTCCAGCGTCTCTTCGATACGTGCCCGTACGATACGGGTGACCAATGCTCTTGAAACTTGCGATGGTTGATCGCGATCATCTTCGCCAATCGGCGGGATCGAAATCATGTCGCGCTCATCCGCGCCATTCAGCAAAGCCGAACCATGCACCACCTTCAGTCTCTCTGCATCTTCGATTCGTGTCGAGAGGCCACGTGCAAGATCTGTCGTAACGTGATGGCCGCCAAGGCCGATCGCATCGGTGTGAATGAGGCGGCCTTCGGCGAAAACCGAGATCGTCGTGGTGCCGCCGCCCATGTCGATGGCCGCGCAGCCGAGTTCGACTTCATCGTCCACCAGCGCTGCAAGACCGCTGGCATAGGGCGTCGCTACCATGCCTTCCACGGAAAGATGCGCACGGTTGACGCAAAGCTCGAGGTTCTTCAGCGCTGTGCGCTCGACCGTGACCACATGCATGTCGACACCGAGAAGATCGCCATACATGGAGAGCGGATCGCGAATGCCGCGCTCGCCATCCAGCGAGTAACCTGTTGGCAGCGAATGCAGGATGGCCCGGTCCTGACGCATGGATTGCTGGCTTGCCGCCACCAGAACCTTGCGCAGATCGCTTGCTTCCACTTCCTGCCCGCCGAGATCGATGCTCGCGGTATAGATATCGCTTGCCAGCCTGCCGGCCGAAACATTGACGATCAGGCTGTCGACGGTAAGCCCCGCCATGCGCTCGGCCGCATCAACGGCGAGACGGATAACGCCTTCCAGCGCGTCGAGATCGGCGATCACGCCGGATTTCACACCGCGCGACCGCTGATGGCCGATGCCGATGATTTCGACCTTGTGGGTGCGGCCGGGCAGGATTTCGCTTTCCTGGCGCGGCGTCAGCCGGCCGATCATGCACACGACCTTGGTCGAGCCGATGTCGAGCACCGAAACGATGTGGCTGCGTTTGGAAGAAAGCGGCTTCAGGCGAGGCAGGCCGAAATGGGAAGAACCGAAAAAGCTCATGTGTTCTTCTCCGCCTTCTTGAGAGCCTTGGTGCGCGCATCGACAGCGGCCTGACGGCGTTCCGTGGCGCCCTCGGTCAGCTGGATCGTGGTGCGGTCCGCAAGCCGGAGATCGACGGCGGCGACATCGCGCGACAGCACCTTTTCCTCGAGATCGAGCCGCGCCAGCAATTGCAGCGCCTGCGGCAGGTTTTCTTCCGGCAGCTTGACGACGATGCCGTTATCGAGATGCAGATCCCAGCGACGGCCGGCAATGCGGACATAAGCGCGGACACGGTTGCGGATTTCCGGCCAGTCGGCCAGCTGCTCGACGAAACCGGCAGCACCCGTTTCCGCGTCACGGCCGACGAAGAGCGGCAGGGCGGCGAACTTATTGTCCCGCAGCGGCGCAATCACGCTGCCGCTTTTTTCGATCAGCGACAGTTCCGTTCCATGCTGCCAGATGCCGAAGGCCTGACGCTCCTTCAGCCGGACTTCCACGGTCTTGGGGTACACCTTGCGGATATCGACATCTTCCACCCAGGGAAGCTGCACCAGCTTGCGGCGCGCCGCATCGATATCGAGCGCGATCAGCGAGGTGCTGCCATCGAGGCCGAGAAGCTGGAACACTTCGATTTCGGAGGTCTGCAGATTGCCGGAAACCTTCACGTCCTCGACCGCAAAGCCTGCTGCCGACGTCGTGGTCTGGGTAACGATATTGGTGTGCCCGCCGAGCGACATGCCGTAAAGCCCGGTCACCGCGTAAAAGGCGACGGCCGAAATCGTACCGGTATGGGCGGGAATGTGAATGCGTCCGGTCGCAAGGCTGACACCGAAACGCACGAAGCGACGCAGGGGACGCGGCAATACCATGCGGTCGTCGGCGCTGGCCGCCGCCGCGAATTGTTCGCGCTTTTTTGCCGTCGACTTTTTGCCGATCACCGCAAACACGAAGCGTCCTCCACCATCCAGCTGACAAGGTTACCAAAGGAGCGGCCAGCATGAGCCGCCATTTCCGGCACCAGGGAGGTCGGCGTCATGCCCGGCTGCGTATTCACTTCAAGCCAGATAACTTCGCCATCTTCTGAGAAACGGTCGTCGTAACGAAAGTCTGAACGGCTTACGCCACGGCATCCGATCGCCCGATGCGCCATAACCGCCAGTGTTTGAATTTTTTGGTAAATTTTCGGTGAAATTTCTGCGGGAATGACATGTTTCGAGCCACCAGCCGCATATTTCGCATCATAATCATAGAAATTGTGACCGAGCGGCACCACTTCGGTGACGCCCAGCGCCTCACCGTCGAGTACACCGCAGGTCAGTTCGCGGCCGTGAATATAGCGCTCGACCATGACCTGATCGCCGTAGCGCCATTCCGAAGAGGTGAGGATTTGCGGCGGATGCGACTGGTCTTCCTTGACGATCACGACGCCGAAGCTCGAACCTTCACGCACCGGCTTCACGACATAAGGTGGTGCAAGCGGATGTTCGCTGGTGAAATCGAAGCGGTTCATGACGCGCTCGGCAGCCACCGGGATGCCGGCAGCAGCGGCAACCTTCTTGGCCTGCGCCTTGTCCATGGCGAGCGCGGAAGCGAGCACACCGGAATGGGTATAGGGAATGGCGAGATATTCGAGAATGCCCTGAATGGTGCCGTCTTCGCCAAAGGGACCGTGCAGCGCGTTGAAGGCGACATCCGGGCGCAGCTCGGCAAGCACAGCGGCGATATCGCGCCCCACATCGACCCGGGTGACCTTATAGCCCTCGTCTTCCAGAGCCTGCGCGCAAGCGTTGCCCGACGACAGGCTGACCGGCCGCTCCGACGAAAATCCACCCAAAAGAACAGCTACGTGCTTGCCGCTCATCGAACCCTCTGACACCAACTCTCCGTTACGAACCACGCTCCGAAACCACCGAATTTGACGAACGGTGATTCTGGCACATGACCCTTGAGATCAGTTAAACGCCATTAAGGTTAATGAATCGTTTACTTTCGTTAACCGCCGCGTCCAACGTGCCGAGTTTCGTTAAAGAATCAGCACCGATCCGGATTCCCTCCTTGGAATCAGAGAGTTGCATGGATTGCAACATGCAGGTTTTCAATGATCGGAAATAAAACGATGCTCGCGCGCCTGCCGCCCATCGATAAAGGCAAGGCCGAAACGTTAACAGACGGGATTATTCCCCAGGGAAAATTATCTGGCGTTTCAGCGTTTTAAAACCGCGGCCTGAATCAGTCTCTCAATCGCCAAAGCATCCCCGGGAGGCATAACCATACGTATCGCACTGATGGATCACATTATCTGCATTATTTCTTTTTTAGCATTCCATAAGAACAAAAATTGCGTTAACGCAGTCGTCGCCTCCCAAGGCATGACATTGCAATCATCCAAAATGGAACCAATACCATGACCGACGCGATATCTCCGGTATCGCCGACCGCTGACACTTCGAACGTTGTAAAGACAAATTCGCCTGCACGAGTTCTCACTGCCAGCCTGGTCGGCACGACCATCGAGTTTTTCGATTTCTACGTTTACGCCACGGCCGCAGTGCTCGTGTTCCCCACTTTGTTCTTCCCGAACAATGACCCGATGACGGCGCTTCTGGCGTCCTTCGCCACCTTCTCCATCGCCTTTTTCGCCCGCCCGCTCGGTGCTGTGGTCTTCGGGCACTATGGTGACCGCGTTGGCCGCAAGACCACGCTTGTCGCGGCGCTGCTGACCATGGGCGTCTCGACTGTCGTGATCGGCCTGCTGCCATCCTATGAGACGGCAGGCGTTCTGGCGCCGCTGCTGCTCGCACTTTGCCGCTTCGGCCAGGGTTTCGGCCTCGGTGGCGAATGGGGCGGCGCCGTCCTGCTCGCCACGGAAAACGCACCTCCGGGCAAGCGCAGCTGGTACGGCATGTTCCCGCAGCTCGGAGCACCCGTTGGCCTGTTCCTTTCGTCCGGCGTGTTCTGGATCCTGCTGCACTTCATGTCTCAGGAAGCGCTTCTGAGCTGGGGCTGGCGCATTCCCTTCGTCGCTTCGATCATCCTGATCGCGGTCGGCATGTGGGTTCGCCTGTCGATCACCGAAACGCCCGATTTCCAGAAGGCAATCGAAAAGGAAGAACGTGTGGCCGTACCGGTCGCGGAACTGTTCCGCAACCACAAGCGCAGCCTCGTGCTCGGCACCTTCGTGGCGCTGGCCACCTTCGTGCTCTTCTACATCGGCACCGCCTACCTTCTGTCCTACAACGTCAAGGTCCTGAAAATCCCGTTCCTCGACGCGCTGGAAGTGCAGATCCTCGGCTCCATCGTTTTCGGCATCTTCATTCCGATCGCCGGCAAGCTCGCCGAAAAATTCGGTCGTCGTGAAATCCTGATCCTGACGACGGTGCTGATCGGCCTGTTCTCGTTCCTCCTGCCAAGCCTGATGTCCGGTGGCGAAGGCTCGATCTTCGTCTTCGCGGCTCTTGCCATGATGCTGATGGGCATGACCTACGGCCTGATCGGAACGGCGCTCGCCGCCCCCTTCCCGACCCGCGTGCGCTACACCGGCTCGTCCATCACCTTCAACATGGCCGGCATCTTTGGCGCATCGCTGGCGCCCTACATCGCCACATGGCTGCAGGTGAATTACGGCATGGGGTATGTCGGCTATTATCTCTGCGTATCGGCGCTCATCACGCTCGCCTGCATTCTTCTGTCCCGCAAGGACGAAGTCTGATCCGAACGGATTGCCAGACATTAAAAAGCCCGCGAAACCTTCGTTTCGCGGGCTTTTGTTTGCCTGTTTTAACACTTACGCCACGGCCTGGCGCCGCTCCACATGACCGGTCATGCAGACGCGATTGCGCCCTCCTTCCTTTGCCCGATAGAGCGCCAGATCGGCATTGTGCATGACCTTGTCGAAAATGTCGGCGTCGCCGCGAAACGCCACGCCAATCGAAATCGTCACCGTGATCCGCAAATCCTGATACTCCACCGGGGTGGTCTCGATGGCTGCGCGAACCCTTTCGCACATCTGCAGAAAGGCGAGCGGGCTGGTTTCCTGCACAACGACAAATTCCTCGCCACCCAGGCGGGCGACATGCGCAGAAGAATCGAAATGCTCCCTTATCCTGCGGGCGACGTTCGAGATGACGAGATCACCGGCAAGGTGGCTGTATCTGTCATTCACCTTCTTGAAATGATCGATATCAAGAAAGGCGACGCAATAGTCGCTGCCCAGTTCAGCGCATGCAGCATAAAGGCCGAGCCGGTTGCTGAGGCCGGTCAGGGCGTCCGTGTGGCTCAGATGCAGGAAGCGCTCGTGGGATTGCACGAGAATTTTCACTTCCCTGGAATTCAGCCAACAGACCAGCAATGTAATCGAAAACGCCACCGTCCCGCCGAGCGTCACACTCAACATGATGCCGTTGAAGAGATCGGTTACCAGCCCGAACCGCGCGAGAAGCGTCAGGCCACCTATGCACATCAGGATGACAATGATCGTCACGAGACAAGCGATACGAAGGGAGAACTCCAGTGGCTCGAGCCGCCTGCGGCCGTCCGACGTGGCGACCGAAAAACTTATCATTTCGATCGGTTTTTTCCAAAGACCCAACATCATGCTCAAAAGCGCCTAGATCACGTAATGCCGTTGGTATTTCCTGATAAAAAGTAATTTAATAGAAGGACGAGACGCCGCTTCGCCCCGATAATATGGCAAAAACTGTTGATTGACCGTTACGATACATGAAACGGCCAGATCAACAGCAGGTTTTTCTTGCAATTGGCAGCATTCGCCGAGGCTTAAGCCCCCAGGAACGGCTCCACTTCCCGGCCCGGCATGAACAGGCCAAGGCGCTTGATTTCCCATTCCAGCCGGATGCCCGACTTCTCGAACACCCGCTTGCGGATGGTCTCACCCAGATATTCCAGATCGTAACCGGTCGCATGGCCGGTATTGATCATGAAATTGCAATGCAGCGACGACATCTGCGCGCCGCCGATGACCAGACCGCGACCGCCCGCCTCGTCGATCAGTTCCCAGGCGGAATGACCTTCGGGATTCTTGAAGGTGGAACCGCCCGTCTGCTCGCGGATTGGCTGCACGGTTTCGCGGTGGTGGCGCACGGCGTCCATATCGGCCCGGATTTTCGCCTTGTCTTCGGGATAACCCTCAAACAGCGCGCCCGTAAAGATCAGACCTGCATCGGCACCGGAATGGCGATAGCTGTAGCCCATATCGGCATTGGAAAGCACATGCTGATTGCCCTGACGGTCGACCGCATAGACCTCCACGACACGCTCGCGCGTCTCGCCGCCATTGGCGCCCGCATTCATGCGCAGCGCACCGCCGATGGAGCCGGGAATGCCGTAATAGAAATGGAACCCGCCAATGCCATTATCCATGGCCATAGCGGCAATATGCTTGTCAGGGCAGATCGCGCCCGCCTTGATGCGGTTTTCACCGGCAAGCTCCACCTGGCCAAAGCCCTTGGCGGACAGACGGACGACAACGCCCGGAATGCCGCCATCGCGCACCAGAAGGTTCGAGCCGACGCCAACCACGGTCAACGGCACGTCTTCCGGCAGAATTTTCAGGAAGGCAATCAGATCGTCGGTATCGTGCGGCTGGAACATGACTTCCGCAAGACCGCCGGCTCTGAACCACGTCACGCGGTCCATGGGCGCATCCGGTGTCAGACGTCCCCGCAATTCATTTACCCCGTCGCCGAGCCTCCCCAGCAATTTAACCCCATCGACCTGTCTCATTCAGACTTTCCTGATATGCTCTTCAATTCCGAAGGCAGCGCCGCTGCCCATTGCGTGATATTTCCAGCCCCCAAGAGAACCACGAAATCACCCGGATTCGCAATGCCTGCAACCACTGAGGCGAGATCTTCCCGTTTCTCGAGAAAACGGGCGTCCCGGTGGCCGGCGGCCTTGATGGCCGAAACCAGCGCTTCCGAGCTTGCACCCTCGATCGGATCTTCGCCCGCGGCATAGACCGGAGCAAGGATAATCGTGTCGGCATCGTTAAAACAATGTGCGAAATCGTCGAACAGGCTGGAAAGGCGGCTGTAGCGGTGCGGCTGGTGCACGGCGATGATGCGGCCCTTGCAGGCCTCCCGCGCCGCCTTCAGCACGGCCTTGATCTCCACCGGATGGTGGCCATAGTCATCGAAAACCTGCACCCCATTGGCTTCGCCCGTCAGCGTGAAACGCCGCTTGACGCCGCCGAAGGAGGCAAGGCCCTTCTTGATGTCGGCTTCCGAAATGCCGAGACGATTGGCAACCGCAATCGCCGCCGTCGCATTCGAGACGTTGTGGCGGCCGGGCATCGGCAGGACGAGGTCCTTGAAGGAGAATATCTTGCCGGTGCGGCGACGGCGGATTTCCACGTCGAACACCGAGCGCGTGCCGTCGATGCGCACATTCGAAAAGCGCACATCGGCCTGCGGGTTCTCGCCATAGGTGATGACCTTGCGGTCCTCGATGCGGCCGACCAGTGCCTGCACTTCCGGATGATCGAGGCACATGACGCCGAAACCGTAGAAAGGCACATTCTCCACGAACTGGCGGAATGCGGCGCGGACGGCATCGAAATTTCCGTAGTGATCCAGATGCTCGGGATCGATATTGGTGATGACAGCCACATCGGCCGGCAGCTTCAGGAAGGTGCCGTCGGATTCGTCGGCCTCCACCACCATCCACTCGCCCTCACCCATGCGGGCATTGGTGCCGTAAGCATTGATGATGCCGCCGTTGATGACGGTCGGGTCAAGATTGCCGGCTTCCAGCAGGGTCGCGACCATGGAGGTGGTGGTGGTCTTGCCATGCGTGCCACCAATGGCGATGGCGTTACGGAAACGCATCAGCTCGGCCAGCATTTCGGCCCGGCGAACGATCGGCAGGTGCTTTTCACGCGCCGCGATGAGTTCGGGATTGTTCTTCTTGATGGCGGTGGAAACGACCACGACCTCGGCGTCGCCGATATTATCCGCCGTATGGCCGACAAAAACCTCGATGCCCTTGTCGCGCAGCCGCTGCACATTGGCGCTGTCGGCCTGATCCGACCCCTGAACGCGGTGGCCGAGATTGTGAAGCACTTCGGCAATGCCGCTCATGCCGATCCCGCCTATGCCGATGAAATGCACAAGGCCTATGGCTTTCGGCATCTTCATGCCCCAACTCCTTCATTCTTCTTCTTGAATTCCTGCACGGACCGGCCGGAGGCAATCGCCTCCACCAGATCGGCCAGCACATCCGCCGCATGCGGTTTGCCCGTCGCCTTTGCTGCCGCCGCCGTTGCCGAAAGACGATCCGGCTCCGAAAGCGCTGAGGACAGCAGGCCGGAAAGCTTCTGCGGCGACAGTTCCGCCTGCTTGATGACGCTTGCCCCGCCCGCCGCCGAAAGCGCTGCCGCATTGGCGGCCTGATCGTGATCGAGCGCATGCGGATACGGAACGAGGATAGATGGGCGGCCGATCACCGAAAGCTCCGATACGGTCGATGCGCCCGAGCGGCTGATGACCAGATCGGCTTCACCGATGCGCGAGGCCATGTCGCCAAAGAAGGGCGAAACATCCGCCTTCACGCCGAGCTTCTGATAGGAGGCGACCACGCTGTCCTTGTCTTCCGGCCGCGCCTGCTGGGTGACGACGATGCGCTTGCGCTGTTCATCCTTCAGCAGGCAGATCGCCGCAGGCACCGCGCTCGAGAAGAACTGCGCGCCCTGGCTGCCGCCGAAAACGACAAGCTGGAATGTCTCACCCGTCTGCGAGGGCGTATAGGGTATCTCCGACGCCGCCAGCACCGCCGGGCGCACGGGATTGCCGGTCGCCACCGTCTTGTCGGAGTATTGGCCGTTGGCGGGCGGCAGGAAACCGCCGGCAATCGCTTTCACCCGGCCTGCCAGCGCCTTGTTGGCGCGGCCCATCACCGCATTCTGCTCATGAATGATGGAGGGAACGCCAAGTCCGGTCGATGCCAGCAGCGGCGGCACAGTGGGATAACCGCCGAAACCGACAACTGCGACCGGCTTCAGCTTCGCCACCAGCCGGCGCGCGGCGCGCAGACCAACCCACAGCTTCCAGAGCGAACGCGCCACGGAAATCGGGTTTTTCGAGCCGATGGTGGCGGACGGCACGACATGAATTTCATCCGCCGGGAACTTGCCAGCATAACGCTCGGCGCGGCTGTCGGTAACGAGGTGCACCTGATAACCGCGCGCTTTCAGCGTGTGCGCGAGCGCTTCTGCCGGAAACACATGGCCGCCGGTTCCACCGGCGGCAAGAAGAACAATACCCTTGCTCATGATCGTTTACTCCGCGGGAACGCCGGAACCGACGCGGAAGAAACTCCGCTCCTGCGCCCGCTTTTCGGGTCTGTGACGTGTCAGCGCCAGAAGGAAGCCGGCGGTCACGCATATCGCCATCATTGACGAACCGCCATAGGAGATCAGCGGCAGCGTCATGCCCTTGGCGGGCATCAGCTCCAGATTGACGCCGATATTGATCATCGACTGCATGCCGATTTGAAGAACGAGACCCGCCACGGCAAAACGGCAGAAATCGTCCTTCTCCTTGAAGGCGTGCGACAGGCCGCGCAGCACGATGAAGGCGAAGATGGCAACAAGAAACATGCAGAAAACGATGCCGAATTCTTCCGCCGCCACCGAGAAGATGAAGTCGGTATGGCTATCGGGAATGATGCGCTTGACGATGCCCTCACCCGGTCCGCGACCGAACCAGTCACCGCGAATGATCGCTTCGCGCGCCGTATCCACCTGGAACGTATCGCCTTCGCCCGTCCAGAACCGGTCGATACGACCGGCCACATGCGGCAGCATCAGATAGGCGGAGATGATGCCGCCGACGCCGACGCCGCCGAGCATGATGATCCAGAACCACGGCACGCCGGCCATGAAGAACATGCCACCCCAGACCACGGAGGTCAGGATCGTCTGGCCGAAGTCCGGCTGGGCGATCAGGAGCGCCGCCACAATGCCGAAGGTGATGATGGCGAAGAGATTGCCGGGAATTTCAGGATGGCGCGCCCGTTCGGCAAACAGCCAGGCGCAGACGATGACGAAGGCGGGCTTCATGAATTCCGACGGCTGGATCGAGAAGGTGCCGATGGAAATCCAGCGCCGCGCACCCTTGACCTCGATGCCGAAAAACAGCGCGAAGATCATCATCAGCAGCGAAACGATAAGCATGATGACCGCTACGCGCCGCACTTGACGCGGCGACAGGAAGGACAGGCCGACCATGATCGCGAGCGACGGCACCATGAACATCGCCTGACGCTCGACGAAGAAGAAACTGTTGAGGCCGATGCGCTCGGCAACCGCAGGCGAGGCCGCAAAGGACAGCATCAGGCCGATGCCCATCAGCGCGATGAACGCCGCTAGAAAGAAACGGTCGATGGTCCAGAACCACTCTGCGACCGGACCGCGATCAACTCGGCTTACCATGGCCTTCAGCCCCCTTTTCCAGAGTCAACCAGCATCGTCATGCCATCGAGCGCCGCGACCTGCGCGACGAACGAATCACCTCTGATCTCAAAGTTCTTATATTGATCGAAGCTTGCGCAAGCCGGGGATAACATCACGATATTGCCGGCCGTCGCATCTTTTTCCGCATCCGCCGCCGCATGTTGCACGGCCTTGTCCAGCGTGCCGGATATTTCATAAGGCACGGCCTCGCCAAGTGTCGCCGCAAATTCGGCTGCCGCCTCGCCGATCAGATAGGCCTTGGCGATGCGGGGAAAAAGCGGCGAGAGGCTGGTGATGCCGCCCGCTTTCGGCAGACCGCCGGCGATCCAGTAGATACGGTCGAAACTTGAAAGCGCCGGTGCTGCAGCATCGGCATTGGTGGCCTTGCTGTCGTTGACGAAGGTGACATTGCCACGTCGGCCGACCGGCTGCATACGATGCTTGAGGCCGGGAAAAGACTTCAGGCCTGCGCGAACTTCCTCTTCGGAAACCCCGACCGCAAGGCAGGCGGCGATTGCCGCCGCCGCATTCTGCGCATTGTGGCTGCCGCGCAGGGTCTGGATACCGTCGAGATCGGTGAGCAGCGAAGAAGTGCCGTCATGCGCACGGAAAATGCGGCTGCCTTCGGCATAAAGACCTTCGGAAACCACATTGCGCTTGGAAATGCGCTCCACCTTGACACCGGCGCGTTCGATACGGTCGGCAATCAGCGTCGAATGGCTGTCATCGACACCGACGATTGCCGTTTGACTGCCCGCCACCAGCCGTTCCTTCACGTCGGCATAGTGCTGCATCGTGCCGTGCCGGTCGAGATGATCGGGCGTCAGGTTGAGAAGAATGCCAGCGGTCGGATTGATCGTCGGTGCGAGATCGATCTGGTAGGACGAGCACTCGACAACGTAGAAGCGTTGCGCCTTCGGCGGATCGAGGCTCAGCACCGCCGTACCGATATTGCCGCCAAGCTGCGTATCGCGACCCGAAGCCATGAGAATATGCGCGATCAGCGCCGTCGTTGTCGACTTGCCGTTGGTCCCGGTAATCGCGATGAAGGGGCAATCCGGCGCATGAGCGCGACGCTCGCGGATGAAAAGCTCGATATCGCCGATGATCTCGACGCCCGCCGCCTTCGCAAGGTCGACCGACCAATGCGGTTTCGGATGCGTCAGCGGCACGCCGGGCGCCAGAACGAAGGAAGAAAAGCTCGACCAGTCTATCGTTCGAAGGTCCGCCGTCTTGATGCCCTCGGCCTCAGCCTTCGCGACACTGTCGGTATTGTCGTCGAAAGCCACGACATCCGCCCCGCCAGCCACCAGCGCCCGGGCCGTGACGAGACCCGAACCGCCAAGCCCGAAAAGCGCGACCTTCTTGCCTTTGAACGACGTGACCGGGATCATCGCTCACCTCAGCTTCAGGGTGGCGAGGCCAAGCAGCGCGAGGCCAACGGAGATGATCCAGAAACGGATGACCACCTGGCTTTCCGTCCAGCCCTTTTTCTCAAAATGGTGATGGATCGGCGCCATCAGGAAGACGCGCCTGCCGGTGCGCTTGAACCAGAAGACCTGGATGATGACAGACAGTGTTTCCATGACGAACAGACCGCCGACGATGACCATGACGATCTCGTGCTTGGTCGCGACAGCGATGGAGCCGATCAGGCCTCCGAGCGCCAGCGAACCCGTATCGCCCATGAAGATGGCGGCGGGCGGCGCGTTGAACCACAGGAAGCCGAGGCCCGCGCCGATGACCGCGCCGACGATGACGGCAAGCTCACCCGTGCCGGGCACGAAGTTGATCTGCAGGTAATTGGCGAAAACCGCGTTACCGGCGAGATAGGCGATCACGCCGAAAGTGGCGGCGGCGATCATCACAGGCACGATGGCGAGACCATCGAGACCATCCGTCAGGTTCACGGCATTGCCCGCGCCAACGATGACGAAAGCACCGAACAGCACGAAGAAGTAGCCGAGATTGATCACGAATTCCTTGAAGAAGGGAAAGGCGATGGAGCTGCCGAGCGTGCCGCCATGCGGTGCGGAAGCGAGCGCCATCTTCATCATGAAGAACACGGCAATCGCCGCAATCAGGAATTCAATGCCGAGACGGGCCTTGCCGGAAAACCCCTTGTCGCTCTGTTTCGTGACCTTGAGATAATCGTCGTAGAAGCCGATGGCTCCGAAACCGAGCGTCACCATCAAAACGGCGACGACATAGACGTTCGACAGATCGCCCCAGAGCAGCGAACCGCCGAGAATGCCGGCAAGGATCATCAGGCCGCCCATGGTCGGCGTGCCGGCCTTCTTGAAATGCGTCTGCGGACCATCCGCGCGGATGGGCTGGCCCTTGCCCTGGCGCACGCGCAGCGAATTGATGATCGCCGGTCCGAACAGGAAGACGATCAACGCAGAGGTGAACATCGCAGCACCCGCCCGGAAGGTGATGTACCGGAACAGGTTGAAGATTTGAATTTTATCCGACAGTTCGACGAGCCAGATCAGCATAATTGCCCTTTCAAAAGGCTATTTCAGACTTGGCGTTCCGTCTCGGGGAATGCCGGATACTTGTCAAGCAGGGCGGCGACAATCTTGCCGAAACCGAGGCCAAGTGACGATTTTACCATCAGCGCGTCTCCCGGTTGCACCCATTGCAGGGCGAAATCGGTCAGTTCCGCCGTCGTCGGGAACCAGATGACGGTAACGCTGTCCGGCAACGCATCACGCAGCGCCGCCATCGCCTCACCCGCCAGCCAGACATGTTCGATACCGGCCGCAAGCAGTGGGCCGGCCAATTCTTCATGCAACTGCGCGGAAAACTCGCCCATCTCCAGCATGTCGCCGAGGACTGCGACGCGCCTTCCGTGACCCTGCGTCGGCGTTTCCGCCAGCACGGCGATCGCCGCGCGCATGGAGGCCGGATTGGCATTGTAGCTTTCATCGATCAGCAGGAAGGTGCCGCCGTTGATTGCCAGCTGATGGCGCTGGCCGCGCCCCTTTACCGCCTCAAGCGTTCCCAGCGCCTCGAAGGCGCGGTCGAGATTGGCGCCGGTGACGGCAACGGCGCCCAGCACGGCCATGGCGTTATCGGCAATGTGCCGGCCGGGAATATTGATGTGCAACTCGCTGGTTTCACCGTTCAGGATCGCCCAGATCGTCGAGCCCGTCGTCGTGCTCTCGAAATCCGCGAGGCGGAAATCCGCCTTGGCATGCTGCCCGAAGGTGAGGATATGTTCGATGCCCTGTTCCTGGGCCGCTTCTTCAAGCTGTTCGAATTGGGCGTTATCGCGGTTGAGGATGACGGAACCGCCCTCCTCCAGACCCTCGAAAATCTCCGCCTTGGCGCTAGCGATCTCTTCGATGTTCTTGAAATTGCCAAGATGGGCCGGCGCGATGGTCGTGATGATCGCCACATGCGGGCGCACCAGCTTCACCAGCGGCCGAATTTCGCCGGAATGGTTCATGCCGATTTCGAAAACACCGAATTCCGTGTCGGCAGGCATGCGCGCCAGCGTCAGCGGCACGCCCCAATGGTTGTTGAAGGAGGCTACCGCCGCATGCACCCGCCCTGAAGGGGCGAGCGCCTGCCGCAGCATTTCCTTGGTCGTGGTCTTGCCGACCGAACCGGTCACCGCAATGATGCGCGCCGACGTTCTTTCACGCGCCGCGATGGCGAGCTTGCCGAGTGCGGCAAGCACATCTTCCACCACGATCATCGGCACGGTCAGGCGGCCGAGCGCCGGCAGCTTGGCCTCGGCAACGACCAGAAGCCCCGCCCCGTTCGCAACGGCGAAGCTGGTGTAATCATGACCGTCCACCCGGTCGCCCTTGATGGCGAAGAACGCTTCGCCCGGCTTGACCGTCCGGCTGTCGATGGAAATGCCGGTGATTCCGGTCGGCAGGTTGCCCACGGGGCGTCCTGCCGTGATGGCGATCATGTCGGCGACTGTCCATAACCAGCTCAAATCTTCGATCCTTCCAGCCCTGCCAGTGCAGCGCGCACCTGTTCATGATCGGAAAACGGCAGCGTTACCGAACCGACGATCTGCCCCTCTTCATGCCCCTTGCCTGCAACGATCAGCGTATCGCCATGCGAAAGCAGCGACACCGCATGGCGGATAGCGTCCGCCCTGTCGCCGATTTCCAAAGCGCCGGGCGCTGCCGCCATGACTTCGGAACGGATCGTTGCAGCATCTTCCGAACGCGGATTGTCGTCGGTGACGATAACGATGTCGGAAAGCCGCGTCGCAACCTCGCCCATGATCGGGCGCTTGCCCTTGTCGCGGTCGCCGCCGCAGCCGAAGACGGTGATGATGCGGCCTGAGGTGAAGGGCCGGACCGAGGTGAGCACATTTTCCAGCGCATCCGGCTTGTGGGCATAATCCACATAGGCAAGCGCGCCGTTTTTCGTCTGGCCTACCAGTTCCAGACGGCCGGTAGCGCCGATCAGCTTTTCGAGCGCCTTCAGCGCGGTTGCTGCGGGAACGCCGGTGGACATGGCAAGACCGGCCGCGACGAGAGCGTTCGCAACCTGAAAATCACCCGCCAAGGGGATGTCGACTTCATAAATCTCGCCGCCATGATGCACTTCGATCATCTGCTTGTGACGGAAGTGCTCGACACGCTTCAGGGCCAGATATTCGCCTTTGCGACCGACCGTGCGCACATCGAGACCGGCTTCGCGCGCCGCCCGGATCGCCTTTTCCGACCACGGGTCGTCGGCGAAGATCACGGCGGGAGCGCCCTTTTCCATCAGCGTATCGAAGAGCCGCATCTTCGCGGCCATATAGTCCTCGACGGTCGGATGATAATCCATGTGGTCGCGGCCAAGATTGGTGAAGCCGGCGGCAGAAAGGTGGACGCCATCGAGGCGGCGCTGGTCAAGACCGTGGCTGGACGCCTCCATCGCCGCATGCGTCACGCCTTCAGCCGCAAGTTCGGCCAGAAGCGCATGCAGCGTCACCGGATCGGGCGTGGTGAGCGCGCCGTAATCCTCGCGGCCGGGTGCAATCACACCTGTCGTGCCGATCTGTGCAGCGGCATGGCCGGCGAAAGCCCAGATTTGCCGCACGAAGGAAGCAACGGACGTCTTTCCCGCAGTACCGGTGACGGCGACCATGGTTTCCGGCTGTTTTCCGTAAAAACGGGAAGCGGCAAGGGAGAGATAAAGGCGTGGATCGGTGACCGAAAGCACCGGCACATCGGCATCCAGCGCGTGTCCGGAAACGATGGCGACCGCGCCCTTGGCAACCGCGTCCTTCACATAGGCCGCGCCATCCGCCCTGGTGCCCGCAACCGCCACGAACAGGCTGCCCGGCGCAGCCTTGCGGCTGTCTGCGGTGATCCCCCCGATTTCGATCGCCCCGATCTCAGACAGGAGCAATTCTTTCAATTCCGGAAACGCATCTCCGGATATATCTCGCAAATTCATCGACTGTGTCCGTCTTGTCCCCCCGGCGCGAATCGCCGGAACATCATAAGCTAACAATCAATAAGACACGAGCAAGGCCGAGCCATCCTTGCCGAACTTCGGCTTCACGCCCAGCACCGCCGCCGTGCGGGTGATGATATCGCGCACCATCGGCGCTGCGGATGTGCCGGCGAGTGCCGCGCCATTGCCCTTGTCCGTCTTCGGCTCGTCGATGAAGGACAGCACGACATATTGCGGATCGTCCATTGGGAAGGCCGAGAGGAAGGCGTTGAAGTTCTTGTCGTGCACATAACGTCCGTTGACGACCTTGTCGGCCGTGCCGGTCTTGCCGCCGACGTTGAAGCCATCGACGCGCGCGTTGCGGCCGGAACCGTTGACACCGTTCCACTCGAACAGGAAACGCATGTCCTTGCTGGCGCCCGGTTTCAGAACCTGCTTGGCCACCTGATCGGCCTGTTCGCGCGTGCGCGGCAGGAAAGTCGGTTCGATCAGTTTGCCGCCATTGACGAGTGCAGCGCCGGCAACCGCCGTCTGCAACGGTGTCGTGGAAACGCCGTGGCCGAAGGAAATGGTAATCGAGTTGATCTTCTTCCATTCGCGCGGCTGCGACGGCAGCGCCACTTCCGGCAATTCGGTCTGCATGCGGGTCAAAAGGCCAAGCCGGGTGAGGAATTCCTTGTGGCCTTCCGTTCCCACCGTGTCGGCAATCTTGGCTGTACCGATATTGGAGGAATACTGGAAGATTTCCGGCACCGAAAGCATCCGGCCCTTGCCGTGGAAGTCCTTGATGGTGAAACCGCCGATGCGGATCGGATAACGCGCATCGAAGGTATCGCCGAGACGGACGCGGCCCGAATCGAGACCCATGGCGATGGTGAAGGACTTGAAGGTGGACCCCATTTCGAACGTGCCGTTCGACATGCGGTTGAGCCAGCCTTCCTTGGCGCCTTCGGCCGGATTGTTAGGATCGTAATCCGGCACGGAGGCCATGGCGAGGACTTCGCCGGTATGCACATCCAGAACCACCGCGCCGGCGCCGATTGCCTGGAACTTGGTGATGGCCGAGGTCACGACTTCGCGGACAATGGACTGTACGCGCAGATCGATGGAAAGCTTCACCGGCTCCAGCGGCTGGTCGCTGGTCATGCCGAGCGCGGTCAGATCGGCAAGGCCCTGGCTGTCGACGTAACGTTCCATGCCGGCAACGCCGCGATTGTCGATATTGACGTGACCGACGACATGCGCAGCGGTCGGCCCGCCGGGATAAAAGCGGCGCTTTTCCGGGCGGAAGCCGACGCCTGGAATGCCGAGCGCCAGAATCTGGCTCTGCTGCTTCGGCGTCAGCTGGCGGCGCAGCCACTGGAAGCGCGAATTGGAGGAAAGCTTCTGATAGGTGCTGCGCTGGTCGAGATCCGGCAGAACCGTCCGCAGCTTCTCGATAGCCTCATCGATATCGACGATGCGATGCGGTTCGGCGAAAAGCGAGACGGTGCGAATATCGGTGGCCAGAACCTCGCCATTGCGGTCGAGAAGATCGGGGCGCGACGCCATCAAGCGGTCGGCGGGTGCGATGCTCGATACCGTTTCCTGCTCGGCCATGCCATATTGCACGAGACGCCCGCCAACGACGGCGTAAAAGGCGACGAAACCGAAAATGATCAGGCCGACGCGGCTTTTCGCCTGGGCGGCGCGCTTCTTGCGGGCGCCCTCAAAGGCCGCATGATCGGTGTAGACGCCGGTGGTGCTGGCGGAAAAATGAGCCTTGCTCTTCAAAACCATGACGCGGGAGAGAAAAGACATTAGCGGTTCACCGATCCTGTTATCGTGTCATCCATGTCGTCGGTTTCATCGCCCGCGACGGCGGAGACGGCCGGAGCCGCTGTTGGACGGGAAACACGCGCCCGGGGTGTCGGAACCGGAGTGCCGTTGACGGCAATCTGGCCCGCCGGCGGTGATTTCTTTTTGGTGGCCGCACCAAGCGTCGCACCCGGCTTGGAGCCGTTGACGGCGGCGGCAATGACATCCTCGACGCTCATGCCTTCCGGTTCGGGCGGCTGCGGCAGTTGCGAGCGCAGCATGGGCAGCTCGCGCGGCTGCGCCAGCTGCGTCGGCAGCGTCGGCGAAAGGCCAAGCTCGTCCTGATAGGCATTCACGAGACGGTGCAGACGGTTCGGCTGCGTCAGGAGCGCCCAGTCGGCCCTCAAAAGATCGATCGTATCCTTCTCAAGCTTGATCTCGGCCTCCAGCTTGCGGACCTCCTCAAGCTTCAGATCGGCCTTGTGCTTGATCGAATAGGTCACGACGGCCGCGGCGACCATCACACCCATCAAGATGACATCGAAAGTGCGCAGCATATCAGCCTCCCATCTTTTCAAGGCTGGCGAGATCGGGAAGCTCGAAGATCGAATAATCCGCCGCGCGCGCCGGTGCGGTCGTGCGCAGACCGGCCCGCAGTTTGGCGGATCGGGCACGGGGATTGAGCTCCGCCTCTTCATCGCTGGCGGCGATCATCGGCTTGCCGATGTTATCGAAAATGGCGGGCTTGTCCTCCACCATCGGCAGGTGCCGGGAACCGGCGGCCTTGCCCGAACGGTCGGAAAAGAATTTCTTGACGATACGGTCTTCCAGCGAATGGAAGGTGACGACGACCAGCCGGCCGCCGGGTTTCAAAACCTGCTCGGCGGCAAAAAGCGCCTGCGCCAGCTCGCCCAGCTCGTCATTGACGAAAACGCGCAGCGCCTGAAACACCCGCGTTGCGGGATGAATCTTGTCTTTGGCCTTACGCGGCGTGACGATTTCGATGAGGCCGGCCAGATCGCGGGTGGTGCGGAACGGCTCTTCCGCCCTCTTCTTCTCTATGGCGCGGGCGATGCGGCCCGGCTGCTTTTCTTCACCGAGAAAACCGAAGATGCGGATCAGATCGCTGACCTTCGCACGATTGACGACATCGGCCGCCGAAACGCCGGAACCCGACATGCGCATGTCGAGAGGGCCATTTTTCTGGAAGGAAAAACCGCGCTCGGCCTCGTCGATCTGCATGGAGGAAACGCCGATATCCAGCACGACGCCATCGAGCCCGCCTTGCGGGGCATGTTTCGCGAGATCGGAGAATTGCGATTGGATGAGGCTCAACCGGCCGCCATTGGCGGCAACCATCGCCTGACCGCCGGCGATAGCGGTCGGATCGCGGTCGAGCGCGATGACGTCGGCGCCCTGATCGAGAATGGCCTGGGTGTAGCCGCCGGCGCCGAACGTGCCGTCGAGAATGATCTTGCCGGATGATGGCTCCAGCGCGGCAATGACTTCGCGAAGCAGGACCGGGATGTGACGCTGAGGTCCGCCATCGGCATCAGAAGATCGTCCGCCAGAATTCGCCGCCATTCCGTGTCCCCGTCCTAGGCGGGGCGAGCAGCCGAAAAACCGCGCCCCGCTCTTGCTTCCGCCTGCGCCGCCAAAAACGCATTCGGTTGCCAAAGCTGAAAATGATCCGCCCGTCCGACGAAGGTGACTTCGGTGGATATGCCGGTGAATTCCCGCACGAAATCCGTCACCATCAATCGACCTTCCTGGTCGAGCTTCATGAAAACGCCGCCGCCGTGAACCAGCAGCGACATCGCGTTCGCCTCGGGCGAGAAGGCATCCATCGACGCAATCTGCCGCTCGTAGCGCTCCAGCAAATCCGGACCGCCGACACTGATTGCCGGAAAGGCGAAATCCTGAAGACAATAAAGCTCCTGAATGCCGCGCCTGACCAGCACCGAACGAAACGGAGACGGAACCGAAACGCGCCCCTTGGCGTCGATCCTGTTCGTCACGTTCGATAAAAAGCGGTCCATTACTCAACTCGCCAAAACCGCATGCCGCAAAACGATTCATCCGCTCCGCAGCCGACACCGGTACGCACGACACATCGCCAAGCGCTAGGGCGACGTGCCCTGCAGCAGCCCCTCGTAGGCTCCTCACTCGTTTCAGCGATTGCGGGTCAAAAACACGACCCAATGTGGTGTGCATTTGGGATATCATGGGACACTATGGGCGTCAATGGGAGAAGCCGGCACGATACCGACTTCGCATCGGAAATTCATAAGCCGTTAAGTTTAACGAATGGTTTACCGAGCCACGCGACGATGCGCTTTCGCTGCGCGGAAATTCGCCGCAAAACAACCATTTCTCTTTTATGAAGCAACGGGATAACCAAATCCCACATGAGACCCGCAATTCAGGTTCGGAAAGGAAAATTTGCCAGTTGGCCTGTAAGCCGGGTTCTGTATGGCCCCGGTTTGACCCGGAACGTGGCAGCCATTCATCTGGGACGGCATTTGCATGCCGCCTCGCGCAACCCACCCGGATGACGGGCCCGGAAACCGGCTGTGAACGGGCTTTCGCCCGCCCCGTGTCATCCCTATTCGGTCTTGCTCCCGGTGGGGTTTACCTTGCCGCCGCTGTTACCAGAAGCGCGGTGGGCTCTTACCCCACCCTTTCACCCTTACCATGCGGTGCATGGCGGTTTGCTCTCTGTGGCACTTTCCCTGGGGTCGCCCCCGCCGGACGTTATCCGGCACCGTATTTCCGTGGAGCCCGGACTTTCCTCACCTTACCGTCTTTCGACATTGGTAAAGCGCGGCTGCCCGGCCAACTGGCATGGGCTGCATAACCATGTTCCGAGGCGAAAGCCACCGAAAAGCGCAGGCAAGGATCAAAGAAATGCCGGCTTGAAATCCGTCGAAAAGGCGCCATCGGCGATTTCTCCGTCCCGCAGCAGCAGAGCGCCGAGCCGTCCGATCTCATCGGAACTCTTGGCCGCCGTGCCGTTGCCGCCCGTCAGAACCGCAATCTTCGGCGAGGCGGTGAAGCCGATGGCCGGATAACCGCTTTGCGTTTTGGAGACGACGCAGGCGGCCATCGAGACACGCGAGAGATCGATGGAAGGCACCAGCGATCCGACGATCTCAGAGAGATGATCACGCACGCTTTCGCGTCCGCCGGAGCGGAACCATTCCCGGATTTCCGGGTCGCTGCCGAGCCTCTTGTCGTCGGGATCGCCGCCGATCTTCAGATAGAATTTGCCATCGGGATAACGTACCGGCGGCAGAAGATAGATATGTTTCGTCGTGTCGCGCGGCTCATAGATCAGCGACGGCATCTCCGCATATTGATCCAGATCGCCCTCATCTACCTCGAAGAAAGCGACGGTGCGTGCATAGACATCGAGGGCCACCGGCTGCGGCAGCAGATCTTTCGTGATCGAGAAGCCGCCGGCCGCCACCAGCACCCGGTCTGCGGTATAAACCGCGCCAGAGGCCGTCTCCACCCGCACGCGACCATCCTCTTCGCGCGTCGAGACGACGATATCGTCGACAAGCGTAACGCCCGCCATTTCCGCCAAAATGGCCTGCGCCTTCACCAGCCCACGTGGATTGACGTATCCGGCATTGTCCCTTTCGAACACGCCCTCGCAACCCGGCTCGAAGGAGAAATAGGGAAAGCGGCTTTCGAGGCCTTCCCCGTCAAGCAGTTCCGTCGAAACCCCGAGCCGCGCCGCCGCCTTGCGGACATCGTCGACAAAAGGATTATCGCCGCCCCGTTCGGGCCCCACCATGAGGCAACCGACCGGCGCATAAAATTCAACGCCGCTTCTTGCGGCGATATCGGCGTAACGCGCTATCGAGCGGTTGGCGAGCAGCGCCCAGTCGGCATCGCCGTCGATGGTGCGGGTAATCCGCGCCTCGTCATAATGGCTCGCAAAGACTCCCTGATGCGATTTGATGTCGGCAGGTTCGCCGGGGCCGATCAGCGCGACGCCATCCACCGTTTCAGCCAGATGGCGGGCGGCAGCGGCCCCCATCATGCCGCGACCCACAACGATGTATCTGAAATGTCCCGACATGCCGCCCTCTTCACCCGCTCATTTCCGTCGCAACCTTGTAGCTGCTTCGTCCCTGAATGTCAGACGAAAACCGGCGACATTTCGGCGGCGAATTCATCCTCGGTCAACTGGCCGTTCAAAAGCAGCATGGCGCCCAGCCGGCCGATTTCGTCCGAAGACTTGGCGGAGACGAAATTGCCGCCGGTCAGAACCGCGATATTGGAGGATTGCGTATAGCCAATATAGGGATAGCCGCTGCGGGTAATGGAGGCGACACAGGAGCCTGAGGTGACGGGGCAGCCCGCAAGCTCCGGCATCAAGGAGAGCGCCCGCTTTTTCAGAAACTCAACCTCACCCGGCGTGCCGTCCGAATGGAACCAGTCCACTGCGTCGGTGAGCGTTTCAAGCCTGCCCTTTTCGCTCTCGCCGCCGATCTTCAGATAGACCTTGCCATCGGGATAACGCACCGGCGGCAGGATATAGACGATGTCGTCCTCGGTCTCCGCCAGCACGATGGTGGAGGGCATCGCACCGAACAGCGCCTGCCGCGCCTCATCCAGCTCAAAAAAGACGATGGTGCGGCCCGTGGCCGCCATATCGACCGGAGAAGGCAGAAGCTCGGCCATGTTGGTGAAACCGCCGGCCGCTACGATAACCTTTTCAGCCGTATGAACCGCCCCTTCCCGAGTCGAAACCTCGACGCCATGGGAAGTATCGCGAATATACGCCGCCGTCTGGCGCACAAGCCGCGCGCCCTGCGCCATGGCAATCGTGCATTGCGCCTTCACCAGGGCGCGCGGATTGACGTGGCCGGCATATTGCGCCTCGAAATAACCGCTGTGATCGGCCGGCAGGGAGAACATCGGAAACCGATCAGCCAGCGCATCAGTGCCGAGTGTCTCCACACCGAGACCGAGGCGGTCGGCCGAGGCAAACGCGCGCGAGACATAATCTCCCGCAAGCCCCCTGCCGTTTCCGGTGAACAGGCAGCCCGCTTCCGTGAAAAAGCGGATGCCGCTTTTGGCCTCGATCTCCGCATAACGGCGGATGGAGCGCTGCGCGAGTTCCGCCCAGACCGGATCGCCATCAAAACCGCGGGTAATGCGCGCTTCGTCGTAATGGCTCGAAAACACACCCTGATGGGTCTTGCGATCGGTGGGCTCGTCCGGGCCGATCAGCGCCACGCCATCCGTTTGCACTGAGAGATGCCGCGCCGCAGCCGCTCCCATCATCCCGGCCCCGACGACGATATATTTGAAATCCGGCATGTCATGCTCCGTATCAGATTTGCTTCTGACTACAGCATGCCGGACCGAACCGGAATCGCTTTTCGCAATTTCGCAGACGATCAATGGCGGCCTCAGCCGGCCAGCAGCGCCTGCACCTTGCCGCAATAACGCTTGGAGACCGGGTTCATCCGGGTGGCGCCATGGCCTGCATTGTAACGCAGGATCGTGCTGCACACCTGGCCGCCGCCAAGCTGATGCGCCGTCGCCAGATATTGCATGCCCCAGCGAATATTGGTCTCGGGATCGTAGAGCGCCTTAGTCGTGCCGCGATAGCCCATCATCCGCGCCGTCGCCGGCTTGATCTGCATCAGCCCGACCTCGCCTGCGCTGCCGCGAGCCTCCGGATTGAACTTGCTTTCCACCGAAACCACGGCATGCGCCAGATTGGTGGGAACGCCGTAACGCTTGGCATATTTGACGATCAGATCGGAATAGTCGTTCCTGAGCGAGGAAGGCAGGCTCTTTTCGGGAATGGGATAACCGGGCTTGCGGAAGAAGGTCTCCAGCGTCACGGTTTTGGTCTTGACGTCCTCGTCTTTGGCAAAAGCAATCCCCGCCTGCGAAGCGAGCATAACAACGCCCGCCACGACAGCAACAACAACCCTGTTCATATGTAGAAAAAGTCTCCAGATCGGATGACAGAAACAATGAAGCGACACAATTAATCTGCGCCCGGAAAGTCGATCACGACCTTCCGCTGTCCGGTCTCCTTGATTGATATTGACGGCAGGTTCCCCTGAAGAACGACACCGCATGCAGTGACGTTCTTAAACTTCCTCAATGCGGATTAACTGTGGCACGGTAAAAAAAGCGACTTGAGCAGCAAGAAAACCGGGAACGTTTTTCCAGAATCCGCGTTCAGGCGGCCGAAAATCTCGGCAGGCTGGCGATCAGCCGATGCAACGTGTCGATGGTGGAGAAATCCGCGATGCCATCCACCAGAGCGGGACGGAAATGCCGCTGGAAGGCAGCCACGGCGCCTTCGGTTTTCTGGCAATAAGCGCCTGTAATTTCAACGCCATAACCATAGATGGACAGCATCGACTGTAGCGCTTCGACCGGTTGGCCATGATCGCCGCGCTGGAAAAAACGCCCGCCACGGATCGGCGCAGGCTCCACCCAATGGCCGACACCGTGCTGCGACAGGATGTCCCACGGGAATTTTTCACCCGGATCGACCTTGCGGATCGGCGCGACATCCGAGTGCGCCAGCACCCTTTCAGGGGCGATAGACCAGCGCTGGCCGCAATCGCGACACAATTCGATGACGGCTTCCACCTGTTTCTTCGGAAATTCCGGCAGGCCGCCGGGATGGCCCTGATTGGCGATCTCGATGCCGATGGAGCGGGAATTGATGTCCTCATCCCCCGCCCAGATGCTTTTGCCCGCGTGCCAGGCACGGCGGGTTTCAGGAACCATCTGGATGACGCGCCCGTCTTCGAAGACGAAATAATGGCTGGAAACCTGGCTTTCCGGATTGCAGAGCCACGACAGCGCGCCGTCGGCCGTCGTCATGCCGGTATAATGCAGCAGAATAATATCGGGGCCGGCCACACCCAGCCTTTCGCCATGGTTAGGCGAAGGCGCAACGGCTGCGCCCCCGAAATCCGGGGTAAAATCCGGCAGACATTCACTCATGCGACGCGGCGTTCTTTCTCGATGGCCGCATAGGCGGCGTTAAGAGCCGCCATACGCTCATTCGCGGCCGCATGCAATTCCATGGGAACGCCGCGTGCGATGAGCTTGTCAGGATGGTGTTCGGCAACCAGCGAACGATAACGCCGGCGAATATCGGAAAAATCGTCGGAAGGCGAAACGCCGAGCACGCGATAGGGGTCGCGTCCGTCCATATGGACATGCCGCGCCATGATCGTTTCGAAGTGATCTTCGGTGATACGGAAGATTTCCGCTATCCGGCCGAGGAAGGCCAGTTCCCGCTCATGGATCAGCCCATCGGCCTTGGCGATGTGGAACAGGCCGTCGATGACGCTTTCCAGCATCTCGCAATTGGCGTGCCCGGAGCCGCAAAGACCGGCAAGCCGCTCCGCATAGGCCTCGTAACCGGCAACGTCCTGACGGGCGAGATTATAAAGACGGGCAACGTTCTTGGCTTCTTCTTCCGGAAAATCGAAGATTTGCCGAAAGGCGCGCACTTCGGCATCGTTGACGACACCATCGGCCTTCGCCATCTTGGCGGAGAGCGCGATGATGGCCACGGAAAAGGAAACCTTGCGGCGGGTTTCCGGATCGCCCTCGAAAAGGGTGCGGATGGCTTCCACCACGCGCCCGAGCGCACCGCCTGCCGCGTCGCCGATTGCGCCGAGCAGCCGTTCCCACAGGGATGAAATTTGCAGACAGGCGAAATCGAACATCATGCGACAAGCATGACGGGATATTGCCGCGAATGCAATATGTCCAGCAGGCCGGCGGCATTAACTTTTATTCATCTTTGCGACAGTTTTGCTTCAGGAACAAGAGCGCGCCAGACGATGACGCCACAGTTTTCCACAGATGGCGGGAAGCCGGCCACCGGCTATGCCGATTGAAACGATTATATTCCGCCACTTTGCTCAAGCCGCTGAAAAACCGCGAGAAATCGGCGTTTTTCTTTATAAATTCACTTTACACCTACACGCGGCTGTCGCATCCCTTTGCCAGACATGTCTTTGGGTATATGTGAAAAGGAGAGCCATGATGGCCAAACAGAAAGTCGCAATGCTGACCGCGGGTGGCCTTGCGCCCTGTCTCTCTTCGGCCGTGGGCGGCCTGATCGAGCGTTACAGCGACATCGCGCCCGAGATCGACATCATCGCTTACCGCTCGGGTTATCAGGGCGTGCTTCTGGGTGACCGTATCGAGATCACCAGGGATATGCGGGAAAAGGCGCATCTGCTGCACCGATACGGCGGCTCGCCGATCGGCAACAGCCGCGTCAAGCTCACCAACGCAGCCGATTGCGCCAAACGCGGCTTGGTCAAGGAAGGCGACAATCCGCTTCGCGTCGCGGCTGACCGGCTGGCGGCTGACGGCATCACCATTCTCCACACCATCGGCGGTGACGACACCAACACGACGGCTGCGGACCTTGCCGCCTATCTCGGCGCCAACGGCTACAATCTCACCGTTGTCGGCCTGCCGAAGACGGTGGATAACGACGTGGTGCCGATCAAGCAGTCGCTCGGCGCCTGGACGGCCGCCGAAGTCGGCGCCTCATTCTTCGACAATGTCAGCAACGAACAGAGCGCGGCGCCGAAAACTTTCGTTATCCACGAAGTCATGGGCCGCCATTGCGGCTGGCTGACGGCCGCCACCGCCCGCGCCTATATCCAGAAGACCAGCGGCAATGAATATGTCGAAGGCCTGATGATGAACACGCAGATGAAGAACATCGACGGCATCTACCTGCCGGAAATGGCCTTCGACATCGAGGCGGAAGCCGAGCGCCTGAAGGAAATCATGGACAGGAACGGCTATGTCACGCTGTTCGTTTCCGAAGGTGCGGGCCTCGATTCCATCGTCGCCGAACGCGAAGCCTCCGGCGAGGCCGTCAAGCGCGACGCTTTCGGCCATGTGAAGATCGACACCATCAATGTCGGCGGCTGGTTCCAGAAGCAGTTCGCCAGCCTCATCGGTGCGGAACGCTCCATGGTGCAGAAATCGGGCTATTTCGCCCGCTCCGCCGCCGCCAATGGCGACGACCTGCGCCTCATTCAGGGCATGGTCGATCTCGCCGTCGAAAGCGCGCTCAACAAGGTCTCCGGCGTCACCGGCCATGACGAAGACCAGAATGGCAAATTGCGGACCATCGAGTTTCCGCGTATCAAGGGCGGAAAGCATTTCGACCTCTCTGCAAAATGGTTTACCGAAGTGATGGAACACGTCGGTCAGCCGTTCACAGCGGCCTGATTTTACGATAGGCTAAAATAATACGGCGACAGGGAGGGCAAGGAGGAAGAGAATGTCTGGACAGGCCTGGCTGATTTTTTGTGCAGCATGTGCCGTTGTGTTCGCACTCCCCTCTCCCCTTGTATTTTCTGTCGCCTCCTATGCCGCCATTCGGGGCAAAAAGACGGTCTTCGCCTCCGTCATCGGCGGCGCGCTCGGCATTGTCACGGCAATGACGATTTCCGCCATTCCGGTGGCCGGTCTCGCCTGGCTGCCGCAATCCTTCGTGGAAATCGTGCAATGGGCCGGCATCGGCTGGCTGATGCTGTTCCTCCTGTGGACCTTCGCCACGCCTGCCGCCCAGGCCGCCAATGCCGATAATGACAATCTGCCGGGCAAATCCTGGAGCGGTATTTTCCGCGATTGTTACGCCATTGCCGCCCTGCGCCCGCGCTACTTCGCTTTCTTTCTGGCGTTGTTGCCGCAATTCGTGTCCACCTCCGGCAATGCAATTGAAACGCTTGCCATGGCGCAGGCCGCCATCCTGCTTCTGGCGCTGGTGATTCTGACCGCGCAGGCGATGTTTGCCGGACCTACTCTCGCGATGGTGCGCCGCATGTCGGGCGATAAAAAAATCCGGCCGAAATACCGCACCCACTTCATTTCCGGCCGCGCCGTCAGCGCCGGATACAGGCGCATCGCGGCCTGAAAAACCGCCCGAAAGCCGGGGAGGAACGTCCCGGCTTGCCGCTATCCTTACAATAGGTTAATGAAGGCGCGACGGGACACTGCCTGCTTCGCTCGACGCGGGGGTATCGACAGACAGGCATAACGAAGGCGGCAACATGCGAAATTCGGGAAAATTCCGCGGAAGGAGTGCACTTCTTCTGTCTTCCACCGTGGGTCTGGCACTGGCATTGAGCGCATGCACCAGCGTCGAATATACCGCCAAGGAAGGGCCGAACGGCCCGAAGATCGCAACAGTCAATCCCGCGACCACTCCTGCGCAGACATCGGCGCAGCCGGCAACGGCCGAAGCAGCAGCGGGCGCGAACCTGGCAGCAGCAGCAACGGTGCAGACCGCCGAAACCGCAACCCCTTCCCAGCCTGCAGCACTTCCCACCGCAGTCGCCGTCAAGGGCGGACGCGTGGCGCTGCCGCCGGCTTCCGAAATTGCTGCAGCCGCAGCCATCGCCGCCCAGATGCAGCCGCAGCAGAACGAGGTCGCCCAAGCTGGTGTGGCGACATCTGCGCCGACCACGGCCACGGCGCTCGCACCGACAAGCGCCACTCCGGCGGCCGCAGCCATCGAAACGGCTGACGTGGCGGCAAAGCCGGCTGCCCATAATGCCGCCGCCGATCTGCCGCAGGTGGTTGCCGTCAAGGGCAGCTTCCCGCCCGCACCGCCGCCGCCCGGCTCGCCCTCCATCGGCACCGAACTGACGGCGGAACGCAAAGTCATTCCGCTGCCGAAGCCGGACAGCACGGTTCTGGCCTATGCCGCCGGCCCCACCAATGCCGCGCTGGCCGCCATCCGCCAGAACGAATCGATGACGGCGCCGCTCAATTCCGCGCCGGCCGGACGCGAAAAGCTGAGCGGCCTTATTACCAAATACGCCACCATGTATGATGTGCCGGAAGATCTGGTTCACCGCGTCGTGCAGCGCGAGAGCCGATATAATCCCGGCGCCTATAGCAGCGGCAATTTCGGCCTGATGCAGATCCGGCACGCCACGGCACGCTCCATGGGCTTCGATGGCCCCGCCTCCGGCCTTTTCGATGCCGAAACCAACCTCAAATACGCCGTCAAATATCTGCGCGGCGCATGGGTTGTGGCCGGCAACGACCGCGACAACGCGGTTCGGCTTTATGCGCGCGGCTATTATTACGACGCCAAGCGCAAGGGCATGCTGCACGTTTTGCGCAAGTGATGGCCTCAGGCTCCGTTATGCGAATGCAACCGCGCGGCTTTTCTTAAGCCGCCGGGTCTTTCCATTTCGTCATCCTGATTGGGCGGCGCAGGCTGGTTTTCCACCGACACCCCTATTCCCCGCCTTTGCCCACAGCCCCTGTCATCAAATTGTAGTGTCACGGCTGTAGACGCCTCTCAATCGACTGAGAGGTGAACATATGACGAGTGCGGCACCCAAGACCGGCTTCAGCAAGAACACGAAACTGAAGTCCGCATTGCTCCAGCACAAGGCACTCTCCAAAAGCGGTCTGTCCGAGCGCTTCTTCGGCGTCCTCTTTTCCGGCCTCGTCTATCCGCAGATATGGGAAGACCCGGAAATCGACATGGAAGCGATGGAGCTCGGCGAAGGTCACCGCATCGTCACCATCGGCTCGGGCGGCTGCAACATGCTGGCCTATCTCTCCCGCAATCCGGCCAGCATCGATGTCGTGGACCTCAACCCGCACCACATCGCGCTGAACAAGCTCAAGCTCGCCGCCTTCCGCCATCTGCCCGCCCATCAGGACGTGGTGCGCCACTTCGGCCGCGCCAATACGCGCAGCAACAGCCACGGTTACGACCGCTTCATCGCCGAGCATCTCGACGCCACGACCAAGGCTTACTGGTCGAAGCGCACCCTTTCCGGCCGCCGCCGCATCTCTGTCTTCGACAGGAATATCTATCGCACCGGCCTGCTCGGCCGCTTCATCGGCGCCGGCCATCTCATGGCCCGGCTGCACGGCGTAAAGCTCACCGAAATGGCCAAAACCCGAACGCTGGATGAACAGCGCCAGTTTTTCGACAGCAAGGTGGCGCCGTTGTTCGACAAGCCAGTGGTGCGCTGGCTGACGAAGCGCAAAAGCTCACTCTTCGGCCTCGGCATCCCGCCCCGGCAATATGACGAACTGGCCAGCCTTTCCGCCGATGGCACGGTCGCATCCGTGCTGAAGGAGCGGCTGGAAAAGCTCGCCTGCAACTTCCCGCTCAGCGACAATTATTTCGCCTGGCAGGCCTTTGCGCGCCGTTATCCCGAGCCGCATGAGGGTGCGCTGCCCGCCTATCTCAAGCCGGAATATTACGAGACGATCCGCAACAACACGGCCCGCGTCGCGGTTCACCACGCCACCTATACCGAGCTTCTCTCCAGAAAGCCGGCAAGCGCCGTCGACCGTTATATCCTCCTCGATGCGCAGGACTGGATGACGGACACGCAGCTCAACGAATTGTGGTCGCAGATCACCCGCACCGCCGCGCCCGGTGCGCGCGTCATCTTCCGCACCGCGGCCGAAAAGAGCGTCATCGAAGGCCGGCTTTCGCCCGATATCCGCAACCAGTGGGTCTATCTCGAAGAGCGCTCCAGCGAGCTCAACGCCATGGACCGCTCGGCTATCTACGGCGGCTTCCATATCTATCAGAGGGCTATGGCATGAAAACCATCGGCGAGAATGTGGGACTTGCAGATAGCGCGCATGCGAGCCTGATGGACCGCATGTATCGCCACCAGCGGCATATCTACGATATCACCCGCAAATATTACCTTCTCGGCCGTGACCGGACCATTTCCGGCCTCGACGTGCCGAAGGGCGGCACGCTCTTGGAAGTCGGCTGCGGCACCGGCCGCAACCTGCTGCTGGCCAGCCGCAAATTTCCGCAGGCAAGACTGTTCGGCCTAGACATTTCCGCCGAAATGCTTCTGACCGCAGCCGAAAATTTCGCCGGCAAGGCGGAACGCCCCATTCTGCGCGTGGCCGATGCCACTGCTTTTCGCGCCTCCGAATTCGGCCAGCCTGACGGCTTCGACCGCGTCATGATCCCCTATGCCCTGTCGATGATACCGGACTGGGAAAAGGCGATCGAACAGGCGCTCACGGCGCTGAAACCCGGCGGCTCGCTGCATATCGTCGATTTCGGCCAGCAGGAACAATTGCCGAAGTGGTTCCGCACCCTTCTGCAAGTCTGGCTCACCCGTTTCCACGTCACGCCCCGCGCCAATCTCCGCTATGTTCTGGCCAATATGGCCGGCCGTTTTGACGGTAATCTCGAATTCGAGGAAATCGCCCGGGGTTATGCCTGGCGGGCTGTCATCACGCTTCCGGTTGCCGAAGCGCAGCAGCCGAAAATCCACCGCATCCTTGCCGACGCCTGATTCCCGGCGGATTGCGAAACCCGCCTGCGCGCCTGTGGCGTTGCCGTCAAGGTTCCGCCCGGCAAGGTTTCAGCAGTAAAAATCGCAAATCGCTTCAAATCCAGCGGCTTGCGAGATGCAAAAAAGCATCTTGCCCCTTGCCATAACCGCTTGTTTACCATGTTATGCGTAAATCGGGAGATACGGCGCGCCGTTTTGCGGCCGCGGGATGGGCAACACTTTCATCAGGGTTTCAATGCGGCTGCGTTTATCGGCACTATTGTCGGCTTTGCTGTTAATCGGCGGCTGCACCTCCACCAGCTATGACCTGCTGGAAACCGCATCCGTTTCCAGGCCGAAATTTTCCGATACCGATCCGCAGGATTTCGGCGCGAACAACCCGCACCGCCATGAGGTGCACGGCATCGACGTGTCCAAATGGAATGGTGATGTCGACTGGCCGACCGTGCGCAAATCAGGCGTGTCCTTCGTCTTCATCAAGGCGACGGAGGGATCGGACCGTATCGATCCGAAATTCGGCGACCATTGGCGCAGCGCGGCGGCGGCAGATGTTCTGCACGCGCCCTACCACTTCTATTATTTCTGTTCGACAGCAGACGCCCAGGCCGACTGGTTCATTCGCAACGTGCCGAAGGAGGCCGTCACCCTGCCCCCGGTTCTCGACGTTGAATGGAACCCGGCCTCGCCCACCTGCAAGACGCGCCCGGCGCCCGGCATCGTTCGTGCCGAGATGCAGCGTTTCCTCGACCGCATCGAAGCCCACTATGGCAAGCGTCCGATCATCTATACCTCGGTCGACTTCCACCGCGACAACCTCGTCGGCCAGTTCAAGGATTACCATTTCTGGGTCCGCTCCGTCGCCGCCCATCCGGCCAAGATTTACGAAGACCGCAAATGGGCCTTCTGGCAATATACTGCAACCGGCGTCGTGCCCGGCGTGAAGGGTCCGACCGACATCAATGTCTTTGCCGGAACGGAGAAAAACTGGCGGAAATGGATTGCTTCCGCCAAATAACACGGCCAAGAAGCAACACTTTTGAAAAATCGGCGTTGTTCTGCAACGTCAGATCATTCGGTCCGTTTTTTTGTCGCAAACATATGGGTAAAGCGGGCTAACAACCTATCGAGGAAATTCCCATGCCCACGTTCCGGTCGCGCAGCATCGTTTTTGCCGCCGCTTTGTCGCTTCTTTCCACCGGCTCCGCCCTCGCCACACCGCCAGTGGCCGCGCCTGACGATCCCAAGCAGGTTGCCTGCGGCGGCGATCTCGGTGCATTTCTCGAAGGCGTGAAAGCCGACGCACTTGCCAAGGGCATTCCGGCCGATGCGATCCAGAAGGCGCTTGCCGGCGCGCAGATCGACCCGAAGGTGCTCTCGCGTGACCGTGCACAGGGCGTCTTCCGTCAGACCTTCCTGGAATTCTCCCAGCGCACCGTCAGCCAGGCCCGTCTGGATATCGGCCGCAAGAAACTTCAGGAACTCTCCTCCACCTTCGCCCGCGCCGAAAACGAATTCGGTGTTCCGGCCGGCGTCATCGCCGCCTTCTGGGCCATGGAGACGGATTTCGGCGCCGTTCAGGGCGATTTCAACACCCGCAACGCGCTTGTGACCCTCTCGCATGATTGCCGCCGCCCGGAACTCTTCCGCCCGCAACTGCTGGCGCTGATCGAAATGGTCCAGCACGGCGATCTCGATCCCGCCGCCAATACCGGCGCATGGGCCGGTGAAATCGGCCAGGTGCAGATGCTGCCCAAGGACATCATCGCCTTCGGCGTCGACGGCGATGGCGACGGCCACATCAACGTCAAGAGCAGCGCCCCTGATGCGATCCTGACGGCTGCGAAGTTCATCCAGCATCTCGGCTTCAAGAAGGGCGAACCCTGGATTCAGGAAGTCTCGCTGCCGGAAAACCTGCCCTGGGAAAAATCCGGCCTCGGCGGTCCGCTGACCGCGGGTGACTGGTTCGCACTGGGCGTGACCCCGCGCGACGGCAACCGAAACTTCGCCACCCTGCCCGCTGCCCTCATCATGCCGCAGGGACGCAAGGGACCGACCTTCATCACCTATCCGAACTTCAACATCTATCTGGAGTGGAACCAGTCGTTCATCTACACGACCTCGGCCGCCTATTTCGCCACCCGCCTCATGGGCTCTCCCGTCTACAACAAGGGCAACCCGGAGCCCGGTTTCGACGATGCGACCATGAAAGAGCTTCAGACCAAGCTTGAAGCGCGCGGACACAATGTCGGCAAGGTGGATGGCATTCTCGGTTCCGGCACCCGCGTCGCCATCCAGAAGGAGCAGCAGCGTCTCGGACTGCCCGCCGATGGCTGGCCTTCGACCGCACTTCTGCAGGCGCTTTAAGCAATCTTAACGGCGCCTTCCGGCCCTTAATCTGTCGGACGGAATAAAGGCATAAAGCGTTAATCTCGACCTGATGACTGGGGATAACACCCCGGTCATTTACTTTTTTTAAACATATGAAGCACTGCGTGATAAGAAAATAATCTTTTATTTTCAAATAATTACAGAAATTTCTTTTTTATGCCGTCTGAAGACGTGCTGCACTGCATCACAAAAACCGCTTTTCAACTGCCACAAAACGGTCATATTATCGAACCTGTCAACAAGAGGAGGCACCCATGGGACTTACAAAATCTCTCAATGCCTTGGCAGTCGGTTTGGCGTTTTTGTTCGTAGCGATGATGCTTTTCATCTGACGAGACGTGAAGACCAAACGCAGATAAGAACCGTAGATGACACGAGTTTAAAAAGCGCAGGCCCTGAGGGACCTGCGCTTTTTTCATGTCGGTAATCTGCTGTGGTAAAATCAGGCGGCGCTGCGGCGCAGACGCTCCAGCCCGAGATTTTCAAGCACCGCGTCAACCAGCGGCGCGCGGTTCATGGTGTAGAGATGGAATTCATTGACGCCACGCCGCTGCAGATCGGCGATTTGCTCGGCGGCAACCTCCGCGGCCACGCGGGCACGACCTTCCACATCGTCGTCATAACCTTCGAAACGCTCATCCAGAAAACCGGGAATGCTGGTGCCGCAACGGCCGGCGAAACGCTTGAGCTGGGTGAGGTTCTGGATCGGCATGATGCCCGGAACCACCGGAATGGTGATGCCCGCAGCCGTCACCCGCTCCATATAGCGTTCGAACACGTCATTATCGAAGAAGAACTGCGTCAGCGCCCGCGTCGCGCCATTATCCGCCTTGCGCTTCAACATCTCGATATCGACCGCTTCGCTTGCGCTTTCCGGGTGCTTTTCCGGATAGGCCGACACGGAAATCTCGAAATCGGCAATTTCACGCAACCCCTTCACCAGAGCGGCGGCGTTCTCATACCCTTCCGGATGCGGCTTATAGGCCGTGCCGATGCCCGTGGAGGGATCGCCGCGCAGCGCCACGAAATGACGAACGCCGGCGTTGCGAAACTCTTCGATGACCTGATGCACGTCCTCACGGCTGGCATCCACGCAGGTCAGATGCGCAGCGGTCGCCAGATGGCTGTCGCTGATCATGCGGCGCACCGCATCCAGCGTCGGCGCCTTGGTGGAACCGCCGGCGCCATAGGTGACGGACACGAAATCCGGGTTCCATTTCTTCAGCTCGGCAACCGTTTCCCAGAGCTGGGTTTCCATCTCGGGATTCTTGGGCGGGAAAAACTCGAAAGATAACCGGATATCGCCATCACGGCGCGCGGTTTCCGACCTCAACATATCATGCCCTCCCGGCAGCAAGTAAAACGGCCTCTTGCACCACATCGTCTGCCATCAGCAGCCGCTGGTCACGGGCAACCCAAATCGTAACATCCAGAGCTTCGTCGGACGCTTTTTCAGAATGAAGATCGACGGCACGCTCCAGAGAAAGCCCGGCCTTCTTCAGCCATTCTTCCATCAGCGGATGCGAGAAACCGAGCCGCACATGCGCATGCTCGTCGCGCAGATATTCGAAGGAATGCGGCGCAAGATCGATAACGATCAGCCGCCCGCCGGGGCGCAGCATGCGCGCGGCCTCGGAAAGCGCAATCTCCGGCTGGTCGAGAAAATGCAGGACCTGATGGATGACGATCAGATCGAAATCCTGGCCTTCCAGCGGCAGGTTGAGAATATCGCCATGGCGCACGGATGCATTGACCACGCCCGCCTTGTCGAGATTGGCACGCGCCACCGAGAGCATGTCACGGCTGGCATCCACACCGATTGCGCGGCGATAGATACCGCTCAGCAGCTGCAGAATGCGACCGGTGCCCGTACCGAGGTCGAGCAGCGAATCGACCGGCGTGGTGCCCACCAGCTTCAGGAGCGCGCCTTCCACCGCCTCGTCGCTGACATGCAGGCGGCGCAGCTCGTCCCAGGCGGAGGCGTTACGGCTGAAATAATCCTGCGCCCGCTCCGCCCGCACCCGCTTGACGGTGGCAAGCCGTTCGCTGTCGCGCTGAAGAACGGCGTCGGAGGGCGATGCGGCGCCAAGCAGCTGCCGGACGACGCCCGCAGGCTCACCATCCTGCCGCAAACGGAAATAGGCCCAGGCGCCTTCCTGATAACGCTCGATCAGTCCCTCTTCCGTCAAAAGCTTGAGATGACGGGAAATGCGCGGCTGCGACTGGCCGAGAATTTCGGTAAGATCGGTAACCGTCAGATCGCCGGCCGAAAGAAGCGCCAGCAAGCGAAAGCGCGTGGGCTCACCCGCCGCCTTCAGAAGATCCACCAATTTGTCCAGACCGAACGCCACTCTGCCGCGCCTCGCAAGCTAATCAAGATATAAAGATATCTTTATGTCTTCTGCGCGAATATTGCAACATTAATATCGAACTTTGTGGGTGAAGTTTTTCCGTACGAGACATGAGAAAGAGAATCGTGAACAATTGACATTGGAACAATTTGTTCTACTTTTGTTCTGAACTTCATAAAGGAATAAGTCTTTGAATGCTGAGCCGATAGATCCATCAATGGACCTGATGAGCAAGCTTGGAGGGAAGAAATTCCACACGATTCTTGCCGACCCGCCTTGGCGTTTCACTAATCGGACCGGAAAAGTCGCGCCGGAGCATCACCGTCTTTCTCGCTATGAGACGATGACGACCGCTGACATTTGCGCACTACCGGTAGCCTCTCTCGCAGCTGAACCTGCGCATCTTTATATGTGGGTGCCTAACGCCCTGCTCCCGGATGGTCTGAAAGTTCTGGCATCTTGGGGCTTTGAATATAAATCCAATATCGTTTGGCATAAAATACGCAAGGACGGTGGATCAGACGGTCGAGGCGTCGGTTTCTATTTCCGCAATGTTACAGAACTGCTTTTGTTCGGTGTCAGGGGTAAAAATGCCCGCACGCTTGGGCCTGGCCGCAGTCAGGTAAATTATCTCGCTACACGTAAACGCGAACATTCCCGTAAGCCCGATGAGCAATATGACCTCATTGAGGATTGCTCCCGTGGTCCCTATCTCGAGCTGTTTGCACGCGGAACCCGTCCGGGTTGGACCTACTGGGGCAATCAGGCCGATGAAAGTTACAAGCCGACGTGGAGCACCTACGCTTACAATTCGTCTGTGGAAGCTGCTGAATGAGCGCTGGATTACCTAAAATCGATCTGCTTCCAGGATGGGATTGTTATGATTGGCGAAATGCCAAAACAATCTTGCAATATGGTCACCCTCAAGAGTGGGCCGACATTGTCGATGTACTTGGCCATTTTTCGTTGGACAAGGAGGCTTTAGCCGCAAAAGGCGGAAGGAAAAGCCCGATATCTTCAGCCATTGATGGGCAGTTTTATTACAGAGATTGGAAAGAAACAAAGTTTGAGACGGCAGTCCTCGTGGATGGCCAACAGAGTGACTCGCCGACACACAAGGTTGATTGTTTCAAAGGAAAAATCGCCCTTGAAGTGGAGTGGAACAATAAGGACCCCTTTTACGATAGAGACTTAAACAACTTTCGACTTCTCTATGATCTTCGTGTCGCGGACGTCGGCGTTATTGTGACAAGATCGACTGCGTTGGTTAAGTGGATGGCAGCAGGCTACCTCGACTTGGGACGAGAAACTGCGGGCACAGGTTCTTCTACAACACATTTTGAAAAATTGGAGCCCCGAATACTGGGCGGAGGAGCAGGCGGGTGCCCCGTTCTGGTCTTCGCGATGACGCCCGCCCTAATAGTTTAATACGTCAATTGAGCGCTGCTCACGCGACGCTCAATGTTTACTTAGCGCGTCAGGCGCTTGTAGCTCACGCGGCCGGGCTTGATGCTTTCTGGGCCGAGGCGGCGGACCTTGTCCTTTTCGTAGTCTTCGAAGTTGCCTTCGAACCATTCCACATGGCTGTCACCCTCGAAAGCGAGGATGTGCGTGGCCAGACGGTCGAGGAACATGCGGTCGTGGCTGATGATAACGGCGCAACCGGCAAAGGCTTCCAGCGCTTCTTCAAGTGCTGCCAGCGTTTCCGTATCAAGGTCGTTGGTCGGTTCGTCGAGCAGCAGAACGTTGCCGCCGGCCTTCAGCATCTTGGCGAGGTGCACGCGGTTACGCTGACCGCCCGAGAGATTGCCGACCTTCTGCTGCTGATCGCCGCCCTTGAAGTTGAAGGCGCCGCAATAGGCGCGCGAGTTCACTTCGAACTTGCCGAGCTTGATGATGTCGTTGCCGCCGGAGATTTCTTCCCACACGGTCTTGTCACCCGCCAGCGCGTCACGGCTCTGGTCGACGTAACCGAGCTGAACGGTATCACCAACGGTCACGGAGCCACTATCAGGCTTTTCCTGGCCGGTAATCATCTTGAACAGCGTCGTCTTACCGGCGCCGTTCGGGCCGATGACGCCTACAATACCGCCGGGGGGCAGCTTGAAGGACAGGTTTTCGATCAGCACGCGGTCGCCATAGGACTTCGTCAGGTTGTCGGCTTCGATGACGACGCGACCGAGACGCTCGGCAACCGGAATGACGATCTGCGCATCGCCGGGACGGCGGTTTTCCGCTGCTTCCACCAGCTCGTCATAGGCCTTGATACGTGCCTTGGACTTCGTCTGGCGGGCCTTGGGGCTGGAGGCGATCCATTCCTGTTCGCGGCTGATGGCCTTCTGGCGCGAGGCGTCTTCGCGGGCTTCCTGCTGCATGCGCTTGGCTTTCGCCTGCAGGTAAGCGGAGTAATTGCCTTCGTAAGGAATGCCGCGACCCCGGTCGAGCTCGAGAATCCAGCCCGTGACGTTGTCGAGGAAGTAGCGGTCGTGGGTGATCATCATCACGGCGCCGGGATAATCGCGCAGGTGCTTTTCAAGCCACGCAATGGTTTCCGCATCGAGGTGGTTGGTCGGTTCGTCGAGCAGCAGCAGATCCGGCTGCGACAGCAGCAGACGGCAGAGCGCCACACGACGGCGTTCACCACCGGAAAGACCGGTTACAGCCGAGTCGCCGGGCGGGCAACGCAGCGCGTCCATGGCCATCTCGACCTGGTTTTCCAGGTCCCAGAGATTCTGGCTGTCGATGATGTCCTGAAGCTTTGCGCCCTCATCCGCCGTTTCGTCGGAATAGTTCATCATCAATTCGTTGTAGCGGTCGACGATCGCCGTCTTGCTCGCCACGCCTTCCATGACGTTTTCCATGACGGTCTTGTTTTCGTCGAGCTTCGGCTCCTGCTCGAGGTAACCGAGCGTAGCACCTTCGGCGAGCCAGGCTTCACCGGTATATTCCTTGTCTAGGCCGGCCATGATTTTCAGAACAGTCGACTTACCGGCGCCGTTCGGGCCGAGGATACCGATCTTGGCGTCGGGGTAGAAGGAGAGGTGCACATTCTCCAGAACCTTCTTCGCACCGTAGGCCTTGTTCAGCCCGGCCATGTGATAGATGAATTGACGTGCCATTGTAGCGAATGCTCCACATCGGATTTTTAAGAGTACGTATCGGGAAATTTGCCGCTATGTAGGGTAAATAGGGCCTTGGGGCAACCTCTGGCACGATTATGACCCCATGATTATGACAAGGGATGTTATGGCAGGGACAGGCGCGATCATGAATGAAACGACCGACGACTTGGCCTTCAGCCGTATTCAGAGGCTGGAAGCCCCCTCCGGCGCATCTATCGCCTTTCGCCACCAGCCCTCCGCTCTTGCCCCGGCGCGCGGCGTGCTGATGATCTGCCATGGGCTGGTTGACCACGCGGGCCGTTATCGCCGGCTCGCGGATGTGATGTCGAAGCAGGGTTTCGAAGTCTACGCCCACGACCATCGCGGCCATGGCCGCACGAGAGCGGCGGACGCGCCTCTCGGCCGTTTTGCCTGGAAGGACGGCGCGAAAAAGGTCGTTGCCGATGTCATGGCGATGCGCCGGATGGCCGTCGAAAGACATCCCGGCCTGCCGGTAATCCTGTTCGGCAATTCCATGGGCGGCCTCGTGGCGCTGAACACCGCCGTCAGCCATCCGGATGCCTTCGATGGCCTCTCGATCTGGAATTCCAATCTCAATCCCGGCCTCATGGGCCGTCTCGCGCAGCTCGTGTTGCGGCTCGAAAAGATGCTGAAGGGCTCGGATGTGCCGAGCGCCATTCTGCCGAAGGCGACCTTCCGCGTGTGGAATGCGAAAATGCCGGAAAGGCGCACCCATGCCGACTGGCTGAGCCACGACAGGGCGGCTGTGGACGCGTATGTGGAGGACCCGCTCTGCCAGTTCGAGGCGAGCGTTTCCCTGTGGCAGGATGTCTTCGAACTCTCCTATCACGCACCGAAACTCATCGAGCGCCTGCCAAAAACCTTACCGCTTCTGCTTGTCAGCGGCGATCAGGACAAAGCCACCAATGACGGCAAGGAAATCGTCTGGCTGGCGGAGCGTTTCCGCGAGGCAGGTTTCAGCCATGTTGAGCACACGATCTACAAGGGCATGCGGCACGAGACTTTGAACGAAATCGGCTGGCAGCCCGTCGCGGCGGATTTTGCCGCCTGGTGCGGCCGCGTCGTGGATGACAGTAAAACGCCCTCCCCGTCATTCCGGCCTTGAGCCGGAATCCAGCCGACGCGCGTCTGCGCGGCGAGAAGAGTCTTTTCAGCCCAATGACTTGGGCTGGCTGGATTCCGGCTCAAGGCCGGAATGACGGAATTAGGAGACTCTCAAAACACCGAATGTCGAAGCTGCCGTGTCAGCCCCAGTTTAGTGCCGTTCCAAAACGGAATAAGTCCATGAGATAAAATCACATGCGACGAGGCAAGCAGCGGTCTATAAACCGGAAGACACAAAATACCGGGGGACCGATGACCGACATGCCAAACAGGAAACCGCCGCTATCGGGCATCCGCGTCATCGAACTGGCGCGTGTTCTGGCCGGTCCCTGGGCAGGGCAGATGCTGGCCGATATGGGCGCTGATGTCATCAAGGTGGAAAACCCCGAGGGCGGCGACGATACCCGCGCATGGGGACCGCCTTTCGTCGAAAGCGACGATGGAGAAAACCTCTCCGCCGCCTATTACCACGCCACCAATCGCGGCAAACGCTCCATCGTCGCCGATCTGAAAACGCCCGAGGGCTGCGAGCTGGTGCGCCGGCTGGTGCGCACCGCCGATGTCGTCATCGAGAATTTCAAGCGCGGCGGGCTTGCCAAATATGGCCTCGACTACGAGAGCCTGAAGGCGCTCAATCCGAAGCTGATCTATTGCTCCATCACCGGCTTCGGCCAGACCGGGCCTTATGCCGATCTCGCCGGATATGACTATATCGTGCAGGGCATGTCCGGCTTCATGTCGATAACAGGTGAAGCGGATGGCCAGCCGATGAAGGCGGGTGTGGCGGTTGCCGATATCTTCACCGGCATCTATTCCGTCTCAGCCATTCAGGCGGCCCTGATCCACGCCATCCGCACCGGCGAAGGCCAGCATATCGACATGGCGCTTCTCGATGTGCAATCGGCTGTGCTCGCCAACCAGAACATGAATTACCTGATTTCCGGCAAGCCGCCCGTCCGGCTCGGCAACGCCCATCCGAATATTTCCCCCTATGAGGTGGTGCCGACGGCTGACGGTTTCCTGATCCTCGCGGTCGGTAATGACGGCCAGTTCCGCCGCCTCTGCACCATTCTCGGCATCGGTGCGATTGCCGATGACGAACGTTACGCGACGAACAAGGCCCGCGTGGCCCATAAAGCGGAAGTCCGGCAGATCGTTTCCACCGAAACGCTGAAATGGCAGAAGCGCGATCTTCTGACCGCCTGCGAAAAGAACGCCGTCCCCGCCGGACCGATCAATTCCATCGAGGAAATGTTCGCCGACCCGCAGGTGAAAGCCCGTGGCCTTCGCGTCGATCTGGAGGCGGAGGACGGCACCGTCATTCCCGGGGTCCGAACACCCATTATCATGTCGCAAACGCCGCTGCGCTATGAACGCCCGAGCCCGAAGCTCGGCGAACATCAGGCGCAGGTGCTGGCCGAACTGGAAAACATCGAAAGGACCACGACGCCATGACTGCAGCCGGAATGAAAAGAACAGGCGGGCAATTGATCGTCGAAGCGCTGAAGGCCAATGGCGTCTCCCGCGTTTCCTGCGTTCCGGGCGAAAGCTATCTCGCCGTACTGGATGCGCTTTATGAAAGCGGCATCGAAACCGTGGTCTGCCGCCAGGAAGGCGGCGCCGCCATGATGGCCGACACATGGGGCCGGCTGACGGGTGAACCCGGCATCTGCATGGTGACCCGCGGACCGGGCGCCACCAACGCCTCGGCCGGGCTGCACATCGCAAGGCAGGATTCCATTCCGATGATCCTCTTCATCGGTCAGGTTCAGCGCGAAGCGCGTGAGCGCGAGGCCTTTCAGGAAGTGGAATATCGCCGCGCCTTCACCGAATTCGCCAAATGGGTGGGTGAGATCGACGATGCGCGCCGCATCCCCGAATTCGTCACCCGCGCCTTTGCCGTCGCCACCTCCGGCCGCCCCGGCCCTGTGGTGCTGACGCTGCCCGAAGACATGCTGGTGGAAGAGGTCGAAGCGCCCGAAGCAAAGCCCTATACTCCGGTCGAAGCGCATCCCGGCTCGTCACAGATGGCCGCCTTCGCAAAAATGCTTGGCGAGGCGAAGCGCCCGGTCTTCATCATCGGCGGCACCCGCTGGTCCGAGGAAAGCGTCGCAGGCTTCAAGGCATTTGCGGAAAACAACAAGCTGCCCGTTGGCTGTTCCTTCCGCCGCCAGATGCTGTTCGATCATCTGAGCCCCTCCTATGCGGGCGATGTCGGCATCGGCATCAACCCGGCGCTGGCCAAGGAGATCAAGGAGGCCGATCTCGTGGTGCTGCTCGGCGGCCGCCTCTCCGAAATGCCGTCTTCCGGCTATACGCTGCTCGACATCCCCTACCCGTCGCAGAAACTCGTCCATATTTATCCGGAAGCCGAAGAGCTTGGCCGCGTTTACCGTCCCGATCTGGCGATCTGCGCCGCACCGGACGATTTTATAGCCGCCCTCTCCTCCATCACACTTTCCGGCAGTGCGGCATGGGCGGATCGCACCGCCGCCATGCATGCGGCCTATCTCAGCTGGTCGACCCCGCCGAAGACCGGCCCCGGCGCTGTGCAGATGGGTCCGATCATGGACTGGATCGAGGGCAATGTGCCCGAGGACGCGATCTTCACCAATGGCGCCGGCAACTATGCCACCTGGGTCCATCGCTTCCACCGTTTCCGTCGCTACAATACGCAATCGGCCCCGACATCAGGTTCGATGGGTTACGGCCTGCCGGCGGCGGTCGCGGCCAAGCATCTGTTCCCCGAGCGCGAGGTGATCTGCTTTGCCGGCGACGGCTGTTTCATGATGCATGGGCAGGAATTCATCACCGCCGTGCGTTACGGTCTGCCGATCATCACCGTACTGGTCAATAACGGCACCTACGGCACGATCCGCATGCATCAGGAGCGGGAATATCCCGGCCGCGTCAGCGGCACCGATCTTGTCAATCCGGATTTCAACGCCTTTGCCAAAGCCTATGGCGGCCACGGCGAAACGGTGGAAAGAACGCAAGACTTCGCCGCCGCTTTCGAACGGGCGCGGGCAAGCGGCAAGCCGGCCATTATCGAGGTAAAGCTGGATGCCGAAGCGATCACGCCGACGCGTACCCTGACGCAGATCAGGACCGGAAGCTGATATGACGCATGGACACGGCTCCGGCATGGTGTAAATCCTGACTGAAACTCACAGCTTAGGAAACGACATGCCGGATGCAGCCTCTCCCGTCATCACCCCGCGCGGCGCAAAGATCGAGTCCTCGGCCGGTGCGCCTTTCGAGGCCGTGCGCGTGGCCCGGGACGTCTTGCACACTTCCCGCGCGGCAGCGCTTGCGACCCTCGATCCGGTCAGCGGTTATCCCTATACGACCGCCACCAATATCGGCATCGAGCCGGACGGCACGCCGTTTTTCTTCGCGGCGGGGCTGACGCTGCACGCCCGCAACATGGAGGCGGACGCGCGCATCTCGCTGACGCTCGCCCCCTTCGGCAAGGGAGATGCGCTGACGCTGCCGCGGCTGACAATGGTGGGCAAGGCGGAACAAATCGGCCCGGATGAAGCGCCGCTCGCCATCGCGCGCTACATTGCCCGCTACCCCAAAGCGAAACTTTATCTCTCCCTTCCCGACACGCGGCTTTACCGGTTGCGGACGGAAGGTGTGCAGATCAATGGCGGCCCGGCCCGCAATGCCAGCAACATCACCCCGGCCGATCTGCGCACCAATCTCTCAGGCGCAGACGAACTGATGGCGGCGGCGGAAAGCGAAGCGACCCGCCTCAACGCCATCAAGGGCGAAGCGTCCCGGCTCGCCGTTCTGGCCGGCGCAAAAACTGGCCGCTGGACGATCACCTCCATCGACCCGGATGGCATCGATCTCGCCTCGGCGAGCGATCTGGCCAGGCTGTGGTTTGCGGAGCGGGTGACGACGTTGAAGCAGTTTGAGAAGGCGCTTGCTTCGCCGGTGAGGTGACGGACGCAAGCGATTCAAAAAACATGAAAATTACTTCTACTTGGGATTTTGTGGCCATGTCGCCACGCCGCGCCGTCACCCCGGACTAGATCCGGGGTCCAGCGCGATCAAGTCCTTGATCGCGAAAGACTCTCTTCACGGCGCAGACACGCCGTGGCTGGATGCCGGGTCAAGCCCGGCATGACGGGGAGAGTTTTTGACCCCATCCCATCAAAAAAGGCCGGGCCGCTTTCCGCGACCCGGCCTTTTCTTAAAAACTCAGACGGATGCTCAGAGAGCAGCGGTCACGATGAACTCAACCTTGTAGTCCGGCGTCGCCAATGGTGCGCCGCTGGTGGCGCGGGCCGGCGGGTTTGCCGGGTCGATCCAGCCTTCCCAGACGGCGTTCATTTCGCCGAAGGTGGACAGGTCGGAGAGATAGATGATGGTCTGCAGGATCTTCGACTTGTCCGAACCGGCAGCGGCCAGCAGGCGGTCGACTTCAGCGAGAGCAGACTTGCTCTGTTCCGTAACGCTCGTGCCTTCGCCAACCTGGCCGGCCAGATAAACGGTGTTGCCGTGAACGACGGCGCCGCTCATGCGCTTGCCCGGCTCGATACGCTTGATGGTCATGGAAAACTCCTGTTGATTGGCATTTAAAATCGAATGATGCGCGGAAAATCAGCCGCGCAGGTGATGGGTCTTTTCGTAAATCGCCGTCGAGCGCGCGCCGGAACGGCAATAGCCGAGCATCGGGCGCTGCAATTCGTCCAGCGCATCCACCATGCCGGCAACGGCATCGGCATCGACGCCGTAACGGCCAACCGGCACATGCATGATGGTGAGGCCAAGCTGCTCGGCACGCTCGGCAATATCGGCGAAAAGCGGCTGGCCGTCTTCTTCGCCGTCAGGGCGGTGGCAGACGATCGACTTGAAGCCGAGCGCCTTGATCTCGTCGAGATCGGCGACGCTGATCTGTCCCGTTACCGAATATTCGTCGTCTATGCGCCTGATATCCATGTCATGCCTCCGCTGAAACCGGCGTCCGCGCCGCTGGCTGTCACCCTTGAAATCCGCATCCGATGTAAGCGGTCAAACCCCCTGCGTCAATGACAGGGCATCTTCATTCGGTACGGCTCAGAGGATGGAAAAGCGCAGGCCAAAGGAACGGCTTTCGCCCGGCTGGAGAATATTGAACTCGCCGGCCGCCTCAAGCTCGCTCCGTCCCACCCAGCGATGCGATACCGGCTCGATGCCGAGCACATTGGCCGGCGCCTGCTGGTTGCGCCACATCTGCAGATAGGGCAGCGTTTGCGTGCGAAAACGCACCGTCAGCGTTTTCCCGCCGATGGCCGCAATGGGTCCGAGCGCGAGCGACGCCCACTCGTCATCACCGGCGGGAACGCAGAAAACATTGCCCGGCTCTTCGCCGAAACGCCAGCCGTGGCCGCCACCATCCAGCATCGCGCCCTCAAGCCGCACGGCATCGTCGAAGAGGCGCGCGCCGACATTCATATGATACATCAGGAACACCGGGATGGGCCGCTCGGACGTGTTGACGATCCGGTCATCGAGGCTGACCTCGCCGCTCTCCCCGTCGATACGCCATGTCCGTTCCAGAAGGGCCGTGCCGCCATCGGCAAGCTTCACGGGAACCTCGACGCGCGCCAATGCATTGGACTCTTGAACATCGAACGCAATGACCGTCGCGGGATGCGAGGAAAAGGACCCATGCAGCGGATATCGACGTCCCTCACCGTCGCCATCGATCGGCTCGGGATGGCGGATATGGTCGGGGCCGCAGGTGAACAGAAAGCCTTCCAGAGAGTGGTCGATGCGCGCATCGCCATCGTCAGGAATGGCGCGGCCGGGCGCGATGTCGATGCCGTCGACGACGCAGGAGCCGATATCGAAAACGGAGGTTTCATCGAGGAAAATGCGTGGCGATCTGCCAGCCTGAAACGAACGCAAGATAAACCTCCCTGTGACCTTGAAAACGCATGCTTCACGGAAACGCTACTAACCGTGACGGAAATTAAGATTGCATTAACCGCGAATTCACCTTTTTCACAATAGGGTCAAGATTGCGGTGTGTTTATCGGTGAACAAGTAAGGGATAGCAGAATCGTGAAACAGTTTCTTAACGCAGCTCTGGGTCTGACAGTCGCGCTGGCGGCAGCTATCGCCCCGCTACAGGCTGGCGCGCAGCAGCGTTATGGCGATCAGCAGACGATGCTGGTGACCCCTGATGGTCGTGTGCTCGACTTCATGCCGGAGCGCGGCGATATCGTCATCAGCCGCGATTCCATGGGACGCACGGTGTTTTACGACCAGTACGGCAATCTCCTCGCCACCGAAATGCCCTCCGGCTACCAGGAGCGGCAACAGGCACGCCAGCGCGACACCACCTATTACCCGCCCGCCCCCGGCGGCCAGTATCGTGAGCCGCAACGCGACTACGGCTATCAGGACAATGGCAGCGTGCGCGATTACCGCGAATATCGCGGCGACGGTTCCGACGAGAATTTCTATACCGGCTCCGTTCCCGCACCCGGTGCGGTGGAAAGCGGGCCGCTCGGCCAGCCGATGCCGGGCGAAAGCACCACGGCCGCCGTTCCGCAGCCGGACCACCTGATCGAGCGCCATACGCCGGTAACAACGCCGGTCAATCGCTCGCGCCAGGAAATCGTCGCGCTCCAGACATTCCTCGACCGTGAAGGCATCTCGCCCGGCGTTATCGACGGCAAGATGGGCGACAACGTCAACAAGGCGATTGCCGCCTGGCAGGATATGACCGGCGAGAAGCTCGACCCCAACAATTCCGATGACATTCTGGAGCGTCTGCGCGCATCCGGCGGCATGCCGATCGTCGACTACACCATTACCGCCGCCGACGCCGCCGGCCCCTATGTCGCCTCCATCCCGGACGACTATGCCGAGAAATCGCAGCTGCCTGCCCTCTCCTTCACCTCGACTTCGGAAGCGCTCGCCGAACGCTTCCACATGGATGAGAACTATCTGAAGGAACTGAACCCCGGCATCGATTTTTCCGTTCCCGGCACCATCATCAAGGTCGTCAATCCGGGCGAGACGAAAAAGGGACAGGTTGCCCGCATCGTCGCGCATAAGGGCATCAAGCAGGTCTTCGCCTATGGTCAGGACGGCAATCTGATCGCCGCCTATCCGGCCACCATCGGTTCAACGGATACGCCCTCGCCAAGCGGCACGCACACGGTGGAGCGCATCGCGCTCAATCCCGGCTACACCTATAATCCGAAGATCAACTTCAAGCAGGGCCAGAACGACAAAATCCTGCAGATTCCGCCGGGTCCGAACGGCCCGGTCGGCACGGTCTGGATTGCGCTGTCGAAGCCGACCTACGGCATTCACGGCACGCCGGAACCCTCGAAGATCGGCAAGACCAACAGCCACGGCTGTATCCGCCTGACCAACTGGGATGCGACCGAACTGGCGAAAATGGTCCGCCCCGGCGTGGTGGTCGAATTCGCGGAATAGGATCGACCGAAAGAAAAAGAAAAAGCCCGGCGGTTTGGTCCGCCGGGCTTTTTTCATTTAATGGCGTTTCAGTCGCGTTTTTCCGTGAGGAAATAAAGCAGGGCTGCCACCGGCAAGGCGAAGCCGATCCACGAGGCGGCTTGCCATTCGCCGACGGCATAGGCCCAGCCGCCAACGGCGGAACCGATTGCGCCGCCCATGAAGAATGTCGCCATATAGATGCCGTTCAGGCGGCTGCGGAATTCCGCTTCGAGCGTGAAGATGGCACGCTGGCCAAGCACCAGATTGGTGGTGACGCCGAAATCCAGAACGATGGCGGCGACCACCAGAATGGCGAGCGCGAGATGCGAGCCTTCGGGCGCAAGATGTGTGACGGCGAAGGAGAGCGCCACCGCCACCAGGGCAAAGAAGGTGGCCGCACGCGTCCAGCCACGGTCCGCCATCCGCCCGGCAATCGGCGCGGCCACGGTGCCGGCCGCACCGGCCAGCGCGAAAAGCGCGATCTCACCCTGGCTCAGATTGAAATGCGGTCCGCTCAGATAAAGCGGCGTCGTGGTCCAGAACAGGCTGAAGGCCGCAAACAGGAAGGCGTGATAGATCGCCCGCCGCCGCAGGATCGGCGTGTGCAGCGCCAGCCGGCCCATCGAAGCCATCAATGCGCCGTAGCTCAGCCGCGCATCGGGCATACGGGCGGGCAGAAGCCGGAAAAGCACCACGGCAAGAAGCGCCATGACGGCCGCCGAGGTCAGAAACACACCGCGCCAGGAGACCACTTCAGACAGCAGGCTGGAAACCGGGCGCGCCAGCATGATGCCGGCCATCAGCCCGCTCATGACATTGCCGACCACCCGGCCGCGAATGGCATGCGGCGCCATGTGGGCGGCATAGGGAACGATGACCTGCACCGCCACGGAACTGACGCCGACCAGAAAGGCCGCAATCAGAAACGGGGCCGCATGCGGCGCGAATGCCGCCGCCACGAGGGAAAGCACCGCCATCGCAACGGCGCTGACCACCAGCTTGCGGTTTTCAACGAGATCGCCGAGCGGCACGACAAACAGTAGACCGATACCGTAACCGATCTGGGTCAGGGTCACGATCAGCCCCGTCGCACCCGCAGAAAGACCAAGTTCCGCCCCGATGATACCGGCCAGCGGCTGGCCATAATAAAGATTGGCGGCAATCAGTCCGCAGGCTGTTGCCAAGAGGAACGTCAAGGCCGGGGAAATGGATGTTGCCTCGACATCATCCCCTTCAATTACACGCGTCGTCATCATTTTCTCCAATATGGAAACAATTGTTTCCTAAATAGTCACAAAATCACTCGGCAAGCTTCATGGCAATATCCACCACGGCCACCATGTCTTTGAGGCTGCGCCCCGTCTTTCCCACCACGCGCATGCCGTACATCATGCACAGCATCGCCCGGGCGAGATCATCGGGATCGGCCTTCGAACGCACGGAACCATCCTTCTGCCCTTCAGCAACGAGGCGGGCGACAATTCGCTCCCTCGCCTTCACCGCCCGCTCGACCACGATTGCAATATCGTCATCCAGAGCCGCCAGATCGGCAGCAGCACCAACCACCAGACATCCATCGGAACCGACACCGCCATGCGACCGTTCCGCATAGAACATCAGGCCTGCCCTAATGCGCTCATAACCGGTATCGAAACCAGCCACCGCAGCCTCGAAACGCTCGGTCTGCACGATCCTGTAGCGTTCCATCGTGGCGATGAAGATGGCTTTCTTGTCCTTGAAGGCCTTGTAAAGACTACCCTGTGCCAGTTCCATCGCATCGGTGAGATCACCGACGGAGGTGGCATGATAACCGCGTCTGGAAAAAACCCGGATCGCCCCATCGAGCGCGCGGTCGACGTCAAACTCGCGCGGCCTGCCGCGATGGCGCTGTTCCGGTGAATTGGTGTGGTTGATATTGCTCATGGCCGGAATATAGGAAACGATCATTTCCAAATCAAGCGAATAATGAAACCGGCGCGGAAAAACGTCGACCGATGCCCGAACAAGCTCAACGGCCGCCAATGGTCCAAGGCATCATCATCCGTCTGCGGTGATGAAGACCGCAGAAGGATAGAAGGCCGAAATCAATGTTTCAGGCGGCCTTGCGGGTGAAAAGGCGAGCCGGTTGCGTGCCGAGCCGCAAAAGACGTTTCGGCAGCAGGCCGACAACTTCGGTGGCGAAGGATTTCGCGTTCTCCACCGCCTTGTCGATATTGCTGACCTTGTCCTTATCGAGACGGAGGAGCGTACCACCATAATCGAAAATATCGCGATAGGCCGCTCTCTCGACAATCGGCGTATTGAGCACCGAGACGTTCTTTTCCGCCAGCAGCATTTTGACGAGCAGCAGGGAGCGCGTCGCCACCATGGCGTTGACCCGTGTCAGTACGATTGAATGGGCGATAGCCTTGCCCATCTTGCGGTTCAGGAATTCGATGTGATCCAGAACCTCGGCAGCGCCGCGCGCATCCATGGCTGAACCTTGAACCGGGATCAGCACATGATCGGAAATGCCGAGCGCCATGGTCAGAAGCGGGCTTTTCGCACCCGGCAGGTCGATGATGAAACAGTCGGTATTGGTTTTATTCTCGCGAATATGGCCTTCAAGCGAAGCCATCGTTACATGCGAAATCACCGAGAGATTTTCGATCTCGCCGGACAAGTCGTGCCAGCGGGAAATCCACAATTGCGGATCGGCGTCCAGAACGGTCACGCGGTGACCGCTGCGGGCCAGTTCGGTTGCCAGAAGCAGCACTGCTGTCGTTTTTCCGGCACCGCCCTTGGTATTGGCGAAAGTGATGACTGACATGACACCCCCTGTTGGTCAGAGCCGTTTCATGCTCATTCACGCACCGAAGCAATTCATGGTGCTTTCCATAACCTTAACGAACATAGTTAAGAAAAGGCTAAGAACCGTTATGCCGCGCAACGAAAAGCCCGCGACCGGGTCGTCGCGGGCTTCATGAATTAGAGATCGTACGTGGCTCGCTCCCCGTGCAGGGCACGACGTTGCCACTCGTTTCTTCTCCCCGCCGGGGAGAAGGTGGCCCGAAGGGTCGGATGAGGGGGCAACGTCAGCGAGAGACCGAGAGCTTGGCCCCTCATCCCGCTGCCGCGACCTTCTCCCCGGCGGGGAGAAGAAACAAGCGGCACCCTCTCAACCTCTCACAAACCTGACGAATAAAGGTCGCTCATCAAAAGCAGTCCTCGAACAACTTCTTCGTATTCTCCAGCGTCATCGGCACCGGATTACCGCCGCAGCTCGGATCCTTGATCGCTTCCGCCGCCAGTTCGTCGATACGATCCGGCTTGATGCCCATGGCGGTGAGATTCTCCGGCACGCCGAGTTCCCTGCGAAGCTCCAGCACATAGTCATAGAAGCCGTCGAAACCGCCGGAGATACCGAGATAGGCGGCCGCGCGGGCAATCTTGTCCTCGATGGCTGGACGGTTGAAGCGCAGCACCGCCGGCATGACGACGGCATTGGTCATGCCGTGATGGGTGTTGTAGACCGCGCCGATCGGATGCGAGAGCGAATGAATGGCGCCGAGACCCTTCTGGAAGGCAACCGCCCCCATCGCCGCCGCCGCCATCATGTTGGTGCGCGCTTCGATATCCGTGCCGTCCTTATAGGCGCGCGGAAGGAATTCCTTGACGAGCCGCAGCCCCTCCAGCGCCACACCGGCGCTCATAGGATGATAGAAGGGCGAGGAATAGGCCTCGAGGCAATGGGCAAAGGCGTCCATGCCCGTGCCCGCCGTGATGACCTTCGGCATGCCGACAGTCAGTTCCGGATCGCAGATGACGACGCCGGGCAGAAGCTTCGGATGGAAGATGATCTTCTTCACATGGGTCTGCGAATTGGTGATGACGCTGGCGCGGCCGACTTCCGAACCGGTGCCCGCCGTCGTCGGAACCGCGACGATGGGCGCGATCTTTGAAGCGTCCGCTCGGGTCCACCAGTCACCGATATCCTCGAAATCCCAGACCGGGCGCGTCTGCCCGGCCATGAAGGCGATGGTCTTGCCGAGATCGAGGCCAGAGCCGCCGCCGAAGGCGACGACGCCGTCATGGCCGCCATCGCGATAGGCCTTCACGCCGGCTTCCATGTTGATCTCGTTGGGATTCGGATCGACCTCGGCAAAGATCGCCCGGCCGAGACCCGCCTCTTCCAGCACGTCGAGCGCATGCGCTGTTATCGCCATATTGGCAAGGCCGCGATCCGTAACGAGCAGCGGCTTCTTGATGCCGAGCGTCTTGCAGGCTTCCGCCAGTTCCTTGATCCGGCCACGGCCAAGCTTGACGGCGGTGGGGTAGCTCCAGTTGGCGACGATATTCATTTCGTGACTTTCTTCAGATGGTAGGATTTCGGGCGGGTCAGGTTCTGGAAGCCGAGGACGGAGAGCGAACCGCCACGGCCCGTTTCCTTCACACCGGTCCAGCAAAGCGCCGGGTCGAGATAGTCCGCACGGTTCATGAACACGGTGCCGGTTTCGATCTCGCGGCCGATGCGCCCGGCGCGGGCGGCATCCTGCGTCCAGAGCGAGGCGGTCAGCCCGTATTTGCTGTCATTCATCAGCGCGATGGCTTCGTCATCGTTCTTGACCTTCATGATGCCGACCGCCGGGCCGAAGGTTTCTTCGGTCATGAACTCCATGGAGTGATCGACATTGACGAGGACTTGCGGCGCGACATAGGCGCTTTCGCCATCATCGGCAGGGAATAGCTTCGGATCGACCAGCGCTTTCGCGCCCTTGGCAATAGCATCCGCGATCTGCGCACGCACCACCTTGGCAAAACGTTTGTTGGCCATCGGCCCGAGCGTGGTTTCCTGCTCCAGCGGATTGCCGAGCTTGTAGTTCGAAACCCACGCCACGGACTTCTCGACGAATGCGTCATAGAGGTTTTCATTGACGTAGATGCGCTCGATGCCGCAGCAGCATTGCCCGGAATTATAGGTCGCGCCATCCATCAGCGTATCGACGGCGGCGTCGAGATCGGCATCCTCCATCACGTAACCGGGGTCCTTGCCGCCGAGTTCAAGCCCGAGACCGGTGAAGGTGCCGGCAGCGGCACGTTCGATGGCACGGCCGCCTTCCACCGAACCAGTGAAGTTGACGAAATTGAACAGTCCCTCGGAAATGAGCGCCGAGGTCGTGCCATGGTCGAGGAAGACATTGATGAAGACATCGTCAGGCACGCCGGCCTCAACGAAAGCCCGCACCATGCGCTCGCCCACCAGTAGCGTCTGCGCCGCATGTTTGATGACGACCGTATTGCCGGCCATCAAGGCGGGCGCGACGGTGTTGATCGCCGTCATGTAAGGATAATTCCACGGCGCGATGACGAAGACCACGCCATGCGCTTCGCGCTCGATGCGGCGTTCGAAATTGCCGCTTTCCTCGATGACGAGGGGTGCCAGCGCATCGGCGGCGATGGAGGCGACATAGTTGGAGCGTTCATTGAAGCCCTTGAATTCGCCGCCATAACGCACCGGACGACCCATCATATGGGCAAGTTCCGGCACGACCTCATCCACCATTTCGTTGAGGCGGGCGACACCCTTCAGAACCAGCTGAACGCGGTCCTCAAGCGGACGCCGCGCCCAGTCCTTTTGCGCCTTGCGCGCTTTCGAAACGGCGGCACGCGCCGCCTCCAGCGACATCGCCTCCCGCTCGGCATAAACCGAGCCGTCGATGGGCGAGATATTCTGGATCATGGTCATGATGTTTTCCCGTAATGATTAGGCTCGTTCGAAACCGCGCGCCACTTCCCAGTCGGTCACGCGGCGGTCGTATTCTTCCTGCTCCCATCGTCCGGCATGGACGTAATGATCGATCACATCGTCGCCAAAGGCGTCGCGCAGCATTTTCGATCCGTCCAGAAAGGCAGTGGCGTCACGCAGGGTCTTGGGTATCTCGCGCACGTCCTTGCCGCCATAGGCATCGCCGACAAAAGCGGGCTCAAGTTCGAGTTTATTTTCGATGCCGTCAATGCCTGCCGCAAGCAGGGCAGCCATGGCGAGATAGGGATTGAGATCGGAGCCGCCGACGCGGCATTCGATGCGGATGCCCTTGGTGCCTTCACCGCAGAGACGATATCCGGCCGTGCGGTTGTCGAGGCTCCAGATCGCCTTGGTGGGCGCAAAGGTGCCGGCCATGAACCGCTTGTAGGAGTTGATGTAGGGCGCCAGAAAATAGGTGATCTCGCTGGCATGGGCCAGAAGCCCGGCAACATAATGCCGCATCAGCTCCGACATGCCATGCTTGGCGTCCTTGTCCAGGAACGCCGGGGTCTTGCCGTCGAGGCTCCATAGCGACTGGTGGATGTGTGAAGAACTGCCGGCGGCATTGTAATTCCACTTGGCGAGGAAAGTCACCGCCTTGCCCTTGGACCAGGCGATTTCCTTGGTGGCGTTCTTGATGATGGCGTGCCGGTCGGCCATGGTCAGCGCCTCGGCATAACGCACATTGATTTCCGCCTGACCGGGAGACGCCTCGCCCTTGGAATTCTCGACCGGAATTCCCGCGCCCTGCAGGCCCTTGCGCAGCGCCCGCATGACGTCCTCTTCCTTGGTCGTCTGGAAGATATGGTAATCCTCGTTGTAACCGCTGGCGAGGTTCAGCCCCCTGTAGCCGCTGGCGCGCGCCGCATCGAAAGTCTGGTCGAACAGGAAAAATTCCAGCTCGGTCGCCATGAAGGCCTTCAGCCCCATGGCCTCCAGTCGCGCCACCTGCTTTTTCAAGAGCGCGCGCGGTGAATGCGGCACTTCTTCGTGGGTATGATGATCGAGCACATCGCACAGCACCAGCGCCGTGCCTTCCAGCCACGGCACACGCCGCAGCGTCGAAAGATCGGGTTTCAGCACATAGTCGCCATAACCCTTTTCCCAGCTGGAGGATTTGTAACCGGGAACGGTTTCCATCTCCATGTCGGTGGCAAGCACGTAATTGCAGCTATGGGTTTCCTCAAAGGCGCTTTCAACGAAGAACTCCGCCTGGAACCGTTTGCCCATCAGACGCCCCTGCATGTCGACAAGGCAGGCCAGAACCGTGTCGATGCGCCCCTCGGCGACATCCATCTTAAGCGCGTCGAATGTGTAGCTCGTCATTTTGTCCGTTCCCTTTATTGTCGTGGCCGGGCGGCCGGAATGCGGCCGCCCGTTTGTTTGAGCATCAGGCCTTTGCAGCCGCTGCGGCAACCGCAGCCTGCTTGTGCTCCAGCGCGAACTCCTCTTCCGGCGACAGGATGAGGCGGTGGCGGCCGATGAAGGCAAAGTAGGCGATTGCCACGGCAAACCAGACAGCAACCCAGAGCACGCCCTTGGTGAAATTCGGATCCTGGATCTGGTAAAGCAGCGTGACGATGGCGATGATGACCGTCAGCACCGCGCCCGGAATGCCGAAGGGCGAGCGGAACGGCCGCTCGATATGCGGCAGGTTCTTCCTGAGCAGAATGAAGGAAATCGCCTGCATGATGTAGGAGAACATCGCACCGAAGACGGCCATGTTCAAAAGCACGCTGCCGATGATGCTGCCGCCCTGTTCCGCACCCAGCGCGAACCAGATGACGAGCATGACCGCCAAGCCGACAATCGCGCCGGTGATGTTGGCAACGTATGGCGTGCGATACTTGGAATGGGTGATCGACAGCACGGTCGGGAAGTAACCCGCACGCGACAGCGAATAGATCTGCCGGCCCTGCGCGTAGAGGATCGTATGGAAGCTGGCGATCAGGCCGGTCAAGGCAACGAGACCCAGCACCACCACGCCGCCATCGCCATAGATCGCCTTGAAACCATCGAGCAGCGGCTCAAGCGAGGAGCTGAGATGGAAGGCGCCGACGCCCGGCAGGGACGGGTTGAGCAGCACGATCATGAAGGCCGAAACCATCAGCGTGACCATGCCGAGGATGATGCCCTTCGGCATGTCGCGCTTGGGATCGACCGATTCTTCCGCCGCCAGCGGCAGTTGCTCGATGGCGAGGAACAGCCAGACCGCGAAAGGCAGCGTGGCGAGAACGCCCGAGAACCCGAAGGGGAAGAAGGAGCCGCCGCCTTCCGGCAACTCCACCGCCTTGCCGTCAGGGCCGACACCGATGTTGAGCGCAAAACGCGAAAAATCGATGTTCGGGATGGCGCTGATCCAGAAGAACACCAGAACGGCAAGCGAAATCAGCGTGATGACCAGCGTAACCTTGAAGGAAAGCTCAAGCCCGAAGACATTGAGCGCAAGGAATATCGCGTAAAACGCTATCCACACGAAAGGTGAATAGGCGGGATCGAGACCGAGAATGGAGTTCACATAGGCCGTGATGAAGGTGACGACGACCGCCGGCGTCAACACATATTCAACATTCTCGCAAAGCCCGGTAATGAAGCCGCCCCATGGGCCCATGGCCGTGCGGGCGAAGGAATAGGCCGCACCGGTATGTGGCAAGGCCGGGCTCATTTCCGCAATCGAAAATGTCAGCCCGAGATACATGATGGCGATGATGATGCCCGCCACCAGCATGCCGCCCCAGCCGCCGGTGGAAAAGCCGAAATTCCATCCGGAAAAATGCCCGGAAATGACCGCGCCGACGCCGAGCGACCAGAGCGACCACACGCCCGCATAACGGGATAGTCCGCGTTTTTCGAAATAGGATGCATCAGCCTTCTTGTAGCTGACGCCTGACGATGAACTGTCCATGCCCTTCTCTCCCGAATAAGAAAAAAACAAGCCAGTCAGCCGTTATTGGCCGATTGTGCCCCAGTTTCCGGCTTCACCCGGGAGTCTCCCGCGATTGGCCGCACGCACTTGCTGTTCCCTTGCCGCTTCGTGTTTTTCCGGCTGCATGGCCGGTTTTTATAAAATGGCGGCAGTCTCACCTGGCAGCCGGCCTCGGTGTTTTCACCGTCGGCCGGCCATAGCTCCCTCACTCATCGATCGATGAGAGCGCTTTCCCCATAAGCTCGTGGAGAAACCCGGCGATTGCCGCCTGCTCTCCTTCATTGGTGATGAGATCGTTGCGGATCTCGATCATGACGTTCAAAAGCCCGTCCGGCAGCGCATGCAGCCGCAGCGTATGCGTCACGCCGTCTTCCGGGCCATAGGGATCGTTGCGATTGACCGTGAGCGTGGACCCTTCAGCGCCCGCCAGCATCGCATCCGCGAGGCGGCTGTCGGTATCGTGCAGGATGCCGATCTCAACCTTTCGGAACCGGCCGTGATAAACGGGTGTGAAACTGTGGATGGTCACCACCACCACGTTGCGGCCATCCGCCTGCCGCTCGGCGATGATCTCGCTCACCCGGTCATGAAACGGCACATAAAGTGCGGAGGTGCGGGCGAACCGCTCCGCTTCGCTGAGATCGAAATTGCCGGGAATATCGTAAATCTCGCTTTTCACCGGCATGGCGGAAGGCGATTCGGGCGGCCGGTTGCAATCATAGACGAGACGCGAAAATCGCTGATAGACGAGCGTGGCGTCAAGTTTTTCCGAAAGCAGCCGGGCAACGGCCAGAGCGCCCGGATCCCAGGCTGCATGGCTCGAAAGCACCTCCGGCAAAAGACCCAATGTGCCGAATTTCTGCGGAATGGTGGCAGAGGCATGTTCGCAGACGAGAAGGACGTCGCCCTTCGCCGCCGCATTCTCGATGCCGACGGCCTGCCCTTCTGCTTCTGTGAAAAACCGTGACCGCAGCGTCATGCACGAACCCCACCCGGAACCCCCGCGTTCCGTCAACGCCGAAAAGAATTCTTCACATTATTGCGAGTGTCAAATGGAATTTTGAAATTTTCTCTTCATTTTCCCATTGACTCGATAGCTGGCACAGATGTTTATTTTAGCCATGCACCGGCAGAAGACCGGAAGGGGAAAAATTTGCGCAGCACGACGGCGACCGTGTCGGATGTCATTCATGCCCATTACGACGCACTGACCCGTTCGGAAAAACGGCTGGCGGAGAGCCTGCTCGGCAACTACCCCGTCTCCGGCCTCGGCAGCATCACCACCATTGCGGAAAATGCCGGCGTTTCGACGCCGACGGTGGCGCGCATGGTGCAGAAGCTCGGCTACAAGGGCTATCCGGAATTTCAGGCGCATCTGCACCAGGAACTGGAAGCGACGATTTCCGGCCCCATCGCCAAACATGACCGCTGGGCAACCAATGCGCCCGGCCTGCATATTCTCAACCGCTTCGCCGATGCCATCACCGGCAATCTGCGCGATACGCTGAGCGATCTCGACACCGCCGTCTTCGACAATGCCGCGGCGCTGCTTTCCGACCGCAAGCGCGGCATCTATTTCGTCGGCGGGCGCATCACCGGCGCGATTGCCGAATACTTCTTCACACATATGCAGGTGATCCGGCCGAGGACGACGCTGATGTCGTCGAATTCCAGCGCCTGGCCGCAATATATGCTGAACATGAGCGCCGGCGACATACTGGTTATCTTCGACATTCGCCGCTACGAGCACGACATGACGACGCTGGCTGAAGTGGCCAAGGCCAACGGCGTGCAGATCATTCTCTTCACCGATCAATGGACATCGCCGGTGGCGCGCCATGCGCTGCACACGTTCCGCGTCAGGATCGAAGCGCCCTCGGCATGGGATTCCTCGGTCGTTACGCTGTTCGTGGTCGAAGCGCTGATCGAAGCGGTGCAGAACGGCACCTGGGATGAAACCAGGGAACGCATGAACGCGCTTGAAGGCCTGTTCGAACAGACGCGGCTGTTCCGCAGACCGGACAGAACATGAAACTACATAGCCGGGCAACTTGCTTGACGCGGATGCCGCACGCTGATTGGATACCTGTCATCGCTACCAGCACGATAAAACAGGATAAGAAACCAAGCTGGGGAACATATCTGGCCACCACGGATCATGAGGGAATCTCCCGCAATTGCAGGCAAAAAAGCCGGGTGATGGCGGAAAACGGGCGTAAAGTGACGGAATCCGGATAAATAAATTGCAATCCAGCCGTCACATTAGCTTCATCGAGAATCCGTATCAGCGTCCGCAATATGAGAACACGAAGAGGAGAAAAAAGTGATCTCTCACTGCCGCCGACTGCTTGCTACGACCACTGCAATGGTCATCGCCTCCACCGCAATTGCCGCCGCTGAACCGAGCGCCGAGCTGATCGCGGCCGCCAAGAAGGAAGGCATGCTGACCACCGTCGCCCTGCCGCACGACTGGTGCGGCTACGGCGACGTCATCGCCGCTTTCAAGGCGAAGTACCCGGAAATCACCGTCAACGAACTGAACCCGGACGCCGGCTCTGCCGACGAAGTCGAAGCCATCAAGGCGAACAAGGACAACAAGGGCCCGCAGGCTCCTGACGTCGTTGACGTAGGTCTCGCTTTCGGCCCGCAGATGAAGGCCGAAGGCCTGCTGCAGCCTTACAAGGTCTCGACCTGGGACGAAATTCCTGACAACGTCAAGGATCCGGAAGGTTACTGGTACGGCGACTATTACGGCGTCATGTCGTTCTTTGTGAACAAGGACCTCGTGAAGAACACGCCGAAGGACTGGGCCGACCTGCTGAAGCCGGAATATTCCGGTCAGGTCGCACTTGCCGGCCCCCCGCTGACATCTAACCAGGCAATTCTCGGCGTTCTCGCCGCCGGTCTTGGCCAGGGCGCAAAGTCCGGCAAGGAAGCCGGTGAAGCAGGTCTGAAGTATTTCGCCGACCTCAACAAGGCAGGCAACTTCGTTCCGACCGTCGGCAAGGCCGGTACGCTCGCACAGGGTTCGACACCAATCATCATCGCCTGGGACTACAACGCGCTGTCCTGGAAAAAGACGCTGAACGACAACCCGCCGACAGAAGTCGTCGTGCCTGAAAAGGGTGTTTTGGCCGGCGTTTACGTGCAGGGCATTTCTGCCTATGCACCGCATCCGAACGCAGCGAAGCTCTGGATGGAGCATCTCTATTCCGACGACGGTCAGCTCGGCTGGCTGAAGGGCTATTGCCACCCGATCCGCTTCAACGCAATGGTCAAGGCCGGCAAGGTTCCGCAGGAACTGATCGACAGCCTGCCGCCGGCAGCGGCCTACGAAAAGGCTATCTTCCCGACGCTCGAGGAAGTTGACGCCAACAAGGCTGCCGTTACCGGTGGCTGGGACAAGACAGTCGGCGCGAACGTCAAGTAAGTTGTTGAAAACGCACCCCGGCTGAAGAAAGGCCGGGGTGTTTCTTTCGTGATAACCGCAATATATAGACCGTTTTAAAACGGCGTGTGGGGACAAGGCATGCCATCAACCAACACCGGCGGACCATCCGACGCGGGCAGAAAGCTGCCGCTTCACTGGATAGGTGTGCTGCCATTTGTCGTATTTGTTGCGATGTTTCTGATCATGCCGACGATGAAGATCGTCATCGGTGCATTTCAGGATCCGAGCGGCAGTTTCACCCTCGCCAATATTGCTGGGCTTTTCACGCCGGCGATCATGGGCGCTTTTACGATATCGATAAAAATCAGCCTCGCGTCGTCATTGCTGGGGTGTTTGATCGGTTTTTCCGTTGCAGCCGCCGTCATACTTGGCGGCCTTCCCAATGCGTTGCGCGGGCCACTGATGACCTTTTCCGGGGTCGCGTCGCAATTTGCCGGCGTTCCGCTGGCCTTCGCATTTCTCGCCACGCTCGGCCCGGTCGGCATATTGACGGTGTTCCTGAAATCCCAGCTGGGGATAGACCTCAGATTGATGGGCTTCAACCTCATCTCCTTCTGGGGGCTGACAATCACCTATCTCTTCTTCCAAATTCCGCTCATGATACTGATCATCGCTCCTGCCCTGGATGGGTTGAAGCGCGAATGGCGTGAGGCGGCGGAAGTTCTTGGCGCGACGGGAACGCAATATTGGCGATTTATCGCATTTCCCATCCTGCTGCCGTCACTGCTTGGCACATTCGCGCTCCTGTTCGCCAATGCTTTCGGTGCTGTTGCAACAGCAATAGCGCTGACCGGCTCTTCGCTTAACATTGCGCCCATTCTGCTTTTCGCCCAGATACGCGGCGACGTGCTCGGCGATCCCCATCTCGGTTACGCGCTTGCCTTCGGTATGATCGTCGTTACCGGTGTCGCCAACACACTTTATATCTGGCTGCGCGCCCGCAGCGAAAGGTGGCTGAAATGAAGCGTTTCTTCGCCTGGGGCGCGCTGATTTTCGGCCTGCTCTATTTCGCCCTGCCGCTGATCGGCATGACCAACTTCTCGCTGAAAATGCGGCGCGGCGAATACTCATTCGACGCCTATGGCAAGGTGCTGACCGATCCGCGTTTTCAGGAGACCTTCAGCTATTCTGTGGTGATGGCGCTGTTTACCATCGTTTTCGGCGTTCTGCTGGTGGTGCCCACCGCCTATTGGGTGCGCCTGAAACTGCCGGGTCTGCGGCCCTATATCGAATTCGTCACGCTCTTGCCGCTGGTCATCCCGGCCATCGTCATCGTCTTCGGTTATATCCGGCTTTACAACACCTCGAGCTGGCTGCCACTGACCGGCACGAGCTTCGGCACCAACCTGCTTTTGATGTTCGGTTATGCCACGCTGGCCTTGCCCTATATGTACCGCGCCGTCGATACCGGTCTCAGAACCATCGACGTGGCGACGCTGACGGAAGCAGCCCAAAGTCTCGGGGCGGGCTGGACGACCATCCTGTCGCGCATCATCCTTCCCAACGTTCTGGTCGCGGTGCTGTCCGGTGCGTTTTTGACCTTCGCCATCGTCATCGGTGAATTCACCATGGCGGCCCTTTTGAACCGCCCGGCCTTCGGCCCCTACATGCAGCTGCTCGGCGCCAACCGCGCCTATGAACCGGCCGCACTTGCCGTGATTTCCTTCGGCATCACCTGGGGTTGCCTGGGTCTGATCCAACTCGTTTCACGCTACCAGAAGGGCGCGCCTCCCAAGGCCTGAGGACAATATTTCATGAGCTTTTTGACACTTAGCAACATCAAGAAATCCTTCGGCTCCGTGCAGGTCGTCCATGATTTCAACATGGCCATCGAAAAGGGCGAATTCGTCTCCTTCCTCGGGCCATCGGGCTGCGGCAAGACCACCGTGCTGCGCATGATCGCCGGCTTCGAAACCCCGAGTGGCGGATCGATCGTCATCAACGGCAAGGACCAGACGGCGCTCAGACCGAACCAGCGCAATATCGGCATGGTGTTTCAGGCCTATGCGCTGTTCCCCAACATGAATGTCTATGAAAACGTCGCCTTCGGGCTCAAAGTCGCCGGCAAGCCGAAAGCCGAGATCGACGCCCGCGTGAAGGAAATGCTCCAGCTTATCCATCTGGAGCATCTGGCGGACCGTTACCCCTACCAGATGTCCGGCGGCCAGCAGCAGCGCGTGGCGCTTGCCCGCGCGCTCGCGCCGAAGCCGGAAGTACTTTTGCTGGACGAACCGCTCTCCGCGCTTGATGCGAAGATTCGCGTGTCGCTACGCGAAGAAATCCGCCAGATTCAGCAGAAACTCGGCATCACCACCATTTTCGTGACCCACGATCAGGAAGAGGCCCTGTCGATTTCTGACCGCATCGTCGTCATGAATGGCGGTCGCGCCGACCAGATCGGCTCCCCGTTCGATATCTACAACAAGCCCGCGACCCGCTTCGTCGCCTCTTTCGTCGGCACGCTGAACCTCATCGACGCCACTGTGGTCGATTCCTCATCCAACACCATCCGTGTCGGAGAGCAGCAGATCACCCTGCCGAAGCCGGTCGATGCAGCCACCGGCGAAAAAATCACGCTGGCGCTTCGCCCGGAGGCAGGCTCCCTGGGCAGCGATGCGAAAGGCGATGTCGCCATTTCCGGCCTCGTCACCTCCAGCCAGTTCCTCGGCTCCGTGATCCGCACCCGCCTCGATCTCGGCGGCTCGACCCTGTCTTTCGACATGTTCAACGATCCCGGCACAGCACCGCCCGCGGTCGGCGAGCAGGTGACGCTGAAATTCGCAGCCGGCGACCTGATGGTCATCAAGGACTAAAGCGCTTTTCCAGACGTGAAACCGCTTCGCCCATTTGCGGGACATGGTAGAGCAGGTATGACTTCGAACCTGCATACCAAACATGTGAGGCCATAATGCGCGCGCTTTTTTACGAACTGTTCGGCGAAACCCCGGTTGTTGCGTCGCTGCCCGATCCGGAACCGACCGATGGCGGCGTGGTCATCGAGGTAAAGGCGACCGGCCTCTGCCGCAGCGACTGGCACGGATGGATGGGTCATGACCCGGATATCCGCCTGCCGCATGTTCCCGGCCACGAATTCGCAGGCGTGGTCGCCGCCGTCGGCAAAAACGTCACCCGCTTCAAGACCGGCGACCGCGTCACCGTGCCCTTCGTCTCCGGCTGCGGTCATTGCCATGAATGCCGCTCCGGCAACCAGCAGGTCTGCGAGGCGCAGTTCCAGCCCGGCTTCACCCATTGGGGCTCCTTCGCCGAATATGTCGCCATCGATTATGCCGATCAGAATCTGGTGCACCTGCCGGAATCGATGACTTATGCGACCGCCGCCGGCCTCGGCTGCCGTTTCGCCACCTCCTTCCGGGCCGTGACTGATCAGGGACGCCTGAAGGGCGGCGAATGGCTGGCGGTCCATGGCTGCGGCGGCGTTGGCCTCTCCGCCATCATGATCGGCGCTGGCCTCGGCGCGCAGGTCGTCGCTATCGATATAGCCGAAGACAAGCTCGAACTTGCGCGGCAGCTTGGAGCAACCGCCACCATCAACAGCCGCGCGGTTGCCGATGTTGCCGAGGCGGTTCGCGAGGTGACGGGCGGCGGCGCGCATGTCTCTGTCGATGCGCTTGGCCACCCGCAGACCTGCTGCAACTCCATCAGCAACCTGCGTCGGCGCGGCCGCCATGTGCAGGTGGGCCTCATGCTGGCCGATCACGCCATGCCCGCCATCCCCATGGCCCGGGTGATCGCCCATGAGCTGGAGATCTACGGCAGCCATGGAATGCAGGCATGGCGTTACGAGGACATGCTGGCGATGATCGAAAGCGGCAGGCTCGCGCCGGAAAAGCTGATCGGCCGCCACATCACGCTTTCCGAGGCAGCAACCGCCCTGCCCGCCATGGACAGCTTTAAGGAAAGCGGCATCAGCATCATCGACCGGTTCGAATAGTGCAGGCTCCTGAGACCGCCTGAGGTTCAGGGATTTTGCACCGCTCAGGCGCTCCTGCGTCCGAATGTCCGGACCGCAGCGGTTCCTCGGGCAGACGCATGGGCCGGCGATGCTGCCGGGATACGCGCCGCGCGATCCGTCTGGCTATCGCTCCATTGACGGGTTACCAGCTGTTTCTTGCGGACCTCCAGCGGGTCGGGGGTGTCCTCCTCCTCCTGCCGCTTACTTCCCGCAATTGCGGAGATCGTCGCCAGTCGCGAAATCCACCGCACTAGCTGCATGCCCTTGTGAACAAGCACGAAGATACCAACAATTGCCACCGCTATGATAATCACGAGGTTCCAGGGCGCGTCGCTGGCCCTCGCCGCCCGCTCCATGCGGTCTTTTGTCGTCGGATCAAAACCAAGCGTCGCCTTCAGCCTGGCGATATCCGCATCGCTGAGCCTGCTGTAACGCTCGCCACTATACAGCACATAACCGCTCCTATCCCCGCTGTTGAGATAACCAATGTCGAACGCTTCCCCGTCGCGAAGAAAAGGCTCGTTATCCGGCAGATCGTAAACGAGATCGATCGTCTCGCCGCCGCCGAATCCGGGGATGGCAAAAAAGCGGGACTTCCGCGCCTCAGCTTCGCTCACGAATATCGCGGAAAATAGAAACGCGACCGAAAAAAGCGCAATATGCTTCATTCACTCTCTCCAACAACAACGAGAATGACAACAACTGGCATTGCTGAATTAATTTGAAGTTTATACTTACGATAATATCCTAATTTTAAGATAAGTATTGAATATATCTAATATTGATCGATTTATTACCAAAAATGTACTGTACTAATTTATAATAAAATGAACTTCGAACGATTCGGCATGACGTATCTCCGCCAAAGTGCCAAACCATTGGTGCGAACAGCGCCCCACGTTAAGCCGCAATCACACGCAATTGCTTTGAGCATAGCGCCGCGATGATGCGACAGAGCGCAACGTCGGCGAACATGACGGATTAGATAAGGAACGCGACATGCTGTTTCTCGATAGCGTAACCATGAAAGAGACCCCGGACGGAAGAGACGACTATCCCTTCTCCGTTCCGGCGCTACGCCACCTGGAACGCCTCGAATTCAAGACGCCGATCACCTTTTTCGCCGGTAATAACGGCTCGGGAAAATCGACACTGCTGGAGGGTCTGGCGGCGGGAATGACGGCCTATGCCATCGGCAATCATGGCCAGGTCAAGGGTGATCTCTATCTCCAGCATGCCGAAACCGTGGCGAAGGCCTTCTATTTTGCCCGCAAAAAATATCCGAAGATCCGCATGTTTCTGCGCGCGGAAGACGTGCTTGGCTATATCCGTCGACAGAACGAGGAAGCACTGGACGATTTTCGCTGGGAGCGGGAAAAGGCTTTAAAAAACGGCGAGTATTTTCCGGAGGAAACGCCGGAGACATTTCGCGGGATTGTCAGGAACAACAGCCTCGACCGGCGATCGCATGGCGAAGGCTTCCTCGATATCATGCATCAGCGCGTGCATGGCGCCGGCCTCTATTTTCTCGACGAACCGGAAAGCCCGCTTTCGCCGCAAAAGCAGCTCGAACTGGCAGCCCTTATCCGCGACGCCGCCGATAGCGGCGGACAATTGATTATCGCTACGCATTCGCCGGTGCTTTTGGCCATTCCCGAGGCGACGATTTATTACTTCGATGAGGATGGCATCACCGAGCGCCTCTATGACGAACTGGAAAACATCAGCTTTCTGCGGCGCTTTCTCGATCGCCCCTCGAAATACCTGAGTGATTGAGCATCGATAAGGCTTGAAATCGTGCCGCTCTTGCCGCATGCCCATAAGTACTACGTAATTTAGAAAAGAAGCAGCCTCATGTCTCCCACCACCACACCGGCGGCAGCCCGGCCTCTTAACGGTCAGGATTACAAAACTCTTGGCCTTTCGGCCCTCGGCGGCGCGCTCGAATTTTACGATTTCATCATCTTCGTATTTTTCGCCACCGTCATCGGCCATCTGTTCTTCCCGCCGGAAATGCCCGACTGGCTGGTGATGATCCAGACCTTCGGCATCTTCGCCGCCGGTTATCTGGTGCGGCCGCTGGGCGGCATCGTTCTGGCGCATTATGGCGACCGTTACGGCCGCAAGCGGGTCTTCGCCTTCTCCATCCTGCTGATGGCGCTCTCCACGCTGGGCATGGCGCTGATGCCGACGTATGCCACCATCGGCGTGGCCGCCCCCATCCTGCTCATCGTCCTGCGCATGCTGCAGGGCGCTGCCATTGGCGGTGAAGTGCCCGGCGCATGGACCTTTGTTGCCGAACATGTGCCCTTCCGCCGCGTCGGCCTCGCCTGCGGCTTCCTCACATCGGGCCTTTCCTTCGGCATTATGCTGGGATCGCTGATCGCTTTCGCAATCAACTCGCTCTTCACGCCGGAAGACGTGGCCGGTTACGCCTGGCGCATTCCCTTCCTGCTCGGCGGTATTTTCGGCCTCATCGCCGTTTATCTGCGCCGCTGGCTGGAAGAAACGCCGATCTTCACCGAGATGAAAAAGTCGAAATCGCTGACAGACAAGCTGCCGCTTGGGCTGGTGCTGAAGCACCATATGCGCGGCGTGGTCATTTCCGCCCTGCTGACCTGGGTTCTCTCGGCCGCCATCGTCGTCACCACGCTGATGACGGCCACCTTCCTGCAGAAGCTTTACGGTTATACTCCGACGCAGGCACTCGCCGGCACCAGCTTCGGCACGTTGTTCCTGATCTTCGGCGTCATCATCGCCGGCGCGCTGATCGACCGTGTCGGCTCCGGCATCTTCTTCATGGGCGCCAGCATCTTCTTCGGCATCGCCACCTTCACCTTCTACAGCTATGCCGGCACATCGCTTCAAACCATGTTCGTGCTTTACGGCGTCATGGGCCTTTCGGTCGGCATGGCAGGCGCAGTGCCCTATGTCATGGTCCGCGCCTTCCCGGCCTCGGTCCGCTTCTCCGGCCTCTCCTTCGCCTATAACGTCTCCTATGCCGTCTTCGGCGGGCTGACGCCGATTGGCGTGACCACGGCGCTTGCGATCAACCCCATGGCCCACGCGTGGTATCTAGTCTTCATCGCCGTCCTCGCCTTCTGCATTGGCCTTTACCTCTATCTGCGCGGCAGCGAGGTGGAGAGCCATGTCGGCATCGAGGAACTGGCCGCGTTAAAGTCGTAAAAGACGACGTCAACGAAAAGCGCGGGGCATGCCCGCGTCGCTCGACGTCATCCTTGGGCTTGTCCCAAGGATCTAATCACAGTCGATAAAATCGAAACGTTGCAGATGCTCGGGACAAGCCCGAGCATTACGGAAGAGAGGTTTCAGGGCTTAGTCCCTGAAAGCTATTTGACCACCTTTGCCCAAAACCTCACGCCGCGCTATCAATTTCCTCGGCAGCATTCGTCGGTACGTAGTTCAGTACCGGCCCAAGCCAACGTTCCACCTCTTCCACCGGCATATCCTTGCGGCGCGCATAATCGAGAACCTGATCGCGCTCCACTTTGGCGACACCGAAATAATAGCTCTCGGGATGGCCGATATAGATGCCCGAGACGGAGGAGCCCGGCCACATGGCATAACTTTCCGTCAGTTCCACACCCGCCGCATTGGTGGCGTCGAGCAGGGCAAACAGCGTCTTCTTTTCGGTATGATCGGGCTGGGCAGGATAGCCGGGCGCCGGGCGAATGCCGGCATAGGCTTCGCCAATCAGCTCATCGCCGTTGAAGTTTTCCTGCGGCGCATAACCCCAGAACTCCTTGCGCACCCGCTCATGCATGCGCTCAGCGAAGGCTTCCGCGAAACGGTCGGCCAGCGCCTTGACGAGAATGGACGAATAATCGTCATTCGCCCGCTCGAAACGCTCGGCAATCGCTACTTCCTCGATGCCCGCCGTCACCACGAAACCGCCGACATAATCGGCAACGCCGCTATCGACAGGTGCGACGAAATCCGACAGCGCCACATTGGGGCGACCGTCGCGCTTGGAAAGCTGCTGGCGCAGCGTGAAGAAGGTGGCGAGCTCTTCGCCGCGGCTTTCATCCGTGAACAGCCGGATATCGTCACCCACGGCGTTTGCCGGCCAGAAGCCGATCACCGCGCGCGGCCGGAACCAGTTTTCCTCGATGATCTTCTTCAGCATCGCCTGCGCATCGCTGTAGAGCTGCCGCGCCGCCTCGCCCTGCTTTTCGTCATCGAGAATGGCCGGGAAACGACCCTTCAATTCCCAGGTCTGGAAGAACGGCGTCCAGTCGATGTAACGGGAAAGCTCTTCCAGATCATAGGTTTCGAACACCCTGGTGCCGAAGAATTGCGGCTTGACGGCGCTATAGCTCGACCAGTCGATCTTGTGCGCATTCTCGCGGGCGCGGGAAAGCGGCAGGCGCTGCTTCTCGCGCTCATTGCGGGCGTGCGCCTCTGCCACCTTGGCATATTCGCTGCGAATACCGTCGATGTAAGCGGGCTTCTGCTCGGCAGAGAGAAGCGCCGACACGACGCCCACCGCACGCGAGGCGTCGGTGACATAGATTGCCTGCCCCGCCTCGTAACGCGGATGGATTTTCACCGCCGTATGCACACGGCTCGTCGTCGCGCCGCCGATCAGCAGCGGGATGTCGAAACCCTGCCGCTCCATTTCGGCCGCCACATGCACCATCTCGTCCAGCGACGGGGTGATGAGGCCGGAAAGGCCGATCACATCCACCTTTTCGGCAATCGCCGTTTCGAGGATTTTCGTCGTCGGCACCATGACGCCGAGATCGATGATCTCGTAATTGTTGCAGGCGAGAACGACGCCGACAATGTTCTTGCCGATATCGTGCACGTCGCCCTTGACGGTCGCCATCAGCACCTTGCCGGCAGCGCTGCGTTCCGCACCGCCGTTCTGGCGCTTTTCCTCTTCCATGTAAGGCAAAAGCACGGCAACCGCCTGCTTCATCACGCGGGCGGATTTCACCACCTGCGGCAGGAACATCTTGCCCGAACCGAAGAGATCGCCGACCACATTCATGCCGGCCATCAGCGGCCCTTCGATGACGTGCAATGGACGCTCCGCCTTCTGGCGCGCCTCTTCCGTATCGGCCTCGATATATTCGGTGATGCCGTTGACCAGCGCATGTTCCAGCCGCTTTTCAACGGGAAGCTCGCGCCAGGAAAGGTCCTGAACCTTGGTATCCTTGGCGCCCGTACCACGGAAACGCTCCGCGACCTCCAGCAACCGTTCCGTCGCGTCGTCGCGACGGTTCAGCACCACGTCCTCGCAGGCCTCACGCAGTTCAGGGTCGATATTGTCGTAAACCGCGAGCTGCCCGGCATTGACGATGCCCATATCCATGCCGACCTGAATGGCGTGGTAAAGGAACACGGCATGCATCGCCTCACGCACCGGCTCATTGCCGCGGAAGGAGAAGGACAGGTTGGAAACGCCGCCGGAAATATGCGTCAGCGGCATGGTTTCACGGATGGTCTTGGTGGCCTGAATGAAATCCACGCCGTAATTATTGTGCTCCTCGATACCCGTCGCAACGGCAAAGACGTTGGGGTCGAAGATGATGTCTTCCGGCGACAGGCCCGCCTTCTCGGTCAGGAGCTTGTAGGCGCGCGAGCAGATCTCGACCTTGCGCTCATAAGTATCCGCCTGCCCGACCTCATCGAAGGCCATGACCACGACCGCCGCACCGTAATTATGGACGAGCCGCGCCTGCTGGAGAAACTTCTCCTCGCCTTCCTTCAGCGAAATGGAATTGACGATCGACTTGCCCTGAACGCATTTCAGGCCGGCCTCGATGATCTCGAACTTGGATGAGTCGATCATCACAGGCACACGGGCGATATCCGGCTCGGCGGCGATGAGGTTCAGGAACTCCACCATCGCCTTTTCGGAATCGATCAGACCCTCATCCATGTTGATGTCGATGATCTGCGCACCGTTTTCCACCTGATCGCGGGCAACAGCCAGCGCCGCCGTGTAATCACCGGCGGTGATGAGCTTGCGGAAGCGGGCCGAGCCGGTGACGTTGGTGCGCTCGCCGACATTGACGAAGGGAATGTCCTTGGTCAGCACGAAAGGCTCGAGGCCCGAAAGCGACATGAAGGGCTTGTGCTCGGGAATTTCGCGCGGCTTGTAGCCTTTCACAGCCTCCGCAATCGCCCGGATATGCTCCGGCGTCGAACCGCAGCAGCCGCCGACGATGTTGACGAGACCGTCGCGGACAAAGCCCTCGACCTGACGCGCCATCATCTCAGGTGTTTCGTCGTACTGACCGAATTCATTCGGCAGGCCGGCATTCGGATAGGCGCAGACGAATGTATCGGCCACGTCAGACAGTTCCTGCAGGTGCGGACGCATGGCGTCGGCACCCAGCGCGCAGTTCAGGCCGATGGTGAAGGGGTTGGCGTGGCGCACCGAGTTCCAGAACGCCGAAGGTGTCTGGCCGGAAAGCGTGCGGCCGGAAAGGTCGGTGATCGTGCCGGAGATCATCACCGGCAGGCGGATGCCCTTGGCCTCGAAACGCTCCTCGCAGGCGAAAATCGCAGCCTTGGCGTTCAGCGTATCGAAAATCGTCTCGATGAGGATGATGTCGGCGCCGCCATCGATCAGGCCGTCGATCTGCTCGCCATAGGCGATACGCAGGTCGTCGAAACTGACGGCGCGGTAACCGGGATTGTTGACGTCAGGCGAAATGGAGGCCGTGCGGTTGGTCGGGCCGATGGCGCCCGCCACGAAACGGCGGCGGCCATCTTCCCGCTCGGCGCGCTGGGCGGCACGGCGGACAATCGCGGCACCCTCGCGGTTAAGGTCGTAGACGGCGTTTTCCATCTCGTAATCGGCCTGCGCGATACGCGTCGACGAAAACGTGTTGGTTTCGAGAATATCCGCACCCGCCATGGCGTAGCGGTAATGGATGTCTTCGATGGCATCAGGCTGGGTCAGGATCAGAAGGTCGTTATTGCCCTTCTGGTGACAGGCACAGCCGATAAAACGATCGCCACGAAAATGGTCTTCGTCAAAACCCAGCCCCTGGATCTGCGTGCCCATGGCGCCATCGAGAATGAGGATGCGTTCGCTGGCGGCATCGCGCAACGCCTTGAAAATTTCCGCGCCGTCACGCTTTGCCCCTTCAGGGCCGAACAGATCGTCAAACACGGGCATACTCCTCATTTCGATTTGCAAGATCGCAAGCCGTCAAGTCACATAAAGATATGTTTATGTCAATATATCTTCAAGGGACAGGCATGGCTTTGCGCAGTTGCAGCACGTTACGAAATATCGCTGACAGATGACAGGTTTATACAGCAAGGATATAAGCCGAAGCAGCAAACCGCATGGAGGACGAGAATGCCCGAGGACGATCACAACAGCCGCAACTGGAACACCCTGCCCTGGCATCGCCAATGGCTGGTAAAACAGGCCGAGGGACTTTTCGATTTCTTCCAGTATCGTGCCCTCAACCCTGCCGGCGGCTTCTTCGATCTCGATGCCAAAGGCGCGCCGTTGCAGCCAAACGACCCCGTGCGCGGCATCCATGCTTCGGCCCGCATGGTGCATTGCTTCTCCATCGGCCACTTGCTTGGCCGTCCGGGCTGCGGCGATATCGTCGATCACGGCATGACCTACCTCTGGAACAGGCACCGCGATGGCGAGCATGGCGGTTATTTCTGGCAGGTGAACGATGCCGGCCCAGTGGACGCCACCAAGCAGGGTTATGGCCATGCCTTTGTGCTTCTGGCCGCCTCTTCCGCCAAGACCGTCGGCCACCCACTGGCCGACAAGATGCTGGCCGATATTACCGAGGTTCTGGAAACCCGCTTCTGGGAAGAAAAACACGGCGCCATCGCCGAGGAATTCCATCGCGACTGGTCGCCCATCGAGAATTACCGCGGCCAGAACTCAAACATGCACCTGACCGAAGCGCTGATGGCGGCCTATGAGGTTATCGGCGACAATAGCTACCTCAGCAAGGCGGAGCGCATCGCCGATCTCGTCATCCGCCGTCGCGCCGGCGAGCTGGACTTCCGTGTACCGGAGCATTTCGATGAGAACTGGACACTCGACAAGGAGTATCGCGGCAACGAAATGTTCCGCCCCTCCGGCTCCACCCCCGGCCACTGGCTGGAATGGGCGCGCCTCATCCTGCAATTATGGGTGCTGGGCGAGCGCCGCCATGACTGGATGCCGGTGGCCGCGAAATCGCTGTTCGTGCAATCCATGGCGCTCGGCTGGGACCGGGAAAAGGGCGGCTTCTTTTATACGCTCGACTGGAACGACAATCCCGACAAGCGGTCAAAGCTCTGGTGGCCCATGTCCGAGGCGGCGGGCGCTGCCCACTTCCTCAACGAGAACCTGCCGGCGGACAACTTCTATGAAGACAGCTATCGCCGCATCTGGAGCACCATCGCCAACAATTTCATCGACCATGAGAATGGCGGCTGGCACGAGGAGCTGACGGAAGATCTGGTTCCCGCCCACACGCTGTTCCCCGGCAAGGGCGATATCTATCACGCGCTGCAGGCCTGCCTCATCCCGCTTTTCCCGGCGACGGGAAGCCTGACGAAGGTGATCAGGGAAAGTGGCGGGGATTATTGAGGCGCGCTGCGCAACCGTCCGTCATGCCGGCCTTGAGCCGGCATCCAGCCACGGCGCGTCTGCGCCGTAAAAGAGTCTTTTGCGATCAATGACTTGATCGCACTGGACCCCGGATCAAGTCCGGGGTGACGATGTATGGCGGCGTCAAAACCCGATGGTTTCCTCGAAATCATCCCAGGACTGGTACATTTCATAACGCCCGATACCGGGGATCGGCACATGCCCGTAATAGGGGGAAAGCTGAAATTCTGCGACCGCCTCGCTCTTGCCGGCCACGGCAGCCACATAGATGGCGGAGGCGAGCCCGGTGCGGTTGGCGCCATGTTCGCAATGGATGAGAACAGGTTTTTCCGCATTGCGCAGCACGGCCGCCAGCGTTTCCGAATCGTCCACCGAGACCTTTTCGCTTGAACTCAGCGGATAATCCACAAGCCGGATGCCGTTGTTCCTGGCCGCAAGGCTTTCGGCATCGTACCAGCCTTCACGCTTTTCATCGCGCAGGTTGATGATTGTCTTGATGCCATAAGCCTTGGCATAGGCCGTGATGTCCTTACCGCTCGGCTGGGCCGAACGGTAAAGCTCTCCGGGAATGACTTCGTGAAAATTTCCGGTGAGCTGGCCGATGCCCATATGCGCACCCGCCAGAACCGGCAGGGCGACAAGGCCGATGGCGGTTATTTTCAGAAACTTCAGAACAATACGCAAAACATCAACCCGCGACATTCATCGAATGGAGGGGGAGATGGCATCGCAAATGGACGAAAACAAGTCAGCGACTGCCCCAGCCGGTTCCCTTGCGGACGATAGGAATTCACCCATCCGCCTGAAACCGCTGTGGTGCAGGGATTTTCCGACCGCCGCTCACCGGCGCGAAAATTTTCAAAATGCCGTGATAACCGACAGTCGCACGAACCGCTCAGTCGAATTCCGCGGAAATGACGGTGACGCGCCATTCCAGCCGTTGCGGCTCAACCCTTTCATTGTTGCGCATCCGGAACGCCCGGCAGGCCGAGAAAGTCTCCCCGGCCTCGATCCGTCTTTCGCTCACCTGATAGGGATCGAAGGAAACGGAGGCACGGAAGGCCGGTTCGAACCCTTCGAGCGTATAGGTCAGCCGCTGTACGGCGACATTATTGTCGTTGCGGAAGCTGACGCGGATCGGCAATGCCGCATCCGGGCAGGACGCATCGAATCCGGCGCTCGCGACGATATGGTCGAGCCGCTGGTTGCCGCGCCACCAGTCATAAATCACAAAGGCGGCGGTGGCCGTCCAGATCAACAACAGGCAGACAACGACGGATTTGAGATGCCGCGGAAATGCAATGAGGGTGAGAAGAAGAATGGCGCTGAGAACGGCTCCGACAATCACGTCGCCCCTCCTCCGCTAAAATAAAGCCTCATGCGATCTCATCCTCCCATGCCCTTTCCGCCCGCAACGATCCCCTCGCCGGGAAGTCGCAACGGTGTAGTCTCAACCGCAGCTTATGCCGCTGGCGATGCGGCGAAAAACATCGGCACCGCCATAGTCTACCACAACTCTATGGTCGCGCCCTGCGCTGTCAAGACAACCAAGCGTGACGCCGGCCGGCCACCCTGCCGGACTTTTGACGAAACGGCGAAGGGAACCAAACACGGCCGAAGACGTTCGCCGCATCAGAACAGCATGGCGGGGCGATAAAAAGCCGCGATCCGGGGCAAGACGGCCAGCAACGCCGGGAGGACACGAGCGCATCTTGGAACCGCCGAACCCCGCCCCATATTAAAAGCAGCTAATCTATGCTATGGATGTCAGTCAGCTCAGGGAGAAAACGATGAAAACGCTGATCGTAACGTCACTTCTGGCCCTTTCCGCCAGCACCGCAATGGCCGCGGATGCCGTCTACGAAACGCCGGCACCTCCGGTCGCTCAGGAAACCCTGCCGGTCTTCACCTGGTCTGGCCCCTATCTTGGTATCCAAGGCGGCGCGGGCTGGGCGAATGGCGATTTTTCGGCGGGCGGCCCCGTCGCTTCGGATAATTTCAATGGCGGCATTCTGGGCGCCTTTGCCGGTTACAATTACCAGTTCGACAATAATTTCGTCGTCGGCATCGAAGGTGACGTCGATTATAACTGGAACGACAATGACTATGCCGGTGTGCAGATCGGCACCGACTGGCAGGGCTCCGTCCGCGGCCGCGTCGGTTATGCCTTCGACCACGCCCTGCTCTATGCCACCGCCGGCTGGACCGCGACTCGCGGCTTTATCGAAACGCCCGGCGCCGGCAAGGACAGCACTACCTTCAACGGCTATACCGTTGGCGCGGGTCTGGACTATGCCTTCACCGACAATGTGTTCGGCAGGCTGGAATATCGCTACAACGATTATAGCGACAAGGACATCTTCGGTATCAACACCGATGTCGATCAGCACACTGTGAAGGTCGGTCTCGGCGTGAAGTTCTGATCGCGACCAATGGACTTCGACAAAAAGCCCGGCCATCCGCCGGGCTTTTTCGTCACTGAAAACCTGAACCGGCTTGAATTCTTACATTCTGAAATCAGAGAAATATGAACTGTGCAGAAATGGAATATTCACAGGCCGTTCACCCGTCCCGTGCCATGATCCGGGCATAATGAGCCTCTATCTCCCGAAGCAGGCTTATGGAGTAGCCCCGATGAAAAAGATAATTCTTTCCACTATTGCCGCGCTTGTCGCCACCGGCAGCATTTTTGCATCCTATGGCACCGCTGCCGCGCAGGACTATCCCTATCGCCCACGCTATGACCGTGGCTACGACCGCGGCGGCCCACCCCCGCCGCCCTACCGCGAACACCGCCGCCACAATGACGGCGCAGCGATCGCCGGCGGCCTCGCCGCAGGCGTCATCGGCGGCCTGATCGGCGGCGCCATCGCCAATAGCAATAACGGCCCGCGCTACTACGAGCCGCCACCGCCGCCCCGCCCGCGCTGCTGGTTCGAAGACCGCCGCGTTCCCAATTCCTATGACGGCGGCTGGCATACGGAAAGTATGCGGGTCTGCAACTGATATTAAAGCTTTCTCGATCCGGCTTGCCCCATCGGCACGCCGGATCGGCTCCGACGCATTCATTCCCCAGCCGGGCTGTGCCATCGGCATAGCAGAGATCACGCGTCAGACGTGACAGACGCGCGCTCGCGAAGAGCCGTAAAACATCCCAAGCAATTGATCTTGAAAGAAAATGGTGGGCCCGGAGGGACTCGAACCCCCAACCAAGCGGTTATGAGCCGCCGGCTCTAACCATTGAGCTACAGGCCCTTTTCGGAAAAACCAGTCCGAAACACCGGTTTCGCAATGGCTCGAATCCGGTGGGTCACGCTCTAACGTAATTTTTTGAGCCCGACAAGCCAATGATGCTTTCGCAAAGCAGTGCCGCCGTATTAGCTACACAATCTAAGGCAATACCCTTCAAAGGGACTCAATCAACGAGGAAACACCATGAAGACAAAAACGGCCCGCCTTTTCGCACTCACCGCAATGACCGCAGCAGCCATGATGCCGCTCGCCGCCCAGGTGTCTGCGCAGGAGGCTACTCCTCGCGAAGCCACCATTAGTGTTTCCGGTGAGGGCCAGTCGGCCATTGCCCCCGACATGGCGATCCTGTCCTTCAGCGTCGTCAAGCAGGCGGAGACCGCAGCTGCGGCGCTGACCGAAAACTCCAAGGCGCTTGCCGATGTTCTGAAGGCGCTGAAAGAGGCCGCCATCGAGGAGCGCGACCTGCAGACCAGCAATTTCTCGGTGCAGCCGCTCTACAAGCACTATGAACCCAAGGATGGCGTCTATGTCGCGCCCGAGATCACCGGTTATCAGGTGTCCAACGGCCTGACCGTGCGGGTGCGCGACCTGAAGAAGCTCGGCACGATCCTCGATACCTCCGTCAAGCTCGGCATCAACCAGGGCGGCGACATCACCTTCACCAATGACAAGCCCGAAGCGACGGTGACCGAGGCCCGCAAGCTGGCCGTTGCCGATGCGCTGGCTAAGGCGAAGACGCTGACGGAAGCTGCAGGCGTGAAGCTTGGCCGGGTCATTCAGATCAGCGAAAACTCGCAGCGCCCGATGCCGGTACCGGCGGGCGCGATGCGCGCTTCGATGATGAAGGAAGCCGACAGCGTTCCGATCGCTTCGGGCGAGAACAACTACAGCGTGGTGGTCAACGTCACCTTCGCTCTCGAGCAATAAGATCGACGGCGGGCGGCGCCTCGGCGCCGCTCCTGCCCCATCTTGCGTTCAGCCATTCACATAACCCGAAATAAAATGCCCCTCGCCTGCCTTTCCGGACAAGCGAGGGGCATTTTTGATCCATCTACCATACGGGGATATCGGCAGATCGATAAGGTCGCCGCTGTTAGCGGCGGATTACATTTTAGCGGCGGATGACGGGGCAGCCGCGCTCATTGGCGAAAACGACGCGGTCGCGGCCGTAACGGTTGAAGCCTGCCACAACGACACGGCGCGGCGATACATCAACCACGCGGGCGCGGCGAAGGCCCATGCGGCTCGCTTTTTCTTCCGCCAGCCAGGGCGAGCAGCCACGGCGCGGGCGATCCGGGCGACCCCAGCCGGGACGATGGCCATAGCCATCCTGAACCTGAACTCTGAACTGAACATCCGAGCCCGCGGAAGCCGCCGGCGCAGTGAAGGAAATTCCACCGAGGGCGATGAGGGCAGCCAGGCCGGCTTTTGCGAAGGTGCTGAACATGAACTCACTCCGTTGTTTCTTTGCCGACAGGGGAACATCCCCCGGCGATTGACGAGACCCTAGACTCGCCCGCCTGAATATCAGCAGAACCGAATGTTCAGCAGGCGTTCAGGGAGGTTAACGCGGAACGCCTCGATCCGGATCCGGATATCACGGCGAGATATGCAGCACGATTTCGCGCCGATGCGGCTCATCGCGGTGTTCGAAAAGATAAAGGCCCTGCCAGGTGCCGAGCACGAGCCTGCCGTCGCTGATCGGCACGCCGATGGAAGCCGTGGTGAGCGCCGATTTGATATGGGCGGGCATATCGTCGGGGCCTTCGAGCGTGTGGATGATCCAGCGCATGGAAGGATCGTCCGAAGGCGGCACGAGACGGGAGAAAAACATCGTGAGATCGCGCCGCACATCGGGATCGGCGTTTTCCTGGATAAGCAGCGAGCAGGATGTGTGCCGGACGAAGATCGTCAGCAGGCCTTCTTCCAAGCCGGCTTGGCTGACGAATGCCTTGGCCTCGGATGTGAATTCATAAAGACCCTGCCCCCGGGTGGCGACTATGATTTTTCTCTGCGGCACATTTTTTCCTTAAACGTGGTGGAACAAAATCGGCGCTGCCAACGTTTCAGCATGTCAAATTGTATCCAATGACGTAATGGATACGACAATAGCGTGATGACGGCCTATAAAAGCAGAACGGAAAACCGGCGTCACAGTTGCAAAAAACGGGGAAGGGTTGGCACTATCAGAATGAATTATTCAAGCTTACCCGTTCGTCGACGAACACAATATTCCCCGTACAAGACAGGCACAGGGTGCGAAAGACTGATTCATGGCCCCCAGTGACTATCATGTCGACCTGACCAATTGCGACCGCGAACCCATCCACATCCCAGGCTATATTCAACCGCATGGCTGTCTCATCGCCTGCGACAACGCCATGCGCATGGTGCTGCGGCATTCTGAAAACTGCCGCGAACTGCTGGGCGTCGAAGGCGATATCAATGGCAGGACGGCCGAGGAGGTGCTCGGCAAAAAACTCGTCCACGATCTTCGCAATGCGCTCACCGTCACCGGCAGAACCACGCGTCCCGCCATGCTGCCCGCCATGGAAATGAGCGACGGCCGCAGCTTCGATATTGCCCTGCATCGCTACAAATCCACCACGATCATCGAATTCGAGCCCTCGCGCAGCGAAACGCAGCCGCTGGGCACCGCCCGCAAGATGGTGGACCGCATCCGCGAGGCGGACAGCATCGAAAGCCTGATCTCCAGAACGACACGGCTGATAAAGGCGACGCTCGGTTACGACCGGGTGATGATCTATCGTTTCGAGGAAGACGGCGCCGGCAAGGTCGTGTCGGAAGCGAAGCAGCCGGAGCTGGAAAGCTTTCTCGGTCAATATTTCCCCGCCAGCGACATACCCCAGCAGGCCCGCGCGCTCTATCTCAAGAACACATTGCGCATCATCTCCGATGCGAGCGGCGCCCGGGTCTCCGTCCTTCCGGCACTCGACGCATCGGGCGAACCTCTCGATATGTCCTTTGCCCATCTGCGCAGCGTCTCGCCCATCCATTGCGAATATCTTCGCAACATGGGTGTTGCGGCTTCCATGTCGATTTCGGTGATTGTCGACGGTGCGCTCTGGGGCCTCATCGCCTGTCATCATTATTCCCCGCGCGTGCTGACGATGCCGGTCCGGATCGCCGCTGAAATGTTCGGAGAATTTTTCTCCATGCATTTGCAGGTCCTAAAGCAGAAGCGCAGGCTCGATACCGTAAACCACGCCCATGCCGCGCTTGACCGCTTCCTTCGGCTTGCCGCCCATCACGCCAACATCGAAGAACTGCTGATCGACAGCTTTCAGGATTTTGCCGATCTGATGCCCTGCGATGGCGTCGGCCTATGGGTGGGAAACAACTGGCACGGCCAGGGTGCAACGCCGCCGCATGACGCCATTCCAAGGCTGGCGCGCTTTGTTGCCTCGGCTTCAGAAGGCAGGGTCTGGGCGACGCACGCGCTGTCGCAGGCCATACCAGAGGCGGAAATCTATGCCGGCACCGCAGCCGGAATGCTCGCCATTCCACTCTCGCAGGTGAAGAACGACTATCTTCTGTTTTTCCGCAAGGAGATCGTGCAGAACCTGAACTGGGCAGGAAATCCGGAAAAATCCTATGAAACCGGTCCGATGGGGGATCGTCTCACGCCGCGCAAAAGCTTTGCAATCTGGAAAGAGACGGTGCGCTGGCAGGCTCAGCCCTGGTCGGAAGACGACCGGGAAATCGCCGAAGCGGCGAGGATTGCGCTGGTCGAGGTCGCATTCCATCACAGCGAGCTGATGGCGGGCGAAAGAGAGCGCGCGGAAGTGCGCCAGCGCATGCTGAACGAGGAGCTTAATCACCGCGTCAAGAATGTTCTGGCCATCATCAAATCGCTGGTCGGTAATCCCTCGCAGGAGGGCAAGACCCTGCAGGAATATGTGACCGCCCTGAAGGGCCGCATTCAGGCATTGTCCTTTGCCCATGACCAGATCATTCGCGGTGAAGGCGGCGGCGCGCTTCGCGATCTTCTGGATGCCGAGCTGTCGCCGCATCGCTCACCGGAAACCGTTGTGAAATTGACCGGCCCGCAAGTCACACTCGATTCGCGCGCTTTCTCCGTCATGGCTCTCGTTCTGCATGAGCTGGCCACGAACGCCGCCAAATACGGTGCGCTTTCGCAAAATGGCGGGCAATTGCACGTGCGCTGGACCATCGACGAGAACCGCGATTGCGAGATTGAGTGGCGCGAAATCCTGCCCACCAAACTGCCCCCGCCATCGCGCGCGGGCTTCGGCACCGCACTCATCAGCCGCAGCATCCCATACGATCTCGGCGGGCGCAGCACGATACGCTATTTGCCCGATGGGCTGGAGGCGGAAATTCTCCTGCCCTCCCGTCACGTTTCTTCGGCCATGGCAGTCGCCGACACGCAAACCGAAGATGAAACCGCGCCACAGCCCAGGCGCTATAACCGGGAGGAGCCGTTGAAAGTATTACTCGTCGAAGACCAGATGCTGATCGCCATGGATGTCGAGAACATGCTGGAAGACAACGGCATCAAGGCAATCGAAACGGCAACCTCGTCGGCAATGGCCATTGAAAAGCTGAAGACCTATGTGCCGGATGTCGCCATTCTCGACATCAATCTCGGCTCCGATACATCGATCCCCGTCGCCCGGGAACTCCACCGCCGCGGCATCCCCTTCCTCTTCGCCACCGGTTATGCGGATGGCAGCATGGTGCCGGATGAATTCGGCACCGTGCCGGTGATCAGGAAGCCCTATGATGAGGACGCGCTGATGGCGGGCATTGGGCTGCTGGTGGGGGATGCGGAGCGGGTTTAGGAGACTAATGATTGGGAAAACCCGCCCTCACTGAAATCTCGTAAAGCCCCGCTTTTTCGCGTCTTCCGGGCTGACCTCATTTCCGATTTTAAACCGGAACTCCGTCACCGTGTAATTTTCCAGATCGACTTCGCACTGGAACGAGACGTCATGCCAGCCACTGCCCGTGTTGAACGCGCCGCCGGAAGCATCGATCGAATTACCGGAAATCCTGCCGCCCGTGTCCGAATAGGGGATCATGCCCCTGGCGGCAAATCCCGCGCCCTGAATCTGGGCCAGGGCTTCGGTGCTGCAAAGCTGAACGACACGGCGACGCGGTGGCAGATCGCCAAACATCTGACGTCTCTGGGCCGGTGACAGCATCGACGAAGACAGGAGGTTTTTGGCCGCCGGAAGTTTCGCGGGCTTCTTTTCCGTCACTTCCGCCGGCTTTTCCTCAGTCGGCTTGGCCTGCGGCACTGGCGGCTGATCGGGCTGCGCTTCTTCCTTCACGGGTGAAACCGTGATCTCCCCCTGTGCGGCGGAAGCCTGAAGATCGCTGTTGGCGGCAGGAGCTGCGGGCTTTTCCTCAGCCGTTTTTTCAGGCTGGCTTGCAGGCTCCGCGGAAGGCTCGGTCTTTTCCGCTTCCTCCGTCTTGCCCGGCTTGTCCTCGGGGTCCGCCTGCGCTTCCTCGGGCCTCATGGCGATGGCCAGCAACGTCGCCTGCGGCGGCGGCAAAGGTTTTGCCTCTTCCGCTGGAGGAGCGGGCGGCGGTGGGGGTTGCGGCTTTTCCTCTTTCGCGTTCTCTTCACCCGGCGGCGGGGCCTCTTCCGCCTTTTTCTCCTCAGGCGGCGGCACCAGATCGACGCTGATGCTTTCCGGCTCCTGCGGCTCGGCTATCCGCTCCGGCAGCTCGAAAAAGAAAAGCGCGACGACGGCAAGATGCAGCAGCACGGAGACGGGCACAGCCCATCCTCCCCTCCGCCATTTGCCTGCCGAAATCTGTTGCATCTCATCGAACCAAATCGAACCCGGGCTTATCCAGCAAAAGCGGAATGCCTGTTTTCACACATAAGGCTTGTCGCAGAGTTCGCCAGTGCGGGAAACAAAAAACCCGGCCAGCGCTGACTGACCGGGTTCAATTTTAAAGGAAGCGGAACGCTTAGCTGTCGAGGAAGCTGCGCAGCTTTCTGGAGCGGCTCGGATGCTTCAGCTTGCGCAGCGCCTTCGCCTCGATCTGGCGGATACGTTCGCGCGTGACCGAGAACTGCTGGCCGACTTCTTCCAGCGTATGGTCCGTGTTCATGCCGATGCCGAAGCGCATGCGCAGAACGCGTTCTTCACGCGGCGTCAGCGAGGCCAATACGCGGGTGGTCGTCTCGCGCAGGTTCGCCTGAATGGCGGCGTCGATAGGCAGCAGCGCGTTCTTGTCCTCGATGAAGTCACCGAGATGCGAATCCTCTTCGTCACCCACGGGAGTTTCGAGCGAGATCGGCTCCTTGGCGATCTTCAGAACCTTGCGCACCTTTTCCAGCGGCATGGCCAGCTTTTCGGCCAGCTCTTCCGGGGTCGGCTCGCGGCCGATCTCGTGCAGCATCTGGCGCGAGGTGCGAACGATCTTGTTGATCGTCTCGATCATGTGAACCGGAATACGGATCGTGCGGGCCTGGTCGGCAATCGAACGGGTGATTGCCTGCCTGATCCACCAGGTCGCATAGGTCGAGAACTTGTAACCGCGACGGTATTCGAACTTGTCGACCGCCTTCATCAGGCCGATATTGCCTTCCTGAATGAGATCGAGGAACTGCAGACCACGGTTGGTGTATTTCTTCGCAATCGAGATCACCAGACGCAGGTTGGCCTCGACCATCTCCTTCTTGGCGATGCGCGCTTCGCGCTCACCCTTCTGCACCATCGAAACGATGCGGCGGAATTCGGCGATGGAAATGCCGGTTTCCGTGGAGAGGTTCTGGATCTCCTGACGGATTTCCCGGATCGTGTTGCTTTCCTCGCGGGCGAATTCCTTCCAGCCGCGCGCGGCCAGATTGGCAATCGACTTCATCCAGTTCGGATCGAGTTCCGCACCGTGATATTGCTCAAGGAAGCTGTCGCGCTTGACGCCATAGGATTCGGCAAGGCGCAGCAGGCGGCCTTCATTCTGCATCAGGCGCTTGGAAATGTCGTAGAGCTGCTCGACCAGGCTGTCGATACGGTTCTGGTTCAGCGACAGCGACTTGACGGCCGTGATCAGCTGATCCTTCAGTTCCTTGTACCGACGCTCCTGACCGGAAGACAGGGTGCCGGTGCAGGCAAGACGCGCTTCAACCTGCTGATCCTGAAGCTTGCGCAGCTTCTTATAGGTGTCCGCGATGGTATCGAGCGTTTCCATGACCTGCGGGCGCAGTTCGGCTTCCATCGCGGCGAGCGAAAGATTGGACTCGTCGTCGTCCTCCTCTTCCTCTTCCGGCGGAAGGCCATCGCCGCCCACGTCGGTCACATCCTCGTCGCCGGTCGGCGCACGCAGCTTGCGGGTCTTTTCCTTCTCTTCGGCGGCCTTGCGGTCCGCCTCGATCTTCTCCGGGCTCTGGAACTGGGGAGCCGCCTTGGCTTCAGGACCGGAATAGGTGGTTTCGAGATCGATAATCTCGCGCAGCAGCGTCGTGCCTTCGTTGAGTTCGTCGCGCCAGATAATCAGCGCCTGGAACGTCAGCGGGCTTTCGCACAGGCCCGAAATCATCGTTTCGCGGCCGGCCTCGATACGCTTGGCGATGGCGATTTCGCCTTCGCGCGACAGAAGCTCCACGGAACCCATTTCGCGCAGATACATGCGCACCGGGTCGTCGGTACGGTCGGTCGGTTCTTTCTTCTTGGCGGTCGCAAGCGCGGTGCCGCCGGAAGGGGCAAGTTCCCCGCCCTCGGAATCGTCGCTATCGGAATCGCTGTCGTCGTCGCTGCTGGCGGCTTCCTCGGCGTCCTCGTCCTCGATCACGTTGATGCCCATATCGGACAGCATCGCCATCGTGTCCTCGATCTGCTCGGAGGTCACCTCTTCAGACGGCAGGACGGAATTCAGCTCGTCCATCGTCACATAGCCGCGCTTCTTGGCGGCCTTGATCATTTTCTTGACCGCGTCATCCGAAAGGTCGAGAAGCGGGCCGTCCGTCGCACCGTCGCGTTCGTTTTCTGCTTCTTCGTTTTCTTTGACTTTGGTTGCCATCTATCTCGTCGCTTTCCCTGACGCTAACACCTGTTCCGCAGCATCGCCGTCCGCCCCTTGAGCATCCGGCGCATGCCGCGAATCACTGTCAGACACCTAACGGAGTGATCTTTAATTGCCGATTAACCACGGCAGCCTCAGGCAGAATGCAAAGACAGTGCACCCGGAAATGCTTGCTCATGCAATTTCTATCCGCCAAGGCTCATTCCACCTTACTTTTCCTGAAATGGTGATTCCCGCTATTTCCCGCCCCGTCAAGCCTTTGAGGGCGAGACAGCCAAGGAAATTCTTAAAAAGAGCCGCATTTTGCGGATTATCACCAGACTATCCCCTATTTAGGACGCCTGCCGCAAAAGGCAACCCCAAACACCTTTCAATTCTGCGGACCGCCCTCAGCCATGGCCGACGGCCGGCCCCTTCACCCGGCCGGACATGACCCCGAAACCATCGATGATCGCCTCCTGATTTTCCATACGGCCAATTTCCAGCTGCACTTCGGCCAGCGCCCGCACCAGCAATGTACCGCGTTCGTCATCCGTCGCCTCGGCGATTTCCCGCTCCAGTTCCTTTTTTTGCCAGAGCAGGGATTTCGTCCTCTTATGCAGGGAAAGGGCCTGCACATAACCCTCGCGCGCATCCTCCATCGCCGCCTGCTCCGTCGCCGTCCACAGGCGGGCATTGCGCACCTGCTGGTCCATGGCCTTCAAAAGCACCTCGAAACCCTGCTGTGACAGGCGCTCGATCAGCCCTGCCCGCGAAATCTCCGCCGCACTTTCCGCCGCATAGGTCAGCACCGTCGACCACAGGCGCTGCAAATCGCGGTTTTCGTAGTCGATAGCGGCGATCTCGTCATATTCCTCGAGCAGCAATTCGGGATGGTTGACGATGGTGATGGCAAGAACGCTTTCCCGGAGCGAAGGCTTTGTCTGATAGCCCCTGACAAGGCCAGACTGCGCAAGCCGGTCGGAAATGCTGCTGGCCGGCGCGGCCATCGCCCCGCCCCGCCCCGGCGCATTGCGCTGGAAGCCGCGTCCCGCGGGCTGCGCGCCGTTGCGGCGGAAATTGCCGTTCTGAGCCCCGCCTTGCTGAAAACGCGGCTGGAAAAAGCCGTTCAGCCTGTCGCGCATATCCTGCTGGTAAAAACGGCGTACCGTCTCGTCGCCGATAACGGCCACGATCTGCCGCAACCGGCTTTCAAGCTGGGCGCGTTTTTCCGGCGTATCGAAAGTGACGCCGGAGGTCTCGCGGCTCCAGATCATCGCGGCCAGCGGCTTGGCTTCAGACAGCACCCGGTCGAAAGGCGCGCGCCCCTCAAGCCGCACGAGATCGTCCGGATCCTTTCCATCGGGCAGAAGCGCGAAGCTGACGGAACGATCCGGCTTAATATGCGGCAGGGCAAGATCGGCCGCACGGTTGGCGGCGCGAATGCCAGCGCCATCGCCATCGAAGCAGAGGATCGGCTGCGGCGACATTTTCCAGAGGAGATCGAGCTGGCTTTCGGTCAGCGCCGTGCCGAGCGGCGCGACGGCATTTTCCACACCCGCCTGATAGAGCGCGATGACATCCATATAACCTTCGACGGCGATGACCGAACCGCCGGCCGCCTGCGAGGCGCGCCGGGCGCGGGCGAAATTGTAGAGAACATTGCCCTTGTGAAAGAGCTCTGTTTCGTTGGAGTTCAGATACTTCGCCACCGCATCCGCGGCCATGGCGCGGCCGCCGAAAGCGATCACCTTTTCCCGCGAAGACAGGATCGGGAACATGATGCGGTCGCGGAAGCGGTCGTAGGAGACCGGCACATTCTCATGCACCACCAGCCCGCAGGCCTCCATCTGTTCCTTCGTCACACCCTTGCTCGCCAGATGCTCTTTCAGCGCATTGCGGCTATCGGGCGCATAACCCAGCCGGAAAGTCTCGATGGTGCGCCCGGTCAACCCGCGATCGCGCAGGTAAGCCCGCGCCCGCGCACCGAGAGCGGTCTGCAACTGGTCCTGAAAGAACAGCGTCGCCATTTCCATGACGTCCTGAAGCGAAGTGCGCTCGCGCTCGCGCTTTTCCGCCTGCGGATCGGGCTGCGGCATGGAAATGCCGGCCATATCGGCAATCTGCTGCACGGCCTCCGGAAAACTCAGGCCCTCAAGCTCGGTCAGAAAGCGGAAGTGATCGCCGGAAACGCCGCAACCGAAGCAATGATACCGCCCCTTGCGGTCCTCGCAGTGGAAGCTCGGGCTTTTCTCACCATGGAACGGGCAGCAGGCCCAATAATCCCCGCGCGACGTATTGGTCTTCTTCTTGTCCCAGGACACACGTCGGCCGATCACATCGGAGATGTGCACGCGGTCGCGTATCTCATCAAGGAAAGAGTTGGAAAAGCGCATGGGTTACCTATTCGAGGCCAGTCTTTCATATAAGCGCGGAAAGAGGCCAGCACAAAACTTAAAGAACAGGAATACCCGATATTCACAGGCCACGACGGCGAAATCACATCGCCATTGCGCCCGCTTCGGGCAAATTTATGGCACCGCAGCATCACCAAAAATTATGTTTTTGTAATTTGAGCCGGCCGCGGCGGCGATGTAAAAACATCAGCGAAGGCAGCAATTGACCTCCGTATAATCTGCCGACGCCCGCAGGCACGTCCCCCGAAAAAAGCCTGTGAAGGACCGCATTTTGATCCGCCGGAATGCGTTTTCGTCGACAGAAAAAAGGCAGGGCAGCCCACATCTGCCCTGCCTTTACTTTTTAAGGATGCCCGAACTTACTTCAGCAAATCCTTGACGACGCCGGAAGCCTTGGCGAAGTCGATCTGGCCGGGGTAGCGCTCCTTCAGCGCATTCATGCACTTGCCCATGTCGCGCAGGCCGGACGCGCCGGTCTCAGTGATGACGGCCTGGCAGAGTTCGCGCACCTTCTCGGCCGGGATTTCTTCCGGCATGAATTCCTTGATGATGACGATTTCCTCGCGCTCCTGAGCCGCAAGCTCGGGGCGGCCGGCGCCTTCATAGATATTGGCGGATTCTTCCCGCTGCTTCACCATCTTGGTCAGGATCTGCATGATGTCCTCATCGCTGACGGGGTCCTTGCCCACGCCGCGATTGGCGATATCGCGATCCTTGATGGCGGTCTGGATGAGGCGCACGGTCGAGGTGCGGCGTGCATCACGAGCCTTCAATGCGTCCTTCAAAGCGTTTGCGAACGTGTCGCGCATCATTTTTCTTCTCCTTGGGAAAGCGCTTTCCGCAGCTTCTCGATACGGAAACTTTCCACCTCATTTTGCGAAACGACATAAACGAGCAGACACGCTCAAGCAAATCAAATGCATAAGACCTTGAAAATACGGTGGTTTAATTCCACGTAAATCTTGGCCCTGCGGTTGACCGCTTGGGCTGCTTTCGTTATTTTCCGGCACCTGCACGAGATTTTAACGAAGGGTCGGAACGCGAGCTTTATCGCGCGCCCCTTTATGTCACGAAGCCTGCGACAAAAATGGCCCCTTACCCCCTGCCTTTCAAGAGGCGGGGTGCGAAGCGGCAGAAACGGAACGAGATGACCGAGACAGCGCCCTGGACTACCCGCAAACCGACCGCAATGCTTGTTCTTGCCGATGGCACAGTGATTGAAGGAACGGGCATCGGCGCAACCGGCAAGGTTCAGGCCGAAGTCTGCTTCAATACGGCGCTGACGGGTTACGAGGAAATCCTGACCGATCCTTCCTATCTCGGCCAGATCGTCACCTTCACCTTCCCGCATATCGGCAATGTCGGCACCAATGAGGAAGACATCGAAGACCTGACGCCCGCCGCCCGTCGCGGCGCTGTCGGCGTCATCTTCAAGGCCGATATCACCGATCCCTCGAACTTTCGCGCCGTCAAGCACCTTGATGCCTGGCTGAAGGCCCGCGGCGTCATCGGCCTCTGCGGCATCGACACCCGCGCGCTCACCGCATGGATCCGCGAAAACGGCGCGCCGAACGCGGTGATCGCCCACGATCCGAACGGCGTCTTCGACATCGAAGCGCTGAAGGCGGAAGCCAAGGCATGGAGCGGCCTCGTCGGCCTCGACCTTGCCATCGAAGCCACCTCCGGCCAGTCCTCCACCTGGACGGAAACGCCGTGGGTCTGGAACAAGGGCTACGGCACGCTCGGCGAAGCCGATGCCAAGTACCATGTCGTCTGCGTCGATTTCGGCGTCAAGCGCAACATCCTGCGCCTCTTCGCCGGTCTGGATTGCAAGGTCACGGTCGTTCCGGCCCAGACATCGGCCGAAGACATTCTGGCGCTGAAGCCGGATGGCGTGTTCCTCTCCAACGGTCCGGGAGACCCGGCCGCGACGGGCGAATATGCCGTGCCGGTTATCCAGAACCTCATCAAGAGCGAGCTGCCGATCTTCGGCATCTGCCTCGGTCACCAGATGCTCGGTCTCGCCGTCGGCGCAAAGACCGAAAAGATGCATCAGGGCCACCACGGCGCCAACCACCCGGTCAAGGACTTCACCACCGGCAAGGTGGAAATCGTCTCCATGAACCACGGCTTTGCAGTCGACACCAAGTCGCTGCCCGAAGGTGTCGAAGAGACCCATATCTCGCTATTCGATGGCACCAATTGCGGCCTGCGCATCGTCGGCAAGCCGGTCTTCTCGGTCCAGCACCATCCGGAAGCATCGCCCGGCCCGCAGGACAGCCACTATCTCTTCCGCCGCTTCGTCAACCTGCTGCGTGAAAGACAAGGTGAAGCAGCGCTCGCCGAGCGCTGATACCTCGTAAAATCCGGAAAGATTATGCGGCCCGCTTTTCAGCGGGCCGTTTGCATTTCACGCTTCACCAGAAGGACGAAGCGGATGGTGAGCAGAACCGCCGCCGTCGAAAGGCCGATCACGAAGCCGAACCAGACGCCGCGCCCGCCAAAGCCGAGCGGAAAGGCCATGGTCCAGGCAAGCGCCAGCCCAATTGGCCAATAGGAAATCAGCGCCAGCATCGCCGGAATGCGCGCATCCTTCAACCCGCGCAGCAGGCCTGCTGTGACCGCCTGAATGCCATCGACAAGCTGGAAGATGCCGGCAATCACCACGAGGCTGCTGGCATAGGCAAGCACTTCCGCAGCTTCCGGTAGTTTGGGATCGAGGAACCACTTCGCCAGAAATTCCGGCACCGCCGCAAACAGGATGCCGCCGCAGATGGCGATGCCGCAGGCGATGGCGTAAATCATGATAGAAGCACGGATGAGATTCCTGAAATCTCCCTGCCCCCGCGTCACGCCCACACGAACCGTCGCCGCCTGGGAAAGACCAAGCGGAATCATGAAGGCGATGGAGGCGAGCTGCAGGGCGATGCCGTGCGCCGCAAGCTGGACGGTGCCGATCTGCCCCATCAGGATCGAAGCGGCGGCGAACAGCGTCACTTCGGCAAGAATGGTGATGCTAATCGGCAGACCAAGACGCAGCACTTCGAAAAGCGCGTGCCAATCAGGCCGCCAGAAGCGCACGAACAGCTCGTATCTCTTCGTTTCCTCACGCGTCTGCACATAGGCGACAATGAAAATGAAGCTGAAGGCGTTGACGATGACGGCAACGACGGCCGCACCATTCATGCCCATGGCGGGCAATCCGAAATGGCCGAACACCAATGCATAGGCCAGCACACCGTTCATCACCAGCATGACGAGGGTGACATAAAGAATGATGCCGGCGCGCCCGATGGCGCTGACAAGCCCGCGCAGGACATAAAACAGCAGCGCCGGCAAAAGGCCGAACTTGGCGATGGCGAGATAATGGCCGGTCAGCGCCGCCACATTGGGGTTCTGCCCAAGAGAAATGAGAATGCGCTCGGCATTGAAGAAAATCGGCAATGCAAGCAGCCAATAGGCGATTGCCACCCACATGCCCATGCGCAGCGAGCGGCGCGCGGATGTCGCATCACCCTGCCCGTAAGCCTGCGCTACCATTGGTACAACAGCGACGGAAAAGCCGGAGCCGAAAATGAAGACGACGAAAAAGAACTGTCCGGCCAGCACCATGGCCGCCAGCTTTTCGGCGCCAAGTTGGCCGACGATGACCATATCAGTGGTATGGATGCCAAGCTGCGCGAGCTGCGCGCCGATAAGCGGGATTCCCAGTACAAGCGTAGCCTTGAAATGCGAAAACCACGACCCCGATCCAGAAGGAACGGTTCCTGCAACAACCGACGAAGACATTGTAATTCACCTGAACTTTGGCCATTGCCCGCGAATTGCGCAACGGCAGCACGGTGATGAATAAAATATTCCCTTCCTGCACGCAACCTTTGCAGATCGATGATCAAAATTTACGCAAAACGGCAATCTGGGCCCCCCAATCGGCGAACCTTGATAACAAAAGACAAATTTAGCCGAATTTTACCATTTCAATTTACTTATTAGAATATTGCGTAGTTCTTCTAAACCAAAAGCTGCATGACGCAGAATATTCCCCGCCTTTAAGGCATGTCTCTCCCCACCATTCCCCTAGATGAGCCGAACGGATTCACCCGGTTTCAAGGACGTGTAGCTTGCCTAAAAAAACCAATCTCATGACGCGCATTCTCGTTGCTGCGTCATCACTTGTCGTCGCCGCCTTTGCCGGCTTCTCTTTTTACATCGACAGCCTTCAGCATCGCGTCACGACGGAAGCGGTGGCGGAAAACATCGATTCATCCGGCAAACAGGCGGCGCAAAGCATCGCCAACTGGCTGAATGGCCGCATCATGCTGACCGAAACGGTGGCAAAGACGCTGGCCAAGCTTCCGGATAACGAAGCAAAGCTGCATTTTCTGGAAAACGACGTGCTGACGGCACAATTCATGTCGACCTATTTCGGCAATGCCGACACCGGCAGCTTCACCACCTTCCCGAAAACGCCGCTGCCTGAGGGTTATGATCCGCGCAAGCGCCCATGGTATCTGGATGCGGTGAAAGCCGGCAAGACGGTTCTGACCGAACCCTACAATGATGCATCGACCGGCGGCCTCATCATCACCGCCGCCATACCCGTTTCCATCGATGGCAAGCTTGCTGGCGTGACAGGCAGTGACTTCTCGCTGGACTCGCTGGTGAAGATGATCAAGTCGGTGGATGCTGGCGCAGATGGATATGCATTCCTCGTCAGCAAGGATGGCAAGATCCTCATCCATCCCGACCCAAAATTCGTCGACAAGCCGATGGCCGATCTCTTCAAGGTCAACACGCCAGCGATTTCCTCCGCGATCTCCCAGACTGAGATCGACGGCAAGGGCAAGATCACCAGCTTCATTCCGGTCGCCGGCCTGCCCTCGGTCGACTGGTATCTCGGCTTTGTCGTCGATTCCGATGTTGCCTACAGCGCAATCGGCCAGTTCCGGCTCGCGGCAACCATCGCCACGATCCTCGCAGCGACGATCATGATCGGACTTCTCGCAACCGTCCTTTCCCGCTTCATCGTCCGCCCCGTCACGCAGATGACGTCCGCCATGGAAGGCCTTGCCGCCGGCAACCTCGATGTCGCCATTCCCGGTCAGGAGCGCACCGACCAGATCGGCTCCATGGCCGCAGCCGTTGCCGTGTTCCGTTCGAACGCCATGGAACGACTGCGCCTTGAAGGCGACGCCGAACAGAACCGTACGCTCTCCGAACAGGAGCGCAACGAGCGTGATAGAACGGCAGCAAAAGACGCGGCTGATATCCAGTTCGCAGTCGATTCACTTGCCCGGGGCCTGGCGCATCTTTCGGACGGCGATCTCAATTATCGCATCGACACGCCTTTCGTGGCCCGTATCGATCGCCTGCGCAACGATTTCAACAATTCGGTCGCCAAGCTGAACGCAGCCCTCAGCACCGTCGGCCAGAACGCCCTCGCAATCGATGCGGGTGCCGGTGAAATCCGCCAGTCGGCCGATGATCTGGCGCGACGCACCGAACAGCAGGCGGCCTCCGTTGAGGAGACGGCAGCAGCACTCGAGGAAATCACCACAACGGTGAAGGATTCCGCCCGTCGCGCCGAAGAAGTCGGCCGTCTGGTCGACCGCGCCCGCGGCAATGCCGAACAGTCCGGCGTCATCGTGGAAGATGCCGTGCGCGCCATGGAAGGCATCGAAAAATCATCGTCCGAGATCAGCAACATCATCGGCGTGATCGACGAAATCGCCTTCCAGACCAACCTGCTCGCGCTGAATGCAGGTGTTGAAGCCGCCCGCGCCGGTGAGGCCGGCAAGGGTTTTGCCGTTGTCGCCCAGGAAGTCCGTGAACTTGCCCAGCGCTCCGCCAATGCGGCGAAGGAGATCAAGACGCTGATCAACGCCTCGACATCGCAGGTGCAGTCCGGCGTTGAACTTGTCGGCAATGCCGGCAAGGCGCTGGAAACCATCGTCCGCGAAGTGCAGGAGATCAACCGCCATATCGACGCGATTGTCACCGCGTCGCGCGAACAGTCGACCGGCCTTCAGGAAATCAACACCGCCATCAACACCATTGATCAGGGCACACAGCAAAATGCCGCCATGGTTGAGGAGCAGACGGCAGCAAGCCACGGCCTCGCCTCGGAAGCAGCAGCCCTCAACGAACTGCTCGCGCAGTTCCAGCTCGCCACGGCCAGCCGGCGGCAGGCGGAATACGGGCGGGCCGCTTAAGGGGAAAAGACCGTGGCCGGAGCGCTATCGTCACCAGATCGCTGCCAGCCACTACCTACTCTCGACGTCATCCTCGGGGCTTGTCCCGAGGATCCAACCACGTCGCGTTAAATCCGATCGGTTGCAGATGCTCGGCCCTGTCCCACTGCTGTCCGGTTTAAATTTGGTGGACATGGCGCACGGTGTTGATTCTACTCGTATTCGAGCGTTTGGCGACGATCTCGGACACGAAAGAGGAGCAACACCGTGCGCCATGTCCACCAAATTTAAACCGGACAGCAGTGGGACAAGCCCGAGCATGACGGAGGTGAGGTCTAGCGCCTTTCTCACCCTCATGGCCGGAGCGATCCGGCCATTTTTCTTGTCCGCTCCGGCAATAGCCGGTTTCCGCCACCGGCGTGATCCGCTAGAGCTTGATCGATCATGATCATGCGGAGGGATCTATGCTGGAACTGATTTGGCGCGGCATTGCCATGGGCATCAGCGGCACCGTGTTTATGGATATATGGGCAATCGTGCTGCACCGGTTCTTCGGCCAGTCCGCGCCGAACTGGGCGCCGGTCGGCCGCTGGTTCTGGCATGTGCCGAAAGGTACGATATTTCACGACAGTATCGCCACGGCTGAACCCTATGAACATGAACTGGCGCTCGGCTGGATTTCACATTACGCCGTCGGCATTCTTTATGGCATCGTTCTAGCGCTGGTAGTCCCGGCCGCGTGGTTTGCCAATCCTTCGTTCATTGAGCCGTGGATCGTCGGCATCGTAACGGTTGGCGCGGGCTGGTTCCTGTTGCAGCCGGGGCTCGGCATTGGCTGGGCGGCGTCGAAAACACCGAACCCCACGAAGGTTCGCGTCCTCAACCTCGTGGCCCATACCATCTTCGCCCTCGGAATGTATGTGGTGGCGCTCTTGATGCGCTAAACGAAAAGGGGGCTGAAAAGCCCCCTCTCCTCAGATATTCGCCGAGAACGTATCACAATCTTCGACACGGCCGCTCTGGAAACCGCGCTTGAACCATTCCGCGCGCTGTGCCGAGGTGCCGTGGTTGAAACTGTCAGGCACCACATAGCCCTGGGTCTGCTTCTGCAGCGTATCGTCGCCGATCTGGTGGGCGGCGTTCAGCGCTTCCTCGAGGTCGCCGGTTTCGAGAATACCCTTCTGCTCGGTGAACTTGCCCCAGATGCCGGCATAACAATCCGCCTGAAGCTCGACGCGCACCGACATCTTGTTGGCGTCCGTCTGGCTCATCGACTGACGGCGGCGGTTGAACTCCGGCAGAACGCCGGTCAGGTTCTGGATGTGGTGGCCGACCTCATGCGCAATCACGTAAGCTTGCGCGAAATCGCCGGCCGCGCCGAAACGCTGGTCGAGTTCTTTGAAGAAGCTGGTGTCGAGATAGACCTTGCGGTCGCCCGGGCAATAGAACGGACCGCTGGCAGCGGAAGCATAACCACAGGCGGAAGACACCTGCCCGGAGAACAGAACCAGCGTCGGCTTCTGATAGGTCTCCCCGGCCGACTGGAAAATGCCGCTCCACGTATCTTCCGTCTCGGCAAGGACGGTGCGGACGAAGGCGGTCGTCTCGTCGGACGATTGTCCCTGTGGTCGCGTGCCGGACTGCTGGGTCCCCGATTGCGTCGTACCGCCGCCATCCATCGACAGGTCGCCGCCGGTCAGCAGCGTCAGCGGGTTGATGCCGAGCACCCAGCTGATCAACAGAATGACCAGAAGACCGCCAATCCCGATACCGCCGCCGCGACGCCCGATTGGCACGCGCATCCCGCCTCGGGAAAAAGGATCACCCGATCCCGCCGACATGCCGCGCCGATCCTCGATATTGTCCGACTGGCGACGCCCTCTCCATTCCATGCTCTTCTCCCGGCGGTTCCGCCTCAACAAGCTGCCTTATAACGGCACTATAATACATCTTGTTCCGGAAGAAAGCAGAGGCGGCCAAAGGAACCTTTCAGACGGTTCGGCGTCGCTGTTTCAATACCGTCAGAAACAGGAAGACGAACACCAGTGCGCCGGCGGAAAGGGCCACAAAACCGGCTTTTCCATCACCAAAAGCAACCTCATGCATGATGCGGCCGGGAACGAAGGTGAAGCCTCCGGCAATCACGATGCCGCCGAGATAAACGCTCTGCATGATCCGCATATGGCGTCTGATATCACCGCGGCGCGCGAAATAGATCGATTGCAGACACCCGTAGATGGTGAAGATGGAAAGCAGATGGATCGGGCTGAAACCATAAAACACCTTCAATTCATGGATGAAGAAGGTAGACGCCGCAGTCGCGACCATCAGCACCACCCAGATCTTGCCGAGCAGCCGGTGAATGGCGGTGCCCTTTGGGCGCAGGAAAATGAAGGCCCCAAGAAGGGCTGCGGGCACGACGGTGGCGACATGGAACTGCACGGCAAGCGGTGCATCTAACAAAGGCTGGAATGACATGGGCGCTGTTTCGGTTCGGTTGAAATCGAAGCCAATTTCGGCAAAACATGCGGAGAAGAAAAACGGATTGGCGCCATCAGCAGGAAAACTTCGTGGATCACCCGTCTCTGCAATTCACGCTTCGTGAAATGCACGCCATGCTGCAATCGCGCAGGCTGTGGCTGACATTTCTTGCGGTGCTGGCGATCTTCATCTTGACCGGGCCTTTCGGGACCAGCGAAACCATGAGCTTCGCCGACCGGCTGCTTTACTGGACAATCGTTCAGGCGGGCGCCTGGATGCTCGCCATCTCCTTTTCGGTCATCGCCAAGACGATCCTTGCAGGCCACATCGACAACATGCTGACACGCATGATGATCGGCTCGCTGACGGCAGCACTGCCGATCGGGCTACTGCTCGCCATTACCAATCAGATTTTCTACGGCAAGGAGATGGGTCTCACGCCGGTTCTGAAGAGCAGCCTCTCATCCCTGCCGCTCTGCGCGATCTTCTGCCTGTTGAGTTACCTTACGACCCGCCAGTCCTTCGAAAAGGTGGCGGACGCTGAAACGGACACAAATGCAAATGCAGATAGGGACGTGAAAGGCATCATCCCCTTGCTGGAACGATTGCCGCCGCAAAAGCGCGGAGAATTACTGCGACTATCGGTCCAGGATCATTACACGCAAATCGTCACCACGCGCGGGCAGCAGCTGGTTCTGCTACGTTTTGCCGATGCGCTGAAAGAACTCGGCCAGACGGCGGGTTTACAGGTGCATCGTTCCCACTGGATTGCCGATGCCGACTTTGTCTCCCTGCGCAAACAGGCCGGCCGTCTGCATGTCATGACCAGAGACGGCAGTGAAATCCCCGTCAGCCGCTCTTACAGTGCTGCGGTACAGGCCCGTTTCACCGCACACGCCCCTGCCCGTTAAGAGTTTCTGTCGATTCCGGAATTTATGGGGTTCCGTTCTCAAAAACATTTGCCTATAAGCCGCTTCTAGCCTGAAAACATTTGAATTGCGCCCCCCGACCGGTGATCCTTCACCCTGGCCGGTGTTTTGCGCAACCGAAAAGCGGAACGAGAGAGCCATGCCGAAGCGCCAAGATATCAAGTCCATCCTCATCATCGGCGCGGGACCGATCGTCATCGGTCAGGCATGTGAATTCGACTATTCCGGCACCCAGGCCTGCAAGGCGCTGAAGGAAGAGGGTTACCGGGTCATCCTGGTCAACTCCAACCCGGCGACGATCATGACCGATCCGGGCCTTGCCGACGCCACTTACGTCGAGCCGATCACGCCCGAAGTCGTGGCAAAGATCATCGCCAAGGAACGTCCGGATGCGCTTCTTCCGACCATGGGCGGTCAGACCGCGCTCAACACCGCGCTCTCTCTCAAGCGCATGGGCGTTCTCGACCGTTACAATGTGGAAATGATCGGCGCAAAGCCGGAAGCCATCGACATGGCCGAAGACCGCGCTCTCTTCCGCGAAGCCATGGCCCGCATCGGCCTTGAAACCCCGCGCTCCATGCTGGCCAACGCCACCGAAATCAAGGATGCCGACCGCAAGAAGCACGAGGCAGCCCGCACCGAGCTGAAGGGCAAGCTTTCCGGTCCCGATCTCGACAAGGCGCTGGACGATCTCGAAAACCAGTGGAACCTCGGCGAAACCGACCGCAAGCAGCGCTATATGGCCCATGCCATGGCAATCGCCGCTCAGGCCATCGATCATGTCGGCCTGCCGGCCATCATCCGCCCGTCGTTTACGCTTGGCGGAACCGGCGGGGGCATTGCCTATAACCGCTCGGAATTCTTCGATATCGTCTCGGGCGGTCTCGACGCCTCGCCGACGACGGAAGTTCTGGTCGAAGAATCGGTTCTCGGCTGGAAGGAATATGAGATGGAAGTCGTCCGCGACAAGGCGGACAATTGCATCATCATCTGCTCCATCGAAAACATCGATCCGATGGGCGTCCACACGGGTGACTCGATCACCGTTGCGCCGGCGCTGACCTTGACCGACAAGGAATACCAGATCATGCGCAACGCCTCGATTGCGGTGCTGCGCGAGATCGGCGTGGAAACCGGCGGCTCGAACGTGCAGTTCGCCGTCAACCCGAAGGACGGCCGCCTCGTCGTCATCGAAATGAACCCGCGCGTGTCGCGCTCGTCCGCTCTCGCTTCCAAGGCCACCGGCTTCCCGATCGCCAAGATCGCCGCCAAGCTCGCCATCGGTTATACGCTGGATGAGCTGGAAAACGACATCACCGGCGGCGCGACACCTGCTTCGTTCGAACCTTCCATCGACTACGTCGTCACCAAGATCCCGCGTTTCGCCTTCGAGAAATTCCCCGGCGCTTCGCCGATCCTCACCACCGCCATGAAGTCGGTCGGCGAAGTCATGGCCATCGGCCGCACCTTCGCGGAATCGCTGCAGAAGGCGCTGCGCGGCATGGAAACCGGCCTCACCGGTCTCGATGAAATCGAAATCCCCGGTTACGAGGAAGGCGAAGGCTCCAAGAACGCCATCCGCGCCGCCATCGGCACGCCGACGCCGGACCGCCTGCGCATGGTCGCTCAGGCGCTGCGCATGGGCATGAGCGAAGAGGAAGTCCACGAAAACTCGAAGATCGACCCCTGGTTCATCGCCCAGTTCAAGGCCATCGTCGACATGGAAGCCCGCATCCGCGAGCATGGCCTGCCGCAGGATGCCGAAAACCTGCGCATGCTGAAGGCCATGGGCTTCTCCGACGCCCGCCTCGCCAGCCTGACGTCCAAGCGTCCGAAGGAAGTGGCCGAACTGCGCAACAGCCTGAATGTTCGTCCGGTCTTCAAGCGCATCGACACCTGCGCGGCCGAATTCGCCTCGCCGACCGCTTACATGTATTCGACCTATGAAATTCCCTTCGTCGGCGCAGCCCGCTCGGAAGCGCAGGTTTCCGACCGCAAGAAGGTGGTCATCCTTGGCGGCGGTCCGAACCGCATCGGCCAGGGCATCGAGTTCGATTATTGCTGCTGCCACGCCGCCTTCGCGCTGAAGGATGCCGGTTTCGAAGCAATCATGATCAACTGCAACCCGGAAACCGTCTCCACCGACTACGACACCTCCGACCGCCTCTATTTCGAACCGCTGACGGCCGAAGACGTGATCGAGATCATGCGCGCCGAACAGGAAAAGGGCGAGTTGGTCGGCGTCATCGTGCAGTTCGGCGGCCAGACCCCGCTGAAGCTCGCCGAAGCGCTGGAAAAGAACGGTATCCCGATCCTCGGCACGGCGCCTGACATGATCGACCTTGCCGAAGACCGCGACCGCTTCCAGAAGCTGCTGATGAAGCTCGATCTTGCCCAGCCGAACAACGGCATTGCCTATTCGGTCGAGCAGGCTCGCCTCGTCGCGTCTGAAATCGGCTTCCCGCTGGTTGTTCGCCCGTCCTACGTTCTGGGTGGCCGCGCCATGCAGATCATCCATTCGGAAGGCCAGCTCCAGACCTATCTGCTCGACACGGTTCCGGGCCTCGTACCCGAGGACATCAAGCAGCGTTACCCGAACGACAAGACCGGCCAGATCAACACCCTGCTCGGCAAGAACCCGCTGCTGTTCGACAGCTACCTGACCAACGCCGTGGAAGTGGACGTCGATGCGCTGTGCGACGGCGAAAGCGTCTTCGTGTCGGGCATCATGGAGCACATCGAAGAAGCCGGCATCCATTCGGGCGACTCGGCCTGCTCGCTGCCGGTCCGTTCGCTGTCGAAGGAAATCGTCGACGAGTTGGAACGCCAGACGACGGCGCTTGCCAAGGCGCTCAATGTCGGCGGCCTGATGAACGTGCAATATGCCATCAAGGACGGCATGATCTACGTTCTCGAAGTCAATCCGCGCGCCTCGCGCACCGTGCCTTTCGTCGCCAAGACCATCGGCGCGCCGATCGCCAAGATCGCCGCCCGCGTCATGGCCGGCGAGAAGCTCGATCCGGCGATTGCCGCTTACGGCGAAAAGCCCGATCCGCGCAACCTGAAGCACATTGCCGTCAAGGAAGCCGTCTTCCCCTTCGCCCGCTTCCCCGGCGTCGACATTCTGCTCGGACCGGAAATGCGCTCGACCGGCGAAGTCATCGGCCTCGACACCGATTTCGCGCTGGCCTTCGCCAAGAGCCAGCTCGGCGCCGGCGTCGACCTGCCCCGCTCCGGTGCGGTCTTCGTCTCGGTGCGTGACGAGGACAAGGAAGGCGTTCTGCCCGCCATCCGCATTCTCGTGGAAAGCGGCTTCAAGGTGCTGGCCACCGGCGGCACGCAGCGCTTCCTCGCCGAAAAGGGAATCAACGCCGAAAAGATCAACAAGGTGCAGGAAGGCCGTCCGCATATCGAAGACGCCATCCGCAACCGTCAGGTCCAGCTCGTCATCAACACCACCGACAGCAACAAGGCGATTTCTGACTCGAAGTCACTGCGCCGCGCGACGCTGATGCAGAAGGTGCCTTACTACACGACGATGGCCGGCGCGGAAGCGGCAGCGCTTGCCATCAAGGCGCTGAAGGCCGGCAATCTGGAAGTGAAGCCGCTGCAGAGCTACTTCCAGTAAGCTGCGGGAACCGCAGGTTCCAACGCTGAATGAAAACAAAACGCCGCGGGTCACCATGCCCGCGGCGTTTTGCATTGCGTAATCCTGCTGCAATTCATTGCCGGTATCAAAACATCAGGTTCGAACGAGGCCCATGATGTCCCTATTGCTCAATGGCGGATCGCCCGCATCCATTCGCCGCGCCGTTGCCAAAGCTCCGGTCAAACGCTCCATGAAGATGCTGAGGTACCCCGCCATAGTATCCCAGCGATGGGGACACCTGGCCCCGATAAGCCAAAGCACCTTGAGGGACTGACCATGGCTGGACGTCCACCGGGACCGGAGCGGGTGGCTTTTCCGCTGCGGATCGAACCCGCAATATTGAACATGATCCGGCACACCGCGAGCGGCGAGTTGCGCAGCATCAATGCCCAGATCGAGGTTCTTCTGAAAGAGGCCCTGTCCCGCCGCGCCACGGCGGATGAAGCAGACAAGCCGCCCTTCTAGACCGAAGGGCAACAACGACGCTACACGACACGACGATGCGGTGCCGCCCTGCGGAAAAATCGACAGCCCGCAGCCCCGCCTATGCCGCCTGCGCCTCCCGAACGCAATTGCGCCCTTCCATCTTCGCGCGGTAAAGTGCGCGATCTGCCATTTCCGCGAGCGTCTGGAGATCGCAGCGCATCTCGCCAGTGGCGGCAACGCCGATGCTGATGGTGACGCCGACACGCAGACCGCCGCAATCGACCTCGGTTACCGCAATCGCATCGCGAATGCGCTCGCCGATCATGCAGGCCTTGCGAACGCCGGCGCCCGGCAGGTAGATGATGAATTCCTCTCCGCCGTAACGCGCCAGCACGTCCCCGCTGCGGATGCTGCCGCCGATACGCTTCGCCACTTCCTGCAGCACGCTATCGCCGACGGCGTGGCCGAAACGGTCGTTGATCGACTTGAAGTGATCGATATCCAGCAACATGGCCGCATCGGTGGGATCGGGCGTCGCAGGCATGGTCTGGAAAAAGAAGCGCCGGTTCTTGACGCCCGTCAGCGGGTCGGTATTCGCAAGAACAAGCAGTTTTCGCTCCGACCGCTCGGCCACGAACATCATCACGAACAGGGCAATGGCGAAGTTCAGCATGATGATCAAGAAAAACGCATTGACCAGATTGATAGTGGCATAATCGGGCAAAAGCACGCTTTTCACCACCGATAGCGAAATGAGACCGGAGACGCCGGTGATGCCACCCAGCGCCAGGCGAGACAGCAGCGGCTCCCTGCGCCATCTGGCCAAAAGCACCGATGCCCCGGCGAGATAGGCAAGCGATGCGCAGCCATTGAAGAGCGCCGCGCGATACGCATTATTTTCCGCCACCTGCTGGGCGACAACCATCGCCAGCACGGAGATGACGCAGACAATGGATACGGTCCGTCGGTCGACGGAACGCCCGTCGCTCAACGCCTTCAAGCCGAGCCAGATCAGCGCGTAACCCACAATACCGAAAGCGACACTGCCGAGCCGCCACAGGGCCGGCGACAATATTCCCCATTCGCCATAACCAGCAAGCGTGGAACCAATCGTCATCGAGGCGAAACCCGCCGCAAGGGGGATGGGACCGCGCAAGCCGCGATTGGTCATTTTCAGATAGATAAAACTCAAAAGCCCAACGATATAAGAACACTTTTGCATCAGTATGACTGTCGCAAGGTCGAGTTCACCCAACATGATTTGTCCATACGGTAAATAAATTCGGAGGACTTAATTATAGTATTAAGTATAAAGTTTCAATAAAAATAACAGATAAATAATCAGTAAATGATACTACTGCAAGTTATGGCTCAAATATTGAATAAATCTCCAGCGCGCAAATGGAATTTTATTCGAATGTTCTAATAAAACTTATATCCTTCTTGAACCGCATCGTTTCCGCCTCTTTCACCTGCGCATTGGCAAGGCGCAGGAGGTAGGACGGATGCACGGTGACAAAAAGCGTTCGGCCTTCCTCCATCGGCAGAGGACGGCTCCGAATCTCCGAAAGCTTTTCCTTGCCGCCGGTCAGCGCATAAAGCGCCGTTGCGCCCATGGCAACGATCAGCTTTGGCCGGACGAGCGCGATTTCCTGATTGAGCCACCAGCGGCATTGCTCCACTTCCCCCGCATTCGGCCGCTGATGGATGCGCCGTTTGCCGCGCGTTTCATATTTGAAGTGTTTGACAGCATTGGTGACATAAAGCTTTTTGCGCTCGATACCGGCATCGGCAAGAGTCCGGTCGAAAAGCTGGCCGGCCGGACCGACAAAAGGCTTGCCGGCGAGATCCTCGTGATCGCCCGGCTGTTCGCCAACGATCATGATTTCCGCATCCTCCGGCCCCGAACCGAAAACCGTTTGCGTGGCGCTGCAATGCAGGGGACAGCGGGTACAGTGGGCAGCCTCCCGCGCCAGCGACGCGAGCGTGCCCTCCGGCACGGGTTGCGTCGTCTCCCGGGCAGCGGCCGCAGCCTGCAGGCGATGGTGAAAGGGCTGCGGCTGGCTTGCCGCCCTGGCGGCCATCTCCAGCACCCGCGCCTCGGCACCGAGAACGAGACCGGGAATGAGATCGGCTTCCGGCAGGTTCTTCCAGTATTTCTTCGGCATCTCCGCCGTCATGGCTTTGATCTTGAGGCGCGCCGGATTGAATATATTGGCATAATAGGTCCGCCAGAGTTCATCCGTCTCGTCCGTCAGATCAGGCTTCGCCGCCGCCTCCCGTGAGCTTTGCAGCTCGCTTCCGTCCCATCGGGCGGACCCTTTCGGCGTGGCGATCAGCCAGTCCATATCGGTAAACCGTCGCTGGAAAAACGCTGCCGTTCGCTCGACGATGAAATGATCCGGCTCGAACCAGGCCATGAACCGCCGTCGCCCGCCCTGCCCCTGCGGCAAGGGCAATTCCTTGAAACGGACGAAGGCCGTCATCTTGTGACAATCCCGGCGCACCGATTTCTCGAGCAAGCGGGCCTCTGCAACATCCGGATCGGACTTGAACTGCAACAGGGCGCGATCCCGCTTCAGCCGCCACAATAACCGGTAAAGCAACGCAAACCGGCCGGGATCGCCATGGCAGATGACGGCCTGCGCCAGCGCCACGAACGAGGCCGGAACGGAAACCTGCCCATTGCCGGCATCGACCGTCGGCAATGGCTCGCCGGCGAAATCCAGCAGCCCTGCCCCGTCATCCCGCAACCGCCAGTCAATCGTCTCCGGCGGAATATCGGCGGCAAGGGCCGCACGCGCGGCATCGCGCCACTCGCCGAAATCGCCCCGCCCTTCGAGAACCGGGCCATACATCACAACAGCGACAATTGTTCGGGCTGCGGCGCAAACATCGCCCGCAAATCCGGCCGCTCGGTCAGCTTGCCCGGCGTCCAGCCCTCGGCGACGATGAAAGCCTTCACCTTTTTCAGGGAAACGCCGAAACGCGCGATATCCTCCAGCCGCAGCCGCCGGAACCGCCGCGACGAGAGGACGGAGGCCACCGTCTTGGTGCCGAAACCGGGCACACGCAGCAGCATTTCCCGATCCGCCGCATTGACGTCCACCGGGAAACGGTCGCGATGTTTCAGCGCCCAGGCGAGTTTCGGGTCGATATCGAGATCAAGCATGCCGTCGCCGCCGATCGCCGTTATCTCGCTGATATCGAAGCCATAAAAGCGATACAGCCAGTCGGCCTGATAAAGCCGGTGTTCCCGCATCAGCGGCGGCTTGACGAGCGGCAGGTTTTTCGACGAATCGGGAATGGGGCTGAAGGCCGAATAATAGACGCGCCGCAAACCGTAGCTGCCATAAAGCCGGGCGCTGGTGGAGAGAATGGTGCTATCGTCAGCGCCATCCGCCCCCACGATCATCTGCGTGCTCTGTCCGGCCGGCGCAAAGCGCCTGGTTTTGCGTGTCCGGACGGTAGGCTCTCCCGCCTCCTCGATCTTCAGGCGGATATCGGCCATGGAGCGGCGAATATTGACGGGCTGCTTTTCCGGCGCGAAACGGCCAATGCCGCTATCGGTCGGCAATTCGATATTGATCGAGAGCCGATCCGCATAAAGCCCTGCCTCCTCAATGAGCCTGGGCGATGCTTCGGGAATGGATTTCAGGTGAATATACCCACGAAAACCATGGGTAACCCGCAACTCCCGCGCCACGCGCACCATCTCCTCCATCGTATGATCGGAAGAGCGGATGATGCCGGAGGACAGGAACAGCCCCTCGATATAGTTGCGCCTGTAAAACTCCAGCGTCAGCCAAACCACCTCTTCCGGCGTGAACCGTGCCCGCTCGACATTGCTGGAGGAGCGGTTGATGCAATAGGCGCAATCATAGATACAGAAATTGGTGAGCAGGATTTTCAAAAGCGAAATGCATCGCCCGTCCGGCGCATAGGCATGGCAGATGCCCGACCCTTCCGTGGAGCCCAGACCGCCCGATGCTGCGGAGTTGCGTTTTGTCGTGCCGCTGGATGCGCAGGAAGCATCGTATTTCGCCGCGTCGGAGAGAATGGCCAGCCGTTGCCTGATGGACTTCTTCATGGGTATGTTCACTATATGTTCCACAGACAAATGTCAATGACATAAGGTAACGCATTGATTACGTGAGAAAATATGTACGCCTCAAATTTGCTGGCATTTCGCTGTCGTCTTCTGATATAGTCGGCTCAGTTATGATTTTGGCATGGTTCCGGAGTTCCCCTCCGGAACCTGTTTCTTTTTGTGTCTGCAAGTAAAGCGACCGGAATGCGAAGGATAAAAAAATGGTAGAAAAAGTACCGATGACTCAGGGTGGATTCGTCAAGCTGCAGGAGGAGCTGCGCTGGCGCCAGCAGGAGGAACGCCCCCGTATCATCGAGGCGATTGCGGAAGCGCGCGCCCATGGCGACCTTTCGGAAAACGCCGAGTACCATGCTGCCAAGGAAGCACAGAGCCACAATGAAGGCCGCATCACCGAACTCGAAGACCTGACCGCACGTGCGGAAGTCATCGATCTCTCCAAGATGTCGGGCTCGAAGATCAAGTTCGGCGCCACCGTCAAGCTGGTGGATGAGGATAGCGACGAGGAAAAGACCTATCAGATCGTTGGCGATCAGGAAGCCGATGTGAAGGCTGGCCGCATCTCCATCTCCTCGCCCATCGCCCGCGCCCTGATCGGCAAGGAAGTCGGCGACAGCATCGAAGTCAACGCGCCTGGCGGTGCCAAGGGCTACGAGATTCTCGCGGTTCAGTGGGGCTGATCCCCTCACATGCAATGCGCCCCATGCGGGCGCATTGCTTTTCTTGACGTCTTCAATCCCCCGAATTAGCCGCAAAGACGGAAGCCCATCTTGTCCCACGTCAGTCTGAAAGATGTGCAGGTGCTTGCGCCGAACTTCAAACGCAGGCTCTCCGGCGTCACCTCCACCATCGTTCAACTTATTCCGGTGCAGAACCGGCTGGGACAGAAGGTGGCCGTCATCGGCCCCGGCCTGCCGCCGCATCTGCCGCATGTGCGCTTCCGCGATCTCTGGCGGCTCTGGCAAAACGGCCCGCAGGGTGGCCCGCGTATCTGGCATGCCCGTCGCAACCTCGAAATGTTGCCGGGTCTTTTCATGCGTGACGTGCTGCGCATGAAGGTGAAGCTGCTGTTCACCTCGGCCGCACAGAGGCGGCATTCCGCCTATACACGGTTTCTGATTTCGAAGATGGACGCCGTGGTCGCGACCAGCACCCGCTCCGGCTCGTTTCTGGAAGTACCCCATCGCGTTGTCATGCATGGCGTCGATACCGACCTGTTCCATCCGGCAACCGGCCCGGAAGACACAATCGCGGCAACCGGCCTGCCGGGACAATATCTCATCGGCTGCTTTGGACGGGTGCGCCACCAGAAGGGCACCGATCTCTTCGTGCGCGCCATGATCGAGCTTTTGCCCGCCCATCCGCAATGGACAGCCATTGTTTCCGGCCGGGTAACGGCGGAACATAAAGCTTTTGCCGAGGCACTCGAGGCCGATGTCAAGGCTGCCGGCCTTTCGGATCGCATTGTGTTTCAGGGTGAGGTGGACGACATCAAGCCGTGGTACCGGCGGCTGACGCTCTATGTCGCCCCATCCCGCAACGAAGGTTTCGGCTTGACGCCGCTCGAGGCCATGGCATCGGAAACGGCCGTCGTCACCAGCACTGCCGGCGCCTATGAGGAAATGATCGTCAGGGGTGAAACCGGCGCAGTCGTTGAGGCGGGTGACTATGCATCGCTCAGGGATGCGATAAGGACCTATCTTGCCGACCCTGCTCTGGCCGAGAGCCATGCCCGTGCCGGTCTCGCGCATGTGCGCAGCACATTCCCGCTTGATAAAGAGGCTACGAGTCTCGGCGAAGTCTATGAAGCTTTGCGGCGCGGGTAACGCGTCTTAAGGCAGTAACGAAGCCTGCCGCTCAGATTTCCACGAGACCGACGCGCTTGACCTGCCGGATGGTGAGCATGGTGCGCACCGTATCGACATTTTCGTCCGCCGTCAGAACCTCGATGACGAAATCCTGAAATTCCGTCAGGTTTTTGGCCACGCAATGTAGCAGAAAGTCGCTTTCGCCCGACACCATCCAGGCCTGACGCACCAGCGACCAGCCGGCCGTTGCCGCCGCAAAAGCCTTCAGATTGCTGTCCGACTGGCGCTTGAGACCAACCATGCAGAAGGCGACGAGATCGAAACCGAGCTTCGGCGCGTTCAACATGGCGTGATAACCCTCGATCACGCCCGCCTCTTCCAGCTTGCGGACGCGCCGGAGGCAGGGCGGCGCGGAAATTCCGACCCTTTCGGCCAGTTCCACATTGGTCATGCGCCCGTCGCGCTGCAATTCGCGCAGGATTTTCAGATCGATGGCATCGAGTTCGACGCTGGTCACGGAGGAGTACCTCGTTAAGCTGTGGAACTTCCTTGTACTATTCAGCGCGGGATTCGCAACATTATGCCACCGCCCGGTCACAAAATTGCGCGCGCATCCACAACTGCCTTGTTGGTAACGCAAGGCTGCCCTTGAATAAAGACACTAGACAACCTTAAATACCGGGCAACGAAGGGGTTGCGGCCTGTCCGCCGTCTTGCGGCCGGAGGGTTCTGGTGCCGAAAGTCACTGCTACCGAGAGGCCCCGCTATTGAAAGGAACGTTTCCATGTCTGCCCGCCACACCAAGGTATTGATCATCGGCTCCGGCCCCGCCGGTTATACCGCGGCGATCTACGCGGCCCGCGCAATGCTGAAACCCGTGCTGATCGCCGGCATGGAACAGGGCGGCCAGCTGATGATCACCACCGATGTCGAGAACTATCCGGGCTTTGCCGATCCGATCCAGGGTCCGTGGCTGATGGACCAGATGCTGAAGCAGGCGACGCATGTGGGCGCGGAAATCGTCAGCGACCTCGTCACCGAAGTTGAAACCAATGTTCGGCCTTTCGTGGTCAAGACCGATTCCGGTCAGGTCTGGACCGCCGATACGCTGATCATCGCCACCGGCGCCAAGGCCAAGTGGCTCGGCATTGAGAGCGAGCAGCATTTTCAGGGCTTCGGCGTTTCCGCCTGCGCCACCTGCGACGGTTTCTTCTATCGCAACAAGGATGTGATCGTGGTCGGCGGCGGCAACTCCGCCGTGGAAGAAGCGCTGTACCTCGCCCATATCGCCAAATCGGTCACCGTCGTTCACCGTCGCGATAGCTTCCGCTCGGAAAAAATCCTGCAGGAACGGCTGTTCGCCAAGGAAAACGTCAAGATTCTCTGGAACACGGAAATCGCCGAAATTACCGGTGCACCCGCAAAGCCGCCAATGCCGCCTTCCGTCTCCGGTGTGAAGCTGCGTGACACCAAGACCGGCACGATCAGCGAATTCCCCATCGACGGCGTCTTTGTCGCCATCGGCCATGCGCCGGCAGTCGAGCTGTTCAAGGGCAAGGTGAAGCTGAAAGACAACGGCTACATGTGGACCGCCCCCGATTCCACGGCGACCGACGTGGAAGGCATTTTCGCGGCTGGCGACGTCACCGACGACATCTACCGTCAGGCGATCACCGCCGCCGGCATGGGCTGCATGGCCGCGCTGGAAGCGGAACGTTATCTCACCGCGCATCAACCGCTTGCTGTCGCAGCGGAATAACCGAAAGGCAGGATAGGCATGGCAATGCCATTGGACTGGGATAAACTGCGCATTTTTCATGCCGCAGCCGAAGCAGGGTCTTTCACCCATGCTGCCGACAAGCTGCATTTGTCCCAGTCGGCCATTAGCCGTCAGGTCAGCGCGCTGGAGCAGGATGTCGGCGTCAAGCTGTTCCATCGCCACGCCCGCGGTCTCATCCTCACGGAACAGGGCGAGTTGCTGTACCGCACCGCCCATGACGTGCTGCTGAAGCTCGAAACCGTCAAGATGCAGCTCACCGAAACGACGGAGAAGCCGAGCGGCAAGCTGCGCGTGACGACGACCGTCGGTCTCGGCCAGGGCTGGCTGACGGACAAGGTGCAGGAATTCCTGCAGCTCTATCCGGAAATGTCGATACAGCTCATCCTCGACAATGAGGAGCTGGACGTGAACATGCGTCACGCCGATTGCGCCATCCGCCTGCGCCAGCCGCAGCAGTCGGACCTCATTCAGCGCAAGTTGTTCACGGTGCACATGCACGTCTACGCCGCGCCGTCCTATATCAACCGCCATGGTGAGCCGCAGTCGATCGAGGATCTCGACAATCACCGCATCATCTCCTTCGGCGAACCGGCGCCCAACTATCTGCTGGACGTCAACTGGCTGGAGAACGCCGGACGCTCATCCGACAACACGCGTACACCACACCTACAGATCAACAGCCAGACCTCGATCAAGCGCGCCTGCCTGCTGGGAATCGGTATTGCCTGCTTGCCGGATTATATCGTCGGCCGCGATCCGGGCCTTATCCAGCTATCGCTCGCCGCCGATATTCCGTCCTTCGATACCTATTTCTGCTATCCCGACGAGATGAAAAACGCTGCAAAGCTGAAAGCCTTCCGCGACTTCATCGTGGCAAAGGCGCGGAACTGGAACTTCTGACGTTAAAATAATCGGCGCTCGGTTATAGTCTTTAAATTTCAATCACTTATCTTACGAAATACTCGAGCGGCGCGCCTGCGCCGCCCGGGAGCATTGCACATAAAATATACCGGAAATATCGAGGGCTGCGTGTTGCGCATGCCTGACCTGCACAAAAAAGAGTTGTTTCGTGCACAAAAAAGCACCATATCGCTCTCAGCTGATGCACACGGTGGCTTTTCCTCCCAGTTCCACCGCATCAGCTGTTCCCCTCTGGAGGTTTTTGACCTTCACACTTAAAGGGCCCTGGATCCATCCGGCGGCCCTCTTTTTTTACCCGCAAGAATTTTCTCCGAATTGGCGAAATATCGCATGATGCAACCTTGTTTTGCATTATTCCCACACCCATATCTTAGTCAGCTGTCACGCTCGCTCAAGGCACGCGGCAGCTGTTCCCCTCTGGAGGTTTTGACCTTCAAACTTATCAGGCCGCGGAGATATCCAGCGGCCTTCTTTTTTGGAAATGCATGCCCGCGCCCCCCTCGATCCTCACAGAGACGTGACTTGTATATCGACAATGATCGATATAAATATCGGACATGGCAGATATTGAAGAAGCACCGATGAACCCGGAGGAAATCCTCAAAGCCCTTTCGCACCCCGCAAGGCTGAAATTCCTGGAATGGCTGAAGTCTCCGGAAAGTCACTTCTGTCAGGAGCATCCCCTCAGCATGGGTGTATGCGCCAACCAGTTTCAGATCAGCGGCCTGTCGCAATCCACCGTCTCGTCGCATCTGGCGGTGTTGCAGGCAGCCGGCCTGATAAGGTCGAAAAAGGTCGGGCAATGGGTGTTTTTCGAACGCAACGAGGAAACCATCGACGCCTTCCGCAATTATCTGCAAACCAATCTCTGAGCCTCCCAAGCTTTGAGCCTCGGGGTGTCGGACCGGAAACCGCAAGGCGGTTTTCATTCCGGCACCCAGACAGAAAGACAGCGCGTCCCCCGCGCAATTTCGCCAACCGACCAGAAAGTGAAGTCGCATGACCAGTCTTTTCGAACCGGCACAGGCCGGCGATATCGCACTCGCCAACCGTATCGTCATGGCCCCCCTCACCCGCAACCGTTCGCCGGGCGCCATTCCCAACAACCTCAACGCCACCTATTACGAGCAGCGCGCCACGGCCGGGCTGATCGTCACGGAAGGCACGCCGATTTCCCAGCAGGGTCAGGGTTACGCTGACGTTCCCGGCCTCTACAAGCGGGAAGCAATCGCGGGCTGGAAACAGGTGACGGATAGCGTGCATTCTGCCGGTGGCAAGATCGTCGCGCAGATCTGGCATGTGGGCCGCATTTCCCACACCTCGCTGCAGCCACATGGCGGCCAGCCGGTCGCGCCTTCCGCCATTCCGGCCAAGTCGAAGACCTATATCATCAATGATGACGGCACCGGCGCCTTTGCCGAAACCTCCGAGCCCCGCGCGCTCACCATCGACGATATCGGCCTCATTCTCGAGGATTACCGCAGCGGCGCGCGCGCAGCACTGGAAGCCGGTTTCGACGGTGTCGAAATCCATGCCGCCAATGGCTACCTGATCGAGCAGTTCCTGAAATCCAGCACTAACCAGCGCACGGATGATTATGGGGGCTCCATCGAAAACCGGGCCCGCTTCCTGCTCGAAGTTGTCGATGCCGTGGCGGAAGAGATCGGCGCAGGCCGTACCGGTATCCGCCTCTCACCCGTCACGCCCGCCAACGACATTTTCGAAGCCGATCCGCAGCCGCTTTATAATTACGTGGTGGAACAGCTCGGCAAGCGCAATCTCGCCTTCATCCATGTCGTTGAAGGTGCAACCGGCGGCCCGCGCGATTTCAAGCAGGGCGACAAACCTTTCGATTATGCCGCCTTCAAGGCCGCTTATCGCAATGCCGGCGGCAAGGGTCTGTGGATCGCCAATAATGGCTACGACCGTGAGAGCGCCATCGAGGCCGTCGAAAGCGGCAAGGTGGATGCCGTGGCCTTCGGCAAGGCCTTCATCGCCAATCCGGATCTGGTGCGCCGCCTGAAAAATGACGCGCCGCTCAACGAGCCGAACCAGCCGACCTTCTATGGCGGCGGAGCTGAAGGTTACACCGACTATCCGGCGCTTGCCTGATAAGGGATAAAGCAAAGACACCGCACTGCCCCAAAGCAGTGCGGCGTTTTCTTTCAGCGCAGGCTTCGCGCCTGCCGCGCGGCAAAATCGGAAAACGCGCCCATGACGAAGGCGTTGGGCACATGCAGCGCCTGCATGAAGCCATTGCCCGTTTCCCGTCCGATGCTCATAAGGGCCACCTGAAGACAGTAGAGACCAAGCAGGACCAGCGTGCGTGCAAGGTTCGGCCGCAGATCGTCATATAGAGAAGCGAGAACCGCCAGCGACAGGATCGGAACGGCGATCAGAAAGCCGAGCCCCTTGTGCAGCGAAAGCAGCGATCCATCGTAATAGATCGACAGCCCGGCCAGCAGCACCTGCGCGAAGATCAGCACCGGCACGCTTGCCGAAATCACGGCAAACACGCGACGCCTCGCCGACATCCCATTCGCAATCGTGGCCATCACACCCTGCCCCCGGCATCGGCCGGATGAGAAAGGCTCGACGGCTGCGGCCTCTGCTCAAGGCAGCCGAGGCTCGCAAGCGTCGTCGCTACCGCGATGTCGAGCGGTGTTCTGGGTTCCGTTCCGAGAAAATCCGTCAGCCTGCGATTGCTCATCCGGATCGGCATCTGCCAGAGATATTGCATTTCCAGCACTTCGCGGAACAGGGGAACGAAGGGAGCGGCCAATTTGATGCCCAACCAGGATAGCTGCCGCCTCTTGACCAGACGCCCGACAACCCGCTCGATGGCTTCAACCAATTGCAGCCCGTCGAAATCCCAGAAACCTTCCATGTGATAGACGGCGAAAGCCGGAAGCTCGCCTGCGCGGTCCAGCAGCCGGCCAATGGTCTCCGCGACATCCGGCAGATAGGCCCATTGATGCCCGGCATAGGGTGCGGCGGGATTCTGGACACTCCGGACCGGCTCTCCGGGCTTCACCAGCATCTGCGAAAACCAGTTGTTTCTCGCATCCGGCCCAAAGAAATCCCCGCCGCGGACGATCAGCACCGGCACGCCGCGCATGGACGCCATTTTCAGCCGCCGCTCCATCTCCACACGCAATGCGCCCTTGCGGGTAAAAGGCTTTTGCGGGCTGTCTTCCGTCAGAAGCGGAAAGGCGTCCGGGCCGAAATTATAGACGCTGCCCGGAAAGACGATCCTCGCCCCGCAGGCCTCGGCGGCGGCAATAGTATTGTCGAGCATCGGCAGCACCTGGCTTTCCCAATTGCGATATCCGGGAGGATTGACCGCATGGACGATGAGGCTCACGCCTTTTGCCGCATCCATCACATCCTGCCGGTTCATGGCGTCGCCGGTCACACGTTCGACACCATCCGTAGCGCCCGTTGACGTCCGCTGGCGCGTCATCGCCCTCACCCGCCATCCCCGTTGCTGCAGCATTCTGGAGACCTGGCTGCCGACACCGCCATTCACCCCCAAAATCAGGGCCAGAGGCCGTTCATTCCGCGCTGTATTTGCGTTGTTTTCATATATCATCGCCGTACTCCTTGTTGTGGGCTGGAGTATCGTCCCGTTCCGCGGTATACGAAATTATCGAAATGAGTGGAGCAGCTATACAAAATCTTATGACGAGAAACCGTGACATCAGCTGGGATTTCTATCGCACCTTCCTCAGCGTGCTGAGCGACGGTTCGCTGTCCGCCGCCGCCCGCGAGCTTGGCATCACCCAGCCGACGGCGGGACGTCATATCGGCGCGCTGGAAGAGGCCGTCGGCTTTCCGCTGTTCATCCGCTCGCCGCATGGCTTGATGCCGACGGAAGCGGCGCTTGCGCTCCGCCCCTATGCGGAAAATCTCGCGGCAACCACCGCCGCCCTCATGCGCGCGGCCTCCGGCGAAGTCGGCAAGATCGAAGGCACGGTGCGCATCAGCGCATCCGACATCATCGGCGTGGAAATGCTGCCGCCGATCATCACGGCCATGCAGGAGGTTCACCCACGGCTTGAAATCGAGCTTTCGCTCTCCGATACGCTGGAAGACCTTTTAAGGCGCGAGGCGGATATCGCCATTCGCATGACCGAACCGCAGCAGGATGCGATCGTCATGCGTTATATCGGCAATTTCCGTCTGGGATTTCATGCGACGCGCGACTATCTGGCAAGAGCCGGCACCCCGAAGAGCATGGAAGATCTGAACCATCACCGGATGGTCGGCTTCGACCGCAAGACACCTTTCATTCGGGCGGCCATCCAGCGCATGCGCTCGCTCGATCCGGACATACCCGATATTGAGGAAATTTCCTTTGAAATCCGCGCCGACAGCAATCTCGCCCAGCTTGCCATGATCCGCGCCAGCGCAGGCATCGGCGTCTGTCAGATCGGTCTGGCGCGCAAGGACCCCCGGCTCGTTCAGGTTCTTCCGAAAATCGACATCCCGCTCCACACCTGGGTCGCGATGCATGAAAATCTCAAGACCTCGCCGCGATGTCGTGCCGTGTTCAGCGCCCTCGTCGAAGGCCTCAAGGGGCATCTTAAAGAAACCGATCCGGGCGCACCGCCGAAACGGCGCTAATGCCGAACAACTCCCGGCAAAGTGATCCCGGCTTTGCTGGAAATCCACGGATCGGTGATCAAAACGGTCTGGCCTGCTGCGTCGTCTTGTCGACCACCTCGGCTTCCGGCCGGTCGCCGCCCTGGCTGTATTCTTCATGCCAGTGGCCGCTCTCATCCTGATAGCTGATTTCCTCGTCATCGCCCCCCACCTGCTGTTCGGCGGCGACGATGCGCGCAGCTTCGACGGCATCCGCATAAGAAGGGAATGTTTCGGAATAAGCGCCGTTCATGCGGTAGGCGAAGCCTCCGTCATGTTCGACAATTTCATATACCACTTTGGTCATGCATGGTCCTCCTGCTTCGGTAGGCGACATGGCAACCACAACCGCGTTTCAAGCATTGCACCCTATGGGACACCGCGGCATGAGCAGCATGTCCTGCAACACCACTATCCTACCAAAAGCATTCAAGCGCAAATCCTGCTTGATCTGGGGGACGATACGTCACAGCCTGAGCCGATCAGGGGGAAGGGAAATCGATGGCGGGTTCTATTCTGAAACAGGAGCGCATGCTGCTGCTGGCGATACCGGCGGCAATCGTCGCCTATCTGGCCGAACATGCAATATTCGAAGCCGGAAAAACGGCGGCGCTCATCGCCGCAGTCGCGCTGATCGGGCTCATCGTCCTCGTCTCGATGCGGGTTGCCCATCACGCCGAAATCCTCGCCACCAAGGTCGGCGACCCTTACGGCACCATGATCCTGACGCTGTCGGCCGTCGCGGTGGAAGTGCTGATCCTCGCCATCATCATGAGCGAATCCAGTTCGCCCACTCTGGTGCGCGATACGATCTATTCCGCCGTGATGATCGACATCAACGGCATTCTCGGTCTCGCGGCGCTGCTCGGCGGTCTTCGCCACGGCGAGCAGCCCTATAATGACGATTCCGGCAAGACCTATGGCGTGATGATCCTCACCGCCATGGGTATTTCGATGATCGTGCCGGAATTCATCCCCAATGAAAGCTGGCATGTCTACTCCGCCTTCACCATCGTCGCGATGATCGCGCTTTATGCCCTGTTCCTCAAAATGCAGGTCGGCCCGCACAGCTATTTCTTCAGCTATGCCTATCCCCGCAAGTCGCATCCAGCCGGACAGGCATCGGACGGCCATGCGGAAGAGGAGGACGAAGGCAGCGTACCGCTCTCCATCGGCCTCATCATCGCCGGCGTGGTGCTGATCGGCGTGCTGGCGGAATTCATGTCGGCCTTCTTAAGCGAGAGCCTCGAGGGCACCAGCGCGCCGCCGGCGCTGATGGCGGTGGTGGTGGCGACGATCTCGGCATCGCCGGAAATCCTCACCGCGCTCCGGTCCGCCTTGCGAAACCGCATGCAGGCGGTGGTCAATATCGCCATGGGCGCATCGCTGTCGACGGTCATCCTCACCGTGCCCGTGATGGAGGGTATCGCGCTTTATACCGGCCAGCCCTTCATCATGGCAATGACGCCGGTTCAGACCGTGATGGTCTTCATCACCCTCATCGCCGCCGCCATCAATCTCAATGACGGCGAGACCAACGCGATTGAAGGAATGACGCATTTCATTCTCTTCGCCACCTTCATCATGCTGCTGTTTCTGGGGCTTTGACCAAAACGAAAAAAGCCCGGCATCGCTGCCGGGCTTCTTCATTTGAGATCACAACCGATCAGCGGCAATCGGCGCAGAAGCGCTGGATGCGCTTGCAGGCTTCTTCCAGCAGCGCTTCCGACGTGGCGTAGGAAATGCGGAAGTTCGGGCCGAGGCCGAAAGCCGATCCCTGCACGACGGCGACGCCTTCGGCTTCCAGAAGCTCGGAAACGAAATCCGTATCCGTCTCGATGACCTTGCCCGAGGGAGCGGTCTTGCCGATCAGGCCGGCGCAGGACGGATAAACGTAGAATGCGCCTTCCGGAGCCGGGCAGCTGATGCCCTTCGCCTGGTTGAGCATGGAGACGACGAGGTCACGACGGCCTTCGAAGATTTTCTTGTTGGCCGGAATGAAATCCTGCGTGCCGTTCAAGGCTTCGACAGCGGCCCATTGCGCAATCGAGCTTGCGCCCGAGGTCTGCTGGCCCTGGATCATGTCCATGGCCTTGATCAGCGGCAGCGGGCCGGCAGCGTAACCGATACGCCAGCCGGTCATGGCATAGGCCTTGGAGACGCCGTTCATCGTCAGCGTGCGGTCATAGAGCGAAGGCTCCACTTCGACCGGCGTGACGAATTTGAAATCGCCATAGGTCAGGTGCTCATACATGTCGTCCGTCAGCACCCAGACATGCGGATGCTTGACCAGCACATCGGTCAGCGCCTTCAGCTCGTCGTGCGAATAGGCGGCGCCCGACGGGTTGGACGGCGAGTTGAACACGAACCACTTGGTCTTCGGCGTGATCGCCTTTTCCAGCGCTTCCGGCTTCAGCTTGAAATTGTCTTCCAGCGTGGCGTCGACGAAAACCGGCGTGCCGCCGCAGATCGCCACCATTTCCGGATAGCTGACCCAGTAGGGCGCCGGAATGATGACTTCATCGCCCGGGTTCAGCGTGGCCATGAAGGCGTTGAAGAGGATCTGCTTGCCGCCCGTGCCGACAATCGTCTGCTCCGGCTTGTAGTCCAGCCCGTTTTCACGCTTGAACTTGTCGGCAATCGCCTTGCGCAGTTCCGGAATACCCGAAACCGGCGTGTATTTCGTTTCGCCGCGCTTGATGGCGTCGATGGCCGCTTCCTTGATATTTTCGGGCGTATCGAAATCCGGCTCGCCGGCGCCAAGGCTGATCACATCGCGGCCCTTCGCTTTCAGCTCACGGGCTTTCTGGGTAACGGCGATGGTGGCGGATGGCTTTACGCGGGAGAGAATGTCGGCAAGGAAGGCCATTTTTAATCGGTCCTATTGGGGTTGACATCGGCAGAGGTTGGAAAAATCGTCATCTGCGGCATTTTCTATGTCGAAAGACAGGCCTTCTTTCAAGGTCAAAAGCCGGCTTATGTGCTGCATCGCAGAATTTAAACCTTCCTTAACCCGGAAGTAACGCTTGATACGCTACATTCGCGAGCCTAGAGGTCGTGTCTCTATAGCTGGTTGAAAAATGGCGCTCAAAAGCATCTTTTCCAGTCTTGTCCGCGAGGTCGATGGCACATGGTCCACGGCCTATAGCACCTTCAACCTGAAATCGGCCCTGCAGCCCATTTTCCGCCGCACGGCGAGCGGTATTCTCGACATCGATTCCTTTGAGGGTCTGGTGCGTCCCCATCGCAATGGCGAGCCGGTGACGCCGGGCGAATTCTTCTCGCTGGTCGCGCCGGAAGATATCGAAAATATCGACAGCATCCTGCGCACGATCCACATTCTCAACACCGGCCGGCTCAACCGGTCCCGCGCCCGCATCTTCGTCAATTTCCATCCGGGGCTGTTCCAGACTCCGGCCAAGATGCGCCAGGAAGTGGAGCGCATGCGTCTTGCCGCCCACGAAGCCGGCATGACGGCGGATCGCATCGTCTGCGAAATATCCGAGAAAAAAGCCTCCGATACGCAGATGGTCGCCGACTTCGCGTACCACATGCACGATATCGGCTTTCGCGTGGCGCTCGATGATTATGGCGCGGGCGATTCCGACATCGACCGGGTGAAGCTCATCAAGCCGGACTATGTGAAATTCGAAGCCGGCTGGGTGCGCGATTTCATGCAGAATTCGGCGGGCGCTGCCCTTCTGCGCGTCATCGTCAGCCAGTTTCGCGCCGATGGCATAGAGCCGGTCTTCGAAGGACTGGAAGCTGCATGGCAGGTCGATCTGTGCGAAGAACTCGGCGTCTTCTTGATGCAGGGCTACGTGCTGGCAAAGCCAGAACTTGCCCCGACTAGTTTCGACACACGTTTCCCGGAACTCGGTAGTGAATATTTCGCCCCCTCAAGGACGGAAAGAGGCCCTGCGCCACCGGCATTTTTCCGGGAAGAACGCCCCGCCGATCCGCACCCGCTGCGCCAGACCCGGACCTTCGGAAAACGCGGCCTCTGACGCCAAATCCGCCCAAACGGCTCTCCTAACCGGCTTTGCCACAATATTGCCGCAATAAATGCCGCGGAACGCCAGAATTCGGTCTCCAAGCCGTCCATTTCGAAGCCTCTTTTATCCTTTAAGAACAGGGACAAGAGGCGACAGCCATGTTTACCAACGATCGGACTTCCGTTGAAAGGTTAAGGGCGCAGAGAACGCTGTTTTCCCTCTGGATGGCCGTTGCGGCGTTTCTTGTCATCGTCACCATGGCCGCCGGCATCGCAACCTCGGCCAATGCGGCTGCCCAGGCGGTCGATACCCTGCATACTTCCGCCATTCCGCAGGTGGCAGCGACGACGAAAGCGAGTCCCCACATCCTGCTCATCGTCCTTTCGGCCGCGGCCTTCATTGGCCTCGGCATTGGCGGCCTGACGCTCACCCGGCGCAGCCTGAAGGACGAGGCCCGCCGCTACAAATGAGCGGCCCTTCCCTCGACTTGCGGCATCGGCAGGTTGCTGCTAAAGCACCCGGAAACAGTCATCCGCATCGCGGATCGATATTTCAAAAATCCCCGAATTGCCACGGCCGCGACTGAATGATCTTCCGGCCCTGCCGTGCTGGTGCCAACAATGACGCGTATTCAGGCCAATATGCTGCTTCTGCTCGCCGCAGCAATCTGGGGAGGCGGCTTTGTCGCGCAATCCTCCGCCATGGCCTCTATCGGCCCGTTCTGGTTCGTCGGCCTGCGTTTCGCCATCGCCGCCATCGCCGTGCTGCCCTTCGCGCTCATGGAAACACGGTCGCTGAAATCGCCGCCGCGCCGGCGCGAAATCGGCAGCTTCATCCTCGTGGGTCTGGCCCTGTTCGGCGGCGCCACCACCCAGCAGGTCGGGCTCCTGACCACGACTGTCACCAATTCCAGCTTCCTGACCGGGCTTTACGTCATCTTCGTACCGGTGATCGCCGTCGTGCTTTACCGTCGTCACCCCCATTGGATCGTCTGGCCATGCGCGCTGATGATGCTGGGCGGCATATTCCTGCTCTCCGGAGGCGCGTTCGAGGCGCTGACCACTGGCGATATTCTCAGCATCATCTGCGCCTTCTTCTGGGCGATCCAGATCACGCTTGCCGGGCGCTTCGTCTCCGAAAGCGGAAGGCCGCTGGCGCTTTCCTGCACCCAGTTCGCCGTTTGCTCCCTTCTTAGTTGCATGATCGGTGTCGTGTTCGAACCGATCAGCATGGCCTCCATCGAGGCGTCGCTGGCGGAAATCCTCTATGTCGGCCTCGTCTCCTCCGGCCTCGCCTTCGTGCTGCAGGTCATCGGCCAGCGTTACACCACCGCCCCGCAGGCCGCGATATTCCTGTCTTCGGAAGCTCTTTTCGGCGCTTTGCTGGCTTCGGTCTTCCTGAAGGAAACCATCTCAAGCGCCGGCTATATCGGCTGCCTGATCATATTCGTCGCGATCCTGATCGTGGAACTGGTGCCGGAATTGACGCGCAAACGACAAAAATCCATGGCTGGAGCGGCCTGACGCAAAAAGAACTTATTTTTCTCGTTCCGCCGTAAATCCAGATAGGGCATTCAAATTTTGCCGTGAAATCCTGCGGTAAACGGCAATTATTTCATCAACTGTCGCTTCTGCGGAAAAAATATGCGATTGCGCAATCTTATTCTACCGCAGGTTTTTTATCTGACAAAAAGCCCGTGAAAACTTTTGCTTGCCAATTTTCGATAAACGCATCACTCTACCGCGGTTCGGGCAATTTGCGAGCATGGGAAGGCCTATAATTTTGCGCACTGGGGACGCTATAAACCTCGGGCGGTGGGACGAAAAACGTTGGATGAGAACGCCATTACTTCCCGCTGCGAAGGTCCATTTTCTCAATAGTCAAAAACTGCCTGCCAACGCCCACGCGGGGCAAAACTGTAATGCTGCCTGTAGCTGAACGCGGGCAGAGCGAAAAGGACCTGATGCATGGCCGAAACTGGCACCGTAAAATTCTTCAATACAGACAAAGGCTTCGGCTTCATCAAGCCAGACAATGGTGGCGCTGATATCTTTGTTCACATCTCTGCCGTACAGGCTTCTGGCCTGTCCGGACTTTCAGAAAATCAGAAAGTGAGCTTCGACACGGAACCGGATCGTCGCGGCAAGGGGCCGAAGGCAGTCAATCTGCAGATTGCTGGCTGACCCTAAAACGGCTTTCTTTTCTAGTTGAAGCCCGGCAGGAATGCCGGGTTTTTTTGTGCGGTCCCGCAGGCCTTAGAGCATTTCCAGGAAAAGTGGAATCCGGTTTTCCGTCTGGAAATGCGGAAAAACTCTAATGGGCCGGCGCTCAGAGCCCCTTGAGATAGGGGTTGGTGAGCCGTTCCTCGCCCAGCCGTCCACCCGGACCATGGCCGCAGATGAAACCGACATCGTCACCCAGCGGCAAAAGCTTGTCGCGGATGGACGCCATCAATTGCTCGTGGTTTCCGCCCGGCAGGTCCGTGCGCCCCACCGATCCCGAAAACAGCACGTCGCCGACATGGGCGAAGTTCTGGTCGCGGTTGTAATATATGACGTGGCCGGGCGCATGACCTGGGCAATGATAGACCTCGAAGACGTGGTCTCCAAATGAGACCTTATCGCCTTCCTTCAACCATGTGTCAGGCACCACATTCTTCAGACCGCTGATGCCGTATTTATCCGCCTGCACCTCGATCCTCTCCAGCAGAGGCCGGTCGTCCTCATGCGGCCCGATGACCGGCAGCGACAGCTTTTCACGCAGTTCATCCGCGCCGCCGGCATGATCGAGATGCCCGTGCGTCAGCCAGATTTCCTTCAGCGTGATGCCGTTTTCAGACACGACCTGGAGAATGACGTCAACATCCCCACCGGGATCGACGACGACGCCCTCTTTGGTGTCCTGATCGAACAGGATGGTGCAATTCTGCTCGAATGGCGTGACCGGAATAATGCCCGCCTGCAATTTTCCCATATCCTGTATCTCCTGTCTGAAAGCTCCAGCCTCCTATAGCCCGCGACCGGGTGCGGCACAATGGCGGCGGAAAAGACGGCGACTTCCGGCGACTGAAGCAGTCTAAAATATAATTGGAAACAGTGAGATAGCAATAAATCCTAGGCTGATGGCGGGAATTGCCGGCAAAAAATGTGGAACGCCCCGATGGTTGCGACGTTGTAGCTCCAGTCTTGAAAGGAGTGAGACACATGGACAAGACGCTTAAAATGCTCATGGCTGGCGGCGCCTTCGCCTTGATGGCCGGTTTCGCGAACGCCGCCATGGTCGCCACCACCGCATCGGATATTTCCGTTCGCTCAGGCCCCGGTGAAGACTATCCCGAAGTGGGACTGGCCACCCGCGGCAGCAATGCGGTTCTGGATGGCTGCATGGAAGGCAGCAGCTGGTGCCGGATCGAAGTCAACGGTCTGCGCGGCTGGGCCCACGCCGATTATCTGAATGTCATGTATGAGGGCTCTCCGGTCATTCTCGAACAGCGCCGCTCGGAACTCAGCGTGCCGGTTGTGACCTACGAAACGACCTCGAGCGTGCAGGCAGAGCCCAATCCCGGCGATCCGAACCTCGGCCGCGTCGGTGAGGTCGATCCGCCGCAATCGGTGATCACCTACATTGACGAACATCCCGCAGACACCGTCACCTATGACGGCGACATAGCCGTCGGCAGTGTGTTGCCGTCGGATACGCGTCTCGTCGAAATTCCGGACTATCAATATCGTTATGTCCGGGTGAACGACGTGCCGGTTCTGGTAGAACCTTCGACGCGACGGATCGTTTACGTCTATCAGTAAACGCACGGCGGACATCAAGAGACGGATGAAGAGCGCGGAGTTTCCGCGCTCTTTTCTATTTCCGGTAAAGGTCACTCAGGATTCCAGTTGCACCCGCACCCGCGCCATATTATCCACCGCAACAGAAAATGATCGCGGCATTCTCCCGAGCGGACGCATTTTCGGCTATGTTTACAGAATATTGGCGCATCGACGCCTGTCAGCCTATGATCAGACAGCCGCAGAATATGAAGGAACCGTAGTGCCACCGCAATCGCTTAAAACCGCAGCCGCCAGGCAGACACCGGCACTCCCGAAGGTTGACGACGGCAAGATCGACTTCGACACGATCGAGGCGCTGTTTTTCGCCTATCGCGATTTCGTCTCCGATCCAGATGTCATTCTGTCGAAGCTAGAATATGGGCGGGCGCATCACCGGGTGGTCTATTTCGTCAGCCGTCAGCCGGGCATGACGGTGGCGGATCTGCTCGATACGCTGCAGATTACAAAGCAGAGCCTTGCCCGTGTGCTGAAGCAATTGATCGACGACGGTTACATCCGCCAGATGGCGGGCCCGGAAGACCGCCGCCAGCGCAGGCTTTACCCCACGCTGACGGGCCGTGAACTGGCGCTGGCGCTGAGCGAGCCGCAATCGCGCCGCATCGACCGCGCGCTGGAAGGTCTCGGGCCGGACGCCCGCGCCTGCGTGCGCAAATTCCTGGCGCAGATGCGCAGCCCGACGACGACCACCACCGTGGAGGACGAGTGACGATGGCGACAGCACCGACAAAACGTCCACCGGCGGATGACGATGCGGCCCATCTCCTGATCGTCGACGACGATGCCCGCATTCGCGATCTCCTGCAGCGCTTTCTGGGCGACAAGGGCTATCGCATCTCCGTGGCGGCAGATGCCGCCGAAGCACGGCGCAAAATGGTGGGCATCCGTTTCGACCTGCTCATCCTCGACGTGATGATGCCGGGCGAAAACGGACTTTCGCTGACCCGTTCGCTGAACGAGGACAAATCCGTGCCGGTCATCCTTCTGACCGCCCGGTCGGAAGCGGATTCGCGCATCGCCGGGCTGGAAGCCGGAGCGGACGATTATCTCGCCAAACCCTTCGACCCGCGCGAGCTCGTCCTTCGCATCAACAACATCCTGCGGCGCAATACCTCGCCCGATACGCCCAAGATCGAACAGATCATGTTCGGCCCCTACAGCTTCTCCATCCCCAAAAAGGAATTGCGGCGCGGCCCCGAAACGATCCGCCTGACGGATCGCGAGCAGGAGATCATGCTGCTTTTTGCGCTGCGCGCCGGCGATACCATTCCCCGCCACGAGCTGGTGGAAGCGGAATCGGAAGTGGGCGAAAGAACCATCGACGTGCAGATCAACCGTCTTCGCCGAAAGATCGAGGACGACCCTGCCAATCCTGTCTATCTGCAAACGGTGCGCGGCATCGGTTACCGCCTGAGCGTGGACTGACGAGCACCCAACGAAGGGCGAACGCACGGCCATGGCGAGCCTCGATTTTCTCAGCACGGTCAGAAACAGCGGCGTGGCCAAGGCCTGGCGCATGTCGGGCAGATGGCTGCGCCATTGGCTGCCAACCGGCCTCTACACCCGTTCGCTGCTCATCATCATCCTGCCGATGATCCTGCTTCAGGCCGTGGTCGCGGCCGTTTTCATGGAACGCCACTGGCAGCTCGTGACGGAACGCCTCTCCTCCGCCGTGACGCGCGATATCGCCGCGATCATCGAGCTTCTGCAGACAGACCCGGAGGAAGACGACTATCAACGCGTCATCCGCATCGCCCGCGACAAGCTGGGTCTGAGCGTCTATATCGAACCGAAGGCGGATCTGCCTGCTCCAAGACCTGAGCCGCTGTTTTCGATCCTCGACAGGATTCTGGCGGATCAGTTAACGCAGCAGATCGGCCGACCGTTCTGGATCGACACCTATGGCAATGGTTCATTGGTCGAAATCCGCGTCCAGCTGGAAGACAAGACACTGCGTGTCTTCACCAGCCGCAGCGCGGCCTATGCCTCCAACACCCATATCTTCCTTGTCTGGATGGTCGGGGCATCGCTGGTGCTGATCGCCATCTCCATCCTCTTCCTGCGCGGGCAGATCAAACCCATCGAAGCGCTCGCCAAGGCGGCGGAAAACTTCGGCAAGGGCCAGAAGATCAGCGGCTATTCCCCGCGCGGTGCGGATGAGGTGCGGCGCGCCGGCCTCGCCTTCATATTGATGCGCGAGCGTATCGAGCGGCAGATGGAGCAGCGCACCGCCATGCTGAACGGCGTCAGCCACGACCTGCGCACCATCCTCACCCGCTTCAAGCTGCAATTGGCGCTCGCGGGCGACAATCCCGACCTCGAGGGGCTCGACAAGGATGTCGAGGACATGCAGTCGATGCTGGAGGCCTATCTGACCTTTGCCCGTACCGATGTCGAAGAGGATGTCGGCACGCTGGAGCTTCCGGCCCTTCTCGAAAAAATCAGCCATGATTTCGAGCTGCACGGCAAGAAATTCAGCTACGAGCTTTATAATATCGAGCGGATCATCGCGCGGCCGAACGCGCTGTCCCGGCTCGTCGCCAATCTTGCCGAAAATGCACGGCGCTACGCCGGTAATCTCCACATCGATATCCGCAAGGCGCCGCGTTCCATCATCATGACCTTTGACGATGACGGGCCGGGCATTCCGGAAAACTCACGCGAGGATGTGTTCAAGCCGTTCTTCCGGCTGGACGAGGCGCGCAACCTCAATGCTTCGGGCACCGGCCTTGGCCTTTCCATCGTCCGCGACATCGCCCGCAGCCACGGCGGCGATGTGACGCTCGATGAAAGCCCGATGGGTGGATTGCGGGTAATCGTCAAAATTCCGGCTTAAAGCACCGGATCGGAAAGTGTGACCCGGACTTGCCGTTTCCATTTACTCCGGCACTGAGCCGTTGTGTTCCATCAGCACATTTTCTCGCCGTTCGGCACTGGCCGTTCAACGGCGGCAAGCACGATATCGCCATTGGCATCGGCAAAACCGAGCGTCAGAACCTCGGACCGGAAAGGGCCGATCTGGCGCGGCGGAAAATTCACCACGCCCAGAACCTGCCGGCCGACAAGGCTTTCCAGCGTGTAATGCACCGTGATCTGCGCCGAGGATTTTTTGACGCCGATCTCCGGCCCGAAATCGATCTTCACCTTGAAGGCAGGTTTGCGCGCCTCAGGAAAAGGCTCGGCCTCAATGATGGTGCCGACGCGGATATCGACCTTCTCGAAATCGGCATAGGAAATTTCACCGCTCATCGCCCGTCCCTTCAGCCCGCCAGCTCTTCAGCGCGGGTTTTTGCGGCAGCGACCGCCCTGTCGAACAGGGGCTGCATGCCGTCTTCCGCCATCAAAACGGACAGCGCCGCAGCCGTGGTGCCGCCCGGCGAGGTGACATTCTGGCGCAGGCGCGCCGCTTCGTCGGAGGATTGATGCAGCAGCTCACCGGCGCCGGCCACGGTCTCGCGCGCCAGACGCATGGCCACATCCGCCGGCAGACCGGCCTTGCGGCCGGCTTCGGCCATGCATTCCACCAGATAGAAGACATAGGCCGGGCCGCTTCCCGAAACGGCGGTTACCGCGTCGATATCGCTTTCGGCATCCACCCATTCGACCGGGCCGCTGACTTTCAGCAGCCCGTCCACCACCGTTTTAAGCTCCGGCGTCAACAGCTCGTTGGCATAGGCCCCCGTGACGCCACGGCCGACCATGGCCGGTGTGTTGGGCATGGCCCGCACGGCCGCAACCTTGCCGAAATGCGAAACGAACGTGCCGATGGTGGTGCCCGCGGCAATCGAAACGACGACCGTATTCGGGCCCAGCAGGGGTTTCAGTGAGGGCAGTACGGCTTCCATCATCTGCGGCTTCACCGCCACGAAAAGAATACCGGCCTTCACACCCTCGGGCACGCTTTCGCTATGGGTGGCTCCGGCTTCCGCAATCGTCGTCCGCATCGCGTCGGAAGGGCGCGGATCGATCACGATGACCTGCGATCCCGGCACGCCCTTTTTCAGCCAGCCTGAAAGCAGAGCGCCGCCCATATTGCCGGCGCCCACCAGGACGAGCGGCCCGGAAGCCTTATATACCATCTTACGCTTCTCCGACGGTCTCGAACATGACCGCTTCGATTGCACTTTTCGCATCCAGCCCCGACCAGACGACGAACTGGAATGCCTGATAATATTGTTCACAGGCCTCCAGCGCGCTGGAAAGCAGCACTTCCACCTGCTGGTTGTTCGGTTCGGCGCCGCCCGCCAGAAGCAGGGACTGGCGGAAGATCACCACATCTTCCTGCCGCCACAGATCGAAATGCCCCATCAGCACCTGACCGTTGACCTGGGAGAGCAGACGAATGACTTCGTTGACGCGCTGATCCGGCACCTTGATGTCGAAGGCGCAGGCAAGATGCAGCGCCTCGAACTCTTCCATCCATGAAAAGGAGACGTGATAGTCGGCCCAGTGACCGGCGACGGTCATGGCGATCTCGTCTTCGCCCGAACGTTCGAACGACCAGTCGTTCGAGGCCGCGACGATCTCGATCATGTCCACGGGATTGGACTGACGCTCAATTTCAAATTCTATCAGACTCATGCGGCACCTTCTCAGCCGGTAGGAATGTCCTGTTTTGAACGCCGGGCACAAAACGCACATACAAACCGGGATAAACATTTGAGACGATTGCCCGACACCACCAGAATTACGCATTCACCCTGTCTGGAGCTTACCAGGTCTTTTCGAATCATCATTTAAAATCAGTGTATAATGGCCGAGTCCTGCTGCCACCCCTTCCCCGCCATTTTTGCTTTTTGAACAGTGGATATCTCCTCCCCCATCACCTCAGGCGAGATACATAAGCGACTCTGCCGATTGCGTTTTTTGGAAGTGTCCACAGGCCCCAAAAAATTCGCGCAGGAGGGATGATTTTAACAACCGGGAGTCATTTCGGGCGGAATGGGCCGAAAACAAAAAGTCCCGGAATCGCAAGCGATCCGGGACCCATCGAAAAAAGCGTTAAAAAATCAGTCCTTGGCGGCGGAAAGCTTCGCTTCCAGAGCCTCGATACGGGCGCGCAGCGCGTCGTTTTCATCACGCGCCTGAATGGCCATTTCGCGAACGGCATCGAATTCCTCGCGCCGGACGACGTCCAGACTGTTCAGCCAACGATCCGCCTGGGCGTGAAAAGCGGCTTCGGCTTCCTTGCGCACACCCTGCGCCGCGCCGGCCGCATCGGTCATCAGCTTGGCGAATTCATCCAGAAAACGGTTGGTGCCTGTCGTGCTCATGGCGCTCATCCTTCGTCGGTTCAGGGGCATCGTCTTGCCCGCTGTTGCTAGCCTTCAGGTATGCACTCCATCGCCGCCTTGCAAGCGAAATCGAAAAATCGCAAGAGCTTGCATGGCCTTTGCTATCTTAAGCCGCAGCTTGAAGAATAACCTTGACCGCCGCCATCGCAATCGCCATTTTCCTTGGCGTCAGGGAGACCGGTGAGCATCATCGCCCGGCCCCATGAGGCAATGGCTCGTTCCGTTGTCCGCCCCGCAACGATGACGGAATATACGGATTGTTAGCCGCTCCCACCCAACTCGCCATCATGCCATTCCCCAATATCGATCCGGTAGCGCTGTCCCTCGGCCCGCTCTCGATCCACTGGTACGGCATCGCTTATGTCGCGGGCATCATGCTCGGCTGGTTTTATGCCCGTCGCCTCGCCCGCACGGATCGCCTGTGGCCGAACGAGACGTCGCCGATCTCGGCGCAGCATCTTGACGATTTCATCCTCTGGGCAGCCGGCGGCATCGTACTCGGCGGGCGCATCGGCTACATCCTGTTTTACGATCTCGCCGCCGTCGCCGCCAATCCCATCAGGGCAATCGAGATATGGAACGGCGGCATGTCGTTCCATGGCGGCCTGATCGGCACCACCATCGCCATGATCCTTTTCGCCCGCAAGAACAGCATTCCGGTCTGGAGCATGTTCGACATCGTCGCGGCCGTAGCACCCATCGGCCTGCTGTTTGGGCGCATCGCCAATTTCATCAACGGCGAATTGTGGGGGCGCATCGCCGACGTGCCATGGGCGGTCGTCTTCCCGACCGGCGGCCCCTTCGCGCGGCACCCGAGCCAGCTTTATGAAGCCGGCCTCGAAGGCCTCGTGCTCGTCATCGTTCTTGCAATCGCCATCTACGCCTTCAGGGCGCTGAAGACGCCCGGCGTCGTCACCGGCATCTTCGTCTGCGGTTACGCGCTATCGCGCATCTTCGTAGAGTTCTTCCGCGAGCCGGACGCCCAGATCGGTTATCTCGCCGGCAACTGGCTGACCATGGGCATGGTGCTCTCCACGCCGATGTTCGCTCTCGGCCTCTGGGCGGTTCTGCGGGCGCGCAGCGCGGCAAAAAGCGCCTGAACGGTATGACCCGCCATGACGACACCGCTCGCGCAACGCATTAAATCACTTATCCGGCTCAACGGTCCGCTTAGCGTTACCGACTTCTTCTCGCTCTGCCTCGCCGACCCGGAGCACGGTTATTACAGGAGCCGCGAGCCCTTCGGCCGTTCGGGCGATTTCATCACCGCACCTGAAGTCAGCCAGCTTTTCGGCGAAATGCTCGGCGTTTTCGTGGTCCACGCCTGGCAGAGGCACGGCGCCCCCATGGAAACCCAGCTGGTGGAAATCGGCCCCGGCCGCGGCACCATGATGTCGGACATGCTGCGCGTCATCCGCCGCATCGCACCGCCGCTTTACGAGACGATGCGGGTGCATCTGGTCGAAACCAGCCCCCGCCTTTCCGCCATCCAGAAGGAAACGCTGGCCGCACATGCGGACAGGCTGACCTGGCATGACAGTTTCGACGATGTGCCGGAAGGTTTCCTGCTCCTCGTCGCCAACGAGCTTTTCGACGCCATTCCGATCCGGCAATTCATAAAAACACCACAGGGTTTCCGCGAACGGGTCGTCAGCCTCGACGCCAATGACGAACTTGTGTTCTCGACCGGGCTTGCCGGCATAGACCCGGCCCTGCTGCCGCCGCAGCCGGAACGGCAGCCGATTGGCGCCATAGTCGAGATTTCGCCTGCCCGCGAAGCCGTGATGACCGCGATCTGCCAGCGCCTCTCCGCCCATGGCGGCACGGCGCTCGCCATCGATTACGGCCATCTGGTCGCCGGTTATGGCGATACGTTGCAGGCCATGCGCAACCATGCCTTCGACCCGGCGCTTGCGCATCCCGGCGAAGCCGATCTCACCAGCCATGTCGATTTCGAAAGCCTCGTGAAAACGGCCGAAGCAACCGGCGTACACGTCAACGGCACCCTGAGACAGGGCGACTTTCTCTATGGCCTCGGTCTCAAGGAACGCGCGGCCGCACTTGCCGCCAAAGCCACGCCGGACCAAACGCTGGAAATCGCCGAAGCGGTCAACCGCCTCGCCGGCGAAGGCGCCGGCAAGATGGGGGAACTTTTCAAGGTCATCGCCGTTTCAAGTCCCGCGCTTCATCTCCTGCCGTTTCGCGCGGTGGATTGACAGCGCAATCACCTCTGGGCCAACATCGCCGCGACACACGAAGCAGGCACACTGCATCACACACGCCGCGCAACGCCGCGGCAACCGGAAACATCTCGCTTAACCGTACCTCACTGGCCAACAGCGATATTCTCCAAGGAACTCCCGCACCATGCAGAACGCAACGCTGCCGCTCCCCATCCAGAGTCCCCTGCTCGCCGACTATAGCAAAAACCGTATCCGTCACGGTTTTTTCACCCGGCAGGGCGGGGTGTCGGAAGGGCTTTATCAGGGCCTCAATGTCGGCCTCGGCTCGCATGACGAACCGGAACGGGTGCAGGAAAACCGTCGGCGCGTAACGCAATGGTTCGGCCTGTCGGCGGAGCGCCTCGCCACCGTGCACCAGATCCATTCCCCCGATGTTCTCGTGGTCGATGAAACCTATGACGGCAGCCGCCCGCAGGCCGACGCCATGGTAACCGCGACACCGGGTTTCGTGCTTGGCGTGCTGAGCGCCGATTGCGGCCCGATCCTGTTTGCCGATGCGGAAGCCAGCGTCGTGGGTGCCGCCCATGCCGGCTGGAAAGGCGCGCTGTTCGGCGTGCTCGAAAACACCATCGAGACCATGACGACGCTCGGCGCCAGCCGGGAGCGCATCGCCGCCTCGCTCGGCCCTTCGATCAGTCAGAACAATTATGAGGTTGGTCCGGAATATGTGGCGCGTTTCACCGATATTGATCCGGCCTATGCGAATTATTTCGCCGGGACGGAGAAGGAAGGTCACGCATTGTTCGACCTCAAGCAATTCACCATCGACCGGCTGACGAAAGCCGGTGTGAAAGCGGAAAATCTCGGCCTCTGCACCTATCCCGACGAACATCGCTTCTATTCCTACCGCCGCACCACCCACCGCGCCGAACCCGATTATGGCCGGCAGATTTCCGCAATCGCAATTCTGGAGGACTGACATGGCCCTGCATTTCGAGCTTTCGGAATTCGATGCCCGCCGCGAGCGTCTGCTCGCAAAAATGGCCGAGGAGAAGCTGGACGCCCTTCTGCTTTTCGCGCAGGAAAGCATGTATTGGCTGACCGGCTACGACACGTTCGGCTACTGCTTCTTCCAGACGCTGGTGGTCAAATCGGATGGCTCCATGACGCTTCTGACCCGCTCGGCGGATCTGCGCCAGGCCCGCAATACCTCCATCATCGAGAATATCCTGATCTGGGTCGACCGGCCCAATGCCGACCCGACGCTCGATCTGAAGAACCTGCTGAGCGATCTGGACCTGCTGGGTGCAAAGATCGGCGTCGAATACGACACCCACGGCATGACCGGCCGCGTCGCCCGCCTGCTGGACAACCAGCTCGCCAGCTTCTGCCAGATGAGCGACGCTTCCTATCTGGTCAGCACACTGCGGCTGGTCAAAAGCCCGGCCGAGATCGCCCATGCGCGCAAGGCGGGCCAACTGGCCGATGCGGCGCTGGACGCGGCGCTGCCGCTCATCAGGCCCGGCGCGGACGAGGCCGCAATTCTCGCGGCCATGCAGGGAGCGGTCCTGGCCGGCGGCGGCGATTACCCCGCCAATGAATTCATCGTCGGTTCCGGCGCGGATGCGCTGCTGTGCCGTTACAAGGCCGGCCGCCGCAGGCTCGACGACAAGGATCAGCTGACGCTGGAATGGGCCGGCGTCAGCGCCCATTACCATGCCGCCATGATGCGCACGGTGGTAATCGGCGAAAAGGACTTCCGCCAGAAGGAGCTTTACAGCGCCTGCCTGCAAAACCTCACCGCCATCGAAGAGGTGCTGGGGCCGGGCAAGACCTTTGGCGATGTCTTCGACGTGCATGCCCGCGTGATGGACGAACGCGGCTTGACCCGCCACCGGCTGAACTCCTGCGGTTATTCGCTGGGCGCGCGCTTCTCGCCGTCCTGGATGGAGCATCAGATGTTCCATGCCGGCAATCCGCAGGAGATTACCGCCGACATGACACTCTTCGTGCATATGATCGTGATGGATTCCGATTCCGGCACGGCCATGACGCTCGGCCAGACCTATCTGACCACCGACGGCGCACCGGAGCCGCTCTCGCGCCACAACCTCGATCTTCTCACAGCTTAAATCGCTGCCGGGTTTGACAGAGCGGGAAAACCGCCCTTACATTGCGCCACCTTGGGCAAGAAGGAGCGGAACATGAGAGGGAAAATCGCATGAGCCGGACGGGGTTCACCCCCCTTTTTCCGGCCATCATTGTTCCAGCGATGATGCTGGCCCTGTCAGGCTGCAACACGACGGAAGCGCTTACACCGCAGGTGGATGTCGGCCACAATGCCTCGCAGTCGACACCCGTGACCCAGGGCGATCTCGACCAGATGGCCGCCGCCGCCGACCGCGCCCCCACGGGCGCTCCGGCAACCGCAACATCCGTTCCCGCCTATGCACCGCAAAACTCGTTGCAGGCGCAGGCACAGGCGCTGTCCAACGGCAGCCAGTATGGCGAGCCGCTTCGCCAGAACCAGACCGCAACCCAGCCACCCGCCGCCGCTCAACCCGCCCCCGCGCAGCAGACGGCATCGCTTGCGCCCGCCTCTTCCGCAAACTCCATCCGCTTCCTGCCTATCATCGGAGCCCCGGTTCAGGCGGTGACGCCGCTGTCGCGCCAGCTCGGGGCCGAAGCGCGGGCGAAGGGGCTGACCATCCGGGCCTCAAACGACAATTCGGCCGAAAACATCCTGAAGGGATATTTCTCCGCCTTTGCCGATGGCGCCAAGGTCAATGTCGTTTACGTCTGGGACATTCTGGACGCCAATGGCGTGCGGCTTCACCGCCTGCAGGGGCAGGAAACGGTGGCGGCAAAAGGCAGCGATCCATGGGCCGCCGTGACCGACAGGGTCATGCAGGATATCGCTGCAAAAACGCTCAACGACTATTCGTCATGGAAGCAGTCTCAACAGGGATGAGGTGAAAACGGCGGGAGAAGTCACAGAGATTTCACGAAAATCATTGCGAAAGCGCGGAGTCCTCTTGCAATCGGAAGCAACAGCGCTATTAAGGCGCGCATGGCAACAAGGCGTATCCGGCAAAGGCTTTTCAGCCGGATGTTCCTCCCCTTGAACGACGCTTGGTTACGGTGGATTGAGCCCCGTGATGCAAGGCGATGGCATGGAAACAGGCGGCCGCAATGAAGGTTTTCGCAGGCAATTCGAACCGGCACCTTGCCGAAGCGATCTGCAAGTATCTTAATGTTCCTCTCGGAAATGCCACTGTAAAGCGGTTTGCTGACCAGGAAATATTCGTAGAAATCAGCGAGAACGTGCGCGGCGAAGACGTTTTCATCGTCCAGTCCACCTCCTTCCCGGCAAATGATCATCTGATGGAGCTGCTCATCATGATCGACGCCATGCGCCGCTCCTCTGCCAAGCGTATTACCGCGGTGCTTCCCTATTTCGGTTACGCCCGCCAGGACCGCAAGGCCGGCCCCCGCACCCCGATTTCCGCCAAGCTCGTCGCCAATCTGATCACCGAAGCCGGCGCCGACCGCGTTCTCACCCTCGATCTCCATGCCGGCCAGATCCAGGGCTTCTTCGATATCCCCACCGACAATCTCTTCGCAGCGCCCATTCTCGCCCGCGACGTGAAGGACCATTACGACACCAACAATGTCATGGTGGTTTCGCCCGACGTTGGCGGCGTGGTTCGCGCCCGTGCACTCGCCAAGCGTCTCGACTGTCTTCTGGCCATCGTCGACAAGCGTCGTGACCGTCCGGGCGAATCCGAAGTCATGAACGTCATCGGCGATGTCTCCGGCAAGGACTGCATCCTCATCGACGACATCGTCGATTCCGGCGGCACGCTCTGCAATGCCGCCGAGGCGCTGCTGAAAAAGGGCGCCACCAGCGTTACCGCCTATATCACCCACGGCGTGCTTTCCGGTGGCGCGGTTGCCCGTGTTGCGTCCTCGAAGCTGCGCGAACTCGTTATCACCGACAGCATACAGCCGACCACCGGTGTCCAGTCCGCGCATAACATCCGCGTGGTCAGCACCGCAGGCCTGCTCGGCGAAGCGATCAACCGCACCGCACAGGAACAGTCGGTTTCCGGCCTGTTCGACTGAAGAGCTGCGGCAAACCTCGACAACCGTTCTGCCGCTTGGCGAATTGCCGCCCGGTTTAGATTCCCGGGCAGGTTGCGTTCCATGTTGAAATCGCTGGTTGCCTCGACGTCGTCCTCGGCCCTGCGCCGAGGATCCAGTCATGTTGAATGAAATCAACAGGTCGCAGATCCTCGGAGACCCGAGGATGACGCAGGAGTGTCTGGCGCGCTTCGTCATTCACCTCATTGAAGCGAACTCCGAAGTTCCCCTTAAGACGATGCCGCACCCGCATCCGGCGGCCGTTGCAGACGTGAGGCTGCGGCCTTGATTTTCGGCCACCAGCGCCGAACCCGGGTCAGGACAGCATGGCGACCGTTACGCCAGATGCTGACCGTATCGGCTGTGACCGCATCGCCGGTAAACAGATGGCGATGACGTCCGATCACCAGCGCCCGGTAGAGAAACAGGGTTGTGAGGGCGGAAAACAGGATGGACATCACCACATCGCTGAGGAAATGCCCGCCGGCCGCGATGCGCAAGCCGGACATGAGGACGATCATGCCGGCGGCGATGCCTCCCATCACCAACCGTCCGCGCCGTTGCAGCCGGGGCCAGACGAGCACGCAGAGCGGCAGGAAAAAACTGGCGATCAGCGCGGTTTCGCCGGAAGAAAACGAGCAGTTCGAATAACATTGCGCACTGTACTGAAAAGGCGGCGTGAAAAGCTGCTGCCCGCCGAATTCGGTGACGCTGAATGGGCGCGCGCGACCGATGGTCGCCTTCAGCACACCATTGACCAGAAGCCCGGCACAGAGGATCACCGGCCCACACAGGAAGGCCCACACCCGCCAGCCGGTTCTTTGCAGCGTGCCCAGCCGAAGATTGCCGACAAGGATCGTGAAAGCCAGAAGGGTGGCAAGCTCCGTACCTTCGCGCAGCGTATCCCGCAACCATTCGGGAAACGGCTCACGGCCGGACCATGGCTGCTCGACGGGCGAGAAAAACAGGGCGGAGAATCTCAGATCGATGGAGGGAAAGGTCGCGAACAGGATGACGAGCGCCAATGTCGCGAGTGTCACCCAGATCGTGATCCGCATATGCGAAAGATCATTGTCCATTGCTGCCCTCCGGCATGCATCGCGGCAGCAGGCGCCAGAGTCCGATTTCCCTGCCCTCGAGGAAACCCGGCCCGGCGGTCCAGCGGGCGACCGGAGCTTCGCCGGCAAGGCAGGCCGGCAGGCCATCCGCACTTGCCAGAAACAGGGGATTTTTCGCCTCGCCCGGTTTCAGCGGGTAAAGAAGCGCATAGTGACTGGAAGGCACGCCGGTCTCGGGCAGCGCGCGCGTCATCACCTGTTTCTCATCCCGAAGCTGATAAAAAAGCTCGGCAAGTATCGAACGGTCGGTAGCGACGATGGCGTCCGCACCCGCCTCGCGCGCCCGTAACAGACCGGTCGACACCAGCTCGGCGCGCCCGAGATACCGCGCCATCGCCAGTTCACCTTTCGGCAGGCGCAATTGCGTTCCAGCAATGGTCATCAGCGGCAGCGCGATGGCCACGATGCTACCAAGTACAAGCGTGGACACGATGAGCCAACGCCGCGACGTCAGGACCGGCACCGCCAGAAGCACGCCCGCCGCATAGGCCCCGACTGCCCAATTGGCGAGCGCCCGTGACATCAAACCCTGCGCGGTAATCAGCAGAACGATCGGCACCGAAAGAGCGACCAGCGCCCGGGTTTCGGCGTTCTTCGCACGAATTGTTGCGACGACCATGCCGACGAAAACGAACGGTCCGACCACGCCCGCCTGCGAGAAGAAGAATTCCAGCGCGGAACCGATCTTCAGCTGGACGCCATGCCAGTTCGCATTATCCGCCGTATGGCGTGCGGTCATGAAATCATGCGCCGCGTTCCACCACAGATTGGGCGCGATGACGGCGACGCAGACGAGCGCAGCAATGACCGCGTCACGCAGCCGGATGCGCCATGCCTCACAAAGCCAGCCGGCAGCGATGAAGCAGGGCAGAAAATAGATCATCGCATATTTCGACATCAGCCCGAGGCCGAAGCAGAGACCGAGCGCGATGCTCCAGCCCAGCGCCGCCCTGCCCTCGCGGCGGGCCAGCGCAAGCTTCCGCACGGAGATCATCGACAGCACGATGAACAGCATCATCGGCGTATCGGTCGAGATCAACAGGCTGCCGAGCGTTACGGCCGGCAGGGTCAAATAGATAAGGGCGGCCAGGGATGCCAGCCTGACATCATAGATCATGCGGCCGAGCGCAAGAATGGCCGCCGCCGCGACGCCATGCACCACAGGCGCGGCCAGCCGAACCTGAAACGTGCCCTCACCGCCGCCCAGAATGGTTGCCGCGCGGATAAGCCAGCCGATTAGGGGTGGCTTGGAATAGGCGCCGAGCGCCATCTCCCTGCCCCATAGCCAATATTGCGCCTCATCGACGAAAAGGTCGGTGCGGTTGAAGGCCAGCCCAACGACGCGCAACGCGGTTACAAGGACAATCGCCGCGAATGCAAATGTCAGCCATCGACGCTCATCGCCTGCCTGCGCATAAGGCAGGGTCGCCGCCTCATGCATGCTGGCGGCGTTCGGCATGAATCAACCAGAGATTTCGGGCATAGATGAAAAGGCCGGACGCCTGGCCCAGAATGAAGACCGGATCGCGCCGCCAGATGGCGTAGGAAAGCAACACCAGACCGCCGAGAACGGAAAAATACCAGAAGGCCACCGGAATGACCGAGCGGTTCGCCCGTTCCGAAGAAATCCATTGAACCAGAAAACGCATGGTAAACAGCATCTGGCCCATGAAGCCGGTGCAGACCCACAGAAATTCCTTCCAGCTGTTCACATGCAGCATGGACCATAAAGCCGGTGCATTCACGGCGATGTCTCCGTTTTGAAAGTTTCAGCCCAGCTTGAGCGCTTGCGCCGGCGCAGCAGCCAGGCGACGCCGATCAGGTCGTGGATGCCGACAAGCGCGCGGCCGATATTGGTGTAATGGGAATTCCCGTGCAGCCGCGCCCGGTGCGTGACGTCGACATGGGTGACCTGCCAGCCGTCGCGATTGAACAGCGCCGGGAAATAGCGGTGGTGATGATCGAAATAGGGCAAGGCGAGATAGGCGTCGCGGCGGAAGGCCTTGAGCCCGCAGCCGGTGTCGCGCGTGCCGTCCTTCAATATCCGCGCCCGAAGCCCATTGGCGAAGCGGGAGGAAAGACGTTTTCCAAGCGTATCGCGCCGACCGACACGCTGGCCGGCCACAAGACCGAGCCGGCTGGGAGCGCTGGCGGAGAGAAGCGGCGCGAGAAGAGCCGGCAGATTGTCCGGCGGGTTCTGCCCATCTCCATCCAGCATGCAGATGACAGGCGCACGCGCCGCCTGCACACCGCTGTGGATCGCCGCAGACTGTCCGCCCTGACGATCATGCCGGACGAGCCGCAGCATCGGGTAACGATCGCCAAGCGCCAGCACCGCATCGACCGTGCCGTCGGAAGATGCATCGTCCACCACCACGATCTCGAAGGCGCCGACAGGCAGGCAGGCGGCAAAAATCTCCGCCACGAGCGTTTCCACACTCGCTTGCTCATTGTGCATGGGCACGACAACGGCGAAATCCGGCCTCGGTTTCACGCTGGCTCCGTCATATCCGTCCGCATTCAGTCTGCAGACATCATTGATAGTGGCGAGAGAAGGAGCGCGGAAAGCTTGCATGAACATGAACAGCCGTTGAACTTCACTCGATATGCGCCCGTTCTATTGCAGTTTTATTACGGGAAACGCGTCAGTGGCGGCCGGCTATTTTTTCACGGCATGCGGGAAACAATCGTACAATTCCCAGCACTTTTAACGCGGCCGTAAACAATTTTTGCCACGGTATGGCCACGTTTTTTGGGGGGAGGAAACAGGATGCCGGGTGTAAATCCGACTGCTGTCAAAGCTAAATCATTGTCGATAAAGGCCAAATTCGCAGCGCTCGTCACGGGCGCAACGCTGGTTTCATGTCTTTCCGTGGGGCTATTGTCCTACGAGATGGGGAAGGCGGGACTGATCGACGCCAGCGAAATCAGGCTCGAAACGGTTGCAGGCAACCAGTCCAAGCAGCTTGATGCCTATACTTTGCGCGTCGAACAGAGCATTTCCGAATTGTCGCAGAACGCCGCGGTCGCACAGGCGCTGGAAACGATGACCACCGTTGTGCCGACGGAAAGGGATGCGATCATCCAGGCTTTCCGGCGCGAGGGCGTCTCCGAAGAGGAGCGCGCCTCCTTCAATGGCGAAGGCCTGCGACTGCTTTATGCCATTCGCCACGCCACCATCAACGCCGCCATCGCCAGCGTCTGGCGCAACACCCGTGTCAGCGACATCTATGTGATCGACAAGACCGGCCTCATTATTTACACCGTAACCAAGGGGAAGAACTTCCTCACCAGCGTGACGGAACCGCAGAACGCCGCGATCAAGGACCTGTTCGACCGCATCGAAGCCGGCAAGGACGGCGTGGTCAGCACCACTGGCTTCAGCGGCGGCGAAAATCATTCGGCCATGATCGGCATGCCGCTCGCCGTCTCCAACTGGGGCCAGCTCCAGCGCAAGGGCGCCGTCATCATGCGCATCGCCGCTGATCGCATCGGCGCGGTGGTGACGCCCGAGGAAACCGGCAAGACCATCGATGACGCCGTTCTCCTGAGCGCCGACGGCAAACGTCGGGCCGGCGTACTGTCGGGCGGTGCTGACGCTGCGGTTTCCGAAAGCCTCGCCGCCCTTTCCAACGCAAACAACGCCGGAACGGTGATGGCGCAGACACCTGCGGGCAACATCTTCTATGCCTATCGCCCGGTCTCCGTCTTCGGCCAGAAACATCTTTTGGCCATCGGCCAGCAGGAAAGCAAGGTCCTCGCCGCCGCCAACGATCTCGCCTTCTGGGCAACGGTTGCGACACTTGCCGTGCTTGCGATCATGACGCTGATCGGCATTTTCGTTTCCGCGAGCCTTACCAAGCCGCTGACCGGCCTTGCGGGGCTGATGGAGCGCCTGAACGGCGGTGAAAACAACATCGAGATCAAGGCCGTTTCCCGTGGCGACGAGATCGGCATCATGGCGCGCGCGCTGGAATCCTTCCGTCAGGGCATTCTGGACAAGCAGCGCATGGAAGCCGAATCCCATCGCAAGAGCGAAGAACTGGACGAAGAACGCGCCCAGCGGGAAATGGAAAAGGCAAGAAGCGCGAAAGAACTGGAAGAGGCTGTCGACGCACTTGCCACCGGTCTTGCCAATCTCGCGGCCGGCAGGCTCGATCTCCGCATCGACAAATCCTTCGTGCCGTCGCTCGATCATCTGCGCATCGACTTCAACAACTCCATGGCAGGCCTGGAAGCGACCATCTCCAACATCGGCGAAAGCGCCAATGCCATCCGCTCCGGCTCCGGCGAACTGAAAAGCGCATCGGAAGACCTGTCGCGGCGCACCGAACGCCAGGCCGCAGCCCTTGAGGAAGCGGCAGCGGCACTCGGAGACATGACGCAGGCCGTCAATCTCTCGCTGTCGCGCTGCAATGTCGCCGTCGAGGCGACGGCGGGCACGATGCAAGATGCGCACAAGTCCACGGCTGTCGTTAAAGAAGCGATCGTGGCGATGGAACGCATCGAGACCTCGTCGGCCAAGATCCGCCAGATCATCGATGTCATCGACCAGATCGCCTTCCAGACCAATCTGCTGGCGCTGAATGCCGGTGTGGAAGCCGCCCGCGCCGGCGAAGCCGGCAAGGGCTTTGCCGTTGTGGCGCAGGAAGTTCGCGAGCTTGCCCAGAAATCGGCAGCCGCCGCCCGGGACATCACGACGCTGATCGCCACCTCGGCGGGCGATGTGGAAAGCGGCGTGGCGCTGGTGCTGAAGACCGGTGAAAGCCTCGAGCAGATCCAGAAACGCATCCAGTCCGTCAACGACCAGATCGGCGAGATCGCCACCGCATCGCGTGAACAGTCCGGCCGCCTCAGCGAAATCAACGCCTCCGTCAACGAACTCGACCATGTAACGCAGCAGAACGCGGCCATGGTGGAGGAAACGACGGCGGCCGCTTTCTCGCTATCCAGCGAGGCGGACGGCCTGACCGAACAGGTGGGGCAGTTCTCGGTCGGCGCCCCCCGCCAACGGGACCAGCGTTACGCGGCATAAACCGCAACGAAAAAAGGCCGGAGGCAAAACCTCCGGCCTTTCTGTTTGAAGCCGGGCTCCCAGGGGCCGAAGCCCCTGGGAACACGCCGGCGATCTGGCACCACAGCCCCTCGCCGGCTTCCGGGGAGGACCTCAGAAGAAACCGACCTTGTTCGGGCTGTAGGACACGAGCAGGTTCTTGGTCTGCTGGTAATGGTCGAGCATCATCTTGTGGGTCTCGCGACCGATGCCCGACTGCTTGTAGCCGCCAAAGGCAGCGCCTGCCGGATAGACGTGATAGCAATTCGTCCACACGCGGCCCGCTTCGATGCCCCGGCCGGCCCGATAGGCAATGTTGGTATCGCGGCTCCAGACGCCTGCGCCCAGACCGTAAACCGTGTCATTGGCGATTTCGAGCGCCTCTTCCAACGTCTTGAAGGTGGTGACGGAAACGACCGGGCCGAAGATTTCCTCCTGGAAAATCCGCATCTTGTTGTTGCCTTCGAAGACGGTCGGCTGGATGTAATAGCCATCCTTCAGATCGCCCGTCAGCGTCTTGCGGTCGCCGCCGGTCAGAACCTTGGCGCCTTCCTTCTTGCCGATCTCCAGATAGCCCATGATCTTGTCGAACTGTTCCTGCGAGGCCTGCGCGCCCAGCATGGTCGACGGATTGAGCGGATCGTCCTGGCTGATCGCCTGAACGCGCTTGATCGCCTTTTCCATGAAGCGGTCATAGATCGATTCATGCACCAGCGCACGCGAGGGGCATGTGCAGACCTCACCCTGATTGAGCGCGAAGAAGGCGAAACCTTCGAGCGCCTTGTCGAGGAAGGCATCGTCCTCGTTCATCACATCGGCGAAAAAGATGTTCGGCGACTTGCCGCCCAGCTCCAGCGTGATGTTGGTGACGTTGTCGGCCGCATAACGCATGATTTCCTTGCCGACCGAGGTGGAGCCGGTAAAGGCGATCTTGGCGATGCGGTTGCTCTGCGCCAGCGGCTTGCCGGCTTCGAGGCCCGTGCCGTTGACGATGTTGAGGACGCCGGGCGGCAGCAGGTCTTCGATCAGTTCCATCACGATGAGAATCGAGGCCGGTGTCTGTTCCGCCGGCTTCAGCACCACGCAATTGCCGGCGGCAAGCGCCGGTGCAAGCTTCCACGCAGCCATCAGGATCGGGAAGTTCCACGGAATGATCTGGCCGACCACGCCGAGCGGCTCATGGAAGTGATAGGCGACCGTATCGTTGTCGATTTCGCCGATCGTGCCTTCCTGGGCGCGGATGCAGCCCGCGAAATAACGGAAATGGTCGATGGCGAGCGGAATATCCGCATTGGTGGTTTCGCGCAGCGGCTTGCCGTTATCCCAGGTTTCGGCACGGGCGATGAGATCGAGATTGTCCTCGATCCGCTGGGCGATCTTGAGCAGGATGTTGGAGCGCTCCGTCACGCTCGTCTTGCCCCATTTGTCGCGGGCCTTGTGGGCGGCATCCAGCGCGAACTCGATGTCGGATGCGTCCGAACGCGGCACTTCGCAGATCTTGTGGCCGGTCACCGGCGAGAGATTGTCCATGTAGCGGCCGGATTTCGGCTCCACCCATTTGCCGCCGATGTAATTGCCGTATTTCAGCTTGAAGGGCGCTTCGCCCGCTTTCTGCTGAACCTGAATGTTCATGATTTCATCCTCCCTGATGAAAACGATCCGCAGCGGACCGCATGGGAGGAAGGTGGGCCTAGATGGCGCGGTTCGGTAGAGGGGCGACGCGGTTCCGCAGCGCACATTGTCTCACATCTGCGACAAAGCCGCGTTGATCCGGCGCGATCGGCCGGATCGCAACCACAAGGACGTCAATGAACGTCGAATTTCTTCATCTTGCGATGAAGCGTGGCCCGGCTGATGCCGAGCAAGGACGCGGCCTGCGTGACATTGCCGTTGGTGCGCGACAACACGCGCCGCAACGCCGAGCGCTCCGCTTCCGCAAGATCGGAACCGCCATCGTGGCGTTGCTCCTGAAGAACATCGGCGGCGGGCAGTCCCTGCGCGATGCGGGCATCGTCCAGCTTCAACGCAAGGCGTGCGGCACGGGTCGCGCCCAGCACGAGATCGTCCTGATCTACGGCGAGCAGCGACAGCGCCGCTCCGAACCCGCTCGGCACGACGACGATGCGCGCACCCGGAAAGGCGCGGCGGAAAAGATTGCCCTCGATACGCTGCGCCGCATCCTTCACCGCCTGGGTGACGAAGGAGAAAGTCATCTCGTTGATGTCGTCGCGGCAGGTGGAAATATCGAGCGCGCCGGTCACCCGGCCGGTATGATCGCGGATGGGAGCCGTGGTGCAGCAGAGTTCGGTATTCGACGTGAAGAAATGCTGATCGCGGTAGACCACCACCGAGCGCTCATCCACCAGCGCCGTGCCGATACCGTTGGTGCCCACGCTTTCTTCGCTCCAGACCGCCCCGGACCAGAGGCCAAGCGCACGGAAATCACGGTCATCGCCCGAAGCGCCGCGCCGCTCCAGCGCAACGCCCTGCGCGTCGGTCAAAAGCAGGCAGCAGCCGGATCTGCCGACGCTTTGGAAAATGCGGTCGAGTTCATCCGTGCTTTCGGCAATCAGGCCGGCCGCACTTTCGCGGGCGCGGCGGAACTCATACTCGCTGAGAAAGATCGGCTTGCGGTTTTCCTCCGGTGCAAGATGATGTTTGACCATGCAGCGACGCCAGGAGGCGACAATCGGAGAACTTGCGGCTGCGGAACGATGGCGCGCGGTTTCATACACGCGTTCCGCATGGGCGATGTCTGTCGGCATACGCTCCTCCCAAAGCTTTTCGGCGATGGTGCGCTGGAAGCGGCCATGTTTCAACAAAAAATTTCGCGACCGGCCTTGCCGGGCGCAGCCGCAGGTGCCGCCGGACTATCGGACCGCCTTGAAATAACGCCGGCCGGCGGTAACGTCCGTTTCATCCTCGGCCGAAAGGAACGTATCGTCCACGAGATTGGCGATGGAGGTCAGCGGACCGGGCTTGCCGAAAAAGAAGCCCTGCACCTGCAGGCAACCTTCACGCCGCAGGAACTCGATATGGGCCTTGGTTTCGACTCCTTCCGCAAGCACCGGAATATTGAGGCTGTGCGCCAGAATGAGCGTCGAGCGAACGATCGCCTCCGACTGCACGTTGGTCGACAGGCCATCGATGAAGGCCCGGTCGATCTTGATCTTGTCGAAGGGGAAGCTCTGCAGCGTCGAAAGCGAGGAATAGCCCGTGCCGTAGTCATCCATGGCGATCTTGACGCCGAGCGACTTGAGTTTGCGGATGGTGACGAGCGCGTGGCGGTGGTCGGCGATGATGCTGCCTTCGGTAATTTCCAGCTCGAGCCTTTCCGGCGCAAGTCCCGTTTCGGCAAGAATTCTCTCAACCTTGTCGGGGAAATCATTATCCGCAAGCTGCTGCGGCGCGACGTTAACGGCAATGGCGAGTGACTTTTTCCACCGCGCAGCCTGCGCGCAGGCTTCTCTCAGAACCCATTCGCCCAGTTCGACGATAAAGCCGGTCTGTTCGGCGATCGGAATGAATTCGGTCGGCGAAACCATGCCCCGTTCGGGATGGTTCCAGCGCAAAAGCGCTTCGAAACCGACGATGCTGCCGCTTTTGGTGTCGTTCTGCTGCTGGTAATAAAGCTCGAACTCGTTATTGGCGAGGCCGCTGCGCATGGCGATGGCCAGCACGTTGCGCTCACGCGCGGCCTCGTCCATGGATTTGTCGTAAAAGCATATGGTTTCCGAAGTACCGCTTTTTGCCCGGTACATGGCGACATCCGCCTGGGCCATCAGCGTATCGGCATCGATGGAGCCGGTATTGCGAACCGATATACCGACGCTTGCGCCAACCGAAAATGTCTGCCCGTTCCATTCCACCGGCTTGCTGATCTGTTCGATCAATCGCTGGGCGAATTCCGCGCCGTCGGCGCGGGTGTAATAGGAATGGGTCATCGCCACAAATTCATCGCCGCCCATGCGGGCCAGAAACTCTCCGGTCTTCAGCACGGAACTCGCGCGGTCGGCGATGGCGCGCAGCACGGCGTCGCCTGCCGCATGGCCATGCACGTCATTTATTTCCTTGAAACGGTCGAGATCAATGGAAAGGAGCGCGGTGTGTGCGCCCAGCGAGACATGGCGTGTGCGACGATTGAGATGCTCGATGAATGCCGCACGGTTGGGAATGCCCGTCAGCGGATCGTGCAACGACAGATGGCGATAGCGGGCAACCGCCTGCTGGGTGGACTGCGCATCGATGACATAAGTGGAGAGCCCGAGCGCCAGAAGCAGAAGCGTCACCGCAATGGCGCCTCCGCCCATGATGGCCGGCGGAAGCAGGTTTTCCGGAATGACGATGCGCGGGTCGAAGGCGAAGGACATCGACGCCATGCCGGTGTAATGCATCGAGGCAATGGCGAGGATGAGAAACGCCACCGCGCTATACTGGCAGAAACGGTTAACAGGCCGGGCAACGCGATTGACCGCAATGGCGCCGAGCACAGCTCCCAATATCAGCGAGGCGATGACATAGGCCTGATCCCAGAAAATCATGCCCTGAACATTATAGGCGGCCATACCGGTATAATGCATTGCCGCAATGCCCAGGCCGAGGACCACGCCACCGGCTTCCACCAGCACGCTGCGCCCGCCATAGGCGGAAATGCCGAGGCCGGCAGTCGTTGTGGTAATGGCAATCAGAAGCGACAGCCCGGTCAGATAGGGATCGTATCCCACATCGCCCGCCGCGACATAGCCCAGCATCGCCACGAAATGGGTGGTCCATATCGCCGCCCCGCCATTGACGCCGGCCAGAAACAGCCAGTTGACCTTCTGCACGCCCGTCGCCAGACGTGCTTTCGAAAAAAGGCGCATCGACACGAAACTGCCCAGCATGCAGACGAAGACCGCTGCGGCGGTGTATCGATAGTCGTGATCGATGGTGAGGCACTGGAGAACTTTGAGCATTGTCATCTACGCAATTGGAATTTTGCATAGCCTTATCATTCGCCAAGTTTTCACCCGGTTTATGTGCATGGATAAGCATATATTAAAGGTTGCAACAACCGAGTGAATTAGCGAGAACTAATAAAATTACAAAGCGGCACCCGTGAAAAACGGGCCGCTCTTGTCTTTATGCACCGTTTGTATTATAGCGCCCGCACCCGTGTAGACACCCTTGGAGGCAACGCGGGCGGGATGGCCTTTGGCCTCTCCGGTTCAGGCCGCTTCATTCGGCGTGAACTCTCCATATAACCTCGAAAGGAATTGCCATGAGCAAAGAATCGTATGAGCTCAAGGCCGAGGCGCGCGAACGAGTTGGTAAGGGGTCCTCTCGTGAACTTCGCCGCAACGGTTTGATTCCCGCTGTCATCTATGGTGACAAGCAGGCCCCCATTTCCATCGCGCTCTCGACCAACGAAGTCACCAAGCGTATCCACGCTGGCGGTTTCATGACGACGGTTGCGACCATCGACGTCGACGGCAAGAAGATCAAGGTTCTCCCGAAGGACTACCAGCTTGATCCGGTCCGCGACTTCACCATGCACGTCGACTTCCTGCGCGTTTCGGGCAACACGCTCGTCAACGTCGAAGTTCCGGTTCACTTCGTCAACGAAGAAAAGTCGGACATCAAGATCGGCGGCGTTCTGAACATCGTTCGCCACACGGTGGAATTCCACTGCCCGGCCAACGACATTCCGGAATTCATCACGGTCGATCTCGCTGGTCTGAAGATCGGCGACAACGTTCACATTTCGAATGTGAAGCTGCCGAAGAACATCACGCCGGTTATCGCCGACCGTGACTTCACGATCGCAACGATCGTTGCTCCGGCCGCTGGCGTTGCAGAAGAAACGACCGAAGAAGCTTCCGAGGAATAATCGGCGGCCGCAAGGCCGACAGCTTTGAACAATGAGGCCCGTTCCGTTTTCGGAACGGGCCTTTTAGTTTTTATGAACTTTAAAACCAGAAAGCTTGCCATCCTCACCTGATACGCAACCCGTTTCAGTGTCGATTAACACTTCCATGAAACGATACCCTCGCGCTGTCGTGGAACACCGGCCGGGCTGAGGAAATGCGTGGGAAAACAGGCTTTTGCCGAAAACCCTTGCAAAACCCTCCGGGCGGAGGAAACGGGCGCAGCAAGTCTGGGGCAAAGGGTAGCTGCAATCGAACATGGCTCATTCCGTCGAAAGTCGCTTTATCGCGATTGTTTCCGGCGCACTTCTTACAGTGGTCGCCCCGCTCTTCACGCTTTTGCTGACGCTCTCCTACCACGAAGCCATTCGCAGCCAGCGTAACCACCTTGAGATTCTGCTGTCGACCAATGCGCAGGCGCTTGCCCGGCCCCTGTGGGACCTTGATGACGACACCATAAACCAGATTACCGGCACCCTCATTTCCGACCCCGTGATCAGGATGGTCGAGGTCAGGGATACCTCCGGCCAGCTCGATATCGTCCAGACGGCCGGCAGCGACATCATTCAGGATGCCGCCTCGACGACGCGCGAAGTGACCTACAAGACCACGAAGGGCTCCGTCACGGTCGGGCAACTGACGATCTATTACGACAATGTCAGCCTTCTGACCTCTTTGAGCCGCACCGAACTGGCCTTCATCACGATTTTCATACTCGCCGTCCTCACCATCGTTCTTGCCGCCATCGCCGGCAACCGCTTCATGGTCATCCGCCCGCTGATGCGGCTCGCGGCCGCCATCGAGGCGACGCGGCGTCTCGGCTCGCGCCACCACGTCGACTGGCGTTCGAAGGACGAAATCGGCCGACTGGCGAAAAGCTTCAACGAAATGCAGACCCAGCTCGAAAAGGAAGAGCTGGAGATCAAGAATGCGCATGAGCGCAAGACGGAAATCTACAACCGCACGCCCGCCATGCTGTTTTCACTCGACAGGCACGACCGCATTGCCGCCGTCAGTGACTATTGGGTGCAGGCGACCGGTTACGACCGCACGCGGATACTCGGCCTGAATTTCGCCGATCTCATCCATCCCGATGACCGGCTTCTGTTCCAGCAGCGCAAGACGGCTCATCCCCTGCCCGATGCCTCGCATAGCGGCATTACCGTGCGTTTCCATTGCATGGATGGCAGCGTCATGGATGCGCTCATCCTCGAAAAGGCCCTTGATTCCGGCGATGCGACCCATCAGAGCACCTGCCTCTGCGTCATGACGGACGTAACCGAACTGCGCCAGTCGGAAAAGCGCAACCGCCAGCAGGCCATTTCCGACCACCTGACCGGCCTTTTCAACCGTCAGGGCTTCGAGGCCATTCTCGACCTGCAAATCCGCGATGCGGACCGCAACGGCAGCGAGCTGGCCTGCCTGTTCATCGACCTCGACCGGTTCAAGGCGATCAACGACAATCTCGGCCATGCCGCGGGCGACGCCGTTCTCAAACAGTTCACGTTGAAGCTCGAACCGCTGCTGACACCGCTGGACAGCGCATCGCGGCTGGGCGGCGACGAATTCGCCATCCTTCTGGCCGGCGACAAGGTGGAAGAGCGCGCCCTGCAATTCTGCGAGCGCATCTGCGCCATGCTCGACACGCCCTTCGACATCGAAAGCAACAGCATCCGCCTCAGCGCCAGCATCGGTATGGCGGTCTATCCCCTGCACGCCGCCAGCGCCTCCGAGCTTTTGCAGAATGCCGACATGGCCATGTATACCCGCAAGCGCACGGGCAAGAACGGCTCGCAGGTCTTCGACAGCTCGATCATGGACCGGGCGCGCGAACATGCGGAGCTGGAACGGGATATCGCGCAGGCGCTTTCCGAAGACTGGTTCGAGGCCTATTTCCAGCCGATTCAAGACCTCGCCACCGGCCAGACGGCGGGTTTCGAGGCGCTGCTGCGTCTCAACCACCCGGACAAGGGCCTGCTTTCCCCGGCCACAATCATCAGCCTTGCGGAAGAAAACGGCACTATCCACCGCATCGGCAATGTCATTCTCGATCAGTCGATCGCCAATCTCGCCCGGCTGTCACGCCTGCCGGGCATGGAACAGACCTATGTGGCGGTGAATTTCTCGCCCCTGCAATTCGAACCGGGATTGCCGACGCGCATCGCCGGCGTTCTGCACCGCCATGGCATTCTTCCCAGACGGCTGGTCATCGAGATCACCGAAGCCGTTATCATGAAGGACGATCCGCAGGTCCGGGCGATCCTCAATGCCATCCACCAGCTCGGCTGCCGCATCGCGCTGGATGATTTCGGCACGGGTTATTCCTCGCTTAGCTATCTCAGCCGTTTTCCGGTCGATATCGTCAAGATCGACCAGTCCTTCACCCGCTCGATCTGCGACGACAGGATGGACATCAGGCAGCGCAACCGCATGCTGGTCGAAGGCATCGCGGCCATCTCGCACAAGATGAACTGCGCAGTCATTGCCGAGGGCGTCGAGACGGAAGAACAGAAGGCGCTTCTGAGCGATATAGGCGCGGATTTCGGGCAGGGTTATTTCTTCGCGCGTCCGCAGCCGGTCGAAAGGCTTATCTCCTCACTCGACACGGCGTCCGGGCAAAACCGCGCCGCTGCGCGGCAAGCATGAACCGGCAGGGGGCAGCCATGGGATTGATCCGCTTTTGCCTGATCTTTCTTGCACTCGCCACTCCGGCCAGCGCGGCCAAGCTCTTCCTGACCACCGAGGTCTATCCGCCCTATAATCTGCAGGCCAGCGACGGCAGCGTGCGGGGTGTCTATTTCGAACAGCTCAGAACCGTGCTCGAAGACACCGGCACCAGTTACGAGGTCGCCGTCATGCCCTGGGCGCGGGCGATCGCACTGGCCAGAACGCAGGCCATGCACTGCGTCTTCGCCGCCGCGAGAACACCGGAGCGGGAAAAACAGTTCAAATGGGTCACGCCGATCCATATCGACCGCAACATTCTCGTGGCGCGCCGCAACGCGAATATCGAAGCCTCCAGCCTTGAGGAAGCCAAGAAATATCGGGTGGGAACCCAGCGTGGAGATTACACCGAAGCGCTTCTCGAAAAGCTCGGTTTCCCGCAGGTGGATGTCGGCGCGGATTTCGAGATCACGCTTCACAAGCTCAAGGCCGGCCGCATCGACCTGATGCCCATGTCTGAAAGCACCTTCAAAAGCCTGCCCGCTGACACGTTCAGCGAAGTGATAACTCTCTCGCGGCAGCAGCTTGGGCTTGCCTGCAACAAAAGCGTGCCCGACGAGGTCATCGCGAAATTACAGGCCCGGCTGGACAGGCTGATCGCCGATGGAACGCAGCAGCGAATATTCGACCGCTACAATCTCGTCAGCCCCTGAGCCCATCCGAAACTCCATAAAAAGATTGACAGCCGGCGGTTTTCGGGGTGGTGACAACAGCATCATCAAGCAAAACGCGGACATGCCCCATGAAGATCATCGCAGGACTTGGTAATCCCGGCGCGCAATATGCGGGAAACCGTCACAATATCGGCTTCATGGCCGTCGATGCGCTGCAGCGCCTGCCGTCCTTTGCGCCCTGGTCGAGAAAATTCAAGGCGGAGATTTCCGAAGGCGAGATCGGCGGCGAAAAGGTCCTGCTGATGAAGCCGCTGACCTATATGAACCTTTCGGGTGAGTCCGTCGGCGAAGCCATGCGCTTCTTCAAGCTTGCGCCGGCAGACATCATCGCCATCCATGACGAACTGGATTTGCCGGCCGGCCGCGCCCGCATCAAGACCGGCGGCGGCCATGGCGGCCATAACGGCCTGAAATCGCTCGACGCCCATTGCGGCAAGGACTATCGCCGCCTCCGTCTCGGCATCGGCCATCCCGGGGACAAGGAGCGGGTGCACGGCCACGTGCTCGGCGATTTCGCCAAGGCCGACCGGGTCTGGCTCGATCCGCTTCTGGACGCCATTGCCGACAATGCCGCCATGCTGGTGAAAGCCGAGGATTCGCAGCTGATGAACAAGCTGGCGCTCGCCACGGGCAGCAAGCCGGAAGCCGAAAAGCCGGCCAAGGCAGCCAAACCCGCCGCACAGTCCCATATCCATCAGGCACGCAACAGCGCCCAGCCGAAAAAGCTGCCGGAAACCGGCCCGATGGCCGAAATGCTGAAACGCATGTTCAGCAAGAAGGACTAAATCGCAAATGTCTTCCGAGCCCATCGTCCTGCGGGCAGCCGGAGCTGGCGACCTGGCCGGATTGCTTCACCTTTACCGGGCGCTCAATCCGTCCGACCCTGAAATGATGGCAGAAGAAGCGAACACGGCTTTCGCAGCCATGCTCGCCCAGCCGGGCCTGACCGTGTTTCTTGCGACCGAAGGCGAAGAAGCGGTCGCCACCGCCACGCTACAGATCGTTCCGAACCTGACGCGCGCCGCCCGCCCCTATGCCCTTATCGAAAACGTGGTGACGCTGGAAAACCGTCGCGGCCGCGGATATGGCCGCGCGGTGGTGCGCCATGCCGTCGAGGCCGCTTTTGCGGAGAACTGCTACAAGGTGATGCTGCTGACCGGGCGACAACGCCCGGAGGTTCACGCCTTTTACGAAAGCTGCGGTTTCGTGCAGAACAAGACGGGCTTTCAGATCCGGCAGGGTTAACGCTCACTCCTCCGGCTCGGTGGTGAACATCAGCGGAAAACCCGCTTCCTTGCCGAGATCGGTCGCTTCCTTGGCCTTGGTCTCGGCAATATCGCGCTCGCAGACAACGACGACCGCGCTGCCGAAGCGGTGCGCCGTCATCATCACCCGGTGGCCGGTTTCCTCGCTCATGCGGAAGACGGCTTTCAACACCATCGTAACGAACTCACGCGGCGTATAGTCGTCATTCAGCAAAATGACCTTGTAGAGCTTCGGCCGCTCCAGCTTCGGTTTGACTTTCGGCTTCGGCTTGAGATCGACAGGACTGTCACTCATCATGGTCGCTCGTGCCTGTCGCTCATCGCGGTTATTCATGGGAAAACCCCATTGATGACGAAAGATCGATCGCTTGACCCGCTTATATTGCGCCGCAACCGCCGCATCGGCAACCCTGCCCGAAATTCCGCACCATTAAAGGGGCTTTGCCCGCACAAATCGGCCCGCGGGCTTGACCTTGCCCTGCCCTTTCCGCAAAAGGCTCCTCAACGAATTCTTTCAAACGGACAGGTTTCAAGCCATGGGCTTCAAATGCGGTATCGTTGGATTGCCGAATGTCGGCAAGTCCACTCTCTTCAACGCGCTGACGAAAACGGCAGCGGCGCAGGCGGCCAACTATCCCTTCTGCACCATCGAGCCGAACACCGGCGAAGTGGCGGTTCCGGATGCGCGCATGAAAATCCTTGCCGACATTGCCGGCTCGAAGGAAATCATCCCCACCCGCATCTCCTTCGTCGATATTGCCGGCCTTGTGCGCGGCGCATCGAAGGGCGAAGGCCTCGGCAACCAGTTCCTCGCCAATATCCGCGAAGTGGACGCCGTGGTCCACGTTCTGCGCTGCTTCGAAGATGACGACATCACCCACGTCGAAGGCCGCATCAACCCCGTGGCCGATGCCGAAACCATCGAGACCGAGCTGATGCTTTCCGATCTCGAAAGCCTTGAGCGCCGCACGGAACAGACCCGCAAGCGCGCCACCGGCAAGGATAAGGAATCGCTGGCGCAGTTGCCGCTGATGGAAGCCTCGCTGAAGCTCCTGAACGAAGGCAAGCCGGTCCGCACCCTGCTCTCCACGCTGGATGCCGAGGAACTGCGCATCCTTCAGGGCCTCAACCTCCTGACCGCGCATCCGGTCCTCTACGTCTGCAACGTCGCCGAAAGCGACGCCGTCGACGGCAACGAACATACCAAGGCCGTTGCCGAAATGGCCAAGTCCCAGGGTGCGGAATCCGTAGTCATCTCCGCGGCGATCGAATCCGAAGTCGCGCAGCTTCCCGATGAAGAGGCGAAGGAATTCCTCTCCGCCCTCGGGCTCGAGGAAGCAGGCCTCGACCGCCTGATCCGCGCCGGCTACAAGCTGCTCGATCTCATCACCTATTTCACCGTCGGCCCGAAGGAATGCCGCGCCTGGACCATCGAGCGCGGCACCAAGGCCCCGCAGGCGGCCGGCGTCATCCACTCCGATTTCGAACGCGGCTTCATCCGTGCCAACACCATTGCTTACAACGACTATGTCACCTTCAAGGGCGAAGTCGGCGCGAAGGAAGCCGGCAAGGCTCGCGACGAAGGCAAGGAATATGTGGTTCAGGACGGCGACGTCATCCACTTCCGCTTCAATACCTGATCTGGCCTTTGGCGACTTCGATAAGGTCCGCCAAGAAGGGTAACCGAACATTGCGGCGCGGTTTCTTCTCCCCGCCGGGGAGAAGGTGGCCCGAAGGGTCGGATGAGGGGGCAAGCTCTCGGTTTATCTCTACCCTCGCCCCCTCATCCCGCTGCCGCGACCTTCTCCCCCTCCGGGAGAAGGCGAAACGCGCGCCCACTCGCTCCAAACCACCTCCCCAAGAACCGGCCTCCCCGATTTGACCTTTACGTAAAGGGAAAAATCATTTTAGATGCCGCCGATATTGACTGTGCGAAGGGAGGAAACCATGACGCCGGTCGCGACATATGCCTATGAGGATTTTTCCGTCGGTCGGGAATTTCCTTTGGGCCCGCAATCGATTTCCGCAGAGCAGATCATCGCCTTCGCCAGCGAATTCGACCCACAGCCGATGCATCTTTCCGAAGAGGCTGGCCGCCAGAGCATTCTCGGCGGCCTGGCGGCTTCCGGCTGGCACACCTGCAGCCTGCTGATGCGGATGATGGCGGACAGCTACATTTCGAACTCGACCTCGCAGGGCAGCCCCGGCATCGATTTCGTCGACTGGAAAAAGCCGGTTCTGGCGGGCGATACGCTTGTCGGAAAATCCATCGTGCTGGAACAGCGGCCCTCCGCGTCGCGCCCCGGCATCGGCCTCGTGAAATTACGCCACGAGCTTTATAACCAGCGCGGCGTTCTGGTATCGCACGGGGAAAACACCGTGATGTTCCTGATGCGCGGCAATGGAGGCGTTGCAGCATGAAACTGGCAGAACTTTCTCCCATCGGCGAACGCGTCACCCTCGACACGCTGCATTTTTCCGCCGAAGACATCATCCGTTTCGCGCGCGATTTCGATCCGCAGCCCTTTCATCTCGACGCGGAAGCCGCAAAGAACAGCGTTTTCGGCGCTCTCTGCGCTTCCGGCTGGCACACCGGCGCAGGCTGGATGAAATGCTTCCTCTCTCACTGGGCCAAAGAGGTAAAAAGGTTGAAGCTACAGGGCCTTGAGCCGCCCAAACTCGGCCCCTCCCCCGGCTTTCGCGAACTCAAATGGAAAAAACCGGTCTTCGCCGGAGACGATGTCACCTATTTCGTCACCCTGCTCGAGACCCGAGCGCTGGAATCCAGAGCCGGCGTCTGGCTGAACACCACATTTAACGAGGGCGTCAACCAGTCGGGAGAAACGGTGCTGACCTTCCAGAGCGGGGTTCTGGAATTCGAATAGAAAAGCGTCGGGGCAATAGCGTCACCATTGCCCCGTTACCATCTCAGTGGCCGGAAAATTCCACCAGCGTGCGCACCTCGACACCGAGGTCTTCCAGCTTCTTGCGGCCACCGAGATCGGGCAGGTCGATAACGAAACAGGCGGAAACGATTTCCGCACCCATCTGCCGCAGCAGCTTGACCGCACCTTCGGCAGTGCCGCCGGTGGCGATCAGATCATCGACCAGAATGACCTTTTCGCCCGGCTGGACCGCATCCACATGCATTTCCATTTCGTCGACGCCGTATTCAAGGCTGTAGGCGACACGGACGGTGGTGTGCGGCAGCTTGCCCTTCTTGCGGATCGGCACGAAACCGGCAGATAGCTGATGCGCCACCGCACCGCCCAGAATGAAGCCGCGTGCTTCCATGCCGGCGATCTTGTCGATCTTCGTTCCAGCATAGGGCTGCACGAGTTCGTCCACGGCACGGCGAAAAGCGCGGGGGTTGCCGAGCAGTGTCGTGATATCTCGGAAGATGATGCCCGGCTTCGGATAGTCGGGAATGGAACGGATGGCAGCGGAAAGCTCCGAAGCGATAACGGTCATGGTATTTCCAGTTGAGATAAGGGAAATGGATCAGAAGGTTCGGACCACCCTATCAACTTGACGGCTGCGGACCAACTAAAAAGGGCCGGCGCTCATTCCGCCGGCGACATTCCCTCGATCCGCGCCCAGACCGGGCAGACATCCTCGAAGGAATGCGACAGGGGCCGCAGCGCCTCATCGTCCCTGTCATCGAAACTTCCAAAGACCAGCGCAACCGTCGGCGCGTCGTCGATGGCGCCAAGCGTGCTGCCGCAGATCGGGCAGAAGGCCCGGCTGGAGTAATCGGAGGATCGGAAAGTCGAAGGCGCGCCGCCCTCTCCCGTCCATGTCACCGCATCCTTCTCGAACTCCACCCAGGCAAGGCTGGGCGCACCGGAATGCCGCTGGCAGATATCGCAGGAGCAAGTGTGTGGATTACCTGGCTCGCCCTTCGCTTCAAAGCGGATGGAGCCACACAGGCAGCCGCCGTTACGAATTGTCGTCATTTCCACCATCCCTCCCGGCACATGAAAAGGCCCCCACGGAAGACCGTGGGGGCCAATGACTGACGGGCATCTTCTGGATGCCGATCAATGTTCCTTGTTGGCGTAGACCGATTTCTTGGTGAGATAGATCAGCGCCGTGAAGATGAACAGGAACACCATGACCATGAAGCCGGTGCGCTTGCGCTCTTCCAGATGCGGTTCTGCCGCCCACATCAGGAACGCAGCAACGTCCTTGGAATATTGGTCCACGGTCTGCGGCGCGCCGTCATCATAGGTCACCTGATCGGCACTGATCGGCGGCGCCATCTTTAAGGAAGTGGCGCTGACGAAGTACGGATTGAAGTGCGTGCCTTCCGACACCTTGTACTCCGAACCATCCGGGTTTTTTATGCCAGCCGGCGGATCCTGATATCCGGTCAGCAGCGCATGGATGTAATCCGGGCCGCCTTCCTGGTAACCGCCGACAATCGGGATCATGTCGATGATGAATTGCGGAAAACCGCGCTCCACGCCACGCGCCTTGGCGAGCAGCGACATGTCGGGCGGGGCCGCTCCGCCGTTGGCGGCAGCGGCCGCCTCATGGTTGGGGAAAGGCGAAGGGAAATGATCGGAAGGCACGGCCTTGCGATTGTACATTTCACCATCGGCGTTCGGCCCGTCCTGTACCTCATATTCCGCGGCGAAAGCCTTCACCTGCTCCTCCGAATAGCCGAGATCCTCCAGCGTGCGGAAGGAAACGAGGCTCATGGAATGGCAGGCGGAGCAAACTTCCTTATAGACCTTCAGGCCGCGTTGCAGCTGGCCCTTGTCGTATTTGCCGAAGGGTCCGGCAAAGGACCAGCTCTGCTCCTCGGGCTTGATGACCGGGAAGTGATTGCCGGCAATCGCATGCGTGGCCTGGGCGGCGAGATCGTGGCTTTCTTCCGCCGCCGAAGCGACGGCGACGGAACAGCCGATGGCGGTGATAAACGCGATGCTCGTTACAAGCTTCTTCATTGTCGTCATCCTTCCTTCACGCTCAGACTTCAGCAGCCGCAGATGCGGCACCTGTCTTGGCGGCGTTCTTTTCGAGAACGGCCTCGGTAATCGAATTCGGAATACGCCGGGGCGTTTCGACCAGACCGAGGATCGGCATAATGACGAGGAAGAAACCGAAGTAATAAAGCGTGCCGAGCTGCGAATAGCCGACATAATTGCCTTTCAGCTCGCCGGTGAGCAGGCCGAGCAGGCCAGTTCCTTCCGCCGGGCGTGAACCCAGCCAGCCGAGCATGATGGCATTGACCACGAACAGCCAGAAAAACATCTTGTACCAGGGACGATAGACGGCGGAACGCACCTTCGACGTATCGAGCCAGGGCAGGAAGAACAGCACGACGATCGCGCCGAACATCACGAGAACGCCGCCCAGCTTGGAATCGATGATCCAGATGTTGAAAGTGATGGCGCGCAGCATGGCGTAGAACGGCAGGAAGTACCATTCCGGAACGATATGCGCCGGCGTCTTCAGCGGGTCGGCCATGATGTAGTTGTCGGGGTGGCCAAGGAAGTTCGGCATGTAGAACACGAACCAGGCATAACCGATCAGGAACACGGAAACGCCGAGCGCATCCTTCAGCGTCGCATAGGGCGTGAAGGGAACCGTGTCGGTCTTGCTCTTCACTTCAACGCCGGTCGGGTTGGTCTGGCCGGTCACATGCAGCGCCCAGATGTGCAGGATCACAACGCCTGCGATCATGAAGGGCAGCAGATAGTGAAGCGCAAAGAAGCGGTTCAGGGTCGGCTGATCAACGGCAAAGCCGCCGAGCAGGAACTGCTGGATCCATTCGCCGATGGCGGGGAACGCGGTGAAGAAGCCGGTGATAACGGTTGCGCCCCAGAAGGACATCTGGCCCCAGGGCAGAACGTAGCCCATGAAGCCCGTCGCCATCATCAGCAGGAAGATCACGCAGCCGAGAATCCAGAGGATTTCGCGCGGCGCCTTGTAGGAGCCGTAATAAAGGCCGCGGGCGATATGCAGGTAAACCGCGATGAAGAAGAACGACGCACCATTGGCATGCATGTAGCGCAGCAGCCAGCCATGGTTGACGTCGCGCATGATCTTTTCGACGGAATTGAAGGCGACCGTCGTTTCGGCCGCATAATGCATGGCCAGCACGACGCCGGTGAGGATTTGCACCAGCAGCATGACGGAAAGCATCGCGCCAAAGGTGTAGGCGTAGTTCAGGTTACGTGGGACAGGATAGGCAACGAAGCTGTCATAGATCATGCGCGGCAAGGGAAGCCGCGAATCGATCCACCTTTCGATGCCGGTGGACGGCTGATAACTGGAATGACCACTCATGAATATCTGTCCCCTTATCCGATCTTGATCACGGTATCGGATGTGAATGCAAATGTCGGGATGGCGAGGTTTTCCGGCGCCGGACCCTTACGTATGCGGCCCGCCGTATCGTAGTGCGAGCCATGGCAGGGACAGAACCACCCGCCGAAATCGCCGGCCTGGCCGAGCGGAACGCAACCGAGATGGGTACAGGAACCGACCATGACGATCCAGTTTTCCTTGCCCTCGCCGGCGGAGCGGTCGATATCCGTCGCCTGCGCGTCGGCGGCGATGTTGGCATTGCGCGCCACAGGATCCTTCAGATCGCCGAGAGCGACGGCCTTGGCTTCCTCGATTTCCTTCTCCGTGCGGTTGCGGATGAAAATCGGCTTGCCGCGCCACTTCACGGTAAGCGACATGCCCGGCTCGACGGCCGTGACATCCACCTCGATGGAGGCGAGCGCCAGCGTCGATGCATCGGGACGCATCTGGTCGATAAAGGGCCATGCGACGGCGGCGGCACCGACAGCGCCCGCCATTCCCGTCACTAGGTAAAGAAAATCGCGACGGGTCGGTTCACCCGAAGCGTCGTGATTGGTTACGTGCTCGCTCACCGCTACACCATCCTCTGCGCTGTTTTTGCCGTAAATCGCATGAGTCCTCCCGCTATGATTTGATCCAAGACAAACTCCGTCCCATCGTCCTGGTCATTCTCGCGGCATTTGAGAAACCGCGTCATGTGTTTGATCGCAAAATATTGACTGACTTGGCAAGAGCAAAGCACACAAAGCTGCCGTAATTCTGCCGGAGGGGGCCGATTTGGCTCGCATTTTTTCGCCGTCCTTGGCAGGCGGGCAACATTGTGCGCATCCATGCACCATGTTAGGAGACTTCAAGGGAGAGCGCGGAAAGCAGGGATTCGGATGACGGCGAAGCTCTCTTGCATGGTCTCCACGGCGGTGGCTGCCGTTCTTTTCGTCGCCAGCCTGCGTTATGTGACGGATTTCTGGCTTCTCGCCTTCGTCACCAGTTTCCAGCTGCACATCGCCATCGTCTGTATCCTGCTCTCATGCCTCGTTTTCTGGCTGACGCGCGACGCGGTTTCGGCGCTCCTCGTCGTCTGGTCGCTTGCGCTCGCCATCCATGCCATTGCCATGCTTCTGGAATTTTCCTCATCCGCCAACCCGGCGCCGGGCGCCAAACCCTTCCGGCTGCTGTCCTTCAACGTGCTGATGGACAATGCCACCAATGCGGATGCAATTGCCGACACGATTCTCGAATCGGGCGCGGATGCGGTCTATCTCTTCGAGGCGGCGGCGCTGAAATCGGCCCTGCCGCGTCTGCAGCAAACCTATCCGCACAGGCTTGGCTGTTACACCGGAACGCCCGGATGCGATCTGGTCATCCTGTCAAAAAGACCGTTGCTGGAAGACCGTTTCCATAGTCTCAGCGATCTTCGGCGGGATCGGTTCGCCATAGCCCATATCGATCTCGACGGCACGGAACTGACGCTCGCCGCCGGGCATATCACCAAGCCCTATTTCGACGATTATCATAGCGACGAACTCGATGAAGTCAGTGAAATTCTCTTTCGCGTCCCCGGGCCGCTCATTCTAGCCGGAGATTTCAATTCGGCCAGCATCGCCCCTGACATGCGCGCTTTCCTCGCCGCCAACGATCTAAAAAAAGCGACCTTCGAACCCGCCACATGGCCGACAGAGGCCGGCCGCTTCGGCATCGCCATCGACCACGTCTTCGCCCGCGAACCGGCGACGCTGATGAAAACCACCCGCCTGCCCGACAGCCTCGGTTCCAATCATTACGGCCTGTTGGCGGATTTCATGATCGGGAAATAGCCGAAGGCCTTATTGCGCCGCTTCGTCCGCTGCAAGAAAACCGCCCGACTGCCGCGCCCAGAGTTCCGAATAAAGTCCGCCCTGCATGACCAGATCGGAATGGCTGCCCTGTTCGACGATGCGCCCCTGGTCCATCACGATCAGCCGGTCGAGAGCGGCAATCGTCGACAGGCGGTGGGCGATGGCCAGCACTGTCTTGCCCTGCATCAACTCATCCAGATTGCTCTGGATCGCCGCCTCCACCTCCGAATCGAGCGCCGACGTCGCCTCATCGAGCACCAGGATCGGTGCGTCCTTCAGCATCACGCGGGCGATTGCGATGCGCTGGCGCTGGCCGCCGGACAATTTCACGCCGCGTTCGCCCACATGCGCGTCGAACCCCTTGCGACCGCGCTGATCCTCGAGCCTGGCGATGAAATCATCCGCCTTGGCTCGCCGCGTCGCCTCCTGCAATTGCGCTTCGGTGGCGTCGGTGCGGCCGAACAGGATATTGTCGCGAATGGAGCGATGCAGCAGCGACGTATCCTGCGTGACCATGCCGATATGGGCGCGCAGCGATTCCTGCGTCACCCTGGCGATATCCTTCCCGTCGATCAGGATGCGGCCTTTTTCGACATCGTAAAAACGCAGGAGCAGATTGACGAGGGTGGATTTTCCCGCCCCGGAGCGTCCGACGATGCCTACCTTCTCGCCCGCTCTGATTTCGAGATTGAGATGGTCGATGACGCCGTTCGCGCGCCCGTAATGGAAGCTGACATTTTCGAAACGGATGCCCGGCTTCTTCACCTCCAGCGCCGTCGCCTCCGGCGCATCGACGAGATCGATCGGCTGCGAAATCAGTTCGGCGGCATTCTGCACCGTGCCGAAATTGCGCATAATGCCGTTGAACTGCGTCATCAGCCGGCCGAGCAGGAAGTTGAGACGCAGCACCAGCGCCAGCGTGAAGGCCACCGCACCGGAACTGATCTTGCCGGAAAGCCACAGATCGATGCAGAGCGCCGCCATGGAGGTGATCATCACGCCGGACAACAGCGCCATGGAGGCGCGCACGCCGGTGATGAACCGGGTGAATGTCATGGTCGCATGCTGGAAAATGTCGAAACCCTGCCGCATGTAGCGGTCATTGGCATCATCTCGCCCGAACAGCCGGAGCGTCTGGATATTGCTGTAGGCATCCACCATGCGGCCGGAGAGCATCGAGGCGGCTTCCGCCGTTTCCTTGGAATGGTAGCGGATACGTGGCACGAAATAGCGCGCCAGCAGCGAGAATATCCCCACCCAGACGACGACGACGACCGCAAGCCGCCAGTCCAGCCCGCCAATCAGGAACAGCATGGAAACGGAATAAATGCCGACGAACCACACGCTTTCCATCAGCGAGGTGACGAGATCGCCCGCTGCCTGCCCACCCGACCAGACCTTGGTGACGATGCGGCCGGAAAAATCGTTCTGGAAGAAGGTCAGCGATTGCCGCGCCACATGCATATAGGATTGCCAGCGCACCAGATTGTAAAAACCGGGCGTGATGATCTGCTGATCCACCAGCGCCGTTACCATGGTGACGATAAAACGCACCACGCCGATCAGCACCAGCATGCCCACCAGCTCGCCGCCATGGGCCGCAAGCAGCCCCGCCCAGCCCTCTTCCGGCTTCACGGTAGAGAGAATATCCACCAGCCGCCCGACGAACCAGAACAGCGCCGCCTCGATGGCCGCCGTCAGCCCGCCCAGCACCAGCATGGCTAAAAACGGCGCCTTGGCCTGCGAGATGTAGAACCAGATAAAGGCGAACGTGCTTTCAGGCGGCCGCAAATCGTCCTTGCGGGCGAAGGGCTTTATCCAGTTCTCGAAAAACTCGAAGATGCGGGTAATAACCATGATCCGGATATAGGCGGATTCCCGGAGCGGGAACAGCCGCGAAGGCTTCGGGAAGAGATTATATTTCGGTAACATTCGTGGAATGAAGAAGGGCGGGGAATGTTCCCCGCCCTTAAATCGACCCAGCGATATTTTGCGCATCGGTTGCATCCTCACACCGTCACCCCGGACTTGATCCGGGGTCCAGCGCGATCAAGTCCTTGATCGCAAAAGACTCCTCTCACGGCGCGGACGCGCCGTGGCTGGATGCCGGATCTAGTCCGGCATGACGGAAGAGAGGTTGGCACACATATCATAGGCGAGAGGGCGGGAAACCATGCTTGCCGCCCTCTCGCTTTTCCTTACTCCGCCGCCACTTCCGCCTCATGGTCGGCGATGAAGCCGCCGGACTGGCGCCGCCACAGGTCGGCATAGATACCGCCCATCGCCACCAGTTCCGCATGGCTGCCCGCCTCCACGATCCGGCCCTTGTCGAGAATGATAAGCCGGTCCATTTCGGTCAGCGTCGAAAGGCGGTGGGCGATCGCGATCACCGTCTTGCCTTCCATCAGCGAGAACAGGTTTTCCTGGATCGCCGCCTCGACTTCGGAGTCGAGCGCCGAAGTCGCCTCGTCCAGCACCAGAATCGGCGCGTTTTTGAGGAAGACGCGGGCGATTGCGATACGCTGGCGCTGGCCGCCGGAGAGCTTCACGCCGCGTTCGCCCACCTGCGCATCGAGGCCCTGACGGCCATGCATGTCGACAAGCGTTTCGATGAAGTCCCAGGCATTCGCCCGCTTCGCCGCCGCGATCACCTGCTCGTCCGTGGCTTCGGGGTGACCATAAGCGATGTTGTCGCGGATCGACCGGTGCAGCAGCGAGGTATCCTGCGTCACGACGCCGATCAGCTCGCGCAGGCTGTCCTGGGCCACCTTGGAGATGTCCTGCCCGTCGATGGTGATCCTCCCCGCTTCCAGATCGTAGAAACGTAAAAGCAGGTTCATCAGCGTCGTCTTGCCCGCACCCGAACGCCCGACCAGACCGACCTTTTCGCCAGGTTTGATGTCGAGCGTCAGCCCGTCGATCACGCCCTTGTTCTTGCCGTAGTGGAAACGGACATTGTCATAACGGATCGCGCCCTGCGGTGCGGCAAGCTGAGGCGCCTTCGGAACGTCGACGATGTCGTGCGGCTTCGTCATCATCGACATGCCGTCATAGACCGTGCCGATATTCTCGAACAGCGAGGTGACTTCCCACATGATCCACTGCGACATGCCGTTGACGCGCATGGCAAGGCTGATGGCGATGGCGACCGAACCGGCCGTGACCGAACCCTGCATCCAGAAATAAAGACCGAGCGCCGCCGTGGAAAACAGCACCAGGGCGTTGTTGAGGTCGATCAGGATGTTGAAGCCGGAAATCTTGCGCATCTGGCGGTGAACGGTTCCGAGAAACACATTCATGCCCTCACGCGCATATCTTTCCTCGCGCCCCGCATGGGAAAACAGCTTGATCGTCGAGATGTTGGTGTAACTGTCGACGATCCGGCCCGTCATCATCGAGCGTGCATCGGCCTGCTCCTGCGCCAGTCGGCCAAGCTTGGGCACGAAATAAGCGAGTATGGCCATATAGATACCGAGCCAGACCAGCAGCGGAATAACCAGCCGCCAGTCCGCCGCCGCGACCATGAACAGCATCGAGACGACGAAGCTGATCGCATAGACGAAGACGTCGATCACCTTCAGCGCCACTTCGCGGATCGCCAGCGCCGTCTGCATCACCTTGGTGGAAACGCGGCCGGCAAACTCGTTGGCGAAGAAGTTCATGGAATGGCGCAGCAGGAAACGGTGCATCTTCCAGCGCGCAATCATGCCGAAATTGCCGGCAAGCGTCTGGTGCATCGTCATGGTGTGGATCGCGCCCATCAGCGGCAAAACGAAGAGCACCAGCGCCGCCATGCCGATCAGATGCCAGCCCTCATCGGCAAAAAACGTCTCGCGATTGGCCGTGGACAGCCAGTCGACGATATTGCCGAGGAATTTGTAGAGCATGGCTTCCGCAATCGCGATGCCCATGGACATCAGGCCGAGCAGCAGGAGCCATGGCCATGCGGGCTTCACATAGTGCCACAGGAACGGCAAAAGCTTCTTTGGCGGCACGGAGGGCGCCGAAGAGGGAAAAGGATCGAGGCGTTTTTCAAACCAGCCAAACATAGGCCAAGCTCCGGCAATCAATCGCTCCATCGTGACATGGTGAGCGGACACAAATATGGCTCACGACGGAACGGAAAAGTCTTTGGATATGGCCGTGACAGCCACATGACGAATCGAAAAATGGGAAACGCGGGCGAACCGCGGAGTAACACCTAAGCCAGCAGCGGCACGACTGGGGCCGGGAGGCGGATGCGAATGTCATTTGGCATGAGAACCTCCCTTGGCTGGTGTTGAAGATATGGCCTTGTAGCGCAAAATTTAGTCAATGACCAGTCGGAAAGACACCGAATACGCGAGAAAACATGCAGGTGCCGCCCGAAGGGGCGGAGATGACCCCGCGAGGTCTCCGCCCGTTAAACGATGCCGACATCGCCCTATTCGGCCGCGGGTAGCCGCCCTGTGTGTCACGCGAATGAACATCCAGCCGGGAACGGCGCTTCAAGGGGACTTTTTGCAGCATAGCTGTCGCCCGGCCCCTGCCCGTGATAATCGGACGGGCAGACCAACCGCAGTGAGACGTCCATGTCCGATACCATGCCCGAAATCAGGATCGCCCTTTACCAGCCCGATATTCCCGGCAATACCGGCACCATCCTGCGGCTGGCCGCCTGTCTCGGCCTCGGCGTCGACATCATCGAGCCGGCCGGTTTCGATATTTCCGACCGCAACCTGAAACGGGCGGGCATGGATTATATCGCGGCGGCGGCGCTGACGCGCCATGTCAGCTGGGACCGTTTCGAGGAATGGCGGGCAACCACCGGCCGCCGTCTGGTTCTCGCCTCCACCAAAGCCGCCCTTCCCTATACGAAGATCGCCTACCGCACGGATGACATCCTGCTTTTCGGCCGCGAAAGTGCGGGCGTACCAGACCATGTGCATGAAAAGGCAGAGGAGCGAATCATCATCCCCATGATGTCGGGACAGCGCTCCATCAACGTCGCCATGTCGGCGGCGATGATCGCCGGCGAGGCTTTGCGCCAGGTGGCATGGGCCTAGGCGTCATTTTTAACGCCAATTTTTCGGGCAAATACAAAATTTGACCGTTTTTACTTCAAAACTGTCGCAACCCGGCCTGTACCGAGGGCATTGAGGCTCCTATACTGATTAGCCGGACAATAAAAATCGTGCTCGCCGGAACCATCCGCCGGCGGGTGTGAGGAGACGTCGCATGCAATCCACCATTGTCATCGTCAACCTTCTCGGCGCAGTCGCGCTGCTGCTCTTCGGCCTTTCCCAGGTCAAGGATGGCGTAACCCGCGCGTTCGGCATGAAACTGCGAAGCGTGCTGGCCACCGGCACCCAGAACGGTCCGCGTTCCTTCTTTTCCGGCTTTTTCGCCACCGTCGCGCTGCAAAGTTCGACGGCGACGGCGCTCACCGTCGCCTCCTTTGCTGAACGAGACCTCATCAGGCCGCGCATGGCGCAGGTGGTGCTGCTCGGCGCCAATGTCGGCACCGCCGTGACCGCATGGATCGTGGCGGCCGGGGTGGAATGGCTGTCGCCGCTGCTGATCCTTGCCGGCATTATTTTGAAAAAGGGCAGCTCCAATGCCCGGCAGGGCGGCGGAACGGCGCTGATCGGCATCGGCCTCATGCTTCTGTCGCTGCATCTGTTGAGCGGCGCGACAGAACCGATGCGCGCCTCGCCGGCTCTCGGCGTCTTTATCGGCCTGCTTGACGGGGCATGGCCCGTCGCGCTGATCTTTTCCGCCGTGCTCGCCTTCGTTTCGTCTTCGAGCCTTGCCGTCGTGGTGCTCATCCTGTCGCTGGCCGCCACCGGCACGCTTTCCACCGGCCTCATCATCGTGCTCATTCTCGGCGCCAATCTCGGCGGCGCCATTCCGCCGGTCATCGCCACGCTTTCCGGCCCCGCCTCGGCGCGGCGCATCACCATGGGCAACCTTCTGGTGCGCACCATTGGCTGCCTCATCGCGCTGCCGCTTGCCTCCTATGGCGCGGAATTCCTGCAGCAGTTGCCGCTTTCGCCCGCAAAATTGCCGGTCGACGCCCATCTGATCTTCAACGTCATTCTGGCGGCGCTGGCCTGGCCCTTCTCCGGCCTCCTGTCCGACCTGATGGCAAGGCTGGTGCCGGGCGATCCGAAAGCCGAAGACGGTCCGAATTTCCTCGACCAGCAGGCGCTGGACATGCCGGTCGTGGCCCTTGCCAACGCCACCCGCGAAGTGCTGGGTGTCGGCGACAGCATCGAGCGCATGCTGATCCGCGCTGAAAACGCCTTCAAGCACAATGATCTCGCACCGCTTCAGGAGGTTTCCCTGCTCGAAAAGAAGGTCGACCGCCGCCAGCAGGAGGTGAAGGTCTATCTGTCGCAACTGGGACGCAAGGGGCTTGCCGACGAAGAAGCCCGCCGTTCGATCGCCATCATCGATTACGCGATCAACCTCGAACATATCGGCGATATCATCGAAAAAGGCATCTGCGAGCAGATCCGCAAGAAGGTGCTGAACAGCTTCAAGTTTTCCGATGACGGCTATGAAGAGCTGAAAACCCTGTTCGACATGACCATCGAGAACCTGCGCGCCGCCCAGAGTATTCTGGTAACCGGCGATTTCGAACTCGCCCGCAGGCTGATGGAAAGCAAGGTGGATATACGCCGCCTCGAAAAACAGTCCTCCAACCGCCATCTGGAGCGGCTGCGAGACGGGCTTGCGGAAAGCATGCAGACCAGTTCGCTGCATCTCGACATGCTGCGAGATCTGAAGCGCATCAACGCCCATATCGTCACGGTGGCGCATCCCATTCTGGATGAAAGCGGTGTGCTGATCGAAAGCCGACTGCGTTATGCCGAGCCCCGCGCCTGAAAGCATTTCGGGGGAAATGCGAAAACGCTCTAAACTTCAATCGGCCGAAGGAAGCCGCCGCATGGTGAATTCGATGCGGTCGCCTTCCAGTTGCCGCCAGCTTTCCACTTCCGTCCAGTAGGCCGCTTTCGGAAAGCTGTCGAACCATTCGCGCGCTTTGGCGCGGGCTTCCTCGCGTCCGAGACAGAAGGTCTGCCGCACGAACATGCCGTTGCGCGTCTTGTCGTCGCCCGAGCCTTCACGCGCCTTGCGGTGATTGGCGATCCTGCGCTTCAGCCCGTCGAGGGGCGGCGGTCCGGTAAATTTCGTCATGATATTCACCTCTGGCACCTACATCGATAAAGATAGTGCCCGCATGTGAACTTGGCGAGTCGAATTTGTGCGCGGGGCCTGCACCTGCTAGACGCGACAGGGAATCGACTTCACCTAAGGAGAATACGCATGGAACGGCCAATCTTGCCGAAGGGCTTGCCCGACGACATCGAAGACAAGAAGGCCCTTGCCCAAGCCTGGTTCCAGCATCTGCGCGACACCATCGTTAACTCCTTCGAGACCCTCGAAAACGACCTGACCGGCCCTCTTTCCGACCAGGAGCCCGGCCGTTTCGTCCAGAAAGACTGGCTGCGCGACAATGGCGAGGGAGGCGGCGGCAGGATGTCGATGATGGAAGGCCGCGTCTTCGAAAAGGTCGGCGTCCACACCTCCACCGTCTATGGCGAATTCTCGCCGGAATTCCGCAAGCAGATACCCGGTGCAGAAGAAGACCCGCAGTTCTGGGCGTCGGGCCTCTCGCTCATCGCCCATCCCGTCAACCCCAATGTGCCGGCGGTGCACATGAACACCCGCATGGTCGTCACCACCAGCCACTGGTTCGGCGGCGGTGCGGATCTGACGCCGGTGCTGGGACGCAGACGGACGCAGGAAGACCCGGACAGCCAGCTTTTCCATCGTGCCTTCGAAATCACCTGCAACCGCCATCCGGTTGCCGATTATCCGCGCTACAAGACGTGGTGCGACGAGTATTTCTTCCTGAAGCACCGTAACGAAGCCCGCGGCATCGGCGGCATCTTTTTCGACTGGCTGTACACGCAGGAGGAAAATGGCGGCTGGGACGCCAATTTCGCCTTCGTGCAGGATGTCGGCCGCGCCTTCAATCTGGTCTATCCGAAAATCGTCCGCGCCAATTTCAACCAGAACTGGACGGAAGAGGACCGCGACGAACAGCTCATCCGCCGCGGCCGCTATGTGGAATTCAACCTGCTTTACGATCGCGGCACGATCTTCGGCCTCAAGACCGGCGGCAACGTCGAATCGATTCTCTCCTCGCTGCCGCCGGTGGTGCGCTGGCCTTAAAAAACCTCACGCAAATTTGACGCTCATCAGCCAATTTGTCGCAGATAGCGCAAATTAGGACTTATGGAAAAATCAAGGCAATGATAGTCTCCTCCCCGCAGACGTACTGGAGGAGCTATCGTCATGATTACTTCGAACAGCATGCCTATCTCTGCTTCCCCCGAGGGAGCGCCACAATCCATCGATACCCCGGAATTGATCGACCGCCTGGCAGCGGAAATGCGCGCCACGGGTGATCGCGAACTGCCGCATTCCTTTTATGTCGAACAGGTAAAACGCTCCCTTGCCGGACAAAAAACGGCACGGCGGGCGGCCAATGACGAAATGCCTCGTACAAAAATTCCGGCAGCCGGCACATCCTCTGTTTTTCAGTGCTGGGCGATGCCCGAATAGGGGCCTGAATAAGGTCGAAGGACGCCGCTCTGGAACATAAGCGGTGAACATTCGTTTCTTGTCGGAGGGACAGCAGGCAATCGAATTGCTGTCCCTCACTCTCGCACATTCTCCCTGTCGAAAATCGATTCCGCTTTTCGACAGGGAGAATGTGCAGACTCAAGATGTTAGAGCGTCCTTTATGCGTCCGAACAGACGCATGGCGCTCTAAAACAGGGAGGCAAGACCATGAGACTGTTTGAATGTGGAACGCTCGTGCCCGGCTGTGCCTGGCACACGCGCGCAGATGACGACGCCGAAGTTGTGCGTCGCACCGTGGAACATATGCGATCGGCACACGGCGAAACCGTCATCCGCGAGAACATGATCGAAAACATCAAATCCCGCATTCGCGACGAGGCAAATGCGGCCTGACCCGCAACGCCATCGTCGCTGACCTCAATTTTCCAGCATATCCTTCAGCCGGGCGGTTAACGCTGCCCGGTCGAGTGAGAAATTGACGTCGACCCACTTTTCCTCGAGGCTTTTCAGCACTTCGCCCACCTTCGGGCCCGCCTCGACGCCCGCGGCCATCACATCAGCGCCGCTCAGCGGAAAGCCCGGTTTGTGAAATTTTTCCGCCCGCGTCAGCAAAGTAGAAAGCCGCGCCACTTTCTGCATGGCCGTGTCGCCAGCCGAAAGATCGGCACGGGCCGAAGCAAGCGCCAGTTTCAGCCGCGTCTTCACGCCCTCGACGCCCTGACGATAAAGCAACCGGTCGAGCGCGGTCTCCTTCATCTCCGGGTCAGCCGCCGGCGCCGAAGCCCAATGGGCAAGATAAGCCGCTTCGGCCTTCGACAGCCGGAGACGCGCGGCAAGGGCGGCCAGCCTGTCCCTGTCCGGCGGCACGATGGCGGCAAGCCGCAGCATCGGGTCCACCGCCCAGCCGAGAGCCTGCTCCGTCGCCACCAGCCCGTGAATGGCATCGATGCCCCATTTTTCCGTTTCGGGCAGAATTTCCGCCAGCACGCCCGATTGCCGCATCCACAAAAGGGCGCGGGAAGGATCGCGGGCGGAAAGCAGCTTTTTCAGCTCGCTCCACACCCGCTCGGCTGAAAGCGTGCCCAGCTTGTCCTTGGCCCGCGCGCTTGCCCGCAAGCCGTCCGCATCCGGGCGGCCGGAACCATAATGGGCGAAAAAGCGGAAAAACCGGAGAATCCGTAGATAATCTTCCGAAATCCGCATCGCCGCATCGCCGATGAAACGCACAGTGCCGGTCTCGATATCGGGAAGACCATCGATAAGGTCGATGATCTCGCCCTTTTCGTCGGCATAGAGGGCATTGATGGTGAGGTCGCGCCGCTCGGCATCGGTCTGCCAGTCGGTGCCGAAGGCCACCTGTGCGTGGCGGCCATTGGTTTCGACATCGCGGCGCAACGTCGTCACCTCGAAACCTTCGCCATCGATCACCAGCGTCACCGTGCCGTGTTCGATGCCGGTCGGCACCGCCTTGATGCCTGCCGCCCTGGCCCGCGCAACAACCACGTCAGGGGTGAGCGTCGTCGCCATGTCGACATCGACCACCGGCAGGTCCATCAGCGCATTACGCACCGCGCCGCCAACAATCCGCACCTCGCCGCCATCGGCATTCAGAAGCGTAAAAATGCGCTTCAGCGCCGGTTTTTCAAACCAGTCCCGCCCGGCAAGGCTGCTCATGAATAAAACCTCTCGTAAATCGTCCTGACGATGCCCGCCGTAATGCCCCAAATGTAGCGTTCGCCATAGGGCATTTCGTAGAAAAACCGCTCCTTCCCCTGAAAGATACGGCTGCCGCGCCCGTGGTTGGCCGGGTCCATCAGAAAGGACAGCGGCACCTCAAAAACCTCATCCACTTCCGTTGGATTGAGCGTCAGGTCGAAGCCGGGCCGAACGATGGACAGCACCGGCTTGATGCGGAAACCCGTCCCGGAAATATAATCCGGCAGACGCCCGACCGTTTCCACGAAAGACCTGGAAAGGCCGATTTCCTCTTCCGTCTCGCGCAGCGCCGCCTCTTCCGGCGTCCGGTCCTCGGCATCGATGCCGCCGCCCGGAAAGGAAATCTGGCCGGAATGTTTGCGCAGGGTGGCCGTGCGCTGGGTGAAGATCACCCGCGCATCGTTGCCATCGTCAATGACCGGCACCAGCACGGCGGCGTCCTTCAGCCTGATGCCGTTTCCAGACAGCACCACGCCCGGATTGAGCACATGGTCGCCATGCTCCCGTTCCGCCACGCCCTCGCCTTCCTGCAGCACCCGGCAGCGGAAATCGGCGGCGGTAAAAGTCTTGAATGCCGTTGTCGTCATTGCGAAAGCCGTTCCAGTTCCTTGGCGGGCATCACCGGAAAAGTCACCCCGCCGGAGCGCACGGCGAACATGTCGACGCCCTCCACTTCGATCACCTCGCCAAGTGCGACGAGATCATACATCACCGCCCGCGACACGAGCGCTTCCAGTCTGCCGCGCACCAGAAGATAGGGCTTCAATTCGCGGTTCTCACCGAAAACCTCGAACCGCAGCGGATGCTCCGGCCCCGCCTCCACCACATCGCCGACATTGGTGCGGAAGGTCAGCAGCGGCTCGCCATCATCCTCACCCGCCGTCAGCTTCATTTCCACGGCGACGAAAGGCGCGTCCACGACGCGGATGCCGACTTTTTCCACAGGAGTTACGAGGTAGGTTTTGCCATCCTCATCCTTGCGCAGAACCGTGGAAAACAGCCGCACCAGCGGCGCCCTGCCGATGGGGGTGCCGAGGTAGAACCAGGTGCCATCAGCGCGGATTTCCATGTCGAGATCGCCGCAAAAAGGCGGATTCCAGCGCTCCACCGGGGCCGGCCCGCGTTTGGCGTCGCCAGTCTGTTCGGCGGCGCGGGAAATCATCGCCGCAAGCCCGGCCGCATCGCCCGCCGAATTTATCGTCTCCGCTGCCATATTCGAGTCTCGCTTTGCCGATAAGGAAATACTAAGTCACGACATAGTCATTCGAATGGCGCTTGTCAGCGGCCAAGAGAGCAATAAGCTATATGCAGCGCAAAATCCGTCCCGGTCGACTGCCAGCAAAACCGGGATGCGACTGTGACAGCGGCGAAGGTATGAGGAGAGCGACATGGGCGTGATGAATACCGGCGAAACCCTCGATGAAAAGGCCATCGTCGCCGCGGCCGAAAAGGCGCTTTCCGACATTGCGGCCATCCGCACGGAAGTCTCCAAGGTCATTTTCGGCCAGGAAAAAGTGGTGCAGAACACGCTTCTCGCCATCCTTTCCGGCGGCCATGCGCTGCTGGTCGGCGTTCCTGGCCTCGCCAAGACCAAGCTCGTCACCACGCTCGGCACCGTGCTCGGCCTCGATGCCAACCGCATCCAGTTCACGCCGGACCTGATGCCGTCGGACATCCTCGGTTCCGAAGTCATGGATCAGGACGAAAACGGCCGCCGTTCCTTCCGTTTCATCAAGGGTCCGATTTTCGGCCAGCTGCTGATGGCCGACGAAATCAACCGCGCCAGCCCGCGCACGCAGTCCGCCCTTCTGCAGGCCATGCAGGAATATCACATCACCATGGCTGGCCAGACCTATGAACTGCCGAAGCCGTTCCACGTTCTCGCCACCCAGAACCCGCTGGAACAGGAGGGCACCTATCCGCTGCCCGAAGCCCAGCTTGACCGCTTCCTGCTTCAGGTCGATGTCGGTTATCCCGAGCTTGCCGCAGAACGCCAGATCCTGCTCGACACGACGGGAACCGCCTCGGGCGAAGCGCGCGGCGTGATCGATGCCGGGCGCCTGATGGAAATCCAGGCCCTCATCCGCCAGATGCCGGTGAGCGACAAGGTGGTGGATGCAATCCTCTCGCTCGTCCGCTCCGCCCGCCCCGGCCATGGCAACAAATTGACCGACAAACACGTTGTCTGGGGTCCGGGCCCGCGCGCCGGCCAGTCGCTGATGCTGACGGCCCGCGCCCGTGCGCTTTACGAAGGCCGGCTCGCCCCGTCGCTGGACGATGTTCATGCGCTCGCCGAACCGGTGCTGGAACATCGCATGGCGCTGACCTTTGCGGCCCGTGCCGAAGGCATGTCGGTGCGCGATGTCATCGCAGCGCTCGTGGAGCAGGCGAAGAACTGAACGCACGTTCGCGAAAGGACTGCATGTGGCATCCATCGGCCAGATCGTAGACAAGACGCCGGGTAGCGAAGTTCTGGCGCGCGCGCGCCAGCGCGCAGCCCTGGTGCCGGACTGCATGGTCGAGGCAAAGCGCATCGCCAACACCGTCACCGCCGGCTGGCACGGCCGCCGCAAACGCGGCATCGGTGAAAATTTCTGGCAGTTCCGCCCCTATGCCGAAGGCGAGAGCCTGTCGCGCATCGACTGGCGGCGCTCCGCCCGCGACGATCATACCTATGTGCGCGACCGGGAGTGGGAAGCCGCCCACACCATCTGGCTCTGGGCCGACATGTCGCCGTCGATGATGTTCAAATCCACCCTCGGCTCCGTCTCCAAGGAAAGCCGGGCGCTGGTGCTGATGCTGGCGCTGGCGGAAATTCTCGCGCGCTCCGGTGAGCGCATCGGCTGCCCCGGCATCATGGAGCCGGTTTCGGCCAGGAACGCCGCCGAACGGCTGGCCGCCGCCATCATGCACGCGCCGCTCACATCAGGCATGCCGGAAACAGGCATGATCCGCGGCGCAAGCGACATCGTCCTCATCGGCGATTTTCTCGATGATGCGCAGGCCGTGATGGAGCGCATTTCACCGCTCGCACGGCGGGGCTTGCGCGGCCATGTGGTGGAAGTCGCCGATCCGGCCGAAGAGACCTTCCCCTATTCCGGCCGCACCGAATTCACCGACCCGGAAACCGGCGAAAAACTGGTGTCCGGCCGTGCCGAAACCATTCGCGAGGATTACACCCGCGCCTATCTTGCAAGGCGTGAGGCTCTGTCCTCGTCGCTGCGCCGTCTCGGCTGGAACTTCGTGTTCCACTGCACCGATCATCTGGCCTCCGAGGCGCTTGTGGCCATGCACATGTATCTTTCCGGCGCGCCAGCACAGGGCGGTGGGCAAAGATGAGCGCATTGCCTTTCGTCTTCACCAGCCCCTATATCCTCCTCGGCTTGCTGGCGCTGCCCGCCATCTGGTGGCTGCTGCGGCTCACCCCGCCGCGCCCCAAGGCGGAGGTGTTTCCGCCGCTGAAGATATTGGCGACGGTGCTGAAACGCGAGGAAACGCCCTCGAAAAGTCCGTGGTGGCTGACCCTGCTGCGCATGGCGCTTGCCGCCGCGGTAATTTTCGCGTTGGCCGACCCGGTGGTGAACCCGCGCAACAACAGCATTGCCGGCAGCGGCCCGCTGGTGCTGCTGGTCGACAATAGCTGGGCCTCCGCACCCGACTGGGAAAGGCGCGTGGCGACCGCTCAGGCCCTGATCGGCGATGCGGAACGGGCCGACCGCCCCGTCTCCATCAGCTTCACCGCCGATGCGGAACATGACGCCGTACCGGGAACGACAGCCGTTGCACTGGAAAAACTCGCCGCAGCAAAGCCGAAGCCGCTCGTTCCAGATCGTGTCCGCACGGCGGAAGCCATCACCGAGGCGCTGAATGGCGCGGCCCCCGGCACGATCGCCTATATTGCCGATGGTGTTCAAACCGCGCAGGATGAAAGCGCGATGAGAACGCTTGCCAGTCTCTCCCCCGCCGAATTCCGCATCGTGAAGGGCGACGGCAAGGCGATTACAGCCATTACCGGCGCCACCAACAATGCCGATGCCATGAGCGTCACACTGTCGCGGCTCGATACCGCCGAAGCCGCCCGGGTAACCGTCAATGCGCAGGACAGCCAGGGCCGCATCCTCGCCAACGGCATCGCGAACTTCGCTCCCGGCGCGGCCGAAACCACGGCAACGGTGGAAGCACCTTTCGAACTGCGCAACGATTTCGCCCGCCTCTCCCTCGAAGGCGTGTCGACGGCGGGTGCGGTGCATCTTCTGGACGACGGTTTCCGCCGCCGTCGCGTGGCGCTGCTCGCCGGCGAAACCGGCAATGATTTCCAGCCGCTGCTGCAGCCGCTTTATTACATCAGCCGCGCGCTCCAGCCATTTGCCGATCTCATCCCGCAGCGGCAGGCCGATCTGGCGCAGGCGATACCGGAAATCCTGCAATCCAATCCTTCGGTCATCGTCATGGCCGATATCGGCCGTCTGCCGCAGGAAACCTATGAGCCGATGCAGAAATGGCTTGCGGGTGGTGGCACGTTGATCCGCTTCGCCGGGCCGCGCCTTGCCGCAGCCCCGGCCGACGATCCGCTCGTGCCCGTAACACTCAGACAGGGCGAACGCGCGCTTGGCGGCGCGCTCTCCTGGGCCGAGCCGCAGCCGCTTGCCGATTTCCCGAATTTCGGCGCCTTTGCCGGCATGCCGAAGGCCGATGGCGTCCTCGTCAAACGCCAGGTTCTGGCCGAACCGACACCGGATCTGGCTGAACGCACATGGGCAAGCCTTGCCGATGGCACGCCGCTCGTCACCACCCGCAATGTCGAGGCTGGCCGCATCGTGCTCTTCCATGTCAGCGCTGAGGCAAGTTGGTCCGACCTGCCGATCTCTGGCCATTTCGTCGATATGCTGCGCCGTATCGTGCAATTGTCGAAGGCAGGCGGCGCTTCCGCCAACGCCAATGCCCCGGCCGCGGCCCTTCCGCCCTTCCGGCTGCTGACGGCCGAAGGCGCGCTTTCAGCCGAAATCGGCACTGCCCGGCCGCTGGAAATGCGCGCCGGCCAGCCGCCGCGCACCGGTTTCGACAATCCCCCCGGCCTCTATGGCACAGAGGATGGTTTCGTGGCTCTCAATCTCTTACCCGCAGGTGCCACACTTCGCCCGCTCGACACCTCCGCCGCCGGTGTCAGCACCACCAGCGAAGCCCTGATCGGAGAAACGGCGAAATCGCTGCGTCCCGCGCTCTTCATCGCCGCCTTCCTGATGTTGATTGCCGACAGCCTGATCGTGCTCTTCATGAACGGCGCCTTCGCACGCCTGCCGAAAGCCCGCAGCGCCACAGCCGCCACCGTGCTTCTGGCGCTTGGCGCCTTTGCCGCCATGTCGCCAACCGACGCCCGCGCCGACGATCCCAAATCCGGCGACGAACAGATTTTCGAGCGGCTGGACACCACCCATCTCGCTTATGTCCGCACCGGCGAAGACGATGTCGACCGCATTTCAGAACAGGGCCTGCAGGGTTTGAGCGAATTCCTGACCTGGCGCACAACGCTGGAGCCCGGACAGCCTGTGGGCCTCGATATTTCCAAAGACGAATTGTCCTTCTATCCCATCATCTACTGGCCGGTTTCCGCAACGGCACCCATGCCCTCAAGCGCCGCCATCTCACGCATCGACGCCTACATGCGCGCCGGCGGCACCGTGCTGTTCGACACGCGCGACCAGTTCTCTTCGCTCGATACCGGCGCGACCAGCCCTAACGGCGAGCGCCTGCAGGCGATCCTCGCCAATATCGATATCCCACCGCTGGAGCCCGTGCCGGAAGACCACGTTCTGACGCGCTCCTTCTACCTGCTCACCAATTTCCCCGGCCGTTACAACGGCTCCCCGCTCTGGGTGGAATCGCGCCAGGGTGCCGCCAAGACCACCTCCGGCCTTTCCTCCTCCGGTGATGGCGTGACGCCGATCATGATAACCGGCAATGATTTCGCCGGCGCATGGGCCGTCGATCCGCAGGGCGCACCGGTTCTGCCCACCGTGCCGCCGGACGAGATGCAGCGCGAGCATGCCTTCCGGTCCGGCGTCAACATCATGATGTATATGCTGACCGGCAACTACAAGGCGGATCAGGTCCACGTTCCCGCACTTCTCGAACGGTTGGGGCAGTGACATGACATTGACCTTCGCCCCCTTCCTGCCGTGGATCGTGATCGCCGTTCTGGCCGTCGCCGCCCTTGCCCTCTCCTTCATCGGCCTATGGCGCGGTGTGCGCGGCGCATGGCTGCGCGGGCTGGCGCTCGCCGCCTTGCTGGCGGCCATCGCCAATCCGCTGCTGACGCAGGAGGAGCGCGAGCCGCTCTCCACCATCGTCCCCGTCATCGTCGACCGTTCGCAGAGCCAGGACGTGCAGGACCGGCCGCAGATGACGGACACGGCGCTGAATGCGCTGAAAGACCGGCTCTCCCGCTTCCCGCGCATCGAGCCGCGCATCGTGGAGGTGCGCGATGATGGCGAAAGCGATTCACCCTCGACGCAGCTTTTCTCCGCCTTGTCCTCTGCCGTTTCTGATGTCTCGCCTTCCCGCGTCGGGGGCGCGATCTTCCTCAGCGACGGCCAGATTCATGATATCCCCAATGCCCTGCCCAACGCCGAACAGGCGCTCGGCTTTCGCGCACCCGTGCATGGGCTGATCACCGGCAAGGCCGATGAGTTCGACCGCCGTATCGAAATCATCCGCGCCCCGCGCTTCGGCATCGTCAACGAGGAACAGCAACTGACGCTGCGCGTCTTCGATGATGGACGTCCGGCAGGCGGCGGTGCGGCGGAAGTGACGGTGAAGATGAATGGCGAAGAAATCGCCACGCTGCAGGCGACACCCGGCCAGCCGACGCCGTTCAATTTCAAGGTTCCGCGCGGCGGCAACAATGTCATGGAATTTTCCGTCGCCGAGCTTCCCGGCGAAGTGACGGCTGCCAATAACCGCGCCGTTCACCTGATCGAAGGCATTCGCCAGAACCTGCGCGTGCTGCTCGTCTCCGGTGAACCCCATGCCGGCGAACGGGCGTGGCGTAACCTCCTGAAATCCGACGCCTCGGTCGATCTGGTACATTTCACCATTCTGCGCCCGCCGGAAAAACAGGATGGCACGCCGATCAACGAACTCTCGCTGATCGCCTTCCCGACCCGAGAATTGTTCGTCGAAAAGATCGAGGATTTCGACCTCATCATCTTCGACCGCTATCAGCATCGCGGCGTGCTGCCGATCCTCTATTACGATTACATCGCCCAATATGTCGAAAAAGGCGGCGCGCTCTTGATCGCCGCCGGGCCGGAACATGCCGGTCAGGATTCGATCGCCATGACGCCACTCGCCTCCGTGCTGCCGGCGCAGCCGACCGGTCAGGTGCATCAGGCAGCTTTCTACCCGCGCCTTTCGGAAGCGGGCAAGAAACACCCCGTCACCCGCGGGCTGGAAGGTTCGGGCAACGAGCCGCCGCAATGGGGCCGCTGGTTCCGCACCATCAGCGTCGACCCGCCGCAGGGCCAGACCGTGATGCTGGGCGACGGGCAGAACCCGCTTCTGGTGCTCAACCGTCAGGGCGAAGGCCGCGTCGCCATGCTGCTGTCGGATCAGGGCTGGCTGTGGGCGCGCGGTTTCGAAGGCGGTGGCCCGCATGTGGCGCTTTATCGCCGCATCGCCCACTGGCTGATGAAAGAGCCGGAGCTTGAGGAAGAAGCGCTGACGGCGCGCGCCAATGGCCGCACCCTGCAGATCACCCGCCAGACCATCGGCGACGATCCCGGTCAGGCAAGCGTGCGTTTCCCTTCCGGCAAGACGGAAAACATGGCCTTCACCAGCACGGAGCCCGGTCTTTACAGGATCGAGCGCCGCATGGACGAAACCGGGCTGTTCGAGATCAAAAACGGCGATTTCACCACCCTCGTCCATGTCGGCGCGGTGGATGCGCCGGAATTCAAGGCGATGATCTCGACCACCGAAACGCTGAAGCCGCTGGCCGAGGCCACCAAGGGCAGCGTGCACCGTGTTGCCGACAATTCCGGCCGTATCGCGCTGCCCGATATATTGCCCGTGCGCGGAGATATCAGGGTTGCCGATGAGGATCGCATGCTGATACGCATGACCGACGAGACGGTGCTGAAAGGCGTCAACACCCTGCCGCTCTTTGCCGGTTTTGCCGGGCTTGCCGCCCTGCTGCTCGCCTTCTCCGCGCTGTGGTGGCGTGAGGGCCGGTAAGGGCGTTTCCAGCAAAGAGCTTAAGGCGCTTCAAGTCTCGGAACGGAAAACGGGAAACGGCCGCCGCCCGGCGGCCCGGGAAGATGAACATGAATTTCGTTTTGAGCGACGTCGCGGATGCAGAGGCCGAAAAGGCCATTCGCGATCCGCTGGTGGCCTATAATCTCGCCCGTTTCGGCGAAAGCGACAAACGCGAAATCAACATCACCATCCGCGATGACGACAATACCGTCACCGGCGGTCTGGTGGGCCATACCGCTCGCGGCTGGCTTTACGTGCAGCTTCTTTTCGTGCCGGAGGCCATGCGCGGTCAGGGCACAGGCCCGAAGCTGCTTGCCATGGCGGAGGAAGAAGCCAGAAAACGCGGCTGCATGGGCGCCTATATCGACACGATGAACCCGGATGCCCTGAGAACCTATGAGCGCTACGGTTTCACGAAGATAGGCTCGCTTGGCCCCCTTTCCAGCGGCCAGTCGATCACCTGGCTGGAGAAGCGGTTCTAGGCGGCAATCCCCGAGACCCCACCGTCGACCGTTCGGCCCATGGCCTCGCGGATTTGCTGGCGAAGCCATACGGCTCCGGCATCCGCGTCAGTTTGCAATGTCCAGACCATGGCGACGGGCGGGAAACTCAGCGTCACCGGCACCGGGCTTATTTCCAGCCCCAGCATTGGCGCATAACGCAGCGCGATGCGCGAGGACACGGTCGCCAGCACCGCCGAGGATCGCGCCGTTGCCAGCACCGAGAGGAAATCCGGCGCGGCCGCAACGACGTCGATTTCCAAGCCGCTCAGTTCCAGCGCATCCTTGATGCAGCCATGCAGGCTGTCCGTCTGCGATATGACCGCGTGTTTCGCCTCCATATAGGCGTCCAGCCCGACGGGATTGGGCAGATCGAGCAAGGCCGGGTTGAAACAGCAAAGCACGCTGGAGGAATAAAGCGGTTCGCAATGGTGGCGCTGCTCTTTCGAGTAGGTGCATCCGACCGCCATGTCGATCACACCCGTATCCAGCATCGCGGTTATTTCCTGCTCCTGCCCGCTGCGGGCCAGAATGCGAATACCGGGCGCGATCTCCCGCAGCCGCGCCGTCAGATCCGGCAAAAGCAATAGCTCCACCTCGCTCGACATGCCCAGCCGGAATGTGCGGCGCTCCGTCGCCGGATCGAACACATCCGCCGTCAAAACCGCCGCCTGCGCCTGCCTGAGCGCCTGCCGCACCGGGCCGGCCAGATGGAGCGCCCGCGCCGTCGGCTTCATCTCCTGCCCCACGCGGATGAAAAGCTCATCCTGAAACAGGGTCCGCAAAGTCGAGATGTTATGGCTCATGGCCGGCTGCTGGATTTTCAGCCGCCGCGCGGCGCGCGTCACGTTCATCTCCTCCATCATCGCATCGAAAGCGACGAGAAGATTGAGGTCGAAGGAACGGAGATTGAAATGATCGATAGTTTGCATAAGTCACATCGATTTGATTGCTGGCTTCCCTACACTTAGCTGGAGTGCGGAAAGTTTCAAGACGTTCCCTAACTCAGGAGCCTTTAATGCCATCACGTCGCTCACTTCTCAAAGGCGCCGCCAGCGCCATCTTCGCAGCCCCTTTCATTGCGCCCTCCCTCGCCTTTGCCAAAGCGCCGCTCGCTGCCACACAGGCACCCGGCTTCTACAGGCTGATGGTCGGCAAGGTGGAAGTCACCGCGCTGTCGGATGGCGTCGTCGCGCTGCCGCTTGCAAAACTTTACAGCAACACAACACCGGAACACGCATCCAAGGTTTTGCAGGATGCCTTCCTGCCGGACGAGACGCCGACCTCCGTTAATGCGTTTCTGGTCAATACCGGCGACAGGCTGGCTCTGATCGATGCCGGCACCGGCACCTATCTTGGCGCGAGCCTTGGCAAGCTTGTCGCCAATATCGAAGCTTCGGGCTACAAGGCCAGTGAGATCGACGACGTCATCCTCACACACATCCATACCGACCATTCCGGCGGATTGTCGGCGAATGGCAAACGCGTTTTTGCCAACGCGACCCTGCACGTCAACCAGCGCGAAGCCGCTTTCTGGCTGGATGAGGCAAAGGCGAAGGCAGCGCCCGAAGCGATGAAAAAATATTATGCCGAAGCGAGAGAGAGCATCCAGCCCTATATCGATGCCGGCAAATTTGAGACCTTTACCGACAACGCCGCGCCGGTTCCCGGTCTTGGGTCGATCCTCTATGCCGGCCACACACCAGGCCACAGCGCCGTCGTTCTGGAAAGCGAAGGCCAGAAAATCGTCTTCTGGGGCGATATCACCCATGGCGATATCCTCCAGTTCGATGAGCCTGACGTGGCAATCGAATTCGACGTCGACCAGAAGGCCGCCGTCGTGGCGCGTGATTTGGCATTCAAACAGGCGGTAGAGGGCAAATATCTGGTGGCCGGCGCGCATATCGCCTTCCCCGGCATCGGCCATGTGCGCACCGACAGCACCAATTACGATTGGCTGCCGGTCAACTACACGGCGCTGTAAGGTGCAAAACAGTCCGGCCTGATCCTCAACGGGTCAGGCCATTGCGCGGAAACGACGCGTCAGGTCAGCGCCACCTGCCGCGTTTCCGCATTGATCATCGTCGCCGCAATGGCGGCAAGAACCAGCAGCCCGGCAAAAATGCCGATTGCGACGCCAAAACCCTGCGCAATCGCATAACCGAGAAGAGACGGCGCTAGCAGGCCGCCAAGCCGTGCCATGGCGCCCGCTGCTCCCATGCCGGTTGCGCGCGATTCGGTCGGATAAAGCTCCGGCGTAAAGGCATAGAGCGCGCCCCAAGTGCCGAGAAGGGCAAAACTCATTATCAGCAGTGAAGCCGCAATCATGACGCCCCCGGCCGCGAGCGTGAACAGCAGGCAACCGAGCGCAGAGAGCAGGCAAAAGCCGATCAGCGTCGGCTTGCGGCCCCATTTTTCAACGCCATAGGCGGCAAGCGCATAACCGGGGATCTGCGCCAGCGCCACCAGCACCAGAAAACCATAACCACGCACGAAACCGAACCCGTCACCCGCCAGTTTCGCAGGCATCCAGGTGAAGACGCCGTAATAGGAAACGGAAACGAGAAACCAGATGGCAAGGATCATGATGCTGCGCTGCCGGAGCGCCGGCGAAAATATCCCCTGCCCTTTGCCCACGTCAGGTTGGAAAAGCCCGGTCCCGGCATCGAGCGGCGCACGCCCGTTCGTCACCAGCATGCGGTTGACGACGGCCTTGGCTTCCTCCAACCGGCCGCCGCGCAGCAGGTAAAGCGGCGATTCCGGCACCAGAAAGCGCAGGCCAAGGCCGAGAACCGCCGGAAAAGCCGTCACCGCGAATATATACCGCCACGCATCTGCGACGCCGGCAAGGCTGGCGCCCCAGGCCGCCAGCGCCACGATCAGCGTGCCGACAGCCCAGAAACCCTCCAGAAAGACCAGCCAGCGGCCGCGATTCTTGGCGGGCAGGAATTCGGCCATCATCGCATAATCCACCGGCAGCGTGCCGCCCACGGCGGCCCCGGTGAGAAAACGCAGGACGAGCAGAATAGTGAAATCAGGCGCGAACACCGAAAGCACGCCGAACAGCGCATCGCAGGCCACGGTGACGATCAGCACACGACGACGCCCGTAACGATCCGCCAGCCGTCCGAAACCGGCAGCACCCAGCAGCATGCCGAAAAAGAACGCCGTTCCGGTCTGCAGCGCCTGCGGCACCGTCAGCCCGAAGGTTGCGGCAATCGAGGCGGCGGTGAAGCCAACGGCCAGAACCTGCATGGCATCCGCCGCCCAGACGAGGCCGAATATGCCCATCAGCCGCCGCTGATAAGCGCCTGCGCCCGCACGCTCCAGCGCATCGTTCATGGTGATAGCCGTCATGCCCCGCCCCTTTGCAGAAATCGACTTTGACTTGCTATCGTATAGGGGGAGGAAACGGAATTGAATTCTGTGGAGGGAGACGCGTTGTTTCGAAACAGGCTAGAGGAAGATAGATTTTACCAGACAAAAAGATGTGCAAGGCAGTCTCGATGTTTGCCATAGCGCGCAACGCCCCTTCCGTCATCCCGGCCTCGAGCCGGGATCCAGTCACGGCGCGTCTGCGCCGTGGGAAAAGTCTTTTCAGCCCAAAGACTTGGGCTGGCTGGATTCCGGCTCAAGGCCGGAATGACGGGGGTTTTATGTCGCGCTAAAAAGCACAAAGCCCCTTCGGATACCCCCTCAGCCGTAAACCCTGAGCGGCTCCTCAAAACCCTCATCTTCCGCCGTGGCGGCCGGCATCACGGCCTCGCATTTGCGCCAGCCGATCTTGCCCTTCAGCCGCTGGTGCACGTCGTCGCCAATCGGCACGACGAGCACGCGGTTCGGGTCCACCGGGCCGGGAAAATCGAGCGCCGCATAAGCGACCTTCTCGAAACCGAGCGGCATGTAATAGGGCGGATCGCCGATCAGGATCACCGCTTCGGAGCCCTTTCGCCGGGCGGCGGCAATGGCGATCCGGACGAGTTCCCGGCCGATGCCCTTGTTCTTGTGCGAGGGCCGAACCGCAAGCGGCCCGAGCATATGGCCCTTCACCCCGCCCGCCAGAACCGGCGTCATGCGCACCGAGGCAATGGTTTCGCCATCATCGGCGCAGACGAAAGACAGCGACCGGTCATGCGGCCCCTGCTCGCGGATGCGCGCTGCGGCACGGGTATGCCTGCCGGGACCGAATGCTTCTTCGTTGATGACGTCGATGATGGCGTCGTGCGACGCGTCCTCGGTGAGGTAGACAAGATCGTGCTTGGACATGAAGAGACCGAAACTTCCAGAATGCGGATGCGACAATAGATGACGGCTGCGCCGGTAAGGGCGTTCAGGAGCGTCAGCGTCGTCGGAGCATCCGTGGTTCGATCATAATCAGCAATTTCCTCAGAATTGTGAAAATTGCAGTTATCAGGAAAATTCCCACCCGTCCAGAACAAATCTCTGCGCTATCCCATTCAGTTTCCACAGAACCGGAAACGCATTGTTCAACGCCTTTCGGGTTCGCGGAAGAGTGCAGAACGGTTAGGATCGCTCAAAAGGAAACAATCAAGGAGATCGTCATGGGCATGCTGGTGGAAGGCGTATGGAAAGACGTCTGGTATGACACCAAGGAAACCAAGGGGCATTTCAAGCGCAGCGCCTCGCAATTCCGCAACTGGATCACAGCGGATGGCGCACCCGGCCCTTCCGGAGAAGGGGGGTTCGAGGCGGAAAAGGACCGTTACCACCTCTATGTCTCCTTCGCCTGCCCCTGGGCGCACCGCACCCTGATTTTCCGCAAGCTCAAAAAGCTGGAAGACCTGATTTCCGTCTCCGTCGTCGATCCGCTGATGCTGGAAAACGGCTGGGAATTTAAGCCTGAGGGCGAGCGCACGCCGGGCGCGACCGAGGATCACCTCTTCGGCTCCTCCGCACTCTGGCAGGTCTACACAAAGGCAGACCCCAAATATTCGGGGCGCGTCACCGTGCCGGTGCTCTGGGACAAAAAGCGCGGCACCATCGTCTCCAATGAATCGGCGGAAATCATCCGCATGTTCAATTCCGCCTTCAACGATCTCACCGGCTCGCAGGCCGATTATTATCCCGAAGCGCTACGCAGCGAGATCGACGCACTGAACGACGTGATCTACGACACAGTCAATAACGGCGTCTACAAGGCCGGCTTCGCCACCACTCAGGATGCCTATCAGCAGAATGCCGTAAAAGTGTTCGAAACGCTGGATATGCTGGAGGACCGCCTGAAGGATCGGCGTTTCCTGTTCGGTGCGGAACAGACGGAAGCGGACTGGCGCCTGTTCACGACGATGGTGCGGTTTGACCCCGTCTATGTCGGCCATTTCAAATGCAATATCCGCCGCATCCACGACTATCCGCACCTGACGGATTACCTGCGCGATCTTTACCAGACGCCGGGCGTGCCGGAGACGGTGGATATGCGCCACATCAAGGAGCATTATTACCGCAGCCACCGCACTATCAACCCGACCGGCATCGTGCCCGTCGGCCCGGAACTGGACCTGACCATGGCCCATGGCCGCGAGGCGCTCTCCTGACGGAGAGCCGCCGCCGCTACCAGTGGTCGGCGATCGCCGCTTCGCCGGCAAGCTCGGCAAGGCGGCGACGGGTGGCGGCCGTCACCCCTTCCGGCAGCTTCGACAGGTCGAAAAAGCCGCTTTCGGCAATTTCATGATCCGGCTTTTTCGATTTGGTCTGGGTGACGTCAAGCCGGTAGAGCGCAACATGATCGCGATTGCTGCCTTCCAGATTGAGATAGACATGGAAAAGCTCCGGCCTGGAGGCTGCTTCGAGATTGCCTTCCTCGCGGATTTCCTTGTGCAGCGCCACGAGCAGGGTCTCACCACGTTCCACCCCGCCGCCCGGCAGATACCAGCCCGGCAGATAGGTGTGCCGCACCAGAAAAATTCTGCCCTTTTCATCGAAACAGGCCGCACGCACGCCAAGGGTGGCGCCGCGCGTGAACAGAAAAACGAAATGCAGAAAACGGATGAAGACACGCATATGGAACGGACGGGCCTGCCGCCCGGTTGTTTCGTCATTCACCCTGGTTTCTCCCCGCATGCCGGCTTTCATTGGACGCGCGGCATATCATAGGTTATCTCTGCCGCCATGTTCAAACTTGCGCATATTTCAGACGTCCATTTGGGGCCACTGCCAAAACTCACTTTCCGCGAACTTGCATCCAAGCGTATCACCGGTTTTGTCAACTGGCACCGCAACCGCCGCAAGCATCTCTTCACCGATACGCTGGAAAAACTGCTCGACGATCTGGAGACAAAGTCACCTGACCATCTGGCTATTACCGGCGATCTCGTCAATCTTGCGACCGGCATTGAAATCCGCGCCGCCGCCGACTGGCTGGAGGAGGTGGGCGATCCCGAAAAAACCTCCGTCGTTCCCGGCAATCACGACGCCTATGTTTCCGGCGCGCACGACAAGGCCATGCAGGCCTGGTATCCCTATGTTCGTGGCGATGGCGATCCGCCGGAATGGGACGACGACCGCAAGATTTTCCCCTATATGCGCGTGCGCGGTCCCGTCGCACTCATTGGCTGCTCCACCTCGATTGCGACACCGCCCTTTTCGGCAACCGGTTATTTCGGCAACCGGCAGGCCCGCGCCACGGCGGAGCTCTTGAAAAAAGCCGGTGAACAGGGGCTGTTCCGGGTGGTGATGATCCATCACCCGCCGATTCGGGGCGCTTCCCCCACCCACAAGCGCATGATCGGCATCCGCCGTTTCGCAGCGGCGCTGGGCGTCGGCGGCGCGGAACTCGTGCTGCATGGCCATACCCATCTCAACACGGTCTACTGGCTGAATACGCATCATGGGGAAGACCACATCCCGGTCGTCGGCATTTCCTCCGCCAGCCAGGGACCCGGCGGTGAAAAACCGCGCGCGGCCTATAATCTCTTCCATATCTCCGGTGGCCCCGGCACATGGAACGTCGCCTGTGAGCGTCACAGCCTCAATGAGACGGGGACGGGCGTGGCGCTGGAGGATGTGCGGGTGTTTTATGAAAACGGGCGGCCGCTGGGGTTTTCGCTGCTGGGGGAGTAAAATTCGAGGCGGTGAGGTTGGAGCGTGTGGCTTCACCCCCCTCTGCCCTGCCGGGCATCTCCCCCTCAAGGGGGGAGATCGGCAGGAGGCCCTCTCATCGCTTCATTCTCAAGCTTCGAGATGGGCGAGACCCAACCTCGAGTCGATCTCCCCCCTTGAGGGGGAGATGTCCGGCAGGACAGAGGGGGGTGCCCTGCCCCACCCTCAAGGCCCACTTACCTCGCCCGCTCTTCCAGCACCCGATTGGCCGCCGAAACAATCGCCTCCAGCGACGCCGCTACGATATTCGTATTGACGCCTGCCCCGAACAGCTTACCGCCCGGATGCTCCATCTCGACATAAGCGATGGCCGAAGCGTTCGAGCCATGCTGCAGCGAATGCTCGGAATAATCATTTACCGACAGGTCAATGCCGAGATAAACCGACAGCGCATTGATGAACCCGTCGATCGGGCCGGTGCCCTTGCCCTCGATGCGCTTCACCTCGCCATTATCGGTGATCTCGGCGGCGACGATGCGTACGCCCTTGAAATCGCCGGCCGGATAGGTGTGGTGATCGACGAATTTGATGCGCGCATTCGGCTGCGTCACGTAACGCTCGATAAAGCGCTCGTAGATGCGCTTGGCCGGCAGTTCCACGCCCTCTTCATCGGTGATGCGCTGGATATCCTCGCGGAATTCCACCTGGAGATTGCGCGGCAGGTTGATGCCGTAATCCTGCTGCAGAATATAGGCGATGCCGCCCTTGCCGGATTGCGAGTTGATGCGGATGATCGCCTCATAGGAGCGGCCGACATCCTTCGGATCGATAGGCAAATAGGGCACTTCCCAGACGGGATGATTGGCGACCTTGATCGCCTTCATGCCCTTGTTGATCGCATCCTGATGCGAGCCGGAAAAGGCCGTATAGACCAGTTCGCCGACATAGGGGTGGCGCTCGGGGATCGTCATCTCGTTGGAATATTCATAGACCGCCTTGATGCGCTCGATATCGCGGCAATCCAGCTCCGGATCGACACCCTGCGTATACATGTTCAGTGCCAGCGTCACGACGTCGACATTGCCGGTGCGCTCACCATTGCCGAAGAGCGTGCCTTCGACACGGTCCGCACCGGCCATCAGGCCCAGTTCGGTCGCGGCAATGCCGGTGCCACGGTCATTATGCGGGTGCAGGGAGATGATGACATTTTCGCGATTGTCGATATTGCGGCACATCCATTCGATCTGGTCGGCATAGATGTTCGGCGTCGCCATTTCGACCGTCGACGGCAGGTTCAGGATCAGCTTGTTGTCGGCCGTCGGCTTCACCACCTCGACCACGGCGTTGCAGATTTCCAGCGCCACTTCCAGCTCTGTGCCGGTAAAGCTCTCAGGCGAATATTCGAAGCGGTAACCGCCGCCAGCCTTGGCCGCCATATCGGTGATCATCTTGGCTGCATCGACCGCGATCTGCTTGATGCCGTGCACATCCTTGCCAAACACCACGCGGCGCTGCAATTCCGAAGTGGAATTGTAGAAGTGGATGATCGGCTTGTTGGCGCCCTCCAGCGCCTCGAAGGTGCGGGTGATCAGCTCCGGGCGGCATTGCACCAGCACCTGCAGGGAAACATCGTCAGGCACATTGCCCTCTTCCACGCACCAGCGGGCGAAATCGAAATCCGTCTGCGAGGCGGAAGGAAAACCGATCTCGATTTCCTTGAAGCCCATTTCGAGCAGCAGCTTGAACATGCGGGCCTTGCGGTCGTGACCCATGGGGTTGACCAGCGACTGATTGCCGTCGCGCAGGTCTACCGAACACCAGATCGGCGCCTTGTCGATGGTCTTGCCCGGCCAGGTGCGGTCGGGGATATTGATGGTGGGATAAGGGCGATACTTCACGCTCGCGTCGGTCATACCCTTGGAAATGTTAGTGATCTTGCCGTCCATTTCGCTTCCTCCTTGCGCAGTCCGCGGGCTTCTTCAAGCCATCGGCGGATGCGCGGCCCTTGAGGGCCTAAATCCAGTATAAAATGAGATTTCGAGATGAGGAGCGTTTGCACCAGCGGGCTTTCGGCCGCCGGGCGCTCCTCACTGGACCCGGCAACCGCGTGTAAGGTCGAGGCTAAGAAGCGAGAGTGCACCGCACGGCGAGGCCTTCGCAGAAATCTGCGCGCTCATGCCAAAAATGGTTGCGATGCTGTTGCTCATGGCGATGTGTATAAACAGCGGCTGGCGGTCTGACAAGGGATCTTGTGAGGCGCAGGCTTATTTTGCTTGACGGCCGGTCTCCAGCCTTTCAGCGATCCACAATTTGACAAGCGATTGCCGGGTCACACCGAGACGACGTGCTTCGTTGTCGAGATCGTTGACGACCCACGTCGGAAAATCGATGTTCACGCGCTTGGGTTCGATGTTCAGATGGCGCGCCGTCGACCAGTCGAGATATTCGCTGATGTCTTCGCCATCATCGGCCATCTTGTCGAATTCTTCTGCGCTTATTGTCTTCATAATGATACCTCTCTAATTCTCGGACACGTCGCACGGAAATGATGCGAATACGGCCACCCCGCACTGTATGGACAGCCAACCACAACTTCTCCCCTAGAAGTGCGATGAGGGCGAACCGCTCTTCTCCAATATTATGCGCTGTAACCGTCAAACCGTATTTATCGTGCCACAATGCCTGTGCATCGACAAAATCGATGCCGTGTTTGTCTTTATTGCCAGCGCTCTTTATCGGATCAAATTCGAATACCATGAGAATATAATATAAAAACTATACCATTTCCACTATCTAACCACGCTTCACCATTCGCTGCAACGCCATCATCAGCCCGCCGCCGATCAAGCCCCAGAAGGCCCCGGAAATGCCGCCGAAGGAAAGGCCGGAGGCCGTGATGAGGAAAGTGATGGCCGCCGCCTCGCGGGTTTCCGGCTCCCTGAAGGCTGCGACAGCGGAGCCGGAAAAGGCGCCGACCAGTGCCAGCCCCGCCACCGCCTGAATGAGGATGGGCGGCGCCAGCGCCACGAAGGCGGTGACCACGCCCGCCAAAAGGCCAAAAATAATATAGCCGACACCGCCGATGATCGCCGCCCAGTAACGCCGCTTTGGATCGGGATGGGCGTCCTCGCCAGCACACATGGCAGCCGTAATCGCCGCAAGATTGACGGCATGGCCGCCAAAAGGTGCGGAAAGCAGCGAGAAAAAGCCGGTCGAGGCGAAAAGCGGTCCGGGCTGCGGATCGTAATGATTGACCTTCAGCACCGCGATGCCGGGAATATTCTGCGAGGCCATGGTGACGATGAAGAGCGGCAGCGCGATGGAGACAACCGCGTGGAGACTGAAGACGGGCGTTACCCACTCCATCGGCGGTGTCAGCGATTGCGCCACGCTGTCCAGCGCACCCGCCGGAATTTCGACGCCAAAAATCATCACCAGTACGAAGGCGGCAAGGGCGGCGGGCACGGCGAACAGCCGTTTGAATGCTCCCACCACGATCCAGGCGAGGATGATGGGCAATCCGAGCGCCGGGTTGAAGCCGATGGCCTTGATGGGCGCAAAACACAGGCCGATGATGACGCCAGAGAGCATGGCATTGGCAAGGGGCGCTGGAATGGAGGCGACCGCCTTTCCCAGGGGCCGGAACAGGCCGGCGATGATAATCAGGATGGCGCAGATGATGAACCCGCCGACGGCCGCCGGAAAGCCGCCCTCAATGACGCCGGTGGTCGCAAGCAGCGCCGCACCCGGTGTCGACCAGGCGATGCTGATGGGTAGCCGCGTGGCGGCGGAGAGAATAATGGCGCAAAGCCCCATCGCCACCGAAAGCGCCATCAGCCCCGACGCCGCCTCGAAATCCGTCGCGCCGACAGCTTTCAGGCCCTGCAGCACGACGGCGAAGGAGCTGGCGAAACCCACAAAGGCGGTGAGGCAGCCCATGAACAGGCTCTGGACGGAAAAATCTTTCAGCATGAAGCACTCTGCGGCCTGCTGCCTGTCGCAAACAACCGCAGCGGTCCGCATTGGCGACAGGCAGAAACAAAATTGAAGCGTGACGCGCGAATCCGGGGATGGCGACACGCTTTGGATGAAGCGTGATTATATTCAGGATCAAAAAAGACGCGGCTTGGCAAGATGAGCCGCCAGACTTCAGGTACGGCGGCATGGAAAACGTCATCAAAGTTTAGCGGCACGGCGCTAATCCTCCCTGCACCACAACCGGTCATCCGCCACAAGAGGGACCCTTGCCAATGCTGCGCATCGTCACCACCGTCGCCTGCTGTTTTGCGGCTTTGCCCGCCGCGGCCCAGACCCCGCCGCCGCCGGCCTTTCTCGGCCAGATCGTCGTTCCATCGGGCCTCTCCATCGATGGCGTCACCTTCGGCGGCATTTCCGATCTCGCTTTTGACAGCGAAACCGGGCGTTATCTCGCAATTTCCGATGACCGTGTGGAAAAAGGGCCGGCCCGTTATTACGAGCTGGAGCTGACTGTCGCGGAAGGCGCCGCCACGCTCAACATCGCCGCCACGCGCGAATTGAAGGACGAGACCGGCGCTGCTTTTGCGCCGAAGGGCATCGATGCGGAAGGCATCGCGCTCGACCGCAAGGGCGGCAAGCTCTACTGGTCCTCCGAACGCGACCTGAAGAACCAGCCGGCGCTTTACGTCTCGGACCTCGACGGCAGCAATGTGAAGCGGCTGGAACTGCCAAACGCCTATCTCGTCGATGACGCCAAGACCAGGGGCGTACAGAACAACCTCGCTTTCGAAGGCCTGACGCTGATGCCCGGCCGGCTGATCGCCGCCACCGAAAATGCGCTCACCCAGGACGGCCCCAAGGCGACCCCGCAGGGGGGCAGCCCGGCCCGCATCCTCGTCATCGACACGGCGACGCTGAAACCGGTCGCCGAGCATGTCTATGTAACCGAGCCTATCTCTAAGACGCCGACAGCCGCCGAGCCGAAATATAACGACAACGGCCTTTCCGCCATCGCGGCCCTGCCGGATGGCCGTTTCGTCGCCGTCGAGCGCAATTTCGCTTCCGGCGTGGGCAATCACATCCGCTTCTTCATCGCCGACATGTCCCGCGCCGACAATATTCTCGGCAAGGACAAGATCGATACCGCATCCGTGGCCGCCGTATCCAAATCGGCCTGGTTCGAAATCAACGAAGGCGATTTCGGCCTCGATATCGACAATATCGAAAGCTTCGCCTTCGGCCCGGTGGTGGATGGCAAGCAGCTCTTCGTCATCGCTTCCGATGACAATTTCAACACCGGCAAGCAGTTCACCCAGTTTGCAGCTTTCGCAATTCCCGCCAATCTGGGTCAGTGAAATCCACATGAAGCAGAATGCCGGTTCTGGACCATGTCCGGGCCGGCATCGGCAATCTTGCCTTCACCAGCGGAGCAGACGTGAACCGGCAAAAGCGCCGATGATGCCGGTCAACAGGATGCCCAGCGAATACCAGATCAACACGAAAGCCATGCCGTTTTCGGTGCAGAACCACGAATAGACCCATGCCCCGGCCGCACCCGCGGCGATGCCCGCGGCAAAACCCGCAAGCCTGGGATCAGCGGGAGCCGAACGCCTGAGAACCGCGAAATTCGCGATAAACAGCGGCAGCGCGAAAGCAACGATCAAAAATGGGCAATGCAGCGCCGACGATCCGAGAATGAGGGTCCTGTAGGTGCCAGGCACGGCAAATCCAAGCTGGACGAAGGCGATGACCGCCATGGCCACGAAAATCACCGCAAGCCACGCAAACAGGCCACCCCTGTCGCCGTCCGGCCGCGCAAGACGCATGACGGCGAAAAATGCGGTCACGGCCAGCAGGACATTATAGGCGGATTTGACCCAGAAACCCGGTTCGGTCATGGCGTCATTCATATCGCTGCGAAGCCCCAGAATGACGACCATCAGCAGCAGCGAAACGCCGAGCGCGGGCAAGGCCACGAACGCCAGCCTCCGCTCCAGCGCGAAAGCTCGTACCGGTTTCAGATCGCCCGCCAGTTGATCGATGATGTCTTCCGTCTTCCTCACGTGTCCCCCCGCAACTTTGCCGCCAGGACTTTCAGCGTTCTGTGAATACCGACCCTAGCCGCAAGCTCGGTCTGGCCGGATTTTTGCGCCGCTTCGGCAATTGAGTGACCTTCGAGCTTCACCCTTCGAATGAGATCCCGCTGCCGTTCCGGCAACTCGTCGAGCAGCCGCTCCACATCCATGCGGGCCGTGACCGCATCGACGGACGGTTCCGCCTCCAGCGTTTCATCGAGTTCCACTTCCGTCAGCACACGCGCACCCCGACCCCGATAGTGATCGATGAGCTTGTAGCGCGCTATCGAAAAGAACCAGGCCGTAAAGGGTCGCACACGGTCATAGGTCTCCCGCTTGGCGTGAAGCGACAACAGGGTTTCCTGCACAAGATCTTCGACATCGCCTCTGGCAGCTGCTCCCATGCGCCGGCCGTAATAGGCGATCAGCAGCCGTCTCAGGGCATGAAGCAAATGCCGGTAGGCGCCTTCGTCCCCATCGAGGGAACGCAGCATCAGCATTTTCAGTGTTTCTTCCGAAGGGCTGCCTGTCATCGTCACTATCGGGTTATTCGCAATCGGCAGGATAGTGTTACATAGTGGCTTTAAAAAAATCTCGCCCGAACTTGTCGTCACAAGCGCGTGAAGATGTAACGGCCGGACGTTCCCGGCCGAATGGACAATCGTGAGCCCCGGCACAATGCCGGCGGACATTCAACGACGTCCAGAGGAGACCCTTCATGACCCGCATTTTTACCGCCATTGCCGCCGCTTCCCTTCTGTCCGCTCTTTCCTTCGCAGGCATCGCCCATGCCGACAGCATGAAAACCGATACGATGAAGAAGGATACCATGCATAACGACACCATGAAGACGGAGACGATGAAAAAGGACGGCATGTCCATGACCGGCAAGAAGGCCAGCAAAAAGGACTGCCTGCACAAGGCCGGCATGGAAATGGACAAGATGAAAAAGGCCGACATGATGAAGGCCTGCGACATGATGAAATAACCCCGGCCTGAAAGGAAAAAGCCCGCACCGGTTTTCACCGATACGGGCTTTCTCAACTGAAAAATCGAAAACTCAGAGTTCCGACTGGCTTTCGACGATCTTGCCGACGAGGCCATAGTCCTTGGCCTCTTCCGCACCGAGCCAGTAATCGCGATCGATATCCTTGGCGATCTTTTCTTCGCTCTGGCCGGTGGCCTTGGAGAAGATCTTGATCAGGCGCTGGTTCATCTTGATGATTTCGCGGGCCTGGATTTCGATGTCGGACGCCATGCCGCGCGTACCGCCGGAGGGTTGGTGCAGCAGGAAGCGGGTGTTCGGCAGGCAGAGGCGACGTTCCTTCGGCACCGAAACGTAAATCAGCGCGCCGGCGGAAGCGACCCAGCCCGTGCCGATGATATAGACCTTCGGCTTGATGAACTTGATCATGTCGTGGATGGAATCACCCGATTCGACATGGCCGCCCGGCGAATTGACGTAAACGCGAATGTCGTCGTCGCTGGCGGCGGCGAGAGCCACGAGCTGCGTGCAGACCTTCTGCGCCAGTTCCTGCGTGATGCCACCATAGATGAAGATCGAACGCGACTTGAAAAGATTCGCTTCCGTTTCCTTGCCGATCGGCAGTTCCTTGCTCTTGTCGTCTTCGTCTTCGTTCATCAACGGCTCTCTCCAGCAAAATTCGTGCATGCCCTTCGGACATAGTGCGACTTGTTACGTAAGGCAATGAGAGAAAAAGGCAAGGTTTGCCCGCCAACAATAAACAGCACCCCCGGCAGATGACGCATGGACAGCCTGTCTGCCTTCGCGATATCTTTGACGCCTCATTGCAGCGCCGCCTGCTGCGGGAAGCCCCAAGATTCCGTTGCGGACGGCCATAATTTCAAGAGGGAACCATGCTGAAAAGACTAAGCCTCACTGCCGCCGCACTGGGCATTACCGCCCTGCCCGCTTTCGCGCATTTGAACCCGGAAGAACACGGCTCCTTCATGGCCGGTGTCTCCCACCCCTTCTTCGGTGCGGATCACATTCTGGCGATGGTGGCCGTCGGCATCTGGGCCTCGCAGATCGCCGTGGCGCAGGGCGACCGCAAGGCGCTGTGGATCGTGCCTTCCGCCTTCGTCGGCACCATGGCCGCCGGCTTCCTGATGGCTGTTTATGGCATCGGGCTTCCCTTCGTCGAACCGGCCATTCTCGCCTCCGTCATCGGTCTCGGCCTGCTCGTTGCCATGGCGGCAAGGCTTCCGACGGCAGCGGCGGCGGCCGTTGTCGGTGTTTTCGCGCTTTTCCACGGCCACGCCCATGGCGGTGAACTCGGCAGCGCCGGCGCGCTTCAATTCGGCATCGGCTTCATGATCGCCACCGCCATCCTGCATGCGGCCGGCATCGCGCTCGGCCTCGGCATTGCCCGTTTCGGCTCGGTCGCAAGCCGCACGGTCGGCGCGTTGACGGCGATTGCGGGTCTCTCGCTCGCCTTCGGCGGTTGACGATCATTACCGAAATTTAAAATTCGGGCTGCTTTGAAAAGCCGGAATTGAGGCCTACCTCCTTATCGTGGATTTTCGCTTCACGGTAAGGAGGCATCATATGTCACCGGAAGAAAGCCAGCTTCTCAAGGCCCTGTTCGACAGGACCAGAACCGCATCCGCCACCCCGCGTGACCGCGAGGCGGAAACATTGATCGCAGACGCCGTGCGCGATCAGCCCGCAGCTCCTTATTATCTCGCCCAGGCGGTGATCGTTCAGGAAAAGGGTCTGGAGGCGGCAGCAGCCCATATCAAGCAGCTCGAAGACCGTATCCACGCGCTGGAAAGCGGCAATAGCGCCCCGCAGGCCGCAGCGCAGGGCGGCTTTCTGAGTTCCATCTTCGGAACCGGCCAGCCGCAGCCGCCGGCACCCACGCCTGCCCCCTCCCCGGCTGCCCCGCAAACCTCATGGCGAAACGATACCGCTGGCCAGACGGCCGGTCCCTGGGGATCGCCAGCCGGCCAGCAACCCGGCGGCCCCTGGAGCCAGCAGTCCGCCGCATTCGGGCGTTCTTCCGGCGGTGGTTTTTTGCAGGGTGCGCTTGGGACCGCTGCGGGTGTCGCCGGCGGCATGCTGCTCGCCAATTCGCTGAGCGGCATTTTCGGCAGCCATATGTCGTCGCTCGGCCTTGGCTCGCCCTTCGGCGGCGGCAATGCCGCGGGTAACGCCCCTGTCGAGGAAACCGTCATCAATAATTATTACGGCGACAACGCCAGCCCCCAGAACAACGATGACGACGATATCCAGCAGGCCGATGACGACAGCGCCGACGATGCGGATTTCGATTCAGGCGACGACGGTTCGTTCGCCTGAACCTTTAGTCTCGTAAAAGCCGGATCAGCCGCGACCGCGATAGGTGGGAACGCCCTGATCCGGCAGCCATACGCCCTCGGGCACCGGTCCGGTCTGCCAGAAGACGTCGATCGGAATGCCGCCGCGCGGATACCAGTAAGCGCCGATTCTCAGCCACTTCGGCTGCAGCAGCTCCACCAGCCGCCTGGCGATATAGACCGAGCAATCCTCATGGAATGCACCGTGATTGCGGAAGGACTGCAAAAACAGCTTCAGCGACTTGGATTCCACCAGGAAATCGCCCGGAATATAGTCGATGACGATATGGGCGAAATCCGGCTGGCCGGTCATCGGGCAAAGCGAGGTGAATTCGGGTGCGGTGAAGCGCACCACGTAATCGGTGCCGGCATTGCCGTTCGGCACCTTTTCAAGAACGGCCTTTTCCGGGCTCTCTGGCGTATCGACCTTCGTGCCCAGCTGCGACAGGCCGGAAACATCCGTCACGGACATGGAAAACTCCTGTTTTTCAAACAATCACTTTGACGCCATGCGCCTTTTCGCCTTCCGGCTCGACGTGAATGGCAAGGCTGGCGCCCGGTATGACGTCCCTTATGGCATCTTCAAGGCGGTCGCAAATATCATGCGCCTCGCGCACCGTCATGGCAGCTGGAACAACGACGTGAAAATCGATGAAGGCGGCCGAGCCGGCGCGGCGTGTCCTCAGATCGTGTACGCCAATGACGCCACCGCAATGTTCGGCGATGGCCTTCTTGATCGCCTCGTCTTCTTCCGGTTCCACGGCCCGGTCCATCAGCCCGCCAAGCGAATGCAGAATGACCTTGGATCCCTGGAACAGGATGTTGATGGCCACCAGAATGGCGAGCAGCGGATCGAGAATGGCATAACCCGTCAGCAGCGCCAGAATAAGGCCGACGAGCACGCCTGCCGAGGTCACGACGTCAGACATGATGTGATGGCCGTCGGCGGCCAGTGCCGGTGAGGCGTGTCTTTTGCCGACACGGATCAGGATCGTCGCCCATATGGCGTTGATGACGCCCGCCGCCGCATTGATGGCAAGACCAAGGGCCGGTGCTTCCGGCAGCCTCGGGTTGAAAAGACCGCCCCAGGCCTCCTGCACGATCAGAAGCGCGGCAACGACGATCAGCACTCCCTCCACGACGGCGGATATATATTCCGCCTTGTGGTGGCCGAACTGGTGGTCGTCATCGGCGGGCTTCTGCGCATAACGAATGACAAAATAGGCGATGAAGGCCGCGACCACGTTGACGGTCGATTCCAGACCGTCCGATAAAAGCGCGACCGAGCCCGTGACCCACCAGGCCACGAGCTTGAGGCCCAGCACGCCGAAAGAAAGCGGAATGCTCCAGAATGCGAGCTTCCGGACCAGCGTATTGCCTTCACTGTTCATTTTTGCCCCCGTGCGGATGCGAACGAATTGCATGACCGATTGCCAAAACGCACGAACCGCGCGCACGGGGTCTCCGTGCGCGCGGTTCGCTATTTGCGCGTTCTATCGTTCAAACGGAGAACAAGGTCAAGGGCCTTGCGCTCAGGCCCAAAACATCACTCTCCGCTTTTCTGCTCACAGAAACGAATGCGGTTGCCGAACGGATCGGTCACTTCCATCACATCACCCCATGGCAGTTCTTCAACGCCCGGCTTCATGAAGCGATAGTCTTTCGCCGCCAGTTCCTGTTGATAGGCGTGAACGCCGTGCATGGTGGCGAAGATGTTGGAGCCCGGCGTCGCATCGCCATGATGGCCGCTAAGATGAAGCCCCATTCCGGCCCGTGAAACCTGCATGTAAAGCGGGAAATTATCGCCGAAGCGATGTTCCCAGTCGACCTCGAAACCGAGAAAATCGACATAGAACTCCCGCGCCTTGGCCTCGTCGAAAATTCTGACGATCGGGAATATCCGCCCGAAGCCGATGTCTCCAACAGTCCGTTTCCCGGCATCGCCCATGCTGCCCCAACCCCTTTTCCGGCCGTAAAACGATACCGGCCGCACAGGGTGCGGCCGGTAGGATCAGCTTATTCGGCTGCGACGATCTTGCCGTCCTGCCACTTGAACAGCGAGAAGGCCTGCGAGGTCAGGTCGCCGTTTTCGCCGTAGGTCACCTTGCCGATTGCGGTCGGGAAAGCGTCACCGCTTTTCAGGGCCGTCGCGACGGCTTCGGAATCCTTGGCGCTTCCGGCCTTCTCGATGCCGGCCTTCACCACTTCGACGGCAGCGTAAGCATTGAGTGTGAAGGCTTCCGCCGGAATGTTGGCGGCCTTCAGCGCTTCGGCAGCGGCCTTGGAATCGTCGTTCTTCAGCGCGTCGGAAGCGTTGGTGAAGATCGTGCCTTCGCCAGCCTGCGAACCGATGTTCCAGAACTCGCTGTTCGACAGGCCGTCACCGCCGATGACGGCAGCCTTGGAGCCGATATCCTTCAACTGGCGCACCAGAAGACCCGCTTCCGGGTGGTAACCGCCGAAATAGACGATGTCGGCATTGTCGGACTTCAGACGGGCCGTCAGCGCACCGAGATCCTTTTCGCCGGGCGTCAGCGCATCGTAGAGAACTTCGGTCACGCCACCGGCATTCAGCGTGGTCTTGAAGGCGTCCGCCAGACCTTTGCCGTAAGCGCCCTTGTCGTGAATGATGGCGATCTTCTTGTCCTTGAGGTTGGCGAGAACATATTTCGCCGCAACCTCAGCCTGCTGGTCGTCACGACCGCAGGTGCGGAAAACGTTGGCAAGGCCACGGTTGGTCAGGCCCGGCGCGGTCGCCGTCGGCGTCACCATCAGCACGCCGTTTTCGGCAAAGACATCCGATGCCGGAATGGCGACGCCGGACGTCACCGGACCGACGACGAAGTGGATGCCTTCGGCAACCAGCTGGTTGGCTGCGGAAACGCCCTGCTTCGGCTCACCGCCGTCATCGGCAAGCTTCAGCACGACCTGTTCGCCGAGGATGCCGCCCTTCTTGTTGATTTCATTGACTGCCGTCTGGGCGCCGTTCTTCACCTGGTCGCCATAGGCGGCGACAGGACCGGTGAGCGGCGCAATCAGGCCGATGACGATTTCGGCATGAGCAAGGGGTGCGAATGCGAAGGACGCTGCAAGCGTCACGCTGGTCAATGTCTTCAGTTTCATCCTGGTGTCTCCTTAAAGGGGGTCGCGGGACCCGGTGAGCGCCATGGGGCGCCGACCGAATGAAACTATCGGACGCCTCCCGGCGAAAACTCGTTCCATTTTTGAATTCCGAGCCTTCCACTCAACTCATACGGAAGGTTTGATGATTTATGCAAGTCACTTTGCTGGATTAGCTCTATTAGCGGTAAATCAATCGCTGGATCGGCCGCGATTGCGCCGTGTGAATGGACGCATCGACCTTCCGTAAACGCTTGGCGTTTGGCCGCCGCTGGAGGATAATACGCTATGATCGCAGCAGATGAAGAATTTCTGACGGGCCTGCCCGTCTTCCGGCATTTTGAAGACGTGGCCGACCCGGCACTTTATCGCGCCCTGCCGCCGGGATGGGGGCTGGCCATCGCCGATATCATCGATTCGACCTCGGCAATCGGCACCGGCCGCTACAAGGCCGTCAACATGGCGGGTGCGGCGGTCATATCGGGCGTATCGAACAGTCTCGGCCGTCACGACCTGCCCTTCGTTTTCGGCGGCGATGGCGCTGCCGTCGCGGTGCCGCCGCACGGGCTGTCTGTCGCACGCACCGCGCTTTCGAATGTACAGCGCTGGGTGAAAGACGATCTCGATCTTGCCATGCGCGTGGCGCTGGTTCCCGTCGAGGATATTCGTGAAAATGGCTTCGACATTCGTGTCGCGCGCTTTCAGGCGAGCGAGGACGTTTCCTACGCCATGTTTTCGGGCGGCGGCAACAGTTGGGCGGAAGCGCGAATGAAGGAGGGGCAATATGCCCTGCCGGCAGCCGAAAAGGGCGAACGCCCCGATCTCACCGGCCTTTCATGCCGCTGGAACCCCATTCCGGCCACCCATGGCAAGGTGGTGTCGATCATCGCCGTGCCGGGGGCGTCGCGGGACATGCCGGCATTTCGCCAACTCGTCGTAGATCTTGTCGATCTCGCCGAACAGGACGCAAGACACGGCCACCCCGTGCCCGAAGATGGGCCGAAACTCGGTTTTGTGCGCGAGGGTCTCGGCCTTGAAGCCCGGGCCGGCGCTGCCTATCGCGATGTCTGGGGCAAGATGCGCCGCTCGTTTCGCGTTCTCGGCGAGTCCCTGCTCGTCAATCTCTTGAGTGTGACGGGGCTCTCGTTCGGACCGTTCAATGCGATACGCTACCGGCGTTCGGTCGCGAGCAACACCGATTTCAGGAAATTCGACGACGGCCTGAAGATGACGGTGGATATCGACGCCGCACGGCTCGAAAAAATCCGCGCGCGGCTGGAACAGGGCCGCCTCTCGGGAAGCTGTTATTACGGCCTGCACGAACAGGATGCCGCATTGATGACCTGTATCGTTCCGTCTCCGCTTTCGCGAGACCATATGCATTTCGTGGATGGTGCCGACGGCGGATATGCGGCTGCGGCAAGCCGTCTCAAGCAGCAGATACAGCTTGCTGCGCCGGTCTGAAAAGCGCTCCAATACGCAGCCCCGATTCTTGTGCCGGATGCGCCCGCAGCGAAGGCCCCTGAAAAGAAAAACCGGCGTCGTGCGCCGGTTTCAATCGAGTGATGCTGCCGGGCCTTAACAGGGCCGTGGGCTCATGCAGCGGTCTTGCTGCTCTTCTGCGCCTGGCAGTAAATTTCCTCGAGGGATGCGAGGATTTTTTTCACGGATTCGGAATTGCTGGAATAATAGATGGTCTGCGCATCCCGTCGTGTCTTCACCAGCCGCTGGGCACGCAATTTCGAAAGATGCTGCGAGAGAGCGGACTGGCTGAGACCAACCTGTGAAGCGAGAACACCGACCGGCACTTCCGTATCCACCAGCGTGCACAAGATCATCAGGCGCTTGGGATTCGCCATGGCTGAGAGCAAGTCTGCAGCGGCGATGCTATGTTCCGACAGAGATTGATTATCCATACGCTCAAGTCTCCTGATGACAGTCGAAAAAGACGGTCATGGTGGCTATTATAGGTGTTCCAAAAGGTGTTTTTATAATTCAGTCGATACGTTGTATATACCTAAATCTTGCTTATATCGTGTCCCCTTCAAAGACTATTCTTCACCGATTATTTACTTAAAATATTGTGACCAAATTATCAGCTTTTTGCCTGTTTTTTGTCAATTTGATGATAAACCCATGTATTAGCGGCAGTATTTATAAGCAATAAACGATAAAAAGTTGAGCACCTCAATCTTAACACCCGACGCCGGATTTTGGGGTGACAATCTATTACCACCTTAAATTTAGCAGCGAGCTAAAGAATCTAGATTAACTTTGCGCAATTTTCTCTAAGTTTGCAATATGATTTTTATTAGTAATTATTTTCATGCATAACTTGTGATATCAAAAATATTCTTTGCTACCGTGGGAAGGTATAACTTGCGCCGTAAAGATCTTCTGGAAACAGAAAAAGGGCCCTCCATGGAGGGCCCTTTCTTTTTCAGACAGGCGAATCACTATTTTTTGCGGTGACGCGTCAGCCCCGCGACAACTTCATCGGCGGAAATCGTGCCGACGATAGCACCGTTGTCGACGACGCCGATCGCGCCGGAATGTTTTGACAGCGCATCGAGAATATCGATGAGCGGCGATGACGGGCGGGCGGTGGCGGCGACTGTCATCTGCCCGTTGCGTTCGTCCACCCCACGCTTCATCACATCGGCGGCGGTCAGCATGGAGATCGGGTTCATGTTCTGCACGAAATCCGCGACATAGGGCGTGGCCGGCTGCTTGACGATCTGCTGCGGCGTTCCGCACTGGATGATGCGTCCGCCCTCCATCATGGCGATCCGGTTGCCGATGCGGAAGGCCTCATCCAGATCGTGGCTGACGAAGAGGATAGTTTTCTTCAGCCGGCTCTGGAACTCCAGAAGCTCGTCCTGTAGGCGGCTTCTGATGAGAGGGTCGAGCGCCGAGAATGGCTCGTCCATCAACAGGATCGGCGCGCCGGTGGCAAAAGCTCTCGCCAGCCCCACACGCTGCTGCATGCCGCCGGAAAGCTCTCCCACCTTGCGGTCGGCCCAGGCGGAGAGATTGACCAGCTCCAGCTGCTCGGCCACCATGCGCTTGCGCTCGGCTTCCGGCACGCCGGAAAGCTCAAGCCCGAAGCCGACATTATCGGCCACATTGCGCCAGGGCAGAAGGCCGAATTGCTGGAAGACCATGGAGACCGTGTGCATGCGCAGATCGCGCAGCGCTTTCGCCGTCGAGCGATAGGGATCGACATAGCCGGACTTGGTCTTCACGCCGACATTGCCGCGCACCACGGGCGCAAGCCCGTTGACAGCCCTCAGCAGGGTCGACTTGCCCGAGCCGGAAAGCCCCATGAGCACGAGTATCTCGCCCTCGCTGACCGAGAGCGAGGCATTGGCGACGCCGAGAACCAGTCCCGTTTCGGCATTGATCTCGTCACGCGTGCTGCCCTTGTCGATCAGCGGCAGCGCCGCATCGGGCCGGTCGCCGAAAACGATATCGACATTTCCGAAGATGATGGCGTCACTCATAGATCATCCTCCGCGCCGGGAAGGCGGAAAAGCCGGTCGAGAACGATCGCCAGTACGACGATGCACAGTCCCGCTTCGAAGCCCATGGCGATATTGACGGTATTGAGCGCGCGCACCACCGGCACACCCAGACCATTGGCGCCCACCAGGGCGGAAATGACCACCATCGACAGCGACAGCATGATCGTCTGGGTAAGGCCGGCCATGATCTGCGGCGCGGCGAAGGGAAGCTCCACCTTGCGCAATACTTGCGAAGGCGTGGCGCCGAAGGCGACGGCCGCCTCCACCAGCGCCGGCGGCGTCGAAACGATGCCGAGGCGGGTGAGCCGCACCGGAGCCGGAATGGCGAAGATGACGGTGGCGATGAGCCCCGGAACCATGCCGAGACCGAACAGCACCAGCGCCGGGATCAGATAAACGAAGGTGGGGATGGTCTGCATCAGGTCCAGCACCGGTCGCATGCCGGCATAAATCCACTTGCGCCGCGCCGCCAATATGCCGAGCGGTATGCCGATGATCATGCACACGGCGCTGGCGGCGATGACGAGCGCCAGCGTTTCCGTCGTCGCCTTCCAGTAGCCCAGATTGATGATGAGCAGCAGGCCGAGCGCCGTGAAGACCGGCATGCCGACGGAGCGGCGCGTCCAGGCGGAAAGCGCCGTCAGGATCGCGACGATGACAAGCGGATGCGGCGCCTGCAGCACATAAAGCAGGGCGTTGATGACGCTTTGGAAAATGAAGGAAAGCCAATCGAAGAAAAAAGCGAGATTGCCGGTCAGCCAGTCAATGGCCTCCTTGGCATATCGGCCGACAGGCAGGCGGTTTTCAGGAGCGCTGAGCCATTCCACGGTAAGAAAAGACCTTTCGTGAACTAAAACAATTCCGGCAAAAGTGCAGAGCGGTTTTGCGTCCGGAATTGCGCAGACAACAAAGAAATAGAGCATCGTCATCCCGTTTCACCGGGATTGCTCCAATGCAGAAATGACGGCCGGCAGCGGAACTGCCGGACGCGGTGCTGGCGCATGACCTTCAATGTCTGAAAATTCACAGGCAAGGTCATGCATGGGCATCGTTATTTCCCGCTGATCCGGCCTGCCGCGCAGGCCGGATGCAGTCATGCATCGTCTTGCGGCTTAGAGGCCGAGAGCCTTCTTGGCGGCAGGCAGGGCGTCAGCGCTGCCGTCCTTGGTCTTGACGTTGGCGAGCCAGGGCTCGATCGCCGTCGGATTGGCCTTCAGCCAGGCGGTTGCAGCCGCCTCGCCCTCAAGGCCGTCATTCAGGATCTTGCCCATGATCTCGTTTTCCATGGGCAGGGAAAATTGCAGGTTCTTGAGGAAGGCGCCGACGTTGGGGCATTCCTCGACGTAACCCTTGCGGACATTGGTATGGATCGTCGCGCCGCCGAGATTGGGGCCGAACACCTCGTCGCCGCCGGTCAGATAGGTCAGCTTGAAATTCGCATTCATGGGATGCGGTTCCCAGCCGAGGAAGACGATGGGCTCGCCGGATTTTTCGGCGCGCGCCACCTGGGAGAGCATGCCCTGTTCGGACGACTCGACGACCTCGAATGACTTCAGACCGAAACTGTCCTTGGCCACCATGTCGAGAATCAGGCGATTGCCGTCATTGCCCGGCTCGATACCATAGATCTTGCCGCCGAGATCGGCGCTGTGGGCGGCGATGTCCTTGAAATCCTTGATGCCGAGTTCGGCGCCCTTGGCGTTGGTCGCCAGCGTGTATTTCGCGCCGGTCAGGTTTTCCCGCAGCGTCTCCACGGATTTGTCTTCGCGATAAGGCGCGATATCGCCTTCCATGGTCGGCATCCAGTTGCCGAGGAAGACGTCGATGTCCTTGTTTTTCAGGGATGTGTAGGTAACGGGTACGGAGAGAAGCTTGACGTCGGTTTCATAGCCAAGGCTTTTCAGAAGCACTGTGGCGGTCGCCGTCGTGGCGGTGATGTCGGTCCAGCCCACATCGGAAAAGCGCACTGTGCCACAGCTTGCCGGTTCCGCAGCACCGGCCGCACTGAACGTCATGGAGGAGATTGCTGCGGCCAGGGCCAGACAGCGGCTTCTATTTGCAAACATATGGCTTGCTCCCTGTTTTTTCGTTCCCTTGCCATTATCAATATCTGCCGGACACAATCAACTCGCGCGCATTTGCGTGCTTTGGCGCACCGTTTGCGACAAAATGGTGAAAATGTCGGTATTCAGCGGTGCAATGTCGAAAAAGGGCAGACCTTAGAAATCTGTGTTTTTCCAACGGCCATACTTTTCAATCCGCGTCTTCGCCGTCAAAAGACGCTGGATGCAGCATCGGCTGGAAAACCGGGACAGGTTTGTGAAGGCACGGTGTGCCGATTGAAGAGGTTGGAGCATTCAAACGCACGTCGGAATGATGCAACGGTGCTCCGGGAGTGGATAATGGCAAAACTCTATTTCAATTATTCGACGATGAATGCCGGCAAATCGACCATGCTGCTGCAGGCATCCTACAATTATCAGGAGCGCGGCATGCGCACACTGATCTTCACGGCCGCCTTTGATGACCGGGCCGGCGTCGGCCGTGTCGCCTCGCGAATCGGCCTCTCTTCCGACGCCCTGACCTTCGATGACAATACCGACCTGTTCGCCGAGGTATCGGCCCTCACTGCCGAAGCGCCGGTCGCCTGCGTTTTCATCGATGAAGCCAATTTTCTCTCCGAGCACCATGTCTGGCAGCTTGCCGACATTGTCGACAAGCTGAACATCCCGGTCATGACCTATGGCCTGCGCACGGATTTTCAGGGAAAGCTTTTCCCCGCCTCGAAAGAACTGCTGGCCATTGCCGACGAGCTTCGCGAAATCCGCACCATCTGCCATTGCGGCCGCAAGGCGACGATGGTCGCCCGCTTCGACAATGAAGGAAAGGTCGTGACGGAAGGCGCGCAGATCGATGTCGGCGGCAACGAGAAATATGTTTCCTTCTGCCGCCGCCACTGGGTGGAGACGTTCAAGGGCGAGTGAACATCTGCGTCCGGTTGCCGCATTTGATTTTCCGCAAAGATGACTCCCCCGCTCCTGGGCTAAGACGACGGCGACACATTCGCGTGGATGTGCTTTCTCTCAGGAGCAAAACGATGCAGAACAGAACTGCCAAATTCGCCGGCCTCGCCATTCTCGCAGGTCTTTTCGCCTTTCCCGCCCTTGCTGCCGAAATCGAAGTGAAGATGCTCAACAAGGGCAGCGACGGTCAGGCGATGGTCTTCGAGCCCGCAACCGTCAAGGCCGCCGTCGGCGACGTCATTACCTTCGTCCCGGTCGACAAGGGCCATGATGCGGCAGCCGTGAAGGACATGATCCCCGAGGGTGTCGCAGACTTCAAGGGCAAGATGAACGAGACGGTGAAGTTGACGGTCGAGAAGGAAGGCGCCTACGTCGTCAAATGCACACCGCATCTGGGCATGGGCATGATCGCGCTCGTTGTCGTCGGCGATGCCGCGCCGGCCAATCTGGACGCCGTCAAGAACGGCAAACTGCCGAAAAAGGCGCGCGACCGGCTGAACGACGAGATCGCCAAGCTCGGCCTTTGAGGACATATCCCTTCGGTTCCGCGGCGGCTGTTCCTCCACAATCGGTGTGGAAAGCCATAATGGCCGGCGCGGACCGCAGGTTGAGAAAAGTTTCGCAATCATGTTGTATCCCGGTTGACCGGGACATATCTGGAAGACAGTAAATGACCGCGGTTTGTACGAAGCGCCGAAGGGCGCGGGTGGCCCGCGTGTTTTTCTTCCGGCGTCCAGCCCCACGGGCAGAGGAGACTATGACGACATGATCGACCGGATCACCGCTTTGATTCAAGCAGCCTTCAGCGCCATCGGCAGGGCCGCCGGTCTTCTCGTCGCCTGGCTTTTGTGGCCCTTCATGGCCGCCCACGGCTGGTACAGCGGCCGCAACTGGCTCATCAAGGGCCCGATCGCCCTCATCGTCATTCTTCTCGCCGGCTTCTACGGATATTTCATCTGGCAAACCCAGGTCTGGACGAATTTCGACCCGGATTACGTCGCGCGCTACAAGCTTGAAGAGCGCACCGTGCCTGCCGGGCAGGAATTGCCCGCCGCCGCCCCGGCGGGTGGCGCAACGGGCGCCGCCGCAAACACATCCGCGCCGGTCTGCCAGCGTTCGGCCATCGTCGACGCAGCCGCCGATCTCACCGATTTCAACGTCAACCAGAACGCGTGGATTTCCTCCATGCTGCTCTATCGTCTCGGCCTTTTCGGCATGGACTGGGACAGCACACCGTTTCTGGACAACAAGGCGTCTTTCCAGCGTGGTGTAAACCAGGCCGTGCGCCGCACCTCGGTGGAACTTGTGGATACGCTCGGCCGCGTGCGCGGAACCTCCGGCATCAACAACAATCTCCAGGAAGCGCGCGGCAACATGCAGTTCAGCGAGTATTCCTGGTATTTCGGTCTCGATCCCTTCGGCCCGAAGACCCCGACCCCCAGCTATTACCGCGCCGCCATCCGCAGCTTCCAGGCCTTCAATGGCGAACTCGCCGCCTGCAAGGCCGTCTTCGATACCCGCGCCGACAACCTCATCCAGTTCATCGACCGTATCGCCGGCGATATCGGCTCCACGTCGGCAATTCTGCGCGAACGCTCGGAAAATTATAATGGCGGCTGGTTCGATACCCGTGCCGACGACCGCTTCTGGTTCGCCTATGGCCAGCTCTACGGTTATTACGGCGTGCTTTCCGCCGCCGGATCGGACTTCGCGCAGGTCATCCGCGAGCGTAACCTGACCAACCTGTGGAACGACACGCTGTTGCAGACCCGCGCAGCCCTGCGCATCCAGCCGGCGATCATTTCCAATGGTGAGGAAAGCGGCTGGATCATGCCCTCGCACCTCGCCACCATGGGATTTTACGTTTTGCGGGTCCGCTCGAATCTCGTCGAGCTTCGCTCGGTTCTCGACCGGTAAGGCGAGATCTGCCGGGAACGACAGGGTCGATCAGTCTATCAGGCCAAGGCGTATGGTCTTGGCCACCAGCTGGGTGCGGTTGACGCAGTCGAGCTTGCGGATGGCGTTGTTCATATAGGCATTGACGGTATGTTCCGAGATGGACAGAAGCTCGGCGATCTCCACGGAGGTCTTTCCCTGCGCCGTCCAGCGCACGACGTCTAGTTCCCGCTTCGTCAAAGGCGATGGACCTTTTGAGTTGGTGCGGCAAAGCCGGTCATAGACTTCCAGCGCATGCAGCACGATCATGCCCAGCTCGTTGAGCGCGGCTTGCGGCAGGATATCGCGATCGCCCGCGAAATTCATCAGATGCCGGTTGCCGTACATGCCATGCACCGGCACCATCAGACCGGACGTAATGCCCATGCTGCTCAGCGAGGCCGCCGCATCCACCAGCGGTCCGCAGGCAATATCCGGATCCTGCAGCGACCAATATTGCGGCATCATCGATGAAGCGCCGCGCTTGATGACGGGACACTCCCCAAGCGCGCCGTCCCGGGTCATCGCATTCACGACCCAGATGGGCAGGCTGCTTTCGACAACCGTCGGCAAGGCATAGGCATTCTGGCCGCCGGGCAAGCGCAAAAGGGTCACATAGGCGTAACCGAAGGCGAGCATTACTTCCCGCAGGGCCTCCAGCCATTGGGATTTGTCGGCCGCAGCCGACAGATCGTCGCAAAGTCTGGCCTGACGCTCCGTCTTCACCATTCACGCACCCTCGACACGCCGGGACGCAGCGCCCGGAGCGTAAAACATGCGGCTTGGCCAGAACGGGGTTACGACCTTCATATCGGCTGGACCATCCTGATCAAAGCACCGGCTTTTCGGATTTGTCCTTCGGCTTGGCCATCAGTTTTTCCAGAAAACCAAGCATGACCGCCGAGACGACAAAAGCCAGATGGATGATGGTGAACCACATCAGCTTGCTGTCCGAATATTGACTGGCGTTGAGGAAGATTTGCAGCAGGTGGATCGACGAGATCGCCACGATCGACGATGCGACCTTGATTTTCAGACTGCCGGAATCGAGCTTGCCCAGAAAGGAAACCTCGGCATCGGCATCGTCGAAGCGGCTGACGAAGTTCTCGTAACCGGAAATCATCACCATGACGATCAGGCTGGCGACCAGCGCCGCATCGATCAGACCCAGCATGGCGAGGATCATGTCCGCTTCGTCGTAGGTGAAAACGTTCTTCGCAACTTTCAGAAACTTCAGCGCGAAGGAAAACGCATAAACCGCCAGTGCCGCGACGAGCCCGAGATAAAAAACGACGAGCAGCCAGCGGCTGGAGAGGATGATCCGCTCGACGAGCAGTTCAAGAGACTTCATTTCCGTATCCGATTAATAATCTGTTTATTGTTGGGGCATGGTTTGTTTCGCCATGTAAACTGGCTGCGAATATCCTAGCAAGCGGCAATGTCGGGACTTTGACCGTACCGTGGCGTTTTCACACCCCATTCACCAATGAGGTTCGAGAGCGGATAAGCGTCATATTTTTGCAACATACTGTTATGCTTTAAAACATGATGCAAAAAGTCATATATAATATGTTGACAGTTATCGTCATGTTTTTTAGTCCTCGCTTATCGGCTCGCCCGTAACAATCAAAACAGTTTCAGCCGCGGCGGCAAGCGCGGCGTGCTTTTGCACGCCGTGGCCCATTCGCGCGCCTACCTGGGGGTAATTAATGTCCATTTCGCGCACGCATTCCGCGCTGCTTCTGTGCACTGCCATCTCTCTTCTGCCGCTTGCCGGCCCCGCGCGGGCCCAGGACGCCGCGGCGCAAGCGGACGAGGCCACCACGCTTGAAAGGATCGTCGTCAAGGGCAAGCGCGTCAAAAGCGCCAATGCCGCCGCCGACACGCCGCTGGCGAGCCAGACCACGGCGGAAGACATCCGCAAGAAGGACATCGGCAGCATCAAGGACCTCGGCAACAGCACGGAGCCGGGCGTCGATTACGTCGATGCCAAGCCCGGCCGGCCCGGCGGCCTGTTCATTCGCGGCCTCGGCGGCGCGCGCGTCGTCACCTTGATCGACAATATTCCCGTTCCTTATTTCAACAATTTCGCCCGTCAGGGTCAGGCAACCACCACCCTCAGCGATACGAGTTCGAGCTTCGATTTTTCCTCGCTCTCGACGGTCGATGTGGTGCGTGGCGCAGATTCCAGCCGTATCGGCTCCGGTGCCCTCGGCGGCGCACTGGTGCTGCGCACGCTCGATCCGGAAGACCTGATCGGCGAAGGCAGGGACTGGGGCGGCGTGGCCAAGACCACCTATGACAGCGAAGACAGAAGCGTGGGCGGATCGCTCGCCGTCGCCAGGAAGATCGAGAATACTTCGGTCCTGTTCCAGGGCTCCTACAAGCGCGGCAACGAGACGGACAACAAGGGCACCGCCGATATCTACGGCACGCGCCGCACCAAGCCCAATCCCGCCGACACCTATGAAAGCAACCTGATGTTCAAGATCCGTCAGGATCTTGAAGGCGGTCACAGCATCGGGCTGACGGCCGAGCGCTATTCTCTGAGAAACCGCAGCGACATGAAGACCCTGCAGGGCGTCAGCGTTTCGGGCTCGACCTACCGGATCGGCGACTACCGGGGTTATGAGGATACCGAGCGCGATCGCGTATCGCTCGATTACGAATACGAAGCGCCCTCGACCGACGGCTTCATCGACGCCGCCAATCTTTCGCTCTACTGGACGCGTCTTTCCAAGGAATCCGGCGCCGGCGACCGCCTGACCAACAATTCGCTTTATATTCGCGAAGACAGCATGCGCAACAGCGCATTCGGCATCGTCGGCGGCCTTGAATCCGGCTTCGAGCTTGGCGGCGTGCAGCACACGGTCCGTTTCGGCGGCAACGCCATGACGACCGATTTCAGCCAGGAGCTTTTCGCCAACACGGCCGGATCGACCTCGTCCTCGCAATCGGACATGCCTGACGTGAGCGGCAAGAGCCTCGGTCTTTATCTCGATGACGAAATCGCCTTCGGCAACGGCTTCCGCCTGACCCCCGGCCTGCGCTTCGATTCCTACGATTACGATCCCGATGGCTCCGTTTCCGGCAACAGCGGCTACCGAACATTCGGCCTGCCGAGCGGCAACAGCGGCTCGCGCTTCTCGCCGAAGCTTCTTGCCACCTATGACGTCACGCCCGAACTGCAGCTTTTCGCACAATGGTCGATGGCCTATCGTGCCCCGACGATCAACGAACTGTATCTGAACTTCTCCAACGTCAGCTCCGGTTACGCTGTTGTCGGCAACTCCGCCCTCAATCCCGAGACCAGCAACGGTTTCGAGATCGGTGCGAACTACGCCTCCGGCGACCTCACGGGAAGCCTGACGCTGTTCCACAACAAGTACAAGAACTTCATCGAGCAGTACACGACGTCGACAACGCTCTTCCCCGGCTTCGGCGGCAGGGGCAACGGATCGCTCTTCACCTATCGCAACCGTAACAACGTCGAAATCTCCGGTGTCGAAGCCAAGGTCCGCAAGGACCTCGCCAACGGCTTCTTCGCCCACGCTTCGCTTGCTTACGCCTATGGCAAGGACACCGATACCAACGAATTCATTCGCACGGTCGCGCCCTTCAAGTCCGTCGTCGGCATCGGCTACGAGCAGGACGTCTGGGGCACGGAATTTACCGGTGTCTTCTCCTCCGGCATGCGTGACGACAGGGTGGCCAACACCTTCGACGCCCCCGGCTATGGCGTCTTCAACCTGACCGGCTGGTGGGAACCGGAACAGACCAAGCGCCTGCGCATCCAGGCCGGCATCTACAACCTGTTCGACAGGAAATACTGGAATGCCGTCGGCGTTCGCGACGTGAACCCGAATGCCGTCAGCACCGTCAACCAGCCGGCCGACTTCTATACGGAAGCCGGACGCACCTTCAAAATTTCTCTGACCCAGAAATTCTAAAACCGGGCAGAAACATCATCTCCAGTCGGGGCGGCCTTCGGGTCGCCCCTTTTTTATCAGCGGCAATAGAGATAACCGCCTTTTCGCTCCAGCACGTCGAGATGCAGGTGGTCCTGATGGGTGGCGTCGCTGCCGGGGGAAAGAACCGTGCGGAAGAACAGGCAGGCGGCGGCGGTAATCGTGCGCTGGAAAGCGCCTTCCGGCGTTCCGTCTTCACCGCGCGGCTTCATCACCAGCGGCTCGCCCTTATCGAAGGCGATCGTGGAAATATCGACGGCATTGCCCTTGGCATGTTCGGAAATCTTGCCGTTTTCCGCGCTGTTGCGGTTGCGGCAGATATAGGTCGAGGCATTGGCGATGGCCGTCACCTTTTTCTCCGGCATAGCCAGAGCCGCCGCCGGCAGCATCATTTCCTTTGTCCAGCGGGAAAGCGCAAGAGCGGTTTCGCAACGCATGGTGCCCGATGGTTCCAGCTTGATGCCGGGCAGAACCACGGAAAGCTCGACAGGCGCTTCGATGCCGCAGCCCTGCTCCGCATCCCGGATCGGTTCGAGCTGTTTGAATTCCGCGCCGATATCCTTCAATGCGCCAAGGCATGCCTGAAGCGCGGCCGGGTCTTCCGGTTTCACCGGCTCCGGCGGCTTCTCTTCCGGTTTTGCAGCGTCAACATCCGGCTTGCGTTGTTCACCCTCCTCTTTGCCCTCATCCGCCTTGCCTTCGACGCCTTTCTTGCTGTCATCGGACCCCTTGTCTGCCGGCGTCTTGCCGTCGTCCGGTTTCCCCACTTCCGGGGCCTGCGGTTTCGGGGCCGGTTTCGGCGCTTCCATCGGGCTTTGCGGCGGCTCGTCCGATGGCTTTTCCGAGGGGGTGGCGGATTGCCCCTCACCCGGTTTCGGTTGCGGCACCGGCACCTGCGCCGGCGGTTCAGAGGCGGAAATCAATGCGAGGGTGGTTACCAGAAGACACAGGCGATGAAGCATTTTTCGGGGCACTCCTGACCGTTTCGGCAGGAGTGCAACGCCGCCACGGCCCGTAAGGTTCATTCCCTCACCGAAATCCGCTTGCCAAGGCGGATCGTGCGCGCTAACAATTTTCCCATGAACATCGTGTCTAAGAACATTGCTAACTGGTGGTGGGGCAGCTTTTCGCGGCCTTGACCAGTCATGTCTTCAGACAAAGTCCAAGCCGCCCGAATTTTCAGGCGGCTTTTTTGTTATTGTGCCGCCTGTCATCGGGCCTGAACAACGGGAAGTATGAGAGAAATGGTAACGATCATTCAGGATGACGGAGCGGAAACCTACGAGACGAAAGGCGGCATCAAGGTCAGCCGAAAGCGTCGGCCCGCCGATTACGCCAGCGCCATCGATAATTATATCGAAAAGCTCGATTCCCATCGCGGCGCGGTTTTTTCGTCCAACTACGAATATCCGGGCCGTTACACCCGCTGGGATACGGCCATCGTCGACCCGCCGCTCGGCATTTCCTGTTTCGGCCGCAAAATGTGGATCGAGGCCTATAATGGTCGCGGCGAAGTGCTGCTTTCCTTTATCACCGAGAAGCTGAAGGCGACGCCCGATCTCACGCTTGGCGCCTCCACCACGCGCCGTCTCGATCTCACCGTCAACGAGCCGGACCGCGTCTTTACCGAAGAAGAGCGTTCGAAAATCCCGACCGTCTTCACGGCGCTGCGCGCCATCGTCGACCTCTTTTATTCGAATGCTGATTCGGCCATCGGCCTGTTCGGCGCCTTCGGTTACGATCTCGCCTTCCAGTTCGACGCGATCAAGCTGTCGCTGGCGCGCCCGGAAGACCAGCGCGACATGGTGCTGTTTCTGCCGGACGAAATCCTCGTCGTCGACCACTACTCCGCCAAGGCCTGGATCGACCGCTACGACTTCGAAAAGGCCGGCGTGACGACGGACGGCAAGTCCTCCGACATTACGCCCGATCCCTTCAAGACCACCGATACGATCCCGCCCAAGGGCGATCACCGTCCCGGTGAATATTCCGAACTGGTGGTGAAGGCCAAGGAAAGCTTCCGCCGCGGCGATCTGTTCGAGGTCGTTCCCGGCCAGAAATTCATGGAGCGTTGCGAAAGCAATCCATCGGCGATTTCGCGCCGCCTGAAGGCGATCAACCCCTCGCCCTATTCCTTCTTCATCAATCTCGGCCATCAGGAATATCTGGTCGGCGCGTCGCCGGAAATGTTCGTGCGTGTCTCCGGCCGCCGCATCGAGACCTGCCCGATTTCCGGCACCATCAAGCGCGGCGACGATCCGATTGCCGATAGCGAGCAGATCCTGAAACTGCTCAATTCGAAGAAGGACGAATCCGAACTCACCATGTGCTCGGATGTGGACCGTAACGACAAGAGCCGCGTCTGCGAACCGGGTTCGGTAAAGGTCATCGGCCGCCGCCAGATCGAGATGTATTCGCGCCTCATCCACACGGTGGACCATATCGAAGGCCGCCTCCGGGACGATATGGACGCCTTTGACGGCTTCCTCAGCCACGCCTGGGCCGTCACCGTTACCGGTGCGCCGAAGCTGTGGGCCATGCGTTTCATTGAAGGCCATGAAAAGAGCCCGCGTGCCTGGTATGGTGGCGCGATCGGCATGGTCGGCTTCAATGGCGACATGAATACCGGTCTGACCCTGCGCACCATTCGCATCAAGGACGGCATCGCCGAAGTGCGCGCCGGCGCGACCCTGCTTAACGATTCCAATCCGCAGGAAGAAGAAGCCGAAACCGAACTGAAGGCCTCCGCCATGATCGCTGCCATCAGAGATGCAAAAGGCACCAACGCCGCCGCCACCAAGCGTGATGCCGCAAAGGTCGGCACCGGCGTCAAAATCCTGCTCGTCGACCATGAGGACAGTTTCGTGCACACACTGGCGAATTATTTCCGCCAGACGGGTGCAACGGTCTCGACCGTTAGAACACCTGTCGCGGCCGAAGTCTTCGATCGCTTCCAGCCAGATCTCGTGGTCCTCTCCCCCGGACCGGGCAACCCGACGGACTTCGACTGCAAGGCGACAATCAAGGCCGCCCGCGCGCGTGAACTGCCGATCTTCGGCGTCTGCCTTGGCCTTCAGGCACTGGCGGAAGCCTATGGCGGCGAGTTGCGCCAGCTTGCGGTGCCGATGCATGGCAAGCCGTCGCGCATTCGCGTACTGGAGCCCGGCCTGGTCTTCTCCGGCCTCGGCAAGGAAGTGACCGTTGGCCGTTACCACTCGATCTTCGCCGATCCCACCACCCTGCCGCGTGATTTCATCATCACCGCGGAAAGTGAGGACGGCACGATCATGGGCATCGAACACGCCAAGGAGCCGGTGGCCGCCGTTCAGTTCCACCCGGAATCGATCATGACGCTCGGCCATGACGCCGGCATGCGCATGATCGAAAACGTCGTGGTGCATCTGACCCGCAAGGCGAAGACAAAGGCGGCATGATGGCTGCTGCCGACGCCATCAGCATCGAACCCATCCGGGCGGAGCACGTTGAAAGTTTTCACCGTGCTCTCGATGCGGTATCGCGTGAGCGGAAATATCTGAGCTTCCTGGAGGCGCCGCCGCTCGATTCGGTCCGCGCCTTCGTTCTCGACATGATCGAAAACGACCATCCGCAATTCGTGGCGATTGCGAATGGCAAGGTGGTCGGCTGGTGCGATATTCGCCGCGAGAGCAGGCCCACCCATGCCCATCGCGGCATCCTCGGCATGGGCATCCTGCCGGCCTATCGCGACAAGGGGCTGGGTGGACGGCTGATGCGGCAGACGCTCGATGCCGCCCGTCAATGCGGGCTCCACCGTGTGGAACTGAGCGTGCATGCCGACAATGCCAGAGCAATCGCGCTTTATGAAAAGATCGGCTTTGTACATGAAGGCCGGGGCCGTGATGCCGTTCTGATCGACGGGCGTTACATCGACAGCCTGAACATGGCGATCATCTTGGGCAACTAACCCCTCGGCAGCGAGGCGGAAATGCACAGCGCGAATTTCTTCAGCAGCTGCGTGTCGAAGTGCCCTTCCCGCCGCAGCATCCAGGTCAGCGCCTCATTCGCCGTCCACGGCTTCTTGTAGGGCCTGACCGAGGTGATGGCGTCATAGACGTCGCAAATCGCCGCGATACGCGCATAGAGGCTGATCTGGCTGCCCGCACGGCCGCTCGGATAACCGCCGCCATCCATCCGCTCATGATGATTGAAGCAGACATCGAGCACCATCTCCGGCATCTGCGCGTTGCGCGACAATATATCCCGGCCGAATGCGGGATGGAGATTGATGATTTCCCGCTCGCTGGCGCTCAACCCTTCCGCCTTGTTGAGGATCGATGAAGGGATTTCCACCTTGCCGATATCATGCAGCAACCCGCTGATGCCGAGCAGATTGACCGTTCCCCTGTCGAGTCCGAGATAATTACCGAAGAGGATCATCAGTCCGCTGACGGAGACCGAGTGCACGAAGGTCGTTTCGTCTTTCGATTTCAGGCGGGTGACGCCGATGAAAATCGCCGGGTTCGACTGCACGGCATCGGAAATCTTGCCCGCCGCCGCAGCCATACCTTTCAGCGAAACAACGCCGCCGGCTTCTGCGGAAGCAAATGTCTCGGCAATCGTATCGGCGGCCGAGCGCACGGCATGGGTAACGGCGGCGACGGTTTCCGGGCAATTGCCCGGTTGCGGCGAAGGAGCCGCAGAACGCGCGCTGTCTTCGGTATCATATCCCCTGGCGGTGTTGATGACGATGCTTTCGGCGCCGCTTGATTTCAATTGACGCATTAATTCCTCGTGCCGCAAAAGAAAGCGGTGTCGTTTTAAAAATCCCTGGTTCGAAAGCGTTCCTTCGACCGCTTCGATAAACATGCCAATCGTCAGTTGCTGGGTGGAAATTCGTTTGAGCATCAGATGCTTTTATTTTCCTTCCCGGGAATGATAACCTGAAACCGTAATTCGTAAAAATGTCGGCGCGCAACCGGCTAAACTATAAAGGTGAAGTCCAGTCTTCCCAACCCTGCCTAAACTTGCACCTCGGAAGATTAGATAACACAAATATGAAAATTTTTTACTCTGGATATATTTAAAACTCAAAGAATCAATCGGAATAGACCAAGAAACAACCACAGAATGTAAATAGTGAAAATTCTCGCATACGACGTAAATCAGGAGCCGAAGAAACCCGCATGAATTCCAGACTTGAAACGCGCATCGATCAGGGTACGGGCCGTGAACCGGCGGACATGGTTCTAAAGGGCGGACGCTTCTTCGACCTCGTCACCGGAGAACTCGTCGCTTCGGATATCGCCATCTGTGGCGACACCATCGTCGGCACCTGCGATAACTACAAGGGGCGACAGGAAATCGACATTTCCGGAAAGATCGTCGTTCCGGGTTTCATCGATACGCATCTCCATATCGAATCGTCGCTGGTGACACCGCACGAATTCGACCGCTGCGTTTTGCCCTATGGCGTTACCACGGCCATTTGCGACCCGCACGAGATCGCCAATGTTCTGGGCGTGGAAGGGCTTCAGTTCTTCCTCGACAGCGCCATGGAAACCATCATGGACATCCGCGTGCAGCTCTCCTCCTGCGTGCCCGCCACCCATCTGGAAACCGCCGGCGCCGATCTGCCCATCGAAAAACTGCTGCCGTTCCGGGGGCACCCGAAGGTCATCGGCCTTGCCGAATTCATGAATTTTCCGGGCGTCATCCACAAGGATCCGGTGTGCATGGCGAAGCTAGAGGCCTTTCGGGGCCAGCATATCGACGGCCATGCACCGCTTCTTTCCGGCACGGCGCTGAACGGCTATCTCGCCGCCGGCATCCGCACCGAACATGAATGCACGAGCGCGACTGAGGCGCTGGAGAAAATCCGCAAGGGCATGCATATTCTGGTGCGCGAAGGCTCGGTCTCGAAGGACCTGCACGCCCTGATGCCGATCATCACCGAACGCCTGTCGCCCTATCTGGCCCTCTGCACGGATGATCGCAACCCGCTCGACATCGCCGAACAGGGTCATCTCGACTATATGATCCGCACCGCAATCGCCAGCGGCGTGGAACCGCTCGCCATCTACCGCGCCGCCTCCATTTCCGCCGCAAAAGCCTTCGGTCTGCGGGATCGCGGCCTTGTCGCACCGGGCTGGCGGGCCGATCTTGTGGTCATCGACAGCCTGCAGAACTGCAAGGCGAGCATGGTGCTTTCCGGCGGCCGGCTCGTCGATGACGCCCTTTTTGCCACGCGCAAACCGGTCGCACCCGTCGGCCTCGACAGCATCAAGGCAAGACCCGTGCTCGCCTCGCATTTCGGCGTGCCGGTCACGGAGGGCGAAAGCCCTGTCATGGGTGTGCTTCCCGGCAAGATCATTACCGAGCACCGCCGCTACAGGCTGCCGACGGATGGCAACCAGACCACCGTCGATCTTGAAAACGACATCATCAAGGTCGCCGTCATCGAACGCCACGGCAAGAACGGCAACCATGCCAACGGTTTCGTTCAGGGCTTCGGCCTGAAAAAAGGCGCCATCGCCTCAACCGTCGGCCATGACAGCCACAATATCTGTGTCGTCGGCGTGAGCGAAGACGACATGGCGCTGGCCGCCAACCGGCTCGGCGAAATCAAGGGCGGCTTCGTGGTGGTGGAAGACGGCAGGGTGACGGGTGAGATCGCTTTGCCCGTCGCCGGGCTGATGAGCCTCGAACCCTATGAGACCGTTCGCGATACGCTGCACACGCTCAGAAAAGCAGCCTATGCACTCGGCACGACGCTGGAAGAACCCTTCCTGCAGGTCGCCTTCCTGCCCCTGCCCGTCATCCCGCATCTGAAGATTTCCGATATGGGTATGGTGGATGTGGACCGGTTTGCGCTGATCTGACGGTGGCTTGCCGACCGGGGCAGCGGAAAACGCTCAATCCGCATTTCGAGGCCGCGAAAGCGGCCTCATGCTTTCGTCTCCGAAGGCCAGGTGACGTAATAATATTTGCCCGCGACCCTGCCAAAATAGGCGTGTTTTCCTGTCGCCTTGTCGACATAGCTTCCGCTTCCATCCTTGGAAAGCTCGCCGTCTTCGCTGCGCTTCAGCTGCGTGTTGAGGAAATCCACCCAGTTGGTCTTGGCAATGTCAGTGGCTGTCGTCGGCTTGGCGTTTTTCTGGTTCGGGTCCCACGCATTGATCGTTTTGCCCTGAGTGGGGTTCGAAACCTGCAAGGCCCCACGCTCGAGAGCGCTCATCATCGACCGAGCGCGCAGATATTGCGCCGGATCGTCCCCCGCCAGGGAAAGCTTGGCCCTCAGATTCCACATGAAGGCGGGCGATGCGATATAATCGGCTGACGAGGTTTTGGGGGCTGATTTCGGTGTGGATGCCCGGGCTGCCGATTGTCCGGAAAGGAAGACCTCTCGGATGGATGGAAGGGCAGCCTTAGCTTTGGCGCTTGACGATGTGGAATTCGCGGTATTGGGCTGATTGAAATTCTTGATTGAAACGGACATGACAATCCCTGCTCACTTTATGGGTGGAGACCGAAAAATCTGTAGGTTTCAATAATTAATACTGGAAACTTGCCCAAGGCTCGCCAAAATCGAAGTAAATATGAAAAATTTACTTGAAAATTTTCATTAATACGAATACATTCATGTTTTAATATTGAATTAATTCGAATTTAAACCGTCATAAATCACTAAATACTTAAATATTACTATTAACCATCCAAGACGCGATCATGGCGCCGCATTTGATCGGGGAAAGGCGCCCGCGAAGACTGACATCATCCGCTGGCCGAACAGCGCCGGGAGGTCATGAACCCAAGGGCAGAGACTTGCGAAAATAAACCACCCGCTGCGTTTCCTCAAATCCCAGCGCCGCATGCATGCGGTGTGAATCGACATTGGAAATATCGGCATCGGAAGCAAGTTCGCTCACACCCTTGCTGGTCGCCCAACGGGTTACTTCGGCAATCAATGCCGCCGCAACGCCCTGCTTGCGAAAGGCCTCCTCCACATAAACGCCTTCCAGAAAGGCCACGGGCGAGGCGTCGCATCCGTTGACATAATCGTGCCGCAGGCTGGCTTCGGCAAAACCGATGGCCATGCCCGCCGGATCATAGGCGATAAATCCAACCTCGTTGTCGGAGACGTCCTGCAACTCCGCCCGGTGTTCGGCGGGTGAAGCATCCGGCCACAAACGGTGCCGCAGAAGCGACCACTCATCGAGCGATGCTTCGCCGGCCGTCTCGATGGCAAATTGCCCGCTCATGCAACGACCCCGCAAAACACATCCAGCCCCTCGAGCTTCACGATACCCGCATCGAATAACGGTGCGAAACCCGGCATCGGCAGTATATCGGTGACCCGCATGGCCTTCGGTATCGGGAATTCCACCGCCTCACGGGTGAGGTTGAAAACGAAGAGCAATTTTTCATCCCCCTTCTGGCGCGTGAAGGCCAGCACATCGAGATTGGTCTTGATGAAATGCATATCGCCATCGCGCAGCGCGCCGTGACCTTTTCGGAATGACAAGACGGCGCGGTAATGGTTCAGAACCGAGTCCGGCTTGCGCTCCTGCGCATCCACAGCCTGCATGGCATGAACATAGGGCACCGGCAGCCAGGGCTTTTCAGCGCTGGAAAAACCGGCATTCGGCTTGCCTGTCTCCCACACCATCGGCGTGCGGCATCCGTCCCGCCCCTTGAAGGCGGGCCAGAAGCGGATGCCGTAGGGATCGCGCAGATCCTCGAAGGCGAGTTCCGCCTCGATCAGACCCAGCTCCTCGCCCTGATAGAGACATATGGAACCGCGCAGGCTGGCGAGAACGCAGATGGCAAGCTTCGCCACCCGCACCTGCTCCTCTACACTTTCGGAAAAACGGCTGAGGTGGCGAACCACATCGTGGTTGGAAAAGGCCCAGCACACCCAGCCATCCGTCACCACCTTGCCGAAGGTCTCGACCGAGGCGCGCAGATGCTTCGCGCTGAAATCCGGCCCCAGCAGGTCGAAAGTGTAGCACATGTTGAGCTTGTCATTGCCGGACGTATAAGCCGCCACCGTCTTCAGCGACCGCGCCCCGTCTCCCACTTCACCCACCGTGGCGCGCCCCTCATACTCGTCGAGCAGCGCGCGAAAACGCTTCAGGAAAGCCACGTTTTCCGGCCGCGTCTTGTCGTAGAGATGGTCCTGCATGCCATAGGGATTGACGTCGGAAGCATCGAGACCGAAACTTTCCTCGTCGAAAAGCGGCGGGTTGTCGCGCAAAAGCTTGTCGTGGAAATAGTGGTTCACGGTATCGAGCCGGAAACCGTCCACACCGCGATCCAGCCAGAACCGCACGGTTTCCAGAAGCGCATCCTGCACATCCGGATTATGGAAATTGAGATCCGGCTGCGAGGCGAGGAAGCTGTGCATGTAATATTGCTTGCGCACGCCGTCCCATTCCCATGCCGGTCCGCCGAACACGGAAAGCCAGTTGGTGGGTGCCGTGCCATCCGGCTTGGGATTGGCCCAGACATACCAGTCAGCCTTGCTGTTGGTGCGGCTCGCCCGGCTGTCCACGAACCAGGGATGCTGGTCCGACGTGTGCGAGATGACCTGGTCGATGATGACCTTCAATCCCAAACGGTGCGCCTCGGCCATCAGTGCGTCGAAATCGGCAAGCGTGCCGAACATCGGATCGACATTGCAATAATCGGAAACGTCATACCCCATATCGGCCATGGGCGAGGTGAAGAAGGGCGAAAGCCAGATGCCGTCGACACCGAGCGAGGCGATATAGGGCAGGCGTTTCGTCACCCCGGCAAGATCGCCGAAACCGTCGCCGGTCGTATCCTGAAACGAGCGCGGATAGACCTGATAGATCACCGCTCCCTTCCACCAGTCCGATTGTGCTTGAGGTTTGTGGACCGGGGCATAGGGCAGCGTCATCGGCGATCTCCTGTGGGCGTCTTGCCAGAGAATATAAAGCCGTTGCCTCCGCGTAAACCGGAACTTCGCACATGCACAAACGGCTACAACCGCCCTTGTCAGAGGCGCGCACTCGTCGTAAGCCGCATGGCTGGAAAAAAGGGAGGATGACGGCGTGGGCGGACGGTTTCTGTCGATTGGCGAATGCATGGTGGAACTGTCGCAGGCCGGCAACGGGCTGCTGCGCAAGGGTTTTGCCGGCGATACATTCAATACCGCATGGTATGCCCGGGCCTGCCTGCCGGGCGACTGGTCGGTCGATTATTTCACCGCGCTTGGCGACGATCCTCTTTCTGAAGACATGCTCACCTTCATCGCGGACGCCGGCATCGGCACGGAAAAAATCCGCCGCATCAAGGGCGGCACGCCCGGCCTCTACCTCATCAATCTGAAGGATGGCGAGCGCACCTTCAGCTACTGGCGCAACGCCGCCGCCGCAAGGCAGCTGGCCGCCGATGCGGACCACCTGCGCAGGACGGTGGAAAGCGCCGATGTCGTCTATTTCTCCGGCATCACGCTCGCCATTCTCGCCTCCGCCCATGATGTCGATACGTTCCTCGCCGAACTGCGCCGCGCCAGGGCGGCGGGCAAGCTGGTGGTCTTCGACCCCAACATCCGCCCGCGCCTGTGGGCGGATAAGGATACGATGCTCGAGACCATCTCCAACGGCGCACGCGCCGCAACGCTTGTCATGCCAAGCTTCGATGACGAGGCGAGCCATTTCGGCGATGTCTCCGTGGAAGCGACCATCGACCGCTACCGTTCGCTTGGCGTCGAAAACATCGTCGTGAAGGACGGCGCCAAGGGCGCGACGCTCGATTTCGGCGGCAGCCGCACTCACGCCCCGGCGGTGAAGGCCGTAGACGTGGTGGACACGACAAGCGCCGGCGACAGCTTCAACGGCGCTTTCCTCGCCCGTTATGTGACCGGCAGTTCGCCGGAGGAAGCGGCCACCTTCGCGGCAAGGGCGGCGGCAACCGTCATCGGCCACCACGGCGCGCTGATCAGCCCCGAGCTGCTGCCGCTGGTGGGATAAGGCTCCGTCGCACCGGGGAAGCGCGCAAACTTCCGCGCGCAAACCACGCTTCCTCGCTGTCACACACCCTGACATGATCCTGTAACACGCACGCCGCATATACGGGCAGAAGCCGGGCAATGGGGATTCGCCCGCGCGCAGATGAGCAGGATCAGTGTTTCATGACGAGAATCACGATTGTCACAGATGCCTGGCACCCGCAGGTCAACGGCGTGGTTCGCTCCATAGAAAACACCAATACCGAACTCGCGCGGCTCGGCGTCGATGTGCGCATGGTCACGCCGCAGAGTTTTTACAGCATCCCCTGCCCCACCTATCCGGAAATCCGCCTTTCGGTTGCCGGTTATCGCCGTGTGGCGGCGGAGATCGAAAAAAGCCAGCCTTCCTTCGTGCATATTGCGACGGAAGGACCGCTGGGCTTCATGGCGCGGCGCTGGTGCGTGAAGAACCGCATGCGTTTTTCCACCAGCTATCACACCCGCTTTCCCGAATATGTGGCGGCGCGCTTCCCTGTGCCGGAAAGCTGGCTTTACGCTTTCGTGCGCTGGTTCCACAATGGCGGCAACACCTGCATGGTGGCGACGCCGAGCCTTGAGACCGAACTGGAAGCGCGCGGCGTGCGCAATCTGAAGCGCTGGAGCCGCGGCATCGACGCCGAGCTTTTCCATCCCCGCCCGAAAGCAAAGCTGCCTTTCGACCTGCCGCGCCCAATCTTCATGACGGTGGGACGTGTGGCGGTGGAGAAGAACCTGCCGGAATTTCTGGAACTGGACCTGCCGGGTTCGAAGGTCGTTATCGGCGACGGCCCTGCCCGCCATGAATTGCAGGAGAAATATCCGGACGTTTTGTTCACCGGCGTCAAGACCGGTGAGGAGCTGGCCGATGCCTATGCGCAGGCCGATGTCTTCGTTTTCCCCTCCAAGACGGACACCTTCGGCAACACCATTCTGGAAGCACTGGCAAGCGGCGTGCCCGTGGCCGCCTTCCCCGTCACCGGGCCGATCGATATTCTCGGCGGCAACCCGGCAGCCGGTGCGCTGGACGACAATCTTCGCGATGCCTGTCTGGCAGCACTTCATTGTTCGCCGCAGGAGGCGCTGGCGCTTTCCAGAAGCTACAGCTGGGAAAAAGCCTCGCGGCAGTTCCTCGACAATGTCATTCACGCGGCAGGAAAATCCCTGCCGCTGCTGTCGCGTTCTCAACTTGCATAAAGGCGATCCCCGAAATTCTGTTCGGGAACGGTGGACGAAACGAAGCGGGAATGTCACAAGGCAATCAGGACGCGACTGCCGTTATCTTTAGAACGGGGTCGGGCTGCTGATTGACGTCAGGCGGCTGCCGCGAGAACACGCTGGCCGTCCTCTGTTTCCGGATCATACCGCTTCAGGCTAAGGGAAGAAGCTCTTTCTGCTGGGCTGCGCACCAGTGATTGATCTTCTCGATGATGTCCTTTGCAGCAATCGGCAGGGCGCTGTTGGGTATGACGGCCACCGTCCCGTGGAAAACCAGCACCAGACTATCGGGCGGCGTGAGTGCGAGATGGTGAAGCCCAGCCTGCGTAGCAACATTGCCCCTATAAATCAAAAGGCCTTTTGCTGACAAAACCTTGAGGATCGACACTGCGCGGCGTAACCCGCCTTCACCATGCTCCGGTAAGCATCTGGCCGGAAAGCGGCACGGTCCGCGCCTTGCCGTCGCGATCCGTTACCGAAAGCGAGGCGGCCATCTGTTTCGGCGACTTGCGGAACCAGTTGGCGGCAACGCTCGCCATATCGCCGATCATCGCCTGCCTGTGCCAGTCGGCAAAGCGCTTGGCCGTGGCTTCGGGTTCGGAACGATAGAAGAAATCGCCGGATTGTCCGAGATCGTTGATGGATGCCGCCATGGCGGCAAGCGGCCGCTGGAACATTTTCGCCGGCACGGAAAGCCCATCGGCGCCTTCCGAAAATGCCGGCGCCATGAAATCGATCACCCAGCCATCCGCCTCGATCCAGCAGTGGAAGTTCTCGCCCGCGCCCGTCACATAACCGTCTTCACGGTGATCGGCGAATAGCAGCACGGTGCCGCCGAGATTATAGGCCGCAAGCCCGCCCTTCGGCACCGCCTTCACCTTGTAATGCTGCTGCAGGATGAAGGCGCCGAAGGTGCTGAAATACATGGAGGCCGAGGCGGGATCGGCATTCTGGCTGATGAGCAGGCTGTTGATGACGCGGTAAATCCGGTGATAGTCGGTCTGCTTGATCAGCATGGTCTTTTACTCTTCAAAACCGTGAAATTGGAGCGAGCGGGTGCCCCTTGTTTCTTCTCCCCGAGGGGGAGAAGTCCGCGGCAGCGGGATGAGGGGGCGAGGCCAACAGTATACGGAGAGGTTGCCCCCTCATCCGACCCTTCGGGCCACCTTCTCCCCCTCGGGGAGAAGAAACACGCCGCAGCGTCGTGCATCATAAAAACGACGACCGATTACCGCCGCTTCTTCGCCTTGCTCTCGAACGGATTGTCAGACCCACGATAATGCACACGGATCGGCACGCCCGGCATGTCGAAATCCTTGCGCAGACCGTTCACCAGATAACGTGTATAGCTTTCCGGAATAGCTTCCGGCCGCGTGCAGGAAATCATGAAGGCCGGCGGGCGGGCCTTGACCTGCGTCATATATTTCAGCTTCAGGCGGCGGCCGGAAACGGCCGGCGGCGGATGCTGGGTCGTCTGCGAATCCAGCCAGCGGTTAAGGCGGGCGGTGGAGATGCGGCGGTTCCAGACCTTGTCGGTGTCGATGATGTTCTGCATCAGCCGGTCGAGGCCATAACCCGTCTGGCCGGAAATCGGCACGGCGCGAATGCCGCGCGCCTGCGGCAGAAGCCGCTCGGTTTTCTCGCGCAGATCGGCCAGATAGGCCTGCGGGTCTTCCACCAGATCCCATTTGTTGAAGGCGAGCACGGCGGCGCGGCCTTCGCGGATGACGAGATCGACGAGCTGCAAATCCTGCTTTTCGAAGGGAATGGTGCTGTCGAATACGATCACCACGGTTTCGGCAAAACGAATGGAGCGCAGCGAATCCGCGACCGAGAGCTTTTCCAGCTTCTCCGTCACCTTGGCCTTGCGGCGCATGCCGGCCGTGTCGAACATCTTGATGGTGCGGCCGCGCCAGTCCCATTCGACCGAAATGCTGTCGCGGGTAATGCCGGCTTCCGGGCCGGTCAGCAGGCGGTCTTCACCGAGGAAACGGTTGATGAGCGTCGACTTGCCCGCATTCGGCCGGCCGATAATGGCGACGCGCAGCGGCTTGGTCTCGTCATAAACCGGCTCTTCGTCTTCTTCGTCCTCGCTGCCCGGCTCGCTGCGCGGCAGAACGATATCCGTTTCTGCCTCGTCCACCTCAGGCGGGAAGGCCACGTCTTCACCGATCGCCTCGACGATGGCGTCGCGCAGGTCGATCATGCCCTGGCCGTGTTCGGCCGAGATCGGGCAAGGATCGCCAAGACCGAGCGTAAAGGCGTCGTAGAAACCGGCATCCGAGCCGCGCGCTTCGGACTTGTTGGCCACCAGCACCACCGGCTTGCCGCGACGGCGCAGCATTTCGGCGAGCGTCTCGTCGGCCGGCGTCAGGCCCGCCTTGGCGTCCACAACGAACAGCGTCACATCGGCATCGTCGATTGCCGCTTCGGTCTGCGCCCACATGCGGCCCTGAAGCGTTTCCGGCCCGGATTGCTCCAGACCGGCGGTATCGATGATGGTGAAACGCAGGTCGACCAGCTTCGCCTCGCCCGGGCGGCGGTCGCGGGTCACACCCGGCGTATCGTCCACCAGCGCCAGCTTCTTTCCGACAAGACGGTTGAAAAGCGTGGACTTGCCAACATTGGGGCGCCCGACTATGGCGACGGTGAAGCTCATTGATCCTGGTTCCTTAAAGCACGTCTGCCCAAAACGTTACCTGTTTTGGGCAAAGGACATGCGTAAAATAATGAGTTGGATCGCTTTGGCAATGCACAGAATGCCGGGGCGATCCTGCGTGGCGAAGCGGCGTTAGGCAGCCTTGCCCGAAGCGGTGATGTTGTCGAGCATGATCTGCGCGCGGTTCGTCACGTTGCGCGGCGCCTGCGCGTCGCTGACGATCTGCTCGAACCATTGTTTGGCCTTGGCGAAATCGCCGGCCTTGTAGGCGGCAAGACCCAGCGCCTCACGGGCTGAAGCGCGCATGGTCTGGCCATCGGTGCTCAAGGGCTCCGCAAGGGCGACGACCTGATCATAGGTACCGTTATCCACCAGCAGCCAGGCGGCGCGCACCTTGGCGGTATCGCGGAAGACCTGCGGTGCGGATGTGTCGTTGCCGATGGCGGTGAAGGCGGCGATGGCGCCGGCCGCATCACCCTTCTGCGACAGCAGCGTGGCCGAGCGGAACTTTGCCAGAACCGGATAATTGCCATGACCGGAGGTTTCGAGATCGGCGAAGGCCTTCAGCGCCTCATCCGTCTTGTTGTCCGAAGCGAGCTTCAGCGCCGCAAGGAACTGGTCGCCGGAATTGGAAGCGCGGCTGGTGTTCCAGTATTCGTAGATACCGGTGCCGGCGGCGCCCAGAACCACGAGAACGGCCGCACCCACGACCACGATACCGTAACGGCCCCAGAAGCGCGACAGCTGCTCGGAGCGGATCTGCTCGTTCACTTCGCGGATAAAGGTATCATTCTCGTTTGCCATCAAATTCTCCGTTACCCGCGCGGAGATCGTGTCCCGATCCATCCGTCCGCGGACATACCAAGCCGCTTACCCGGATCGGCAAAAGTAAGGCCAACCGGGTCATGGTCGGCCTTCTAGCCTATTTTGCCTGATATGTAAGGGGGAAACGTTGATTTCCTACAGGACGATGGGCTGAACGCCGATCAACCATTCGTGCAGTTTCAGGATGAAAGCACCCCAGAGGACGATGCCGCCGAGGATGGCCACCAGATCGTAACGGCCTGAAACGAAGTCTCGGACCACTTTTTCGCCTGCCCGTTCCCGGCGCTTCAGCGAAATCCGCATCACCACGCCCCAGGCGAGGAACGATACGAAAAGAAGAATGGAAGACGTCTCGCCATTGGCCAGAAGATGCGCGAGCGCCCATATCTTGACCGAAAGAATGAGCGGATGTTTCGTCTTCGTCGCGATGTGGCCAGCCGGGATGAGGCTGGCGATAAGACAGATCATCGCCGGCAGCATCAGGGTCACGGCAATGTGGCTCATCCAGACCGGCGGATACCACAACATGCCGGTTTCCTGCCGCGCTTCCCCGAAGGCATAAATGACAAGGCCGAGCGTGATGAGGCTGACGAGCGAATAGACGCCCTTGAAAGGGCCTTCGCCCATCGACGCGATCATCCGCGCGCGAAATTGCGGTGCGACCACCTTCAAAAGATGCGTCAGCAGGAACAAGGCAAGACAGAGTGCGAGAAAAAGCATGAAACACGGTCCCCCGGGTGGAACGAAGCGGCCCTATCACCGCAAGCTGCAACAGGAATTAGGCCGAAAGTCATGAAAACGCCAGACTATTCAAAGCTTCGCCTTATTCCACCCGCAAAAGGCCACGGTGTTTCATATGACGGATAACTGATGTTTCGCCCATTTGCCGCCTTTTCCCTGTCGCTTCTCGCCGCCCTTCCCGCTTTTGCGCAAGAGGCTGAGAAGCCGAAGCAGCTCGTCATCGTGTCCTTCGACGGTGCGGGCGACAATACGCTGTGGGAAAGAAGCCGGGCGACGGGCAAGCAAGTCGGCGCGCATTTTACCTATTTCCTTGCCTGCACGCTGGTGATGGACAGGAAAACCAGCGCCAAGACCTATCAGGGACCTGGCCAGAAGTCCGGACGTTCCAATGTCGGTTTCGGCCAGTCGCCGGAAGAGGTGGAGGCAAGGCTCAGAAACATCTGGGCCGCTTATCGCGAAGGCCACGAAATCGGCAACCACACCTGCGGCCATTTCGATGGCGGGCAATGGACCACTGAGCAATGGGACGGCGAATTCACCACCTTCACCAGCACGCTGGAAAACGCCTGGCAGATGATCGGCAAAAAGGGCGAGGAACCCGAAGGCTGGCGCGAGATGGTGAAAAAGATCAATGGTTTCCGCGCGCCCTATCTCTCGCAGGGGCCGGCGCTGACCGAAGCGCAGAAAAAGCACCGTTTCGTTTATGACGCCACCAGCATCACCAAAGGACCGGAATGGCCGGTGGAGCGCGACGGCATAGAGCATTTCGGCCTGCCGCTCATTCCGGAAGGCCCGGGCAACCGCCCGATCATCGCCATGGACTACAATCTCTTCATCCGCCACTCCATCGGCGTCGAGACGCCGGATCGTTCGAAGGAATTCGAGGAGCGCGCCTACACGGCCTTCCGCAATGCATTCGACAGGCAATATAATGGCGAGCGCATTCCGCTACAGATGGGCTTCCACTTCGTGAAGATGAATGGCGGCGCCTATTGGAACGCCTATGAACGGCTGCTGCGCGAGGTCTGCGGCAAGCAGGATGTCGCCTGCGTGAGCTATGCCGAGGCGATGCCGATGATCGAGGCGCGGAAGAAACAAAAGACCGAGGGGTGAACTTCCTCATACTCTCCTGTTCGTGACAAAGGTCGAACACCCCTCCTCCGTCATGCCGGTCCCCGGAACAAGCCCGAGGATGACCCGGCATCGAGCTACGGCGCGTCTGCGCCGTGAGAAGAGTCTTTTGCGATCAAGGACTTGATCGCGCTGGACCCCGGATCTAGTCCGGGGTGACGGGTGCGAATGAGGCAGTTCACCAAACACATCGTCTTCGTAGGGCGTGCTCAAGACCTGAAGGCGGCCAATCGACCGCCTTTTTTCAAGGCTTGTTGGCCGCCAGCTCTCCAGCTTCCGCTTCGCGCTGAAGATAGCGCTCGTCGATATCCGGCAGGGGCTTGTCGTCGATCGCGGCCTCGAAGGCCACAAGACGTTTATGGATGGACAGCAGCTCGATGATCGTTGTCCAGGAATTGACCAGATACTGGAACGAATTGCTGACCTGACCGAAGGCCGTGGCGATCTGCTGGTAGATACCGTAGGTGATCTTGCCCGCCACGATGGTCGGAACGAGCATCAGAAGCAGGAACACCGCATCGGCCTGAATGTAGAAATACCGTGCGACGTTGAAATAGAGATAGTGCCAATACATACGGAAATAATTCTTCCGCACATTGGAGTAGAGTTCCTTGACTGTCGGCGGCTGGGCGCGGTCGGCGTGGTCCTCGCCATAGACCAGTTCCTTACGATAGGCGGCTTCCACACGCTGGTTGCGGAAGTTCAGGCCGGGCAGCTTGATGCCGACCGTCGCCAGAAGCACCGTGCCGAACACCGACCAGACAATCGCCAGCCAGAACAGCGCATGCGGCACTTCGCCCAAGATCGGCAGTTCAGAAACATAGGACGACAGCGCAAACAGGATCGGCAGGAAGACGACGAGCGTCATCACCGAGTTGATGAGCGTGATGCCCAACCCTTCGAGCGTCGAGGAGAACCGCATTGTATCTTCCTGAACGCGCTGGGAAGCGCCCTCGATGTGACGCAGCTTTTCCCATTTGGACATGTAGAAGTCGTTCATCGCGGTTCGCCAGCGGAAGATGTAATGGCTGGTGAAGAAATCCGTCAGGATCGAAACGGCCATGCTGAGAAAGGCGATCTTGGCGAATACGATCTGGAGACTATAGAAATCCCAGACCTCAATGCCCGGCTGTTTCGAAAGCGCATTTTGCAGAAGGTCACCGAAAGGCCGGCGGAAATTATTGATAACGACCGAAATCTGAACGCCGAAATAGGTCACCGCGATAATCAGCAGCGATCCCCAGATGGACCAGTACTTCCAGGGGTGATCCTTGGCGATAACGGTCCATACCCCACCGAACGCCGCCAGACACAAGGCGAGATAGGCGTAAAAGAACAGGTTGGCCGGCACCAGGAAGTAGCTGAGATCGTAGGGTTCCTGTTCAGGCATGACGTAGCCCCAAGACCGACCTAACCCTTCAACGATGAAGTACCATCCGAGAATGGCGAAAAAAGCCCAGACAATGGCCGACGTGAAGAACATTTTCGGTTTGGGAAAGAAGGAATGAAACACGTTTCGAACTCACGCGCGTTTGAAATCAGCCATTATTGGCGAAGCACTAGATGGCCCGAACCTAGGGCAGAAATTTGTGCACAGCAACGGAGAAGCGACGACCTTAACAAGATGTAAGGCGCAGATGGCGGACGATGGCCACCGGAAACACCGGATGAAAGGCAGGAAAAGACAGCCAGCGGCCTAGCGCCGCCGCTCCGTGGCGAGCACCGGCAGCATCAGCAGAATGCTGACGACGAGCACGGCGGAAGCGAGAATGCTGGGCGCGGTGAAACTTCCTGTCACTTCGGCAATCCAGCCGGCAGCAAGCGGCCCGACAATCTGACCCGTGCCGAAAGCGGCCGTCATCAACGCAAAGGCGCGACGCGGGCTCGGCCCGGCAAATTCCCGGCCGAGCTGCAGGCCATAGGCGGTGATGACCATGAAGGTCAGCCCGAGAAGCAGGCCTCCGGCGAGAACACCCGGCACCGGCGGCAGCATGACGGAAGCGAAAACACCGACGGCTTCGACGGCAAGAACGATGACGAAGGCGCGTTTCAGCCCCTGCGATTTCAACACCGGTTTCCAGAGGAAAAGCGAAATGGCGGCGGCGCAGCCGGTGATGAACCAGGCCAGAAACTCCACGAAGGCGCCGGCAGCGGCCATGCGGGCAATCGCCACGATGAAGGTGGCGGTTATGACGTAACCGAAACCGAAAAGCCCATAGGCCAGCGTTGTCAGGAAGAGCGGCCGCGTCCAGTTGAGCGGTGGCTCCGCCACCGAGGATGCATGTCGCGGCGGGCCTGCGGGCAGCACCCGCCAGACGAGAATGAATGTGATGAAGGAAAAGACAGCGCCTGCGATCCACTCCTCGCGCCATGAGGAGCCGCCGCCGTCAAAAACGACGCCGATCAGATAGACCGCAAGCGAGGAAATCGCGATGCCCGCACCGACGCCGCCATAATGCAGCGCCTGAACGCTGTCCCTGCCCGCCTTGACGGCATGGCCGATAACGATCTGCGAGGTGAAGATCATGGTGAGCGCGCTGGCGACACCGGCCAGAAACCGGATGACGGTAAAGGCCGCGACGGAGTTGAAAGCCGCCATGGCAAGCAACAATGCCCCGGTGGCAAACAGGCCGCAAAGCGCCACCAACCGCTCCCGCCCCGAACCCCATGAATAGGCCGCCAGAACCGCCCCGGCCAGATAACCGGCGAAGTTACCCGCCGCCACGATCCCCGCATCCCCCGCCGAAAGCGGAACATCCGCCATCATGCCGGGCAGAATGGGGGTGAAGGAAAAGCGGCCGAAACCCATGGCGGAGGCCATCATCAGCGCCCCGGAAAATCCAAGTGCGGTCAGATGTCTGGCGGAAAGTGGCTTGTCGATGCTCATGCACGGCTTATCGCAACGGCGCGGATAAGGGACAAGCGAGTTATTTTGATCGGCGTTATAAGCGGTCGTTATCGGTCACGCGGTGAGCGTCGGTGCGTTCCGCGGATGCCGCGTATTTCTTCTCCCCGCCGGGGAGAAGGTGGCCCGACGGGTCGGATGAGGGGGCAAGCTCTCCGAAATCCGGCGAGGGCGCCCCCTCATCCCGCTGCCGCGGACTTCTCCCCCTCGGGGAGAAGAAATAAGCGGCACGCGCTCGCTCCGATCTTAAAAGTGAGGGTGACGGAGGCAGGTGTAGCTGTCACTCAGCGAGCGTCAGCACCAGCGGCCCGTTCTTCGTCGCAACCACGGTATGCTCATACTGCACCGTCGGCGCGCTCGGATCGCTATAGAGCGTCCATGGATCGTCATCGCCGTCCTCGGCCCAATAGGCGCCGGTCGAGAGAAACGGCTCAACGGTAAACACCATGCCTTCCTGCATGATGCGCCGCTCGTCCTTGTCCGGCCAGGTCGCCAGTTCCTTCGGCTCCTCGTGCAGCGAGCGGCCGATGCCGTGGCTGGCGAGATTGGTGATCAGCGTATAGCGGTTCTTCTTGGCAAAGGCGCCGATGGCATTGCCGATGTCGGCGAAAGGCCGGCCGGTTTTCACCTGCTGCAGGCCCGTCCACATGGCGCGTTTGCCATCGCGGCACAGCCGCTCGATGTCCTTCTTCACCGGCGGCACGGCGAAAGACGAGCCGGTATCGCCGAAAAAGCCGTTCTTCACCGCCGAGACATCGATATTGACGAGATCGCCCGCCTTGATGATGCGCGGTCCCGGAATGCCGTGGGCCACTTCCTCGTTGACGCTGATGCAGGTCGCGCCGGGAAACTTGTAGCAGAATTCCGGCGCCGATTGCGCACCATTATCCTCCAGCACCTTGCGGCCGATGGCATCCAGCTCGGCCGTGGTGATGCCGGGTTCCAGCGCGTCCGCCATGGTCTGCATCGCGACGGCGCACAAACGGCCGATGTCCTTCAGCAGAACCAGTTCTTCTTCGGTGGAAATGACCATGTCTCTGTCCGTCGTTCTGTATGGCGGGTCTCAAAACGCCCGCCTTGGCAATCATCAGGCCGTGGCTTTCACCGGATCGGCGCTCCCCGTCAATTCTTTTCTGACGATCGGGGCGACTTTCGTACCATAAAGCTCGATGCCGCGCATGATCTGATCGTGCGGCATCAGGCCGATGGCCATCTGCAGCAGGAAGCGGTCATTCCTGAAAACGCCATGCGCCTTGATGATCTTTTCCGCCACCAGCTCCGGCTCGCCAAGGAAGAGATTGCCCTCCGGCCCGCGCGCGGCGTCGAAATGCGCGCGGTTCGTCGGCCCCCAGCCGCGCTCGCGGCCGATGCGGTTCATCACCTCCGCCTGCGGTCCGTAAAACTGGTCCGCCGCCTTGTCGGTGGTGTCGGCAATGAAGCCGTGCACATTGATGCTGGTGCGCAACTTGGTCTTTTCCTGCCCGGCGCGGCGCGCAGCCTCATGATAGAGATCGAACAGCGGCGCAAAGCGGCGATATTCGCCACCGATGATGGCAAGCGCCACCGGCAGACCCATGGCGCCTGCCCGCGCCACCGATTGCGGCGTGCCACCGACGGCGATCCACACCGGCAGACGCTCCTGCAGCGGCCGCGGATAAACGCCGCGCCCGTTAATGGCAGGATGCTTGGTGCCGGACCAGGTGACGATTTCCTGCTCCCGCAGCGCCAAAAGCAGATCGAGCTTTTCGGCGAAGAGCACGTCGTAATCCTCAAGATCGTAACCGAACAGAGGGTAGGATTCGATGAAGGAACCGCGCCCGGCCATGATTTCGGCGCGGCCGTTCGACAGGAGATCGACGGTCGAAAACTGCTGGAACACCCGCACCGGATCGTCCGAACTCAGCACCGAAACGGCGCTCGTCAGGCGAATATTCTTCGTCTTCACCGCCGCCGCCGCGAGAACGGTGGAGGGCGAGGAGACGACATAATCCGGACGGTGATGCTCCCCGAGGCCAAAGACATCGAGCCCGACCTGATCGGCAAGCTCGATCTCTTCGATGAGTTCCCGCAGCCGACGCGCGCCTTCCGGCCCACGGCCATCGGCGGGGTTGGGATTGACATCCGCGAATGTGTAAAGACCGAGTTCCATAGATGATACCTCTGTTTGCTTGCCTCAGAGATAGGGACGGAAGCTCCCGCAGGCAAATGCAGAATCTGGATGCTTAGCTTCGAAAAAATGGATGGGCGCGGCCTGTTTCACCGCGCTACCGAGCTCCCCTTAAATGGTGCCAAATGGCGATTGCCAGCCCGCCCCCTTTGGGCATACCTTGCTTAAACATGTGCGAAGTAATGCAAAAAGGGGAAAGCATGCATCGGACAGTTATCGTGACGGGCTCTACAAGCGGTATCGGCCTTGCGATTGCGCAGCGATTTGCGCGGGAGGGCGCCAATATTGTACTGAACGGTTTCGGCGATGAGGACGAGATCGAAAAACTGCGCCTTTTGCTGGAAGCGGAAAGCGGCGGGCGCGTGCTCTATCACCCCGCAGATATGACGAAACCGGACGAGATCGCCGATCTCATTCAATCCTCGCACGAAAAACTCGGCTCGGTGGATGTGCTCGTCAACAATGCCGGCATCCAGCATATTGCGCCCATCGAGGAGTTTCCGCCGGAAAAATGGGACTGGATCATCGCCATCAATCTGACCAGTTCCTTCCATACCATGCGCGCTGCGATACCGCTGATGAAGAAGGCCGGAAAAGGCCGTATCATCAACATCGCATCCGCCCACGGTCTCGTCGCCTCGCCGTTCAAATCGGCCTATGTGGCGGCCAAGCACGGCATCATGGGCCTGACGAAGACGGCGGCGCTCGAGCTTGCGCAAACCGGGGTTACCGTCAACGCCATCTGTCCGGGTTATGTGCTCACACCGCTCGTCGAAAAGCAGATACCGGAAATGGCGAAGGTGCGCGGCATCAGCGAAGAGGCGGTGAAGAACGACGTGATGCTGGAACTGCAGGCAACCAAGCAGTTCGTCACCGTCGATGACGTGGCCGCCGCTGCGCTGTTTCTGGCAAGCGACGCCGCAAGCAACATCACCGGCACCCATATTTCCGTGGATGGCGGCTGGACGGCGCAATAATTGCCGAACTTTCTTTCCGTTTTGGAAACAATGAATTGCCAAAACGGAAATCGATATACGCCTGCGGGCGTGCATATGATGCGCAGGGACAATGACAAGAAATCGGCTCGGCAGCCGGTCAAAAAAGCAGGGCATTGCATGAACGACGCGATCAGCTTCATCCTCAACAGCGAAACCATCTCGCTGAAGGATTTCGGACCGACAGACACGCTTCTCGATTATCTCCGCATCAGCAAGCGGTTGACCGGGACCAAGGAAGGCTGCGCCGAAGGCGACTGTGGCGCCTGCACGGTGCTGGTCGGGCGGCTGCTGGACGGTTCGCTGCGTTATGAAAGCGTCAATGCCTGCATCCGCTTTTTAGGTTCGCTGCACGGCACCCATATCGTGACGGTCGAGCATCTGGCCGCCCGCGATGGCACGCTGCACCCCGTGCAGCAGGCGATGGTGGATTTCCACGGCTCGCAATGCGGTTTCTGCACGCCGGGCTTCATCATGTCGCTTTACGGCCTGTGGCTTGCCAGTGAAAACCCCGGCCGCGCCGACATCGAAAAGGCGCTGCAAGGCAATCTCTGTCGATGCACGGGCTATGAGCCGATCGTCCGCGCCGCCGAAAAAATCGCCGCTGCGCGCCCGAGCGCCCTCTTCGACCCGCTGCAACGCGACCGCACGGATATCATGGCAAGGCTCTGGGCAATCCGCGCCAATGAGACGATCACCGTCACCCACGGCGAGGACCGCACCATCATTCCGGCGACACTGGCCGAACTGACCGAGATTTACGCCGCTGAACCGAAGGCGACCATCGTTGCCGGCTCCACCGATGTCGGCCTGTGGGTGACGAAGCAGATGCGGGCGCTGAACCCGGTCATCTTCATCAACAATCTCGGGGATCTGCAAACCATCACCGTAGATGAGGACGGCGTAACACTCGGCGCCGGCGTCACCTATAGCCAGGCCTTCAAGACCGTTGCGGAACACTTCCCGCCGCTTGCCCGGCTGTTCGACCGCCTCGGCGGCGAGCAGGTGCGCAATATGGGCACCATCGGCGGCAATATCGCCAACGGTTCGCCCATCGGCGACACGCCGCCGGCGCTGATCGCGCTCGGGGCGACGCTGACCTTGCGATCCTCCTCCGGCAACCGCAGCCTGCCGCTGGAAAGCTATTTCATCGAGTATGGTAAACAGGACCGGCTGAGCGGCGAATTCGTCGAAAAGCTCTTCATCCCGTTCCGGAAGCCGGAAAGCCTCTACGCCGTCTACAAGATTTCCAAGCGGCGCGACGAGGATATTTCCGCGCTCTGCGGCGCCTTCAACCTGACGCTCGATGCCGATGGCGCGGTAGAAGACATCCGCATCGCCTTCGGCGGCATGGCCCGCACGCCGAAACGCGCCGCGCATCTGGAGGCGGCGCTTCTCGGCAAGGCGTGGTCGCAGGAAACCATCGATGCGGCGCGCGATGTGCTGGACGAGGATTTCACCCCGCTGACCGACTGGCGGGCGACTGCCGAATATCGGCAACTGACGGCTAAAAACCTGCTGACGCGGTTTTTCCTCGAGACTTCGGGGCAAAAGCAGGAACTCAGCCGTTTCTCGCTGGAGGAGGCGTGATGATGGCGATGGCGACACCCGCACCCTCCCTCATTCCTGTGCTTGTCACAGGAATCCAGCCGACGCGCGTCTGCGCGGCGAAAGACTCTTTTAAGCCCAAAGACTTGGGCTGGCTGGATTCCTGTGACAAGCACAGGAATGAGGGACTATTATCGCTGTCATATGCCGTAATTCACCAAGAAGGAGCTTGAACCATGGACACCACAAGCTTCGACAAGACCAAGACCGAAATCGACGGCCCGATGCACGCTTCGCTCCGGCACGATTCCGCCCATAAGCATGTGACGGGCAGCGCCGAATATATCGACGATATTCCCGAACCCGCCGGACTGATCCACGGCGCGCTTGGCCTTTCCGACCGGGCACATGCCGAAATCGTCTCGATGGACCTCTCGGAAGTGGAAAAAACACCCGGCGTGCTCTGGGTCATGGTTGCCAAGGACGTGCCCGGCGAAAACGACATTTCTTCCGGCGGCCGTCACGACGAGCCGCTGCTTGCCGAAACCAAGGTGGAATTCCACGGCCAGCCGATCTTCGCGGTTTTCGCCGAAACCCGCGATATCGCCAGAAAGGCGGCCCGCAAGGCGAAGATCACCTATAAGGACCTGCCGCATTTCACCGATATCGACACGGCGATTGAAAATGGCGGCGCGCTGGTCATCGATCCGATGACGCTGAAGCGCGGCGATGCCAAGATCGAAATGGATGTCGCACCCCGTCGCCTCACCGGCACGATGCGGATCGGCGGGCAGGAGCATTTTTATCTCGAAAGCCACATCGCCATGGCCGTGCCGGGCGAAGATGACGAGGTAACGCTGTGGAGCTCCACCCAGCATCCGAGCGAAATCCAGCACATCGTCAGCCATATGCTTCAGGTCCCGTCCAACGCCGTCACGGTGCAGGTGCGCCGCATGGGCGGCGGTTTCGGCGGCAAGGAAACGCAGGGCAACCAGTTCGCCGCCCTCTGCGCCATCGCCGCCAAGAAGCTGAACCGGGCCGTTAAAATCCGCCCCGACCGCGACGAGGATATGAGCGCCACCGGCAAGCGCCACGATTTCCGCGTCGATTACGAGTTGGGCTTCGATGACGAAGGCCGCATCCACGCCGTCGACGCCACCTATGCCGCCCGCTGCGGTTTTTCCTCCGATCTGTCCGGCCCGGTGACGGACCGCGCGCTGTTCCATGCGGATTCCAGCTATTTCTATCCGCATGTGCACCTCACCTCGCGGCCGCTGAAAACCCACACGGTTTCCAACACCGCCTTTCGCGGTTTCGGCGGCCCTCAGGGCATGCTGGGCGCGGAACGCTTCATCGAGGAAATCGCCTATGCGGTGGGCAAGGACCCGCTCGATATCCGCAAGCTGAATTTCTACGGCGAGACCGGCTCGGGCCGCACCACGACGCCCTATCATCAGGAGGTTGAGGACAACATCATCGCCCGCATCGTCGAAGAGCTGGAAACCTCCAGCGACTATCGCGCGCGACGCGAGGCGATCATCGAGTTCAACAAAACGAGCCCGATCATCCGCAAGGGCATTGCGCTGACGCCAGTCAAATTCGGCATCTCCTTCACCATGACCGCCTTCAATCAGGCCGGCGCTCTGGTGCATATCTATAATGACGGCTCCATCCACCTGAACCATGGCGGCACCGAAATGGGCCAGGGCCTTTATACCAAGGTGGCGCAGGTGGTGGCGGATGCCTTCCAGGTGGATATCGGCCGGGTGAAGATCACAGCCACGACAACGGGCAAGGTGCCGAACACGTCGGCCACCGCCGCCTCCTCCGGCACCGACCTCAACGGTATGGCGGCCTATGACGCCGCCCGCCAGATCCGCGAGCGGCTGGTCAAATTCGCCGCCGAGAACTGGAATGTGCCCGAAGAGGAAGTCGTCTTCCTGCCGAACCGGGTGCGCATCGGTCTTGAGGAAATCGCCTTCAACGATTTCATCAAAAAGGCCTATTTCGCCCGCGTGCAGCTTTCCGCCGCCGGTTTTTACAAGACGCCGAAAATCCACTGGGACCGCGCCGCCGGCCGCGGCACGCCGTTTTATTATTTCGCCTATGGCGCGGCCTGCTCGGAAGTGTCGATCGATACGCTCACCGGCGAATATATGATGGAGCGCACCGATATCCTCCACGATGTCGGCAAGTCGCTGAACCCCGCAATCGATATCGGCCAGATCGAGGGCGCCTTCGTGCAGGGCATGGGCTGGCTGACGACCGAGGAATTATGGTGGGATGGCAAGGGGCGGCTGCGCACCCATGCGCCCTCCACCTACAAGATCCCGCTCGCCTCCGACCGGCCGAAGAGCTTTAACGTCAAGCTGGCGGAATGGGCGGAAAATGCCGAACCCACCATTGGCCGTTCCAAGGCCGTGGGCGAACCGCCCTTCATGCTGGCGATCTCTGTTCTCGAAGCCCTCTCCATGGCCGTCGCCTCCGTCGCCGATTACAAGGTCTGCCCGCGCCTCGATGCACCGGCAACGCCCGAGCGGGTTCTGATGGCGGTGGAACGGCTGAAGAAGGTGTGAGGGGGAGTATCCATGCGGCCAAGCCCCCTCATCCGGCCCTTCGGGCCACCTTCTCCCCGGCGGGGAGAAGAAAGTTCCCGCAAGCTCCGCACTACGACCGCAACACTTTTGAATTGCCGTGACGGCGCGGCAGATTTCTTCTCCCCGCCGGGGAGAAGGTGGCCCGAAGGGCCGGATGAGGGGGCCAGCGTCAATGCCTGACACCTCCCTGCCCTCTTTCCTCACCCGCTCCCCCGCCACGATCCTCGTGGAAATCGAGGCCGTGAAAGGGTCCTCCCCGCGTGAGGCCGGAACCTTCATGCTGGTCTCGCAAGGCGGCCTGTGGGAAACCATCGGCGGCGGGCAGTTTGAATATATGGCGATAGACCACGCCCGGGCGATGCTGCGGAGCGGTTCTACCGAAGACCGCATGGATATTCCACTTGGCCCAGAAATCGGCCAGTGCTGCGGCGGCCGCACCCTGCTCCGGTTCCGGCTGATAACTTCGGAAATTGCGGCAGCGCTGGAAGCGAGGGTGAAGGGCGAGGCCGAGCAGCAGCCGGCCGTCTTCATTTTCGGGGCGGGCCATGTCGGCAAGGCGCTGGCCGAGGCGCTGTCGCTGCTGCCCCTGACGCTGACAGTGGTGGAAACGCGGGAAAACGAACTGCACGATCTTCCAGTGAACATCGCATCCGTGCTGACCCCCATGCCGGAGGCGCTCGTCGCGAAAATCCCGGCAAACGGCGCGGCCATCATCGTCACCCACGATCACGCGCTCGATTTCCTGATTGCGAAGGAAGCGCTTGCCCGCGACGATCTCGCTTATGTCGGCATGATTGGTTCGAAGACCAAACGCGCCACCTTCGCCCATTGGCTGGAGCGGGAGGGAGAGCCCATATCCCGCCTTGCAAAGCTCATCCTGCCCATCGGCGGCAACAGCGTCAGGGACAAGCGGCCTGCGATCATAGCGGCCCTTGTGGCAGCCGAGTTGCTGCAAGCATTTTCCGCTGCCGCAATCCGTCGCAGCGAAAATCGACACGGCCATCCTCAAGGCCAAGATCACGCCTGAGCCCATCCGGCAGGCTTTCATCCGCCAGATTGTCGGGTTGAAGGCTTTCAAGTGTAAACCGTTCCGCTGTCCGCAGACCCGCACGCAGGCGGGACCACGCGCGCAAGAGTGCTGTGCGCATGTTCGTCTCCATTCAAAAATGTCAGAAGCTCAGTTGATGAATTGAGCTAAAAATGCTCTGTTTTCCGGAGAAAAACCAATGAAACCTTCGGCAATTGGTATAAAGAGAACTTATCCATGAAAATGTCCCGCCAGTTTCCCCTGAACGCCCTGCGGGTGTTCGAAGCTGCCGCAAGGCATCTGAGCTTCACCAAGGCCGGCGAAGAGCTGGGCATGACCCAGACGGCAGTGAGCTATCAGGTGAAACTGCTGGAGGAGAATATCGGCGAGCCGCTCTTCATCAGAAAGGCGCGGCAGGTCTCGCTGACGGAGGCCGGGCAGAAACTTGCGCCGAAAGTCGCGGAAGCCTTCAACAATCTGCGGGAGGCCGTCGACAATGTGCGTGACACATCCGATGCGACCCTGACAATCCATTCCACCGCCACCTTCGCCTCACGCTGGCTTTCGCGGCATCTGGGCGCTTTCCAGCTCGAACATCCCTCGATTGCCGTGCGGCTCGACACATCAAGCGCATTGATCGATTTTTCCCAGTCGGATTGCGATGTCGCCATTCGCTGGAGCAAAGATAGCGGCAAAGGGCTGATCTACCATCAACTGCTGCGCGGCGTTTATACGCCGATGCTGCATCCGGGCCTTGCCGAAAGCATCGGCGGATTGCACAAGCCGGAAGACCTGCTGCGCCTGCGCATCATCGATCCCGGCGATATCTGGTGGAGCCAATGGTTTCGGGAAGTGGGTGTTGAAAATCCCGGCCTTGATCGTTATCCCCGCAGCCGCCTCAATGTGCAGGCCTTCGAAGCCGCCGCCGCAATTGCCAGCCAGGGGGTGGCCATGCTCACCCCTGAACTCTATGCCGATGAGATTGCGCTCGGCCGCCTGTATCAACCCTTCGAGCACCTCAGCAGCGAAGGAAAGAACTATTGGCTGGTCTACCCCGAAAACCGCCGGAACATTCGCAAGATCAGGCTGTTCCGCGACTGGATATTGAAGCGGATCGAGGAAAGCCGGCCGCAGCAACTGCCTCAAAACCCCATGTCCGGCGCATAAAAACAGCGCGGCGTGTCCTCATCCGGAAACAGACAGAGATGATATTCGCCGTCCTCGGATCGTCTTGCCTCGCGCTGCGACCAGTTGAAGACATGGCGTCGGGTGACCATGCGGTGATCGCCGGGTGCGAGCGAGACCTCGTAACCGTCAGGCGTAACACGAACACTGCGCGTGGGAATCATCTGGCAGTCGCCGGTTTGGGCGTCGCCATTGCAGCAATAGCTTTCATATTTGAACCCCTTGTGGGATTCATGGGCAAGCGCGGTGGCGCTGAACGCCAGAGATAAGAAGAGGACCGTCAGAACAAGGCGCATCGGCATGGTCTCCGTTGAAACAACGGCGGCTGCCGGAAGATCATTGCGTCCCTTTATTCAAATTTCACATCAACACCCACCCGGACACAACGGCACCGGGAACTGCGATACCTGCCCCTGATCTGCCCCCACCCAGGGTTCGCAGCGCCCGCTTTCGGAAGAACCGCCAGCGAAACATATCATGGAAGCCCTGCGCATCGGCGTAAAACCGGAATGGATTTCCGGCAAGGCGCCCCGCAGGACTCCGCAGCCTTATATTTTAGCACATCGGCAGACTGCACGAAGGATAATAGCTGAGTCGCGTTAGCCAGCTAAGCACAAACTATGCGACAAGAATGAGCGGCTGCAACTTTACCGGGCCAACCCACCTACACGGGCGAACTCAATAGAAATTGCGGACACATAGGCGTCAGATTGTGAACAATCACCGCCTGCCCTCTGCTTTTCCCTTTCCTAAAGGTCAAATTTCTCGCAAGGTGCGCTGCACAAGGATCAGGGGAACCGCATGTACGAATATGCCATTGCGTGGGAATGGATGGCCTTTGCCGTCCGCTGGCTCCACGTCATCACCGCCATCGCCTGGATCGGCTCATCCTTTTATTTCATCGCGCTCGATCTCGGGCTGGTCAAACGGCCGCATCTGCCGCCGGGGGCCTATGGCGAGGAATGGCAGGTGCATGGCGGCGGCTTTTACCACATCCAGAAATATCTGGTCGCGCCTGCCCAGATGCCCGAGCACCTGACATGGTTCAAATGGGAAAGCTATGTCACCTGGCTGTCCGGCTTCGCCATGCTCTGCATCGTTTATTATGGCGGCGCCGATCTCTTCCTCATCGACCATTCGGTGCTGGCGCTTACGCAGTTCCAGGCCATCTGTCTGTCGCTCGCCTCGCTTGCCATCGGCTGGCTGTTTTACGATTTCCTCTGCAAATCGCCGCTCGGCAACAATACCTGGGGCCTGATGATCGTGCTCTACGTCGCGCTGGTGGCGATGGCATGGGGTTATACGCAGGTCTTCACCGGCCGCGCCGCCTTCCTGCATCTCGGTGCCTTCACCGCCACCATCATGTCGGCGAATGTGTTTTTCATCATCATCCCCAACCAGAAGATCGTCGTGGCGGACCTGATCGCCGGGCGCACGCCGGACCCGAAATACGGTCGCATCGCAAAGCAGCGCTCGCTGCACAACAACTACCTGACGCTGCCCGTCATCTTCTTCATGCTGTCGAACCATTATCCGCTGGCCTTTGCCACGCAGTTTAACTGGATCATCGCCGCACTGGTCTTCCTGATGGGCGTCACCATCCGCCACTGGTTCAACACCACCCATGCCCGTAAGGGAAAACCCACATGGACCTGGCTGCTGACCGCGCTGATCTTCATCGTCATCATGTGGCTTTCCACCGTGCCGAAGGTGCTGACCGGCGAAGAAGAACAGAAGGCAGCGACGCTTTCGCCGATGCAGCAGCAATTCGTCGCCGACGCCCATTTCGCCAAGGCGCGCGATGTGGTTCAGGGCCGCTGTTCCATGTGCCATGCGGCCGAGCCTGTCTGGGAAGGCGTGCCCTTTACACCGAAATCCGTGAAGCTCGAAACCGACGAACAGATCGCCGCCCATGCCCGCGAAATCTATTTGCAAGCCGGCCGCAGCCATGCCATGCCTCCCGGCAACATCACCGCCATCACCCCGGATGAGCGCAAGCTGCTGACCGCCTGGTACGAAAGCGCGGTTTCCGGGGCTGGAAAAGCCGAAGGAAAGACTGAATGAGCATGGTTCTGCTGCGTGGCCGCCTGCTGAGCTTCCGCCGCGCGCCGCTCACTATCGACGATACGCAAAGCTATCTCTATATAGAAGACGGTGGCCTGCTGATCGAAGACGGCCGGATCGCCGCCATCGGCGAATACGCCGCAATCCGCAGACAAGCGCCCGAAGACATCGAGGAAAAGGATCACCGGCCGCATCTCATCGTGCCGGGCCTCATCGACATGCACCTGCATTTCCCGCAGATGCAGGTCATCGGCTCCTACGCCGCCAATCTGCTGGAATGGCTGAACACCTATACCTTCCCGGAAGAGTGCCGTTTCGTCGAAAGCGCCCATGCCCAGCGCATCGCCACGCATTTTTACGACGAGCTTCTGCGCCACGGCACCACCACGGCCGCCGCCTATTGCTCCGTGCACAAGACCTCCGCCGACGCCTTCTTCACTGAGGCCATGAAGCGCAACATGCTGATGGTGGGCGGCAAGGTGATGATGGACCGCAACGCCCCGCAGGGCCTGCTGGACACGCCGGAAACCTCCTATGACGAGACGCGCCAGGTCATCGCCGACTGGCACGGCAAGGGCCGCAACCACGTCGCCATCACCCCGCGCTTTGCCATCACCTCCACACCGAAGCAGATGGAAGCTGCACAGGCGCTGGCGCAGGAATTTCCCGATCTCTTCATCCAGACGCATCTGTCCGAAAATCTGGACGAGATCAAATATACCTGCGAGCTTTACCCCGAAGCGACCGACTATACCGATATCTATGTGCGTTATGGCCTGATGGGCAAAAAGACCCTGCTCGGCCACGCCATCCACCTCTCTGACCGCGAGGCAGATGTGCTGTCGGAAACCGGCGCGGTGGCAGTGCATTGCCCCACCTCGAACCTCTTCATCGGCTCCGGCCTCTTCCCGATGAAAAAGCTGCAGCGGCGCGAAAAGCCTGTTCGCATCGCGGTTGCGACCGACATCGGCGGCGGATCGAGCTATTCCATGCTGCGTACCATGGACGAGGCCTACAAAATCCAGCAATTGCTGGGCGAACGCCTCAACCCGCTGGAAAGCTGGTACCTGATGACCCGCGGCAATGCCGAGGCCCTCTCGATGGTCGACCGCATCGGCACGCTGGAGGCCGGCACGGACGCAGACATCACCGTGCTGAACGCTTCCTCGACACCCGCCATGGCGCTGAAGATGGAAGTAGTGAACAGCCTGACGGAAGAACTCTTCCTGATGCTGACCATGGGCGACGACCGCACGGTGGTTGAGACCTATGTGGCCGGCAGGGCAATGAAGAGCGTGCTGGCATAGTTCGGTTGGGGCCGAAGCACTTAGCCACAAACTCCTTTACACAATCACATATTGAATCGAGCGGGTGCCGCGTCTTTCTTCTCCCCGGCGGGGGAAGAAACCGTGGCCGCACCCGCTCGCTTCTAATGACAAGCTGACGCCATCCCGGCCGAAATGCGAATGACCTCTGGAGTGCGCGCCGTGCCGGATGTGGACATAACCACCATGCTGATGGTTTTTGCCACCTTCACCGTCGCGGGCATCGTCAAGGGCGTGACCGGCATGGGGCTGCCCACCGTCGCCATGGGCGTGCTCGGCCTGTTCATGCCGCCCGTCCTTGCCGCAGGGCTGCTGATCCTGCCCTCCTTCGTCACCAATATCTGGCAGTTGCTGGCCGGGCCGGATTTCAGGGCCATCATCGCGCGGCTATGGCCGATGATGATCGCCATCGCCGCCGGCACCCTCATCGGCATCCGGCTGATGACGGCAGGCACCGGTATCTGGACCACATCGGCGCTTGGCTTGTGCCTCGCGGCTTATGCGGCCTACAGCCTCTTCGCCAAACCCCTTTCTGTGCCCCCACGATTGGAACTCAAACTCTCACCGGCCATAGGGCTGACAACCGGCCTACTGACCGGCGGCACCGGAATTTTCGTCGTCCCCGCCGTGCCCTATATACAGTCGCTCGGTTTCAACCGCGACGATCTCGTTCAGGCGCTCGGCCTTTCCTTCACCGTTTCGACCATTGCGCTTGCCGCCGGCCTTGCCTCTCAGAACGCCTTCCGCGTTGAGCACCTGTCGCTTTCCGCACTCGCCGTGATGCCCGCGCTTCTCGGGATGTGGCTCGGCCAGAAAATCCGTAACATCGTCAGCCCGGCCACATTCCGGCGCTGGTTCCTCATCTGCCTGCTTTTATTGGGAGCCGAGCTGTTTTTGCGGGCTTTCTGGTGATGGACCCCGTCGATTTTAATGTCGCAGCCATCCCATTCATGTTATGTGAAGCCATCATTCAAATGTGAAGGCTTTATCCATGGGCAAAATCCTGACCATAGCGGACCTGAAGCAACAGGCTCAGCGCCGTGTGCCAAAAATGTTTTTCGACTACGCCGATAGCGGCGCATGGACGGAAGGCACCTACCGCGCCAATGAGGATGATTTTTCCAAGATAAAGCTGCGCCAGCGCGTGCTGGTGGATATGACCGATCGGTCGCTTGCCACAGAAATGGTCGGCGAGAAGGTTTCGATGCCGGTAGCCCTCTCCCCCACCGGACTGACGGGCATGCAGCACGCCGATGGCGAGATGCTGGCCGCAAAAGCGGCGGAAGAATTCGGCGTGCCCTTCACGCTTTCCACCATGAGCATCTGCTCCATCGAGGATGTCGCCTCCGTCACCTCAAAACCCTTCTGGTTCCAGCTTTACGTGATGAAGGACCGGGATTTCGTCAACAATCTCATCGACCGCGCCAAGGCCGCCGGCTGCTCCGCACTGGTGCTGACACTCGACCTGCAAATTCTCGGCCAGCGCCACAAGGATTTGCGCAACGGCCTCTCCGCACCGCCGAAATTCACCCCGAAACATATCTGGCAGATGGCGACCCGGCCGAAATGGTGCATGGACATGGCCCGCACCAAGCGCCGCAGCTTCGGCAATATCGTCGGCCACGCCAAAAACGTCTCCGACCTGTCATCGCTCTCCTCCTGGACGGCGGAGCAGTTCGATCCGCGCCTGTCGTGGAAGGATGTCGAATGGATCAAGGAACGCTGGGGCGGCAAGCTTATCCTCAAGGGCATCCTTGATGAGGAAGATGCCCGCGCCTCGCTCGATACCGGCGCCGACGCCATCATCGTCTCCAACCATGGCGGCCGCCAGCTCGACGGTGCGCACTCCTCCATCGCCATGCTGCCGAAGATCGTCGATGCAGTTGGTGACAAGGTCGAGGTGCATATGGATGGCGGCATCCGCTCCGGTCAAGACGTGCTGAAGGCCGTGGCGCTCGGCGCCAAAGGCACCTATATCGGCCGCCCCTTCCTCTATGGTCTCGGTGCCGATGGCAAACAGGGTGTGACGACGGCGCTGGAGATCATCCGCAAGGAGATGGATATCAGCATGGCGCTTTGCGGCAAAAGGCTGATTACGGATGTGGATCGCAGCATTCTGGCGTGATATCAGAAGGGCAGAACTTCCGGCATGGCAACGAGAGCTCGCAGACCTCTCTACCGTCATGCCGGACTAGATCCGGCATCCAGCCGCGGCGCGTCTGCGCCGCGAAAGAGTCTCTCGCGATCAAAGACTTGATCGCGCTGGATCCCGGCTCAAGGCCGGGATGACGGCGGTCGGTATCGCCTTCGCGCTAGACCACCCAGCCCCTCAATGCCCCACCGTCTTCGAAAACACGTTCACGATCACCACCCCCGTCACGATAAACCCGAGGCCGACAACGGCGGCGATATCCAGCGCCTGGCGGAACACGAAATAGCCGATGCCGGAAATCAGCACGATGCCGAGCCCGCTCCATATTGCATAGGCCACGCCGACCGGCAGCGCCCGCAGCGTGAACGACAGCAGATAAAAGGCCGCGCCGTAAAACAGCGCCATCAGCACCGTTGGCAACAGCCTGGTGAACTGCTGCGACTGCTGCAGAAAGGAAGTGGCGATGACCTCACAGACGATGGCCGCGACAAGCGCCCCATAGGTCAAAACAGCCGCGTTCATCGTTCCACTTCCTTTTTCGTCTGGGCGATCATCCGGGCCCTCAGAGCCGCCCTGTCGCCACCCGCTTTGCCATCGTCGGCCAGTAGATCGGCAAACCAGATGCCGTCAGCCGCAAGCCGCACCATCTCCAGTACCACCCCGTCATCCGTTTCTTTATGACGGGCAAGACGTCCCTCAATCCAGCTGTTCCACATGCGCCGAAGCGACGGTTCACCGACCATGGAAACCGAGATCGCTGCCCATTGCCTGCCCGAATCCCTGCCCCGATCCGAGAAAACCGCGTTCACATAGGCCCTTGTGAAGCTCCCAAAATCTTCACAATCCTGTGAGACGAGGTCGTCGATCTCAGCGTCCAGAGCCGCCAGAAGGTCAGTCATCACCGCTTCCAGCAGCGCCTGCTTGGAGGGAAAATGATGAAACAACCCGCCCTTCGTCACCCCCGCGGCATCCGCCACCGCCTGTACGGAAAGTGCTGCAACACCCTGCTCGGCAGCGAGTTTCGCCGCGCAATCGAGAAGATTGCGGCGAACGATTTCAGGCTGCTTTTTCCGCTCATGTGCATTTTTCATGGTGGCGAACATACCGGATGGTTGGTTTCTTTGCAAGGAAATTGCGGGGGCTACGGCCGGCTTGAAATTCATACTTAATTAAGCATGAAAGCGATCTCTAAAGTTTTAGCGGTTTTGTTGCCGGAAAGTGTCAGTAAAACTTCGCTCATCGCGGCGGACGAACAAAAGGGGTGGATTATGTCGGGAACGATCAAACGGGGAATGGCGGGCGCATGGGTCTTCGCACTCGCCTTCTTTTGCGCGATCCTCTCATTGCAGGCATCGCCTGCGCAGGCCGGTTACGCCCATTTCATCATGGACGCCAATACCGGCAAGGTTCTGGCCGCCCGCAATGCCGATGTGCTGAACCACCCCGCTTCGCTCACCAAGATGATGACGCTCTACATGACCTTCGAGGCGCTGCATTCCGGCCGGCTTCGCTGGGACCAGAAGATAAAGATGTCCAAGAACGGCGCAGCCGTTATCCCCTCGAAGCTTTATGTGCGCCAGGGGCAGACCTTCACCGTGCGCGAGGCCGTCTACGGCATGATCGTCAAATCCGCCAACGACATGGCGGAAGGCATGGGCGATCATCTCGGCGGCTCCGAGGCAAGGTTCGCCGAAATGATGACCCGCAAGGCCCGCCAGCTCGGCATGACGAAAACGGTGTTCCGCAACGCCTCCGGCCTGCCCAGCAAATCGCAGGTGACGACAGCGCGTGATATGGCGAAGCTCGGCCTGGCGCTGCAGCGCGACTTTCCCAAGGAATACGGCCTCTTCGCCATGGAATCCTTCAGCTTCCGGGGAAAACGCATTCGCGGTCATAACAATCTGATGTATCGCTATCAGGGCATGGACGGCATCAAGACCGGCTATACCAATGCTTCCGGTTTCAACCTCGTCAGCGCCGTCAATCACAATGGTCGCCGCGTCGTCGGCGTCGTGCTGGGCGGCAAGACCGCGCGCAGCCGCGATGCGCAGATGGCCGCCCTTCTGGACAAGGCCGTGCCGCAGGCATCGAGAAGCCGCAACACCGAACAGCTCGTCGCCAGCGCCAATGTCAGCCGCACCTTTGCTGTGACGCCCGCAGCCGCGCCCACCGCCTCCCTACCCCCCGCATCTGTACCATTGCCGATGTTCGCCGAGCGCCGCCAGGATCCCGTCGCTATGCAGATCGCCACGGCGAATAACCAGATGGCCGACATGATGCAGGTTTCGGCCATCCCGCGGCCGGGTCCCACTGCCGTCTCCGCCGGTCAGAGAAGCCGCTGGGAAGTGCAGATCGCCGCCACCGACAGCGAAGCCGCCGCCCGCTCGCTGCTCGCCAATGCCCGCTCCAACATCGCCGGAAATTATGCCGGGATCGCTCCCTACACAGAAGCCGTGCAAAGCGGATCGGCAACCCTCTACCGCGCCCGTTTCACCGGCTTCGAAGACCAGTCTTCGGCGGTTTCAGCCTGCAAGGAACTGAAGGCGCAATCTTATTCCTGCGTGGTGATGACCAGCGAGGGGTGAGGATCAGCGCTTGAGCCAACCGCCGGCCAAGGCTTCGGAGAGATGCGGCATGCCGTTGACCTTCGCCATCTCGGCCATGGCCATATTGTCGTAACGGATGTTGCGGAAATAGACCTGCCAGCCGCGCCCGGTCTCTTCCAGCACAGCATAGGTGGCAAGCGGATGACCCGCCTCGACGTGATGGTCGAACGGCGTGTCGTCCTTCCAGCCGGGGCAGCCGACGCTGCCGGGATTGACGATCAGCCGGCCGTCGGAAAGCTGCACGGTACGGGGAATATGGGTGTGGCCACACAGCATCAGCGGCTGCGTGATGCCTTCCGCCATGGCTTCGATTTCGGCCAGCGGCCGCAATTTCAGAACGCCTTCCGGTGACAGCGTTTCCAGCCAATATTCCAGATCGTCACGCGGCGAGCCGTGGCAGCAATAAGCGACATCCTTGAACACCATGCTGAATGGCAGGGTTTGCAGCCAGTCCAGATGGGCGGCGCTCAGCTGCGCATGCGCCGGCCTCTCCCAGCTCCCCATCTCCTCCGGCGCGCGGTCGATCAGTTCCCGGTCATGATTGCCGCGAATGCTGGGTATCCAGTTGCCAACAAGCACATCGCCGGTAAACCCCGCTTCCAGCGGGCCGCTGAAACAATCGCCGAGATTGACGATGTCCTTGATGCCAAGCCTCGCGATATCCTCCAGCACGGCTTCAAGCGCGGCGCAGTTTCCATGAATATCGGCAATGGCGGCAAAGATCATGGCAATCAGCTTCCTCGATAGGTGGAATAGCTATAAGGCGAAAGCAGAAGCGGCACATGGTAATGGCCGCTCTCATCGGCAATGCCGAAGCGGATCGGGATAATATCGAGAAAGGCCGGCTCCGGCAGTACAACACCCTTGCCGCGCAGATAATCGCCGGCATGGAAAACCAGCTCATATTCCCCGGCCCTGAAATTGTCGCCGACGAGCAGAGGCCCGCCATCGACACGGCCGTCGCTATTGGTCTTCACTGTCTTCAGCTTCTCGCGGCGATCGCCGGAGAGCCGGTAGAGCTCGATCGTCAGTCCTTCTGCGGGCGTGCCATGGGCGGCATCGAGGACATGGGTGGTCAAACCGGTCATGGCTTGGGCTCCGCGATCATATAGGGCTTGTCGAAAAAATACTCTTCCAGATTGTTACCCGGCCCATCACGGTCGGCAACCAGAAAATCCGAAACCGCCTGCAACGGCATAAGCGGATAGTGCCAGACATTGCGGCGGTAATTCACGCCCTGATCGCCCCGCGCCAGAAACACCTGCGGCCGGCCGGGCCGGCCGCCGTCGTCATCGGCGACGACCACGAGGAAGGGTCGGCCGGAAAGCGGCGAAAAACTCTGGCTGCCAAGCGGATGCCGTTCCATCATCTCGATTTGATGCGGAAAGGCGCGCGGCTGCCCGCGGAAAATATTGAGGATGACACGCGCACCCTCCCCCGCCGCCTCCGGAGCTGCGAGCGCATGGTGCCGCTCGGTCTGACCGCCATTGATATGCCGCATGGAAGAGGGTGTCGTTTCGATCACATCACCGAAGGATGCGAAAGCCTCTTTGGTGAGAGGTTTTATGTCGAGAAAATCAGTCAAATGTCATTCACCTTGGGCATGCCAGTTTCGGAGGAGGGAGAGACGCGCCTGCAAATCCGGAATGCTCTGCGTTATCGTTTTCCAGACGACCGAGAGCTCCGTCCGGAAATAATCATGCACGATCAGATTGCGCATACCCTTCATCTTGATCCAGGGAATTTCCGGGTGCTGCTGTAAAAATGCGGGGTAATGCCTGTCGAGCTTGGCGACCGCCTCGCCAATCAGGGCAAGGGCCATCATGACCGCCATCTGCGTCCGCGTGTCGGAAGAAAAAGCGGCCTCATCCATATCCTGAATGAAATCCCGTATTCTGGAGGCGGCAACATCCATCTCCTTCAGATAGAGCAGAAGCCGATCCGTGCTCATACCGCTTTGGCTTCCTTCAAAACGCGCGCCCGTATATCCGAATGCAGGCCGCCCGAGGTGACGACGTCAACCTCCACACCAAGCAGCGCCTTCAATTCCTCCAGCAAACCGCCGAGATCGAACAATGTCGTACCCGGCAGCGCATCCACCAGAATGTCGAGATCGCTGTCCGGCCGGTCCTCGCCACGGGCGACGGAGCCGAACACGCGCGGGTTTGCCGCGTTGAAGCGTTTCGTCGCTTCGCGGATCGCTTCCCTGTTCTTTTCCAGCACCTCGGAAGGTCTCATGATCTTCATCTCCAGACAGCGCGATTCTAGCAGAACGGCCACCACTCGCCAATTCAGCCTTCCGGCAACATCGCGGAAAGGCGCAGCCAGGCGATCTTCTCCACCTGCGCCGTCGCCGTCTCAAATTCTTCGGCTGCACCGTTGCCGATGCGCGTCTCGAAGGCAGCTAGAATATCATGCCTGTTCAGCCCCTTGACCGCGATGATGAAGGGAAAGCCGAATTTTTCGGTATAGGCGCCGTTCAACGCGGTAAAACGAGCGTGCTCTTCCGGAGTAAGCCGGTCCAGCCCCGCACCGGCCTGTTCGTTGCGGCTGTCGGCCGTCAACTCGCCCGCAATCGCCAGCTTGCCGGCAAGATCGGGATGCGCCCGCAACACGCCGAGCCTTTCCGCCTCGGAAGCAGCGCGAAACTGCGCACAAAGCACGGCGTGAACCGCCTTCGCCGTCAGTTCCAGGCCGGCTCCGCCAGCATCATAGGCCCGTTCGGCGATGAAGGGCGAATGTTCGAACACGCCGCCGAAACGGGTGACAAAGTCCTCACGCGTCACCATCAAAGCACCTCCGGCTTATGATGTTCATGCCAGTGACGGGCAATCTCGATGCGCTGCGGGATCCACACTTTCTCATGCCCGAGCACATATTCGATGAAACGGCGAAGTGCCGCCGCGCGGCCGGGACGGCCGACAAGGCGGCAATGCAGGCCGACGCTCATCATCTTCGGCGCGCCCTCGACGCCTTCCTGATAAAGCACATCGAAAGCATCCTTCAGATAGGTGAAGAACTGGTCGCCGGAATTGAAACCCTGCGGCGTGGCGAAACGCATATCGTTGGTTTCGAGCGTATAGGGAATGATAAGGAACGGCTCGTCCTTCGCACCCTTCACCCAATAGGGCAGATCGTCGGCATAGGAGTCCGAAGAATAAAGGAAACCGCCCTCTTCCATGACAAGGCGCAGCGTATTGTCCGAAGGCTTGCCCTGATACATGCCGTAAGGACGCTCGCCGGTAACCTCCGTGTGCAGACGCACAGCTTCGACTATGTGCTTGCGCTCTTCTTCTTCGGAAAAATCCTTATATTCCAGCCAGCGGTAACCGTGGCTTGCGATTTCCCAGCCCGCTTCCTTCATCGCCGCGATGGCTTCCGGGTTGCGGGCCATGGCGGCGGTCACGCCATAAACGGTGGTGGTGACGCCGAGACCGGTGAACATGCGCCACAGCCGCCAGAAGCCGGCGCGCGAGCCATATTCATAGATCGATTCCATGTTCAGGTTGCGCTGGCCGGGCCAGGGCTGGGCGCCGACGATTTCCGACAGCAGCGATTCCGAAGCCTTGTCATTGTCGAGAATGCAGCTCTCGCCGCCCTCCTCGTAATTGATGACGAATTGCACGGCGATGCGCGCGCCGCCCGGCCATTTCGGATCGGGAACATTGCGGCCATAGCCCACCAGATTGCGGGAGTAGTTTTCGGAAATCATGCAGCCACCCAGAACATCTCTCCCAAGGCGGAAACCGATTTCGGGAGACATAAAACAGATCTCCGAAGCGCGATGACCCAAGGGGCGCAACAGACACTTCAGATATGCGATATCCGAACGGTAGCATCCGCATCCGGAATGTCGAGATCAATCTTGCCGACATTCCGATGCTTTTTTGTATACGATTACTGCGACGTGCCCTTCAGGCGATCTTTCGGGCGGAAACACGGCCCATGGGGTGAAGCGAGTGTACCCGGAAAGGCGCACCCGGTTCATCCTCGATGAAAAGCGCAAGGCTGGAAAACTGCAGGGATCGGGTCAGCAGCGGCTCGAAAACCTTGCGCACGGCCCGCTCAATCCTCTGGCTGCTGGAAGCTTCCACACCGCCCGTCAGGGACATCTGGAACCGGAACTCATCCATCACATGCGGGCTGCCCCAGCGATGCAGATTGGTGAGTTGCGAGGCCGAAAGCCGGTCCGGATCAGCGCGCTCGATTTCCGCGTCGGAGAGCGGCGCCCGGTAACGGTCGAATTCCTGCACCACGCGGGCGGCAAAGAAATGCAGCACTTCGCAGGGGCGCTCGGGAACGAGGCTGAAGACATTCTCCTGCCTTGCCACCACCAGTTGCGGCAGTGTGAAGGGCTCCTGCCTGCCGGAAAAATACATCAGGTCACGCAGAAGCGCCGCCTCGGAATGCCCCTCCGCAAGACGGAAGGGGGCCTTGATCGTGCCATGGAAACCGTAACGGCGCGGCAGGGCCGTATGGTAGGAAATCTCCTGCATGCCGAGATCGATCATGCCTGGCGGCTCCACCGCCTGACCGGAATAGGCATCGCGCCCCAACCACGCGGCAGCCGCCTGCGTCAGGGGGTCATTGGGGGAAGGCGTGAAATGAATGGCGTATCGCATGCACTGTCACCTCGCCGCAAATGCGGACAAACCGGCCTCGTTGCAGGCCAGCAAATAAGTGATTTGCGTGACAGATTAACGACGTGGGCGGCCTGATCAGAACTTTCTAAAGTCCGCGGTGGCAATACTCACGTGTTGTTGAAGGTGAAAGCCCGAGGGGATGACAGGCGTGTGACCGCACACGGTCTGCAACGCCGCATCGGCAAGAAAATGCGCAAGCCCGAAGCTGACCTTGAAGCCGCCGGTCAGCGCAACGAGCCTCGGATGGCCGGGGATCGTGCCCACCATCGGGTCCCTCCCCACCGCCTTCGGGCGCAGCCCGGCCCAGCGTTCCAGCACCGGCGCGCCAGTAAGCGAGGGAACAACGGCAGACGCTTCCGCAAGCAGTTTTTCGAGCATTTCATCGGTACTGAAGGGATCGGAAAAACAATCTTCGCTGGTACTGCCGATCGCGACCGTGCCATCCTCATGCGGCACGATATAAAGACCGTTCAGGAACACGACCGGCATCGCCGGATCGGCTGCCGCGTCGAGAAGTGCTGCCTGCCCCTTAACCGCCTGCCCCAGCGTCACACCGGCCTCCAGGCCGAGGGCAGCGCGGATCAGGGGGAAGGCACCATGGCCGTTGGCGACGATGACATGGCCGAAAGAAACCGCGTCGCCCGACGACAGCACCGCCCGCCCGGCATCCGCGTCGAGCGAAAGAACGCGGCAACCTTCCGCCAGCCGCACATGCCGCGCCTTACCGAGAAAAGCCGAAAGAAGGGCGATCATCGCACGTGGCGAAACCCGCGCCGCCAGCGTATCGAACACGAAACCCGCCTCACCCGCCGCATCATCCACCCAGCCCGCGACCGAAGGCCTGTCGCCGACATGCCAATGGAACCGGCGCTCGCCCGACACCCAGTTCTCCAGCGCATCCCGTTCGTGCCGTTCGGCAATGGCGCGCAGATGCGGCCTCGGCAGCGGAATGATACGGCCTGAGCGACGGTAGCCGGCGGAAAGCCCGGTTTCCGCCTCCAGCCCGGCAATCTCTTTTTCCAGCGCAATGAGCGCATCGAACTGGAATTGCTTCTTGTCCGACCAGCGGTCCGGCATATGCGGCATCAACGCGCCCAGCAGCCCGCCGCTGGCGCCGCCGCCGGGGCGATCCGCCTCCACCAGCAATGTATCGATGCCGAGCCGCTCCGCCTTGACGGCGGCCCACAGCCCCATGATGCCGCCGCCGACGATGAGAAGCGGCACGGAAGCCGGCAATCTTGGAGATTGACCCTGTTCGAAAGCGGGATTATCGGCTTTAGCCATGAAACATTCCAACGAAAATATCACAGAGACCGGCGCAGCGGCCGGTTCACCGGCCGGGGAAACCCCCACCGCGCTCGACTGGCGTGACGGGGATATGCCCTATTCACTGGCCTTTGACGACCATTTTTATTGTCAGACGGACGGCAGGCTGGAATGTGGCCATGTCTTCCTCTCCGGAAGCGGCCTGCCAGAGCGTTGGCTCGAACGGGAGGGCGCCTTCCGCATCGGCGAACTGGGCTTCGGCACCGGGCTTAACCTCTGCGAGACATGGCGCCAGTGGAAAGAGATGCGCAACGGCCGCTCCACACTGCATTTCATCTCCTTCGAACTCTACCCGATGAAGGCGGAGGAAATCGACCGGGCGCTTTCCCGCTGGCCGGAAGTGGATGCCGAACGCAAGGCGCTCACCGCCCTCTGGCCCGCCGAGCCGAAAGGACGGGTCGAAATCCAGCTCGATGACGAAACGCGCCTGACGGTGGTCTGTGGCGAAGCGCTCGCCGGCATTTCCGCAAGCGAGGAAAGTTTCGACGCCTGGTTTCTCGATGGCTTCGCACCCGCGCGCAATCCGGACATGTGGTCGCTGGAAATCATGCAGGCGCTTTTCGCAAAGACGGCGCCTGGCGGCACATTCGCCACCTATGCCGCCGCCGGCTTCGTTCGCCGCAACCTCATCGCCGCCGGTTTTGAGCTGGAGCGCCGGAAAGGTTTTGCCGGAAAGCGGGAAATGCTCTGCGGGACCAAACCGTTCGGCTGACGCGAAGCACAGCGATGTTTCGGTCGAAAAGTCACACGCCCGGCACGTCGCGGCGCGGCATGTTTTCGCCCAGCCATTGCGCGATCTTGTCTTCGAGCGTTTCCGGGCTGATGGGCTTCGACAGATAATCATCCATGCCCGCCTCCAGGCATAGTTCCCGATCCGCCTCCTGCGTATGGGCGGTAACGCCGATGATCGGCACATGCCGGCCGTCGGCGGCGGTCCGTTCCGCGGCGCGGATGGCCTGCGTCGCCTGATGTCCGTTCATGACCGGCATCGAAACATCCATCAGGATGATGGCGGGATTGTTCTCCTGCCACGCCTGCACGGCCTTCTTGCCATTGCCGACGATCAGAAAGCGCAGACCCGCCTGCTGCAATATCTGGGTGAAGACAATCTGATTGACGTCATTGTCCTCGGCCACCAGCACATCGAGAAGGCTCGGCCGATGCCGCGCCAGCACCGCCGTCGATGCGGCATCGCGCTGCTTTCTTTCGGCGGAGCCTCTTTCCGGCAGGACGGCGCCATCACCCAGACCGTCACGCGGGGCCGGAGTTTGCCGGGCGCGTTTCAGCCGCACATCGCGCACCACATCGAAGAGGGTGGAGCGCAGGAGCCGCGCCCGCGCCGGCTTCATCAGATGCGCCTGCACATTGAGATCGGTAAACAGCGTCTCGTCGCCGACGACATCCATGGAGGTCAGGAAAACAATGGCGATGTCGTCAAAGCGCGCATCCGCCCGGATCCGCTCCACCACATCCAGCCCGTTCATGACAGGCATATGATAATCTAGAACGATGGCGTCGATGGAAAAACCGAGCGAGGCCGCCTCCTCAAGCACGGCGATGCCGGAAGGCCCGTCTTCCACCGCGTGGCCGTCTATGCCCCAACTGCGCAACTGCTCCGTCAATATGCGGCGATTGACGTCGTTATCGTCGATGACGAGCACGCGGATATCTTCGATCGCCACGGAAAGAAGCGGGAGGTCGCGCTGTCTCTCGGTCACCTGAAACGGAATATTGACCTCGAAGGTCGATCCCCTGCCGACATCGCTGACGACCTTGATCGCGCCGTCGAACAGGCCGACGAGACCGACCGTGATCGCCAGCCCCAGCCCCGTTCCCTCGTGCCGGCGCGTCGCGGAGCCATCGACCTGACTGAACTTGTCGAAGATGGTTTCAAGCTTGTCGGCCGGAATGCCGATGCCGCTGTCTTCGACGCGCAGTGACAGAATGGCCTCGGAGGCTTCCGCCGAACGCGCCGAAAGCTCGACCAGCACATGCCCCATTTCGGTGAACTTGACGGCGTTTCCAACGATATTGGTGACGATCTGCCGAAAGCGGCCGGCATCGCCGATGACCTTGCCGAAGACAGAAGCATCGATGCGGACGATCAGCTCTATGTCCTTTTCCAGCGCCGCCGAGGACAGCAGCGACACCACATCCTCGACCGCCTCCGCCGGATCGAAGGGCACGCTGCGCAGCCTCATCTGCCCGGCCTCGATCTTCGAGAAATCGAGAATGTCGTTGATGATCGTCAGAAGCGCATTGCCGGACTTGACGATGATATCGGTAAAGGTCTTCTGGCGCGTATCGAGATTGGACTTGGCCAGAAGCTCCGCCATGCCGAGAACGCCGTTCATCGGCGTGCGGATTTCATGGCTCATATTGGCCAGGAATTCCGATTTGGCCCGATCCGCCGCTTCCGCACGCGATAGCAGCCGCTGCAATTCCTCTTCACGCAGCTTCATCTCGGTCACATCGGTGACGATGATGAGCCAGTAATTGCCGGAACTGTTGGTGGCCTCCAGATTGAGCCAGCTTTTGCCGGCGACATGGATGAGCCAGGAAAACGGCCGGTTGGCGGCGATATTCTCCCTCCAGGCGCGCAGCGTCTCCGCAGCCTCCCCGGCCGTGCCGAAATCGCCGCGCCCGGCGCAATGGGCGAAGAAACCCGACCAGTTGCAGCCCTTTTCCAGAAGATGCGGCGGCACGTCGAACATGCGCGCCATCGCCTCGTTGGACATGATGATCGTGCCCTGCTCGACCAGCACCAGCCCCTGCGCCATGGCGCGGGTAGCGCCCTGCATATATTCGCCGACCCGCTCCAGTTCGGCCTTCGCCTTGCTGATCTCAACATCGCGCATGCGCACATCGGTGACGTCGGCATAGGTGCTGAGGATTTTCCCGCCTTCGAGCCGGGTTTTCGAAATCACCGTGACCTTGCCGCTTTTGCTGCGCACCTCGCGGGGCGCAAAGACCTCCTCCTTCAGAAGCCGCTGCACCCGCTCGCCATAGACCTCATCGAAAGGCCTGTCGCCATAGTCATAAAGGCCGCTGTCGAAATTCATCTCCATGAATTCGCGATAACTTTTGCCGACAAGCGACTTCTCGCCGCCGATCTCGCCCCAGACCTCATAAAAGAACGGATTGACATATTCGATGACGAGATCGGCGCTGAGCAGCAGCACGCCCACCGGCAGGGCATGGAGAACCGCTTCAAGCTGGCGGTGCAGCGCCTCAGCCTCGGCCTGCGCGGCGATCAGCGCCTTTTCCCGGTCCTGCAACAGGCTGGCATCGGTGACCGAGCCGACCAGATAATAGTCGTCATCCGGCGTCGCGACCCGGCCGAGCCTTGTGATGACGGGAATGGCGCCGCCATCCGCAAGCGGAACGCTTCCGGTCTTTTCAATGGCTTCCCCGGTTCGCAGAATATGCTCGTTTTCCCGCTGGAACTGCGGGCCTTCCTCCGGAAACATCTCGCATTCGGTCTTGCCGATATGGTCGGCGAGGCTGCCGCCCAGAAATTTCTCATAGGCCGCATTGGCAAAGGTCAGCCGCCTGTCCTGATCCCGCAGGAACACGCCGACCGGCAATTGCTCAAGCGCGGCGCGCAGAAGCCAGGTCTCGCGGATCTGCGTGCTCAGAAGCGTCTCATGCGCCTTGAACTCGGTGACATCCACCCGCAGTCCCACCAGCATGCCGTTTTCCAGCCGCTTGTTGACCATGCGCACCCAGCGGCCATCGGCAAACTGCTCCACCCTTTCGAGATAGGGCAGGGAAAAATCCCGCAGTTGCTCCTGCATCCACCCTTCGAACGCCGGATCGCCGGCCTTCGCATCGCGGTAGCCGCTCGAAAAATAAATCGCCCTCATCAGCGTCTCGAGCGGGACGCCGGCCTTCAGGTCGACACCGAGCGCGCTGTAGAATTCCCTGAAGCGGGTATTGCAGTAGACCAGCCGGTTTTCGCGGTCATAAATCACGATACCCGCATCGACGAGATCGATCACGCCGCTGCCGAACAGCAGCTCCGAAGCGCTGTCGGCTTGCGGAAAAACCTCCACGGCGGCGGACGGCATATCCTCGAACGCTTCGAACAGGAACAGATTGCCGTCGTCACCGGTGAAACGTTCGCAGCGAAGCGTGTATGGCCCGGACGCCCCCCCACCATGGCAGGCAATCATCTCATCCGTGGCGAAGACCAACGAGCGGCGCTCCCTGTCCTCGCGCTCGGCATCGCGAATATCGGCGGAAAGGGAAAGGCTGGTGTGTCCCTTGAATGCCCCGGGCGGGCGCCCCATGATCCGGGCATAGGCGGAATTGACCGCGATATAGCGAAGTTCGCTGTCCTTGATGCACGCGGGCAGGTCCAGGGCGGCAACGGCCCTGCAAGCCTTTTCCAGCAACCCGCAGCCTTCGGTCAATCGATACTCCACACCTTGCAGTCCATTCCTGTCGAATCAAATATTTCCGGACGCCATGGCAAAAAACGTTATGTGAGAAAATCGATCTTTGCTATGTATCCGACGGTGTCGTTACCCTTTTTTAACCATAATTCTTCGCTGGCGCCCGCACCGTCCCGGCAATCGCCGGCTAACGGTACGCATGGCTGCCATGCGCCCTCAAGCGGCGGCGTTACAAAACTATCGCTTGACTTTGACGCGCAAAACGCCCACATGGCCCTCAAGCTTTCACCTTCGGCAGCCGCGTGAGCTGCAGCGTATGACCGGAAAGACGTCCTTAAAATAAGGAATCTGGCCCGCATGAAGGAAAAGCGCAAAGAATACAGAAGACGGCATGTGCCGCACTGATGCGCAGAAAGTTATTCCAACCCACAAGTTCCCAATTCACGCGGGGTTCTTGACGCCGAAACCGCCGGACAGCAGCCCTGTTCCGGACGATTGGTTTTTGGCGCCCCGAAAGGCATTATATTGACCAGTTTTAGCGAACTCGGCCTCTCCGAAAAGATCGTGGCCAGCGTTACCCAGCTTGGCTATACGACCCCTACTCCCATTCAGGCAAAGGCCATTCCGCTGCTGCTCGAAGGCCGTGACCTGATCGGCCTCGCACAGACCGGCACCGGCAAGACCGCCGCTTTCGGCCTGCCCATCATCGAAATGCTGATGAAGCAGGCGGACCGCCCGGCAAACCGCACCTGCCGCACGCTCATCCTCGCCCCCACCCGCGAGCTGGTGAACCAGATCGGCGAAAACCTGCGCTCCTTCGTGAAGAAGACGCCGCTGCGCATCAACCAGGTGGTCGGCGGCGCATCGATCAACAAGCAGCAGCTTCAGCTCGAAAAGGGCACGGATATTCTGGTGGCGACCCCCGGCCGCCTGCTGGACCTCATCGCCCGCAACGCCATCTCGCTTTCCAAGGTCACCTATCTGGTGCTCGATGAAGCGGACCAGATGCTCGATCTCGGCTTCATCCACGATCTGCGCAAAATTTCGAAGATGGTGCCGGCCAAGCGCCAGACGCTGCTCTTCTCGGCCACCATGCCGAAGGCGATCGCCGATCTCGCCCACAGCTACCTGACCGATCCGCTCAAGGTGGAAGTGACCCCGCCCGGCAAGGCAGCCGACAAGGTGGAGCAATATGTTCACTTCGTCGCCGGCAAGAACGACAAGACCGAGCTTCTGAAGAAGTCGCTCAACGAAAACCCGGATGGCCGCGCCATCGTGTTCCTGCGCACCAAGCACGGCGCTGAAAAGCTTTACAAGCATCTCGAACATATCGGCTTCAAGGTCGCCTCCATCCACGGCAACAAGAGCCAGGGCCAGCGCGAGCGCGCTCTCAAGGGCTTCAAGGACGGTGAGATCAAGGTGCTGGTGGCAACCGACGTCGCTGCCCGCGGCATCGACATTCCGGCCGTCACCCACGTCTTCAACTACGACCTGCCGGAAGTGCCCGACGCCTATGTTCACCGCATCGGCCGTACCGCCCGCGCCGGTCGCGACGGCATCGCCATTGCGTTTTGCGCCCCGGACGAAACCCGCCTGCTGCACGACATCGAAAAGCTGATGAAGATCGATATTCCGGTCGCCTCCGGCGAACGCCCGGCCGGTCTTGCGAGCCCAACGCGCCCCAACAACAACCGCGGCGGCCGCAACAACAATGGCGGCCATCAGCGTGGTCCCCGCGAAGGCGGACGTCACAACGGCGAATCCCGCCCGTCGCGCCACCACGCACCGCGCGAAGCGGACAACGATCTGGAAGTCACCTCCGACTTCAAGCGCGTCAAGCAGGCTGAAGGCGATGCAGGCCGCCCGGCCGGCCCGCGCAAGCACCGTCGCCCGGCCCGCAAGCCCGGTGGCAGCGGCGCCAACCGCCACGCCCCTGCCGGCGGCAACGGCCAGGAAAAGCGCGCTTCCGGCAACGGCCATCGCGGCCGTAACCGCTAAGTTGCTCTAATGGATTAAGGACGCCCGGCATTGCCGGGCGTTTCTTCTCCCCGCCGGGGAGAAGGTGGCCCGAAGGGTCGGATGAGGGGGCACCGCTGCCGTATCTCACCACCCTTGCCCCCTCATCCCGCTGCCGCGACCTTCTCCCCGGCGGGGAGAAGAAACAAGCGGCACGCGCTCGCCAATAATCAAGCCCCGCAGCCACAGCCAGCCAGCGGGGCTTTGCTTTCCCTCACCCGCCCTGCGCGACCGGACGACGCCGTGACGGCAGGGTCATGGCCAGCACGCCGGCAATGACGCAGACGAGCCCCACCCACATGGCAGGTGTCGGCATTTCCCCCAGGAACGCCATGCCGATGGCGACGCCGACCGGCACCCTGAGATAGGCCTGCGACGTCGTGCCGACGGAGCCTAGCGTCTGCATCAGCCGGAAATAGATCATAAAGGCGAGCGCGGTCGAAAACACGCTGAGGCAAAGGAGCGCCGTCAGTGACGCCGCCGAAGGCGACAGCGTCCAGGGCCGGTCGACGATCAGGCTCACGGGCAACAGGAAAACAGCGCCGCAGATAAGCGAACCCGCTGCCGGCATGATCGGATCGAGCCCCTTGAAATTTTTACTGAAAATAGCCGCACAGGCATAGGAAAAAGCCGCCGTCAGCACGGCGAGCTGGCTCCATATCGCCTCGCCCGCACCGCTCAGTGCCTCGACACCGATGATGAGGCACACGCCCGTCATGCCGGCAATGGTGCCAAACAGCTTGCGCCCGCTGACCGGCTCATGGCGGATAACGAGTGCGGTGAGAAGAAAGGTGAAGATCGGCGTCGTTGCATTGAGAATGACGGCAAGACCGGCATCGATGCTCTGTTCCGCCCAGGCGATCAGCGTGAAGGGCAGAACGCTGTTGATGCAGGCCTGAATGAAGAACAGCCGCCATGTCGCCAAATCCGTGGGCAGGCCCAGCCCGCGCAGCCGGATCACCGCAAAGAGCAGCAGACCGGCGATCAGGGTTCTCGAGGCGATGAAGGTGATCGGCGGTATCGTCTCCACCCCGATCTTGATGAAAGTATAGGATGCGGCCCACAGCGTTGACAGCAAGGCAAGAAACAGCAATTCGCGGGCGATGGGGTTCTGGGAGGTCACGGATCGATTTTCCAACTGCGTTCAGGATGGCCCGTTCTTAATCCGAAAACAAGCATCTATGCTTCGGCCACGGCCGAAGCTTTAATCCTTCTCAAAAAAAAGCTCCGCACGGCGTAACCATGCGGAGCTTCTGCAAAAGAGATCGATGACGGGTCGGGCAATCAGGCCCGGCGCTCATCCACCGAGAAGGCGCCCGGACCGGCAACGAACAGATAGAGGAAGATGAAGCAGAACAGGATGGCGGCGTCGCCACCGTTCAGGGCCGGAAAGAAATTGCTCGGCGCATGCGCCATGAAATAAGCGACCGCCATCTGGCCGGACAGGATGAAGGCGACCGGGCGTGTGAACAGGCCGATCAGCACGAGAATGCCGCCGACGAGTTCCAGAAGCGCCGCCACCAGCAGCATCGTCGGCAGGGAGCCATCCATCTGCGATGCCGGAAAACCGAACAGCTTCTGCGTTCCATGCGAAATGAAAAGCAGCGCCGTCATGATGCGCAGCGCCCCGAGTGCCTGCGGGCGATAGCGGGAAAGAGAGTCGAAAGTTGCCATGTTCATGTGTCCCCGTTGAAGTGGTGCCGCGCTCGATACAGTGCATTTACGCCTTTATGGATACACGTCTCGAACACCGGAAATCACGTTTCCGATATAGCAGAACTCCCTTAAATATAGAAAGGGAGGCATTCTACACATCGTTGATTTTCCAGCATAAAATTGACCGTCTGCCGAAAAAATCAACTCAAGGATACAGGCATTTTCTGGCGTGGCAAAGGCGGAAAAATCCGCCTCTTCCTCACGCCTGCAAGACGACGACCTTCGAACCGACCGGCACGCGGCTGTAAAGATCGATGATGTCATGGTTCAGCATGCGGATGCAGCCGCTCGACATGGCATGGCCGATGGATTGCGGCTGGTTGGTGCCGTGCAGACGGAACATGGTGTCGTTACCGCCGCGATAGAGATAGAGCGCGCGTGCGCCGAGCGGATTGTTCGGGCCGCCCGCCATGCCGCCGGCAAATTTCAGATTGCGCGGATCGCGGCGCATCATGTTCGCGGTCGGCGTCCAGGACGGCCATTCCGCCTTGCGGCCGATATAGGCATCGCCCTTCAGCGCAAGACCCTGCCGGCCGACACCGACGCCGTAACGCATGGCGCGACCATCGCCCATAACGTAATAAAGCCGCCGCGCCGGCGTATCCACCACAACCGTTCCGGCCGGGTGCATGGTATCGTAGGTGACTTCCTGCCGGCGCAGTTCCGGCTTGACCTTGTCCAGATGCATGGCGGGAAGCGGGAATTTCTCCTCCGGCTTTGCCGCATAATCCAGCCTCTGCTGGCCGATGCCGGTATTCGCGCAGCCGGCCAGAAACAGCGGCAATCCGAACAGAACACCACGACGTGAAATAGACATGTAACCCCCGCCAAATCTTTGGATTAACGAGAGGTATAATTTTATGGTTAACAAAGCCCTAATATGAGGTTGTGGTAATTAAAGAATTTCCAGGAAAAGTGGAGCCCGGCTTTCCGTCCGGAAATGCAGCAAAACAAAGAGTTAGAGCGCTTTCGCTGCTCGAAGAAAAGCGAAAAGGCTCTAACGTGCGACAACCGCTGCGGCAGGTTTGCGATTGGCGAGATAAACCCCCGTCACCGCCAGAACGGTGCCGGCAATCATGGCCGGTGTCAGCGTTTCGCCGAAAAGCAGTGCTGCTTCCACCGCCGCAAGCGGCGGGACGAGATAGATCAGCGAGGCGGCCCGCGAGACCTGCCCGCGTCGGATGAGATAAAGAAGCAACGCCACGGCACCGATGGAGATCGCACCCACCGACCAGGCAAGCGTGGCGGCAAGGCCGAGGCTCCAGTCCACATGCCCATCCTCCAGCAAAAGCGCGAAGGGCACGGTGACCAGCAGCGCACCGACATATTGCAGTGTGGCCACCGCCATGATGTTTCCGCCATGGACATATTTCTTCTGGTAGAGCGTGCCATAGGTAACCGAAGTCATGCCCAGCACATTCACCGCCACGGCGTAGAGCGGCACCGACAGGCCGACAGCACCGGTGGCCATGACCTTCGGCAGCACGGCAATGGCAATGCCGGCAAAGCCGATGAGCAGGCCGGCGCGCTGCAAGGGCGAGATCCTTTCACCGATCATGTAGCGGGCGGCCACCGCCGTCATCAGCGGCTGCAGACCGGCGATGATGCCGCCGATCGCCGCCGGCACGCCCTGCCCTATCGCCCACCAGATCATGCCGAGATAAAGACCGTGCAGGAAGACGCCGGAGAGGATCGCCCGGAAGAGATCGGCACGCCGCTCAGGCCACTGGATGGAAGAAAAGCGGCAGATCGCCCACAGCAACGCCCCCGCCAGCAGATAGCGCAGACAGAGAAAGGTTAGCGGTCCGGTATAATAGACCGCATATTTGGCGGTGACCCAGCCGGTCGACCAGAGAAAAACGAAGATGGCCGGAGCCAGACGGTCGAGCGACATGGGAACATCCCCTGTGCCGCACCATGCCCGTAACCGGACACGGTGCGGGAAAGGCGGCGAATTGATATTTCTGCGGCTTCACGCAAACCGGCGAAAGATCGAGCCGGGTATTCAGCAAGGCGGTATCCGCATCCCGACGAAAGGTCAAAGGCGTTTTCGTGATCACATCTTTCAGATTTTCTGATGCGACGCCCGATATTCATCAACCGAAAGCGAGCGACTAAAATTTATGCATTCGCCCACGGCGCACACAGTGCCGCCACCCCAATACGCGCCTCGTCCCCGCGCAACCAATTTTCTAATGCCGCATTTATAGGCTGAAACCGAAAAAACGCTTCTTTTTTAAAACTCTAGGGCGGTAAAAAATCTTCTCGGGGAGGCCTGCATAGTTCTTGCATTGCATTTAGCGTTGTATTCATATGGCAAAAAAGGGGACATCGAAGTTGGCATTTGACGAAATGATAAATGCGGACGACACGCCGCGAAGCCCATATGAAAACTATAACGAGTGGTACAGCCGACAGGACAGGGCGCACCTGATCCAGAAATCAAAAGACGCGGAAAACATCTTTCGAAAAACCGGTATTACTTTCGCAGTCTATGGCCATGCCGACAGTTCAGAAAAACTGATCCCCTTCGATATCATCCCGCGCATCATCTCCGGACGGGAGTGGCGCAAACTGGCCCAGGGCATCGAACAACGCGTCCTCGCCCTCAATGCTTTCCTCGACGATATCTACCACAAACAGGAAATCATCCGCGCCGGGCGCATTCCCCGCGAAATCATCGAGAAAAACGAAGCCTTCCTGCCGGAAATGATCGGCTTCACCCCACCCGGCGGCGTCTATACCCATATCGTCGGCACGGATATCGTCCGCACCGGCGAAGACCAGTTCTACGTTCTGGAAGACAATGCCCGCACACCGTCCGGCGTCAGCTACATGCTGGAAAACCGCGAAACGATGATGCAGATGTTCCCGGAGCTCTTCCATGAAAACCGGGTGCGCCGGGTGGAGGATTACCCCTATCTGCTGCGCCAGTCGCTCGCCTCGCTCGCACCGCCCGGCTGTTCCGGCAAGCCGCGTGTGGCGGTTTTGACGCCCGGCATCTATAATTCCGCCTATTACGAACATTCCTTCCTCGCCGACATGATGGGCGTGGAACTGGTGGAAGGTTCCGACCTGCGCGTCATGGACGGCAAGGTCAAGATGCGCACCACCCGCGGTTATGAGGCCATCGACGTGCTTTACCGCCGCGTTGATGACGACTTCCTCGACCCGCTGACCTTCCGGCCGGATTCGGCGCTCGGTGTTCCCGGCATCATGGATGTCTACCGCGCCGGCAACATCACCATCGCCAATGCCCCCGGCACCGGCATTTCCGACGACAAGGCGATCTATTCCTACATGCCTGAGATCGTCGAGTTCTATACCGGCCGCAAACCGCTTCTGGAAAACGTGCCGACCTGGCGCTGTTCGGAGCCGGACAGCCTGAAATACGTGCTGGACAACCTCGCCGATCTCGTCGTCAAGGAAGTTCACGGTTCGGGCGGTTACGGCATGCTGGTCGGCCCCACGGCGACGAAACGCGAGCGGACGCTGTTTGCGGAAAAGCTCAAAGCCCGTCCCGCCAATTACATCGCGCAGCCGACGCTGTCGCTGTCCACCGTGCCGATCATGGTGAAGAACGGCATTGCGCCGCGCCATGTCGATCTGCGCCCCTATGTGCTCGTCTCGGACAAGGTGCAGATCATTCCCGGCGGCCTGACCCGCGTGGCGCTGAAAAAGGGCTCGCTGGTGGTCAATTCCAGCCAGGGCGGCGGCACCAAGGATACCTGGGTACTGGAGGATTAAGCCATGCTGGGCAGAACGGCAAACGGGCTCTACTGGATGTTCCGGTACATCGAGCGCGCTGAAAACATCGCCCGGCTGATCGATGCGGGCCTGCGCGTTTCATTGACGCGCTCCGGCAGCGGTGATGAGGACTGGGATGGCGTGCTGCAAAGTGCGGGCGTGCGCGAAGCCTTCCTTGAAATGCACAAGAAGGTGACGGCGGCGGACGCGATCGATTATCTGCTTCGGGAAAAATCGAACCCTTCCAGCGTCATGTCCTGCATCGAGGCGGGCCGCAACAATGCCCGCATGGTGCGCACGGCGCTGACGCGCGAGACATGGGAAGCCACCAACGAATTCTGGATCGAGCTGAAGAACATTCTCGGTCGCAAGCTCAACCATGCCGAACTGCCGCAGACCATCGATGTCATCAAACATCGCGCCGGTCTGGTGCGCGGCGCCTTCCACGGTTCGATGCTGCGCAACGATCTCTATAACTTCTCCCGCATCGGCACCTTCATCGAGCGCGCCGACAACACGGCCCGTATTCTCGACGTCAAATATTACGTGCTGCTGCCGGCGGTGGCCCATGTCGGCTCCTCACTCGACAATGCGCAGTGGGAATCCATCCTGCGTTCGGTTTCGGCGCACCGCTCCTATGGCTGGGTCTATGATGCGGAATACAAGCCGGCCAATATTGCCGACTTCCTCATTCTCAATGGCCGCATGCCGCGCTCGCTGGCCTATTGTTATGAAAAGATCGCCAGCAACCTCAATTACATCGCCGAGGATTACAGCGAGAGGCACAAGGCGCACGACACGGCCGAGAGCATTCGCGACAGCCTGCGCGCGACCACCATCAGCCGGGTGATGGATGAAGGCTTGCACGAATTTCTGGAGAGATTTGTCAACCGCAACGGACAATTGGGACAGGAAATCACGGAAGGCTACCGCTTCTATCAATAAGCGCGTGGACGGGGACAGCTTATGCGTCTGAAAATCACCCATACGACGGAATATGTCTATGACGAGCCGATGCCCTATGCGTTGCAGCGGCTGCGCCTGAGGCCGCAGACCGGCCCCGGCCAGACGGTGGAGAACTGGGATGTCTCGGTCGATGGCGCCACCGTCGAAGTGACCTATGACGACCACTTCGGCAACCGTGTTGCGCTGGTGGAAACCGAAGGCCCGCAGCAGCGGGTGAAGGTGGTGGCGAGCGGCACCGTGAACACCGAGGACAAGGCCGGCGTGTTCGGTTACCACATCGGCAATGCGCCGCTGTGGCTTTTCCTGCGCGAGACGCCGCGCACCAAACCCGGAAAGCTCGTGCGCGAACTGGTGAAGGTGAGCGCCGGCGACAGCGAGCTGGCCCGCCTGCATGACCTGATGGAAAATATTCACCGCAAGGTAGAGTATGTGCCGGGCGCAACCGATATCGAAACCACGGCGGAAACGGCGCTGGAAGCGGGCAAGGGCGTCTGCCAGGACCACGCCCATATCCTGACTTCCGCCGCCCGGCTGATGGGCCTGCCCGCCCGTTACGTTTCCGGTTATCTGATGATGGAAGAGGTGGAGGAACAGACGGCCACCCATGCCTGGGCCGAAGTGCATCTTCAGGGGCTCGGCTGGGTGGGTTTCGACGCCGCCAACAATATCTGCCCCGACGACCGCTATGTGCGCATCGCATCGGGCCTCTGCTACCGCGATTGCGCGCCGATATCGGGCATGCGCATCGGCCCCGCCGGTGAGACCCTGAATGTGTCGGTCACCGTGCAGCAATCGCAGGGCCAGAGCCAGTCGCAGAGCTGACACGATGACTGGCAGGGACGACGACACAATCGGCTTTTACACGGGTAACGCTGCGGCCTATACCTCGCGCGGGCAGGCGGCGGATCGCCCGCATCTGGAAACATTCCTGACGCGGCTGCAAGAGGGTGCAAGCATTCTCGAGCTGGGATGCGGCGGCGGGCAGGACAGCGAATTCATGCTGGCCGCCGGTTACGATGTCCACCCCACCGACGGAACGCCTGAAATCGCCAAAGCGGCGCAAGCCCGGCTCGGCATTCCCGTCCGGACATTGCTGTTCGAGAATATCGATGAGAGTGCGCGATATGGCGGCGTCTGGGCCAATGCCTGCCTGCTGCATGTGCCTCGCCCTGCCCTGCCGGGCATCATCGGCCGCATCCACACCGCGCTGAAACGGGGTGGCGTTTTTTATGCCAGCTTCAAGGCGGGAGAAGCGGAAGGCCGCGACATGTTCGGCCGTTATTATAATTACCCTTCGAAGCCCTGGCTGGAAGACGTTTACGGACAGTTTGATTGGGCGGTGGTGGAGATCGAGGCGAGGCAGGGCAGCGGTTATGACAAGCTCCCGACCGCATGGCTGCATGTGACGGCAACGAAACCCTGACCCCGCGCGACAACTTGACGGTTGCGAAACCCCGTCCCACCCGGTTTAATCCCCGCATCGATTTGAAAGCATGATCCGGCTTCAGCCTGCGGGAGGAAAGCCGGCCGGGAGACGGCTTTGTACAGCATTTCCGACTATCGCGACTGCCAGTCGCATGGACCCGTCATCGCCGAACGGGTCTGGACGGCATGGTGGCAGGATAGCGGCCTTCAGGTGGGCGACGTCGCCGAGCACCTGAAGGACATGACCAACCCCCATACGCTGCCCACCGGCTTCGTCGCCCATGACGGCAGCGATTATGTCGGCTCCGCATTCCTCATCCATTGCGATCTGGAAGAACGTCCGCAATATCTGCCCTGGGTCGCAGCCCTGTGGGTGGAAGAAGACCGCCGGCGCTCGGGCGTGGCGCGAGCCTTGATGCAGGCCGCGACGCAAAGGGCAGCCGAACTTGGCCACGAGACCAGCTATCTCTGCTGCCAGCGGGGTCTCGAAGCCTATTATGTCAACTGCGGCTGGACCGTTCTGGAACGTGGCGTCGGCAAACACGACCTGACGGTGCTGACCTACACAATAGACAAATAGGTTTCCGCCGCGATCCGCCGCCGGAAACCCCTGAACCGCCGGGAGGAACCATGCAACCGCCAACCGCCATTATGGAAACCGCGCTCTACACCGACGACCTCGACGCCGCCGAAGTCTTTTACCGGGATGTTTTCGGGCTGGAAGTGGTACGCAGGCTGCCGGGGCAATTCATCTTCTTCCGATGCGGGCAGCAGATGCTGCTGCTCTTCGACCCCGAGCAATCCCGCCGGGCCGACCCCGACAATCCCATCCCCCGCCACGGTGCGGTGGGGCAAGGTCATTTCTGCTTTTACGCCAGGGACAAGTCGGGGGTGGACGGCTGGAAGGCGCACTTCGAAGCGCTCGGAATTCCCATCGAACACTATCACCGCTGGCCGAATGACAGCTATTCCGTCTATATCCGCGATCCGGCTGGTAATTCGGTGGAGGTTGGGGAAGGCAAGCTGTGGGGGTTTGGATAAGCCCAATACCCGGAAGAAACGCTATGAAGAACATTTTTGTCGTCACGCACACTCAGTCCATCCACCATGTCGAAAACAAGGTCGGGGGTTGGTATGACACCGAGCTGACACCCAAAGGTGTGGCAGATGCGGAAGCAACAGCTGCTAAGCTTATGACCTTGATTGGCAGTGCATCAATTGAAATCTTCAGCTCCGATCTTCTCCGGGCCTCCCAGACTGCGGCAATCGTTGCTGAACATCTCAAGCGCCCTTTTGAAATCACAAATGACCTGCGAGAAATCAGCTACGGTTCGGCTGGCGGCATGCCACAGGAATGGCTCGACGCCCGCCAAATCCCCGCTCAGGACCACAATCGGATGGATCACCGAGGCGGAATCGCCGATGCCGAAACGAGACGTGAGGTGGCGGAAAGAGTGTATCGCTCTGTTAACACCATTATTTCGCGGCCATGCCCAACACAGATCATCGTTACCAATGGCTTTGCCCTTACCTTCGTCATCGCAGCATGGATCAAGATGCCAATAGAAAGCGCCGGCTATGTCAGCTTTCCGGCGCGGTCTGGAAGCATTACCCACCTAAGACAAGATGACTATTGGCAAAGTCGATCCGTTATTGCTTTGGCGGATGTTTCCCACCTGAAGGCAAGCTGTGGGGGTTCGGGTGAGGCAAGCGCCTGACAGTTGCCCGACACACAAAGGGATAACGGGATGAAAGAGGTATCATTTTGCGCATCCTCGGGCTCGTCCCGAGGATCTATCCACGTCGCTTAAAATCAATCGGTCGCAGGTCCTCGGGACAAGCCCAAGGATGACGTCGAGGGAGGGATGACCCACCCCCGACCATTTTTCACGCGCAGTCCGCAGATCATATCTGACGAACGGTGATCTCTTCTTCCGCATCCACGGCCAGCGGGTTTCTCAGCGGCAGGCCGAAACCGGCGGCTTCGATCTCGAAGACGTCGCCCGCTTCCGGCTTGATGCCTTCTGCGAAGGAGAGCGTCGCAGTGCCGAACATGTGCACATGCACGTCGCCGGGCGCGCGGAACAGGCCGTATTTGAAGTGGTGATATTCGAGGTTCGCAAAGGTGTGAGACATGTTGTCCTCACCCGAAACGAACGGCTTTTCGAAAATGACCTTGTCGCCGCGGCGGATGCGCGAGGTGCCACGAATATCCGACGGCGGAGCGCCGACGCGGATTTCCGGGCCGAAGCTTGCCGGGCGCAGTTTGGAATGGGCGAGGTAGAGATAGTTGATCCGCTCGGTGACGTGATCGGAAAACTCGTTCGAGACGGCAAAGCCGATGCGCACCGCTTCGCCCTTATCGGAGATCACATAGATGCCGGCCATCTCAGGCTCTTCGCCGCCATCGAGCGCGAAGGAGGGAGAGGTGAGAGCCGCACCCGGTGCTGCCGCCACATGGCCGTTGCCTTTGTAGAACCACTCGGGCTGAACGCCCTTTTCACCGGCCTTGGGCTTGCCGTTTTCGAGACCCATGCGGAACATCTTCATGGAGTCCGTCAGGCTTTCTTCCGCCGCTTCCGTGGTCTTCTTGTGCATGCTGTCGCGGGTCGCGGCCGAACCCAGATGGGTGAGGCCCGTGCCGGTCAGATGCAGATGCGCCGGATCGGGATGGGTGATCGGCGGCAGGAAACGACCTTCGGCATAGGCCTTTTCGAGATCGACGACATCGCCGAGACCATGGGCGGAAATGACATAGGCAAGGCTCTTGCCGCCATTGGCGGCTTCCATGGCAAGCGCATAAACCGACGCCGCACCCTTGACGGCCTGCGCCTGCCCGCCTTCTTCGCGAACGGCTACGGTGATCTTGCCACTGGCATCTTTGATCTGTGAAATGAGCACGGGATTTCCTTCCTCCGGCGCAACGCGCCTTTATCTCTTCTACGCGGCGCATAACGCCTGCATCTTATGAAAGTGGCCGGAAACCGGCCACTTTTTTGACTTGCTATGTGGGTTGGGCAATCAGCCCTTGTTCTTGTTGTAAACGTCGAAGAACACGGCGGCGAGCAGCACGAGGCCCTTGACCATCTGCTGGAAGTCGATGCCGAGGCCGACGATCGACATGCCGTTGTTCATGACGCCCATGATGAAGGCGCCGATGACCGCACCGGTGATCTTGCCAACGCCGCCGGATGCCGAAGCGCCACCGATGAAGCAGGCCGCGATAACGTCAAGTTCGAAGCCCACACCCGCCTTCGGCGTCGCCGAGTTGAGGCGTGTCGCGATGATCATGCCGGCAAGACCGGCCAGCACGCCCATGTTGACGAAGGTGAGGAAGCTCAGGCGTTCGGTGTTGATACCGGAAAGCTTGGTCGCCTTTTCATTGCCGCCCATGGCGTAGATGCGACGGCCGATGGTGGTGCGGCGGGTCACGAAGCTGTAGAGCGCAACGAGAACAAGCATCACGATCAGCACGTTGGGCAGGCCGCGATAGGTGGAAAGCTGGTAGCCGAGGAACAGGATCGCGGCCGAGATCAAAAGGTTTTGGGCGATGAAGAAACCGAAAGGCTCGACATCGATACCGTGCTTCACGTTCACGACGCGACGGCGCCATGCGAGATAGAACAGCACGACGGTAATCAAGACCGTCAGGATCATCGAGGTGGTGTTGAGACCTTCAATGCCGCCGATATCAGGCAGGAAGCCGGTGCTGATGATCTGGAAATCGGTCGGGAACGGACCGATGTTCTTGCCGCCGAGCACGAACAGCGTCAGGCCGCGGAACACCAGCATGCCCGCCAGCGTCACGATGAAGGACGGGATGCGGTGATAGGCGATCCAGTAACCCTGTGCAGCACCGATGATGCCGCCGATGACGAGACAAATCAGCGCCGCAAGGAACGGGTTCATGCCCCATTGCACGGTCAATATGGCCGCTATCGCGCCGACAAAGGCGACGATGGAGCCGACCGAAAGGTCGATATGCCCGGCCACGATGACGAGCAGCATGCCCAGCGCCATGATGACGATGAACGAGTTCTGCAGGATGAGGTTGGTCAGGTTCACAGGGCGGAACAGGATGCCGCCGGTGTAGAACTGGAAGAAAACCATGATGGCGACGAGCGCGATCAGCATGCCGTATTCGCGAATATTGGCGCGAATATAGGACGAGATCGAGACGACGTTACTTTCTTCGTTTGTGGTGTTTGCCGAACTCATGAGTTCTTCTCCCCTGAGCGCATGATAGCGCGCATGATGCTTTCCTGGCTCGCCTCTCCCTTCGGCAATTCAGCGACGATGCGGCCTTCGTTCATGACGTAGATGCGGTCGCAATTGCCGAGCAGTTCGGGCATTTCCGATGAGATCATCAGAACGCCTTTGCCGTCGGCAGCGAGCTGGTTGATGATGGTGTAGATTTCGTATTTCGCGCCGACATCGATACCGCGGGTCGGTTCATCGAGGATCAGCACGTCGGGATTGGAGAACAGCCATTTGGAGAGCACGACCTTCTGCTGGTTGCCGCCCGAAAGATTGACCGTTTCCTGAAAAATCCCCGACGAGCGGATGCGCAGGCGCGTGCGAAAATCGCTCGCCACCTTCATTTCCTTGATGTCGTCGATGATGCTGGCACTCGACACGCCGGCCAGATTGGCAAGCGTGGTATTGTGCAGGATGTTGTCGTTGAGCACGAGACCGAGATGCTTGCGGTCTTCCGTGACATAGGCGAGACCGGCATCGATGGCCTTGCGCACGGTGCTGACATCGACCGGCTTGCCGTCGATCAGCACTTCGCCGCTGATCTTGTGGCCATAGGACTTGCCAAACACGCTCATGGCGAATTCGGTGCGCCCGGCACCCATCAGACCGGCGATGCCGACGACTTCGCCCTTGCGCACGGTAACGTTGATATCGTGCAGAACCTGGCGGTCGCGGTGCTGCTGGTGATAGGCGTTCCAGTTCTTCACTTCGAGAATGGTCCCGCCGATCGGCACATCGCGCGGCGGATAACGATCCTCGAGATCACGCCCCACCATGTTGCGGATGATGACATCCTCGCTGATTTCTTCCTTATGACAGTCGAGCGTCTTCACCGTCATGCCGTCGCGCAAAACGGTGATCTGGTCGGCCACCTTGCGCACTTCGTTGAGCTTGTGGGTGATGATGATCGAGGTCATGCCCTGCTTACGGAATTCCATCAGCAGGTTCAGCAGCGCCTCGGAATCGCTTTCGTTGAGCGAAGCCGTCGGCTCATCGAGAATGAGCAGCTTCACGCTCTTCGACAGCGCCTTGGCGATTTCGACGAGCTGCTGCTTGCCCACGCCGATATCGGTGATCAGCGTCTCCGGCGATTCCTTCAGACCCACCTTCTTTAAAAGTTCGCGGGTACGGTTGAAGGTCTGCTGCCAGCTGATGACGCCGCTCGAAGCGACCTCGTTGCCAAGGAAGATGTTTTCCGCAATCGACAGAAGCGGCACGAGCGCCAGCTCCTGGTGAATGATGATGATACCAATATCTTCACTGTCGTTGATGGCGCGAAAATTCCGCACAGCGCCTTCATAGTGGATTTCGCCCTCATAGGTGCCGGCGGGGTAAACACCGGAAAGGACCTTCATCAAGGTCGACTTCCCCGCGCCGTTCTCACCGACGAGTGCGTGGATCTCACCCTCTTTAACCTTGAGGTTGACGTTCTCAAGCGCTTTCACGCCCGGAAACGTCTTGGTGATGTTCCGCATTTCGAGAATGGTATTGGCCATATCGCAATCCAGCGCCCGATTAATTCCGGCGTTTTTATTTTTATGGAAAACGGGGATGACGCCAAGTCATCCCCGCATGTGTGTCGAGCTTATTTCAGCTGGTCTTCCTTGTAGTAACCGCCATCGACGAGAACCTGCTTGTAGTTCTCCTTGGTCACTGCAACCGGCTTCAGCAGGTAGGACGGAACGACCTTGACGCCATTTTCATAGGTCTTGGTGTCGTTCACTTCCGGCTCCTTGCCTTCCATCACGGCGTTGACCATGTTCACGGTCACCTTGGCGAGTTCGCGGGTGTCCTTGAAGATGGTGGAGTACTGTTCGCCGGCAATGATCGACTTGACGGAAGGAACTTCAGCGTCCTGACCGGAAACGACCGGCAGCGGCTGGTCCTTCGTGCCATAACCAACGCCCTTCAGCGAGGAGATGATGCCGATGGAGAGACCGTCGTAAGGCGACAGAACGGCGTCAACCTTGGCGTCGGTGTAATAGGCCGACAGCAGGTTGTCCATGCGGGCCTGGGCCGTTGCCGGGTCCCAACGCAGCGTACCGACCTTGTCCATGCCGGTCTGGCCGGACTTCACGACGAGCTTGCCGCTGTCGATGTAAGGCTGGAGAACCGACATCGCGCCGTCATAGAAGAAGAAGGCGTTGTTGTCGTCCGGGGAGCCGCCGAAGAGCTCGATGTTGAACGGGCCCTTGCCGTCCTTCAGGCCGAGCTTGTCGACGATCGAAGTCGCCTGCAGAACGCCAACCTGGAAGTTGTCGAAGGTGGCGTAGTAGCTGACGTCGCCGCTGTTGCGGATCAGGCGGTCATAAGCGATGACCTTGATGCCCTGCTCGCCGGCCTGCTTCAGAACGTCCGACAGCGTCGTGCCGTCGATCGATGCGATCACGAGGACCTTGACGCCCTTGGTGACCATGTTTTCGATCTGGGAAAGCTGGTTCGGAATATCGTCATCGGCATATTGCAGGTCGGTCGTGTAACCGGCTTCCTGAAGCTGCTTTACGATGTTGTTGCCGTCGTCGATCCAGCGTGCGGACGACTTGGTCGGCATGGCGATACCAACGGAACCCTTGTCCTGTGCGAAAGCCGGCACTGCGAAAGAAGCAGCACCGATGGCACAAGCCGCCATCAGCGAAATAATGGACTTCATTAACTCTCTCCCTTGAGCCCTTCTCTGGAGCCCGCATGCTGCGGTGCACCATGAAATTCATGCCGTCAGAGGAAGAAGCCGCATTGCGCTCATTCCGATTTCGCAATTGCGAAATGGAACAGCTGCCGCTCCTCCCCGGCATTCCGCAAATTGTTCTGAATCCATATAACTGTCAAATAGAATAAATCAGTTTCCATATATCAATTATGATATATTAAATCGATACAAAAACCGATGAGGGGTATAAAACCACGAATGAACAACCAAAAAGTGTATGAGCAGGCGCAAACAACGGATGCCCTTTTCGTCTTTGAGGACAACCCTTTGCTGCGGGCCGGATTGAAGATGAGCCACCTGCGCATGCTGGTCATGATCGAGGAGCACGGGCAGGTCAGCGCGGCCGCCGCCGCCATGAACATGACGCAGCCGGCCGCCTCGCGCATGCTCTCGGAAATGGAGGCGATCGTCAAATCACCCCTTTGTCAGCGGGCCTCGCGCGGCGTTGTGCTGACGAAATTCGGCGAGGCGCTGGCGCGGCGGGCGCGCACCATATTGCTGGAACTGCGCGAGGCGAGCCGCGAGCTGAACCAGATGAAATCCGGCAGCGGCGGCTCGGTTTATATCGGCGCCGTCACAGCACCTGCGATCAGCCTCGTGGTTCCCGCCATAAGGCGCGCCATGGACACCTATCCCGGAATCGAAATCAACGTGCAGGTGGAAAGCAGCAACGTGCTGGCCCGGGAACTGCTTGCGGCCCGGCACGATTTCATCATCGGCCGGATACCGGACGATTTCGATCCCGGCCTCTTTTCCATCCATGAAATTGGCATAGAGCGCGCCTGTCTGGTGGTGCGCGAAGGCCACCCGCTGCTTCGCGGCGAGCCCGTGACCCTGCAGGATCTCTCCGGTTACGACTGGGTCTTCCAGCCGCCCGGCGCGCTTCTGCGCAGAACCATGGAAGATGTCTTCCTAACCCATGGCGTCGCCATGCCGCGCAACGTCATCAACACACCATCCGTGGTGCTCACCCTTGCGCTTGTCTGCAACACGGATGCCATCGCCCCGATCGCGCAGGACATGGCCGAATTCGTTGCCGGCCAGCAGGCCGATATCGGCCGAACCCGGATATTGCCGACGGATTTCGAACTCGTCGTAAAGCCCTACAGCATCATCACCACCAAGGGCCGCGTTTTGCCGCCCAGCGCCCGCCTGCTCTACGATCTGGTTCTGGATGAAAGCCGCAAGCTGACCGGCCCGTGACGGCGGCAAGCCAGACACCACCTTCATGATCCATAAAGGCCGGATAGTCAGACCGGCGAGGGAAAAGCCGCATGCTCTTCGGACAATCCGTCTTCCAGTCGGTCGTCGACAGGCTGAAACACGAAAAAGAAACGGAAGAGGAAGGCGCGGAGCCCCCACCGCCCGCCGGTCACCGCATTGCCGGTTTCAGCTCGGGCTTCGTTATCGATACACATATTGAAACGCCGCCGCCCGCGAACGGCAATCTCGATGCCTATCTCGCCTTCCTGGCCGACCCCGCGCCACCACCTGAACCGGAGCCGGCGCCCGAACCGGAATCCATGCCGGCCCATCTCGAAAGGACGTCGCTTGCCGATGTTTCGGCGGAACTGGCGATCCACGACGCCGACACGGCCGCAACGCTTGCGGAAAAGCGCCGCGCCTTTGCCCGCCTCAATCATCCCGACCGGGTGAAACCGCAGTTCCGGCACAATGCGACGCTGCGCATGACCGCGGCCAATCTCCTGATTGACCAGGCTATACGGATGCTGCGGGCACGGGAGCATTTCCGGTAAAGCGCCGGACGGCCTTATCTCGTAAAATACATGAGACGAAAGACAGGAAGCGCTTCAGCCCGCATCGTTCTTGTCGGTGGGCGCGCTTTCGGCGGCAGGCTCATCCGCGCCATTTCCGCTCTTGGCAGCATCGCTTGCGGGTTTGAACTTCAGCAGCAATTCATAGGCCGCATAAGCGCCGATGCCGGCAACGATGGTTCCCCAGAAAAACTCGCGGTTGACGAATTCGATGACGGCCCACGCGGCGCAAAAGCCGACGATGAGCAACCGGACCCACAGGGCACGATAAAGCGGATGACTCGTATCGATATTCAGCATGGCGTTCCCGTCCCGGGCCTTTCCAGTCGATCGCATGATTGCGGTTCCACGCCCAAAGGCGTGAAGATGCTTATGCGTCTTGGCGGTTTCACAGGAAAATTGCAACGCAATTCAGCCCCGCTACCGATCAGGCTGGCGTGAAAGACCCGCGCAGGAAGACCGTCGCCGGTGCCGAAGGCAATGGCAAGACGGGAATATCAGCGCACAGGCCGCACCCTGCGGCGGCCAGCGCCCGGATTGCCCCGCTCTCGTCGAAGCTCAGTCGCGCAGGCGTCCGAGCAGCGCCAGAAGCTGGTCGCGGGCCTTCTTGCCGCCGATCCTGTCGATCAGCTTTTCCTCGCGATCCCGCCAGGTGTTGGAAAGCCGGTCGAGAAGGCTGCTGCCCTCCTCCGTCATGTCGAGGAAATGAACGCGCCTGTCCTCTTCCGATTTGCGGCGGACGAGCAGTCCCTTCTCTTCCATGCTATCGACGATGGCGACGAAATTGGCGCGCTGTATGCCGAGCGCTTCCGCCACATCGCTCTGCTTGAGACCCGGATTGCCGCCGACGATGACGAGAACGGAAAAATCGGCCGGCCGTAACCCCTGCTCCGCCAGCACATCGGCAAAACCGTTTGCCACGGCAAGTTGCGAGTGCCGCAAATGATAGCTGATCGCAGTCGTCAGCAACCCATAGTCGATAGCCGTGATATGCGCCGCTTCCGCGCTGCCGCTTTCGGCCTTTTCCGTCCGCGGCCCGTTGCTGTGTGCCAATCGCAAAGCCATCCGATCCCCCGCCTGATTCGTTCCTTTACCTTGTCGAAATCATAACCGACAACATCACGAAACTGTATCCCAAATAAATGTAGATGATACTAATATTGTATAATAATTTGACAGTTAATCGCTGGAAAAGCAAACCCGGACTCCGGATCGCCACCGGGCCAACGAAAAAAGTATGACTATTTACCCGCCAATTTTGAGGGGATAAAATCGCGTCACGCGCCGTATTTGAAAGGCGTTGCCCTCATCCGGCCGCCTCTTCATGAAAGCGGCAAAACAGCGGCCCGCCCCGGCAATAACATACTACTTATAAGGGAAACCCCGTTCCGGCAAAAAGACAATACGTCAAACGACGCATCGCCCCACCGCCGCTGAAAGACCCGCGACCACCCCCAAACAGGCCCCGCGCCCCACCCCGCCCAAAAACAGACAACGTTTCGCAAATCTCTGATTTTTAGACATTGATGCGAAAACAAAGCTGGGGTATGAACCAACCGCTGCACGCGATTCAAGCGTGACCGCTGCACCCGTAGCTCAGCTGGATAGAGTGTTGGATTCCGATTCCAAAGGTCACAGGTTCGAATCCTGTCGGGTGCGCCATTTCTCAGGGGCTTCAGCGTTTCTTACTACCCCTGAAACAATCACAGGAACACATCGAGGGTAAGCTTCAAGAGCCCTGGATGAAACGATCCGGCTGGGACTGCGTCAAAAGGCCCCTGCCCGAGTGCATGAATTGGCGTTGTTGAAGCAGCCGTTTTGAGGTAGCCCTGTCCTCGATAGATTGTATCAAGTAACAGACTGGAAATACTCGGATGATGGAATGGGATTGGGTAGATTTGTTCCCCTTGGTCTTCTTTCCGTTCAAGATTATCGTGTTGGGCACGGGCATGTTCTTCGCCATCAAGTGGCATCACGATCAGGCGAAGAAGGAAAAGGGCCCCAGCGGCCCGTAAGCGCCCGCCGGTCGGGCAGCGAAAAGTTCAGATTTCATCGGATGGATGTTTTCGCGCGTGAACCGGTGCCGGGGAACCGCATGGCAATGGTTGCCGATGCGGATGATCTAGCCGTCACGAAAATGAAGATGTTGCGTTTCGCACGGTGGACATCGATTTTGCCAGAGCGGCTTTCGATCAAGCCGCATCGTCGTTGAACGCCGGCGGGGATGCCTCCCCGCCGAAACGCATGTTGGAAACGGATCGCCGCTCAGAACTCCTGCCAGTCGCCCTTTGTATCGACGGCGGCATTGCCCGAAAACGCCGAGGCGATCTTGCGGCCCAGTGCACGGACCGGAGAGGCGACATATTTGTCGCTGCCACCGGCGCTGCGAACCGGCGCAGGCTGGCTTTTCGGTAGATAGGCGCCGTCGGCGAGCCGGAACTGGGAGAGCAGCTGGTTGAGCGACGCCACTTCCTTGGCGAGGCTGTGGCTGGCGGCATTGGTTTCTTCCACCATGGCCGCATTTTTCTGCGTGTCCTGATCCATCTGGTTGACCGCCGTATTGATCTGCTGCAGTCCGGAAGACTGTTCCTGCGCGGCCTCCACGATGGAAACGACGTGCCGGTTGATTTCCTGCACTTCAGAAACGATGGTCGCCAGCGCCTTGCCGGTGTCGCCCACCAGCTGAACGCCCTGCTGCACCTGATCGTTTGAGGTGTTGATCAGCGCCTTGATCTCCTTGGCGGCATGGGCGGAGCGCTGGGCAAGCTCACGCACTTCCTGCGCGACGACGGCAAAACCCTTGCCGGCCTCGCCCGCACGCGCGGCTTCCACGCCGGCATTCAGCGCCAGAAGGTTGGTCTGGAAGGCAATTTCGTCGATGACGCCGATGATGTTGCTGATCTCATTGGCGGATTTCGCAATCTGCTCCATGGCGACCACGGCGCGGCGCACCACGTCGCCGGATTGCTCGGCGCCCGCCTTGGCGCGGCTGACGATCTCGCCCGCCTCCTGCGCACGACGGGTGGAATCGTGCACCGTCGTGGTGATTTCTTCCAGAGCTGCGGCGGTTTCTTCCACGGCAGCGGCCTGCTGTTCGGTGCGCTTGGCCAGATCGTCGGCCGCAGATTTGATCTCGTCCGCGCCCGCGCCGATGCCACTGGCGTTCTGGGCCACCTTGGTCAGGGCCGCCTGCAGCTTTTCGGCGGACATGTTGAAATCGTTACGAACGGCGTCGAGCGTGGCGGTGAACGGCTGGCCGATGCGATAGGAAACATCGCCCTCCGAAAGCTTCGAGAGACCGGCGGCGAGATTGTCGACGGCGAACTTGACGTCGGCCGCTTCCCTTGCCTTCTGCTGCTCGCGCTCCATCCGGTCTTTCTCCGAGAGGCTGCGATTGGCTTCGGTTTCCTGCTCGAGACGAATGCGCTCGATGGCGTTTTCACGGAAGACCTGCACGGCCTTCGCCATCTGGCCCACTTCGTCGCGGCGCGTCATGCCGTCGATTTCCGTCGCCGTCTCGCCGCCGGCAAGCGACACCATGCGCTCGCGCAGGCGGGCGATAGGGGTTGTGATGCCGCGGGACGCCACGAACAGCGCCAGAATGATGCCGACCGCAAAAGCGACGCCGACAACCACCAGCGAGGTGAAGATGGTCGAATTGGTCTGGTCCGTCAGTTCGTCGCTTCCCTGGACGACGCCCTTGGCAAGCTTGTCCAGCAGCGCCGTCATGGCAACCGAAGTCGCGTGAATGGAGGCGTCCGCCTTGAGCAACTGGGCAGCGGATTCGTCATTACGGTTTGCCATACCAAGTTCGACAGCCTTATCCGTCATGGCGGTTATGGCCTGCGACTGCGCGATGAAGGCGTCCATGGCGGCGGACTCTTCGGGAAAAACAGTCTTCACATTATTGAGACGCTGGAGGAGCGCACCCTTGCTGTCACTGTAGGCCTGCTTGGCGGCCTTTATCTCCGGCCCGTTCACGTCGTACGCCATGACCTGATAGGCGCCATAGGCCAGGGCAACCAGATTTCGGTTGGCACGCGCAAGCTCCACCAGAGCGGCGTTGTCGTTGGCGATAAAGAGCGAGTAGGCCGTGTCCGCTTCCTTGTAGCGGGTGGACATGAAGGCGGCGGCGCCAAGGCCGACGATGCAGAGCGGAAGAATGAGCGACAGGATTTTGGTGCGGATACTGGCGTTTTGAAGAAACGACACGGGAAACTCCTGAAATTGACGCCGCTCCTTTCCCGTGCCGGAGGTGTTCGGCAAAAATGACATTGCACGTCGAAAGCCTACATCATCAAGGCCCCGTCAGCCGGATCATCAGCCATGTCGCAGCCTGCATCATGCACCTGCCCGCAAAACCGGGAAACGACTGACCGCGACCGGAAAAAATGGAGAACAGTACTCTATAATGTTCAAATTTACTTTATATAATAACAATTATACTTAAAAACTTTAAAATTCCTTTATGCCGCATGCTGTTTCGAGCGCGCACGGAACAAAAAAACGGCAGGCTTTTCAGCCTGCCGCATGCATTTCCGATAGTGGCGTTGGAAGCGCTCGCGTCAGGCCGCCGCGCGCCGCAGCGCTGTCGCAACCGTGTGGATATGCGCCGCACCAATGCCGCAGCAGCCGCCGATCATGGTCGCGCCCGCATCCGCCCAGGAGCAGGCAAAACGGGAATAGACATCGCCGGTCAGATCGGCGCGCGTGCTATGCAGCCCTTCATTGGCGGCGGAATCGCCCTGCTCGCCTTCGAAGGCATTGGCGTAGACGCCGATTTCCAGCGACACAGCCTTTTCCGCGAAGACGGCGGCGGCCGTCTCGACGGCGGCCTTCATGACTTCCGGCTTGCTGCAATTGAACAGAAGCGCGGCGGCACCCGATTGCGCCGCCCATTCGGCCGCCGCCCTGACCGTTTCACCGGAGCGAAGCGCAGGCTCGGCGCCGGCCGCAGCCGCATCGTCGTTGAGCGTGAAGGAAATCCAGAACGGTTTGCCGGTTGCGGCAACGGCCTCGCGCACCGCTTCGCCCTCGGCGATCAGGCTGAGGGTCTCACCGAGCCAGACATCGACATGGGGCGCAAGATTGTCGACCAGCACCTTCAGATAGGCCTGCACCCGCGTGGCATCGAAATTCTGCGGCTCATAGGAACCGAAAATCGGCGGCAGCGAACCCGCCACCAGCACCTTGCGGCCGGAAGCATCCGCCGCTTCGCGCGCCAGCTTGCCAGAAAGGGCGATCAGCGATGCGCCATCCTCCTGGAAACGCTCTTCGCCGATGTGGAAGGGCACCAGCGCATAAGAATTGGTGGTGACGACATCGGCGCCGGCCTCGATGAATTCCGCATGCACCTGCCGCACGATATCGGGCGCGTCGATCAGCGCCAGCGCCGACCATTCCGGCTGTTTCAGTTCGGCGCCGAGCCGCTGCAATTCGCGGCTCATGCCGCCGTCGAGGATACGGATTGTGCTCATGGTCATACTCCCTGAATGTTTATCGCCTGACCGGCACCTGCTGTTCGACAAGGCCGAAACAGCGGGCGATGATGGCGGTGAGAATGAGATAGAAGACGGTGACGACGATCAGCGGCTCATAGACCAGAAGCGTATCCTGCCGCACCTTGTAGGCGACGGCGTAGAGGTCCATCACCGTCACGGTGAAAGCAAGCGGCGTGGCTTTCAGCTGCATCACCACCTCGCCGGCAATCGTCGGCAGCGCGATGCGGATGGCGCGCGGCAGCCAGATGCGGCGAATGAGGGTGAAACGGCCCATGCCGAAAGCCCTGCCCGCCTCCAGCTCACCTTTCGGAACCGCCAGCAGCGCGCCGCGCAGAACTTCCGCCTCATAGGCCGCATAATTCAGCGTGAAGCTCACGGCCGCAAAGAAGAACCCTTCGCGCAGCACCGGCCACATAAAGCTCTGGCGCAGGCCGGGGATCATCGGCAGAAGCGAGCCAACGCCGTAATAAAGCAGCCAGAGCTGGATGAGCAACGGCGTGCCCCGGAAGAAGGTGCAATAGGCCCGCGCCAGGATTTTCGTCATCCGCCCGCCGCTCACCTGCGCAAAGGCAAGCCCGATGGCAAGGAGAAAACCGATGCTGACGGAGATGGCGAGCAGCGCCACCGTCTGCCATGCACCCGAAAGAAGCAGCGGCCAATATTTCGCGACCCATGAAAAATCCATGCCGTCCCCTCCTCAGGCCAGGGCCGGCTGGCCGCGCCGCACGCGGCGCTCGATCAGCGAAAAAACGAGGTTCGAAACGAGCGTGATGGCAAGGTAAAGCAGGGCGGCGGCAAGGAAGAACAGGAAATATTGCTTGGTGCTGGCCCCGGCCAGCCGCGTCGCGAGCGCCAGTTCCTGATAACCGACGACCGCCACCAGAGCGCTGTCCTTGGTCACCGCAAGCCAGAGATTGCCAAGACCCGGCAAGGCGTTCGGCAAAAGCGCCGGCAAGACCACCCGACGGAAACGTAAGGCCGGCGACATGCCGAAGGCGCGCGCCGCCTCGATCTGCCCGCTCGGAATGGCAAGGATCGCCCCGCGCAGCACCTCGGTCATATAGGCCCCCTGCACGAAACCCAGCACCGCAACGGCGGCGACGAAACCGTTCACCTCCAGCGGCGGCATGCCGGCCAGCAGCAGCAGCCGGTTGAGACCGTCAGTCCCGGCATAATAAAGCCCGACGATGAGGATCAGCTCGGGAACGGCGCGGATCGCGGTGGTATAGAGGTTGAGCAGCAGGCCCAGCGGCCTGTTGCCCGAAAGCTTGCCGAGCGCCCCGGCCATGCCGATGGCAAGGCCGATCAGATAGGCGCCGGCGGAAATGGCAAGCGTCGATGCCGCACCCTTCAACAGGGTGCCGCCCCATCCCGGAGGATAGGGAGACAGAAGTTGCAACGTGGTTTCAAGGCTTGCCATTGATATGACCGATCAGGGCTTGCTGCCGTAGATGTCGAAGCTGAAATACTTCTTGGTGATCTCGTCATATTTCCCGCTGGCGCGGACGGCGGCGAGGGCGGCGTTCAGCTTGGTCTTCAGTTCTGTATCGTCCTTGCGCAGGCCGCCGGAAACGCCGAGACCGAGGATTTGCTTGTCGTCGGCCACGTTGCCCATGTCGGCGCAGCAATCCTTGCCGGCATCGCTCTTCACGAAGGCATCGAGAACCAGCGAGTCGCCAAAGACATAGTCGATACGGCCGGCGGCCAGATCCTGGAACGCCTCGTCCAGCGTCTGGTAGGTCTTCTCATCGGCGACACCGGCGAAATATTTCTTGTAATATTCGGACTGGATGGTGGCCACCTGAATGCCGATGGTCTTGCCCTTGACGTCTTCCGCCGCTGCACCGGGCTTTTCGCCCTTGGCGCCAATCAGCTTGCTCGGCGTGTTGTAATATTTGTCGGTGAAATCGATCACCTTCTGGCGCTCTTCCGTGTTCGACATGGACGACCAGATGACGTCGAATTTCTTGGTTTGGAGAGCCGGGATCAGCCCATCCCACGACAGTTCCACGATCGAGCATTTTTCCTTCATTTCCGCGCAGACGGCGTCCATGAGGTCGATTTCCCAGCCCTGCCACTTGCCGCTCGCATCCTTGGCGAAGAAGGGCGGATAGGCCTCGTTCATGATGCCGAAGCGCACGTCGGCGCTGGCGGTGAAGGCGGAAAACGCAAATGCCGTTCCGGCAAGCAGCGTGGCGAAAAATTTCATTCAAGTCTCTCCTGTTAAATACGGACTGTCAGGCAAAAGGGTCAATTGGTGAGCGCGCCGGTAAATTCCCGGCAGCGGGCGCTCAAGGGGTTTCCGAACACCTGCGCCGGCGGCCCCGCCTCCTCCACCCGGCCCTGATGCAAAAACACGACCTGCGAGGATACATCGCGCGCAAAGCGCATTTCGTGGGTGACGAGCAGCATGGTGCGGCCTTCTTCGGCCAGATCGCGGATGACCTTCAGAACCTCGCCCACCAGTTCCGGATCGAGCGCCGAAGTGGGTTCGTCGAACAGCATCACCGCCGGCTCCATGCAGAGCGCGCGCGCAATGGCGGCACGTTGCTGCTGCCCGCCGGACAGGAATGCCGGATAGGCGTTTTTCTTGTCATAAAGCCCAACCTTGTTCAGCAGGGCTTCGGCCTTTTCAACCGCCTCCTGCCGCCTGACGCCGAGAACATGAACGGGCGCCTCGATGACGTTTTCCAGAACGGTGCGATGGGCCCAGAGATTGAAATTCTGGAACACCATGCCAAGGCCGGTGCGCAGTTTTTCCACCTGCCGCCAGCTTTTCGGCACCGCCTTGCCGTCGCGTCCGGTTTTCGTGGCGATTTCCTCGCCATTGACGATGACGCGGCCGCGATCCGGCGTTTCGAGAAAATTCATGCAGCGCAGAAAGGTGCTTTTGCCGGAACCGGAAGACCCGATGATCGAGATGACATCGCCCTTGTGGGCCTGCAAGGAAACACCCTTCAAAACTTCATGCGTGCCGAAGCTCTTGTGGATGTCATCCGCCTCGAGCGCGCAGGCGCCTGTATCTGCCATCGATTGACCTAGCCGATCCGTTTTTTTTAGTGCCGCCGCGCCAATAGCCGGGGTTTCGCGGTGCGACGTGCACAATAACAAAGACTTGAGCCGCGCATGTTTAGCGAAAATAGCCGCAGACGCGCGCAACAATCGGCTCTTTTACATATTTGCAACGAAAAATCATTTCAAAATATCATCTGGAGCGAACGACAGGCGAAACCTGTCCTTGTAGCGGTGTCGGGACGATGCCCGCTCCACCCACGGCTCTCTCCGGTTCTCGCTCCGCCTCGTCCTCCACGAGGCTGGCATTGGCCTGAAGGTGCAGACCCATCACGGCGACGATGAGGAAGAACCAGACGAACCCGGTACTGAGGAAAAACAGCGTTTCCAGAAAGCCGTAGAGCAACACATAAAGCCATACGCCGACATAAAGCCGCGTCAGCGGACTGTTGCGCGTGGCCTCGTTCATTTTGCCGAGATAGTGCAGCGGCAGGAGATAAATCCACACCATCACCAGCACCAGCCCCGGCACGCCACCGGCCAGCAGAAGGTCGAAATAACCATTGTGCGAATCCGGCGCGGTCGTCGCCCAGGTATTGTTCTCGGTGAAACTCGACATCAGGGCATCGCTGCGCCAGAAGGCCTGGTAGCCGTATCCGAGGAGCGGGCTTTGACGGATGTAATCGATGGCGACGGTCCAGATATCCCGTCTGCCGGTAAAGCTGGCGTCGAGCCCCAGCTTCGTCAGCATCTGCGAAAAGACGGGATCGACCGTGGTGCCGACGGTCACCAGCGCAAAAACCGCCAGAAACAGGGTCACGACCGTATAACGCCAGCGCGGCCAGCGCAGGATGAACCAGCCTGCCGCAATGATGATCGGCATCAGCCCGAGCGCGGTCTTGCCGCCCGACTTGACCAGAAAGACCAGCGACAGCAACAGCACCGACAGCCCGCCGATGAAGGACCAGCGCTTGCAGAGATAAATACCGACGATAATCAACACCGCCATGACCGAGGCGGCTTCGTTCTTGTGGCGGAAAACCCCGCGCCAGTCCCCCGCCAGCAGCGGCTCCAGCGCATCGCTGGCCTGATGGATCGAGCGCGAGGGCAGCACGGTGATTCCGAAATAGCACAGGAACAATATGATCAGGGCGCTTGTGGCAAGCAGCGTCGTGAAATGCCGCTCGGTGCGCGGCAATTGCAGGAAGCCGCCGGCGAGCACACAGATAATGGCGCACATGACCAGCCGCCTGAGCGAAAACAGCGGCGCTTCACCCGCAAGCGAGGTCAGGACAAACCAGCCGAAAATCGCCGCCATCAGCAGGCGCGGCATGAAGAGGATGGAAAACGACCGCTCCTTCGCCATGAAGGCCAGGAAACTGAAAAACAGGATGATCGCGGTCAACTGGTTGAGCAGGTTGGACCCGGCCGCCATGGCGGAGCCCTGATAGGTCGATGAGAGCGAGATATAGGGCGAAAAGCCGACCGTGAAAAACAGGAACGTCACGTAAAACAACACGTCCCGCCAGTAGCCACGCCCCTGTTCGCCATGCGCTGCATCCATAAGGGGTTTTTCTCTCCCTTTTTCCTGAAGCCACCCGCATTGAAACTCGTGCTTCGCATATTCGATAATACTAATATCCCGCGCAAATCCTATTTTTTAGTTATTCATAATGCACGGGGAAATAGCACCGCGATCGTGCGCTTTTCCCCGGGAAATCGGAGCCCGGAGACGCCAAACCCCAAAAAATCGCCTATAAAAATTTATCCGTATTTCATCCAAAGGTTGCCTGCTTGAGCGTATTTTGTTAACCTCAACCGATGCGGTTTATGCAGATCAATATATTGATATTAATATCATTTATTCCAAAACCGATACTTTCGATTCCATCGGATTTCAGGTTTTATATCTATATTAATACATTCAAATATACGCTGCCTATGGTTGATTTCGTCAATGCGTAAAAAGGTGGGGGCCGACGGTGGACGTTCCGATACACACCCATATGGACGATGGCGATAGCGGTCACTTGACACAACGCCCGGTTCAAATCGGTGTGTCCGGCATCCGCCCCATGCGCAGGGAAGACGTTCCGGCTGTCGAGGCCGTGCTCAACAGCGCTTTCAGAAAGACCGGGCAGGAGCGGAACTTCGATTTCGGCTCCTATATCGAAAAACTGTTTTTCGGCAGCCCCGCCTTCAGCCCGGAAAACGGCAGCGTTGTCTACGATGCCGGAGAGAACGGGGTCACCAGCGTCATTCTCGCCGTGCCCATGCGCTTCGTTGCGAATGGAAAAACCATTACCGCACGGCTGCTCTGCGCCTTCGCATCGGACGGGAAACGCGGCGCACTCGGCGCGGCGCGTCTGTCCCGGGGCATGCGGGCCTCCAAACACGACATGTTGTTCTCGGATACGGCTTCACCCGTCAGCGCCGATCACTGGGTGGCGACCGGCGGCAACATGCTGCCGATTGAAAGCCTGCAATGGCACAAGGCGCTTAAGCCCTTCTGCACCATCGCGCTGCGCATGCCGCGCCGTTCGAAACTGGCCAAAACCACGCTGGCGCTCGCCGCGCTCGGATTTGTGGATGGAATCCTGCGACGATGGAAAAAGGGTCTGAGACCGCAGGAGGCCGCCGGCGCTACGGTGAGAACCGTGGATTACGAAACCTTCCGACACAAGGCGCTCGCGATGATCGAGCGTTTTTCCATTCGCCCGGAATGGTCTCACGAGGAATTCCACTGGCTGATCGAGATGAGCAGGACCAATGAAAGCCTCGGCGAACTGAAGGGCGTGGTGATCGAGAATGCCGACGGCCATGCCATGGGCGCTGCGCTGTTTTTCGGCCAGCGGGGCAGAACGGCCTATGTGCTCAATCTCGTCTGCGATGCCGGTTGCGAAAACGATGTCCTCAACACCCTGTTCCGCCATTTCGATGACGAGAACTATGCCCATGTCACCGGCATGGCGCAGCCCTTTCTCATCAACGCGCTTTACCGCCAGAACCACATGAGCTTCCGCCATGACGGCTATTTCTGCATGGCGACGCGCGATGACGCCCTGCGGGAAAGGGCGCTGGCCGGCGACATCTATATTGGCGGACTGTGCTCGGAGAGCTGGAGCAAGCTCATCACCGACTATTGAGCCCCCCGCCCCGCCTCACGACGGAAGACGGATCGAAACCCTCAAGCCTTGCTGAACCGCCCGACATTGGCCGAGATGAGATGGCGCAGCGCTTTCGCATAACGTTTGGAGCGCGTCTTGGCCGCCAGCGCGCTGGTCCAGTCCACCATCGACCCGTTAATATCGAAATCGCCGAGCTGGCCTTCGGGAATATCGCCCTTTTCGATACGTTCGACGATGGAGGCGAGCGCCGCATAAAATTCCGGCGAGCGATAGGGCGGATGCAGTGAATACATGCCCTTGCCCGTGCCGAGAAAATCGAGGCGATAAACACCCGTGCGCATCATGTTCGTGCTCAGCACCTCCTCGGCGGGCATCGAGACAGGCTGCTGGTTATAGGCATAGGAGCGGATGCGCCGTTTGACATCGGGCTTGAGCAGTTCCAGCGAGCCGATGCGTTTCGCAAAGCGTTCCATGTCGATCATGAAAAGCCGGGTGGAAACGGTGGCGAAACGCCAGGTGGGAATGCGCGACGGCAGCTTGCGCGGCGCAGGAATATTTTTTACGCCGGGCATGCCGACATGGCGGGAAATATCCAGATCGCCGCGCACCGTCGGCGGCCCGGAAAAGGGCGTGATGCACAGCGCATCCGGATTGGCCTTCTGGAGCGCGATGGCCTCGCCGAACCAGCTCTGGCTGCCGCCGCCGAACATCATGTCGCTGTCCATATGCAGCACATAACGGGCATTGGCGCGTTTCAGCCCGTAGAAATAGACATGGAAAGGCCCGCCATCGAAAGCCTTGGCAGGATAGGGGATCAGCGAGCGGGGAAAGAAGGTTTCCGTCACGGCGCTGCGCGCCGCATCGCTGTAATCGACGATATCCACGGAGAGATGCGGATAATTGGTCTGCATTTCCTCCAGCATGTCGAAGAGACGCTGGCGCGCCGCATCGAAACCGTTGCCCTTGTAGCGGCCGGCCCCCACCTGGCCCGTATCGACGGTCAGCAGAATGCGGTCCACCTGTCCGCCCCAGACCCTGAGCTGATGCGGCAGGGTCAGGGCCGCATGCGGGGCATCGAAGGGGTGCAGGTTGATTTGCAGCGCCTTTTGCACGGGAGGAAGCGGCATTTCAGCATTCATAGTCATGCACCACGGTTCCGGAATTCATTGATGATGGCCATCATGGGTTTTTCGTTGAAACTCCAGTCCAGCGGCAGCGGCCGGTTGGCGGTGCCGTCCCGGCGCGGATAGGCCCAGCGGATCCAGCTATATTGATCCGAGATGCCCCATGTGGTGATGGAGGAAAGCGCGCCGCCCGCGGAAGCCGCCTCCAGAAATTCACGGACCTGGCCGTTGATCAGCATATCGCGTTCGGCTTCCGGCGCGGGCAGCGTCTGGTCCATCACATCCAGCTCCGTTACCAGAACGGCAAGACCGTAACTGCGCATTTCCGTCGTGAAGGCGGCAAGCTCGTCCTTGGCGATCGGCCAGCCGCCGCGCAAATGCCCCTGCAGGCCGACGGCGTTGATCGGCGCGCCCTTCTCCAGCAGTTCGAGAATGAGATTGCGGAAGGCCGCGCGCTTGGCCGGCGATTTCTCGGCGGCAAATTCGACATCATATTCATTGAGCACGAGCTGCGCCTTCGGATCGACGGCGTGGGCGATCTCGAAAGCTTTCTTGATGGCGTCCGGCCCGGCGCCGTAATACCAGGCATCGCGCCGCGCGCGCACATTGCCCGGCACGTCGGGGATCGGCTCATTGACCACATCCCAGCTATGGATCACGTCCTTATAACGCTCCATCACCGTGACGATATGGGTCTCCATCAGCTTCTCGACCTTCACGCCGCCGCCGATGCTCGCAAGCCAGGGCGCATTGGAGGCATACCAGATCAGCGGATGGCCGTGCATGGAAAGCTTATGCTGACGGGCGAAATTGGCGATTGCATCGGCGGCGGCGAAATCGAACGCCTCCGCCGAAGGCCGCAGGACCTCCCATTTCATTTCGGTAACGGGGGTAATGCGCGAGCAATATTTCACCACCGCCTCGCCGATGCGGCTATCGGCCGTGAGATCCGGCAGGTAAACGGCCGCGCCGTAAGGGGCGGTTTTGCTCGCCGCTTTCTTCTGTGCGGCAAAGGCCGAGCCGGCCACGGCATGCAGCAGGCCAGCGCTTGCCGCACCGCCCATAAAATTCCGCCGCCCAATCCGCATGCACCCGCCTCCGCAACCTTTATTCCCAAAACATAACATTCCGATCATAGGAAAAGGATATTAAAGATTTGCAAGGTTAACCGACGTTATACCACGTCATAATTGGCCAGACCCGCTTAATGCGGTAGTAACTTCGCTGTGCGAATTCTTGGCCCACGCCGCATGGAGTTTGAAGTCTTGGTTTCCGTTTCGATTGTCATTCCCGTTCGCAATGGCGAGCGTTACATCGTGGAAGCGATCGAAAGCGTGTTGCTGCAGGGCGAGACCATCGGCGAAGTGCTGGTGGTCGATGATGGCTCCACCGACGCCACCGCACAAAAGGTGGAAGGTTTTTCCGATCCTCGCGTCAAATTGCTGGCCCGGCCGCAGGGAAGGCAGGGCGTTTCCGCCGTGCGCAATTTCGGCCTGTCGCAGGCGCGCGGCGAATGGACGATGTTTCTCGATGCCGACGATCGCCTGAAACCGGGCGCCATCGCGGCCCTTTGCGCCGGCATTTCCGGGCCGGATGTCGTCGCCGTCTATGGCGATTACGAGCGCATCGATGAAAACGGCGTCAAGATCGGCCGGCGCAACCTCATTCGCCGCCGGGAAAAACCCGATGGGTTCATTCTCCAGCCGCTGCTCGGCGGCAACTTCATCGTCAATGGCGGCATCATGCTGGTCAGAACCCGCATCTTTCAGGAATTCGGCGGTTTCGACGAGACTTTGCGTTATGCCGAAGACTGGTATGGCTGGTGCCGGCTCGCCGCCGCCGGCCGTTTCGTTTACCTGCCCGGCTGCCATGTGCTGGATTACCGCGTGCACAGGACGAGCGTGATGATGAACCGGCTTTTGACCTTCCGGGATTGCGAACCGGCAATCGAGGCCGTGTTTTCCGACCCGGCCATCGTCGCTGCCGTTTCGCCGCCGGAGCTGCGGCGGCTTCGCCGCCGGTCCGAAAACCATATGAATGCCTATACCGTGGCGCAGGCCTTCCGCGCCCGCCGCTACCGCGAGGCCTTTTCGGCGCTGGCCGATACCTTCCTCAACCGCCCGCGCCAGAGCCTCAGGGCCGTCGTTTTTTCCGCCGCAGCGCTTGCCGGAATTTAGGAGTTTCCATGTCCGAGATCATGCCGGAAGCGGTGGTGTGCATTCCGAGTTTCCGCCGGCCGGAAGGCCTGAAAAAGACCCTTCGGTCGCTCGCAGCCCAGAAGGTCGATTTTCCCTTCGCCATCGTCGTGGTCGATAATGACGGCGCGGGCCAGGCGGGTCTCGCGGTCGCGCGCGCCTTTTTCGCCGAAAGCGGCATGGCCGGCGAGGCATTGGTCGAACCGACGCAGGGAAATTGTTACGCCATCAACACCGCCTTCCGCACCGCCCGGCAAAACTATGCTTCGGCTGAGTGGTTCCTGATGATCGATGACGACGAGGCCGCCTCCCCCGTCTGGCTTGCCGAAATGGTTTCGGCGGCGAAATCCTTCGGCGTCGATATCGTCGGCGGACCGGTCAACCGGGAATTCGACGCACCGGCTTCGAAGGCGGTTCTCTCGCATCCGCTGTTCGGCTCCATCGAAGCGCCGACCGGCCCCGTCGAGCAAATCCACGGATCGGGCAACTGCCTGATCTCACGGCGGGTTTTCGAGACGCTGGCGAAACCGGAATTCGACGTGCGCTTCAATTTCCTCGGCGGCGGCGACATGGATTTCTTCACCCGCTGCCGCAAGGCCGGTTTCAAATTCGCCTGGAATGCACAAGCGCTCATCATCGAATATGTGCCGGAAAACCGCATGGCGCCGCGCTGGATCATGGAGCGCTCGCTCCGAACCGGCATCATCAATTACAGCATCGACCGTGCCCGACGCCCCGGCCTGAAAGGCGGGCTGCTGCTTGCCGCCAAAAACGCCGTCAGCCTGTGCCTGTCTCTTGTCCGCGCCGTTTCCGCCTTCGTGAAAACCGGAACCCTGCTGCCAGCCACGCATCCGCCGCTGATGTCCATCGGCCGCGTGATGGCAAGCCTCGGCATTACGCTCACGCCCTACAAGGCGCCGGCGAAGAAGAGCTGAAGCGGGATAGCTTCGGCTCAGCCAAGGGTTTTTTGCCTGCCGAGCGAGATCGTATTCGTGAACCGTTTCTGGAAACCGAACGACGACAAGGCCGTCGCGAGGACGAGGAGCGGCACGAGCACCGGCCAGAAGAAACAAAGGACAATGCCGGTCACGCGATAAAAATCCCAGTCCTTGCCGCGGCGGGCGCCTTCGATATAGGTCATGGCGAGAGAGGTAACGGTGCCAATTCCATATATGAAAAGAGAAATGGACGTAATCACCATTGATGGCCTCAATAAATCTATGATTCGAATAAATTTGTAATATTGATGCACTGTAGCGCAGATGTTCGCAGTTGCAACGGATTTCAGCGACGCAGCGCATCCATTCAATAAGTTAGAACAATCTTATATTGTCGGGCGGGAGGCGAACGCGCGCTTTATTCTTCGCGCAGCGGCAGCTTGTCGCGATGATCTAGCGGCCTTGTCCCGACGCGCCGAACCGATACTTCAGCAGCGAATATATGGCGATAGGATTGGTCAGCAGGTAACGTTTTCCGAGCCGCTTCGGCTCAAGCATGGCCCGGTAGAGCCATTCCAGCCCCATATCCTGCATCCATTGCGGCGCCCGGCTGTTCTTGCCGGCGAGAAAATCGAAAAGGCCGCCGCAGGTCTTGATCACGGCGATGCCGGAAAGCCTTTCCAGATTGCGCGAGACGAAACGCTGCTCCAGCGGTATGCCGAAGCCCACCCAGAGAATATCCGTCCCGGATGCCGCGATATCGGCGAGGATCGCCTCTTCCTCGGCCCGGCTGAAATAACCGTTGCGCCGCCCCGCAAATATAAGGCACGGATAAAGCCTCTGCATTTCCTCGACCGCCGCGCGGTTCACCTCTTCGGAGCCGCCGAGGAAATAGAACCGGCTGCCCGTCTCTTCGGCGCGCTTCGCAACGGCATGAACGAGATCCGTGGTCGCAACCCGTTCTCTCAATGCCTTCGGGCAGAATTTGCGGGAGAAGATCACCAGCGACATGCCGTCCGCATGGATCTGGTCCGCCTGCCGAAGCATGGCGTCGAATTCCCGGTCGTGATGGCAGAGCGCGATGACCTGACCGTTTGCCGATGTCGAATAAAACGGTTTTGCACCGGCCGCACGCGCCGTCGTCGCGCGCAGGATGAAATCCCGCGCGGTTTCGTCGATGGTCGCGTCGGTAATGGGTAGCGCCGCAAGCGGAATAACCGGCCAGACCTGGCCAGTCCCCTCCGCATCCGGCATCTCTCTCCCTGTCATAATCTGTCCGGTGTCCAAGATAGGCATCGTTTCATTGTTATATTCACGCTTATGCTTAGGGTATAAGGCTTCAAACACTACGAAGAACTATCATTAATATTTTTATAAATCCCCGTATGCGGCGGCCATTTTACACGCCTGAAGGTTGTGCGCCACATTTTCCGCCTATTCCGGTTTTCCAGCCGATGGGTTAAGGGACGCGGAAATCAAACCACGGAAGGGCTCCGGCCATGGAAACAATCTCGATCGACAATCGCGGCGATTTCGGCCTCTGGGCGATAGAACGGGCGAAAGAAATCGTCGCCAACGAGGCATCCGATCTTGCCATTTCGGTTCGCGACGGTGACGAAGCGGGCATTCGCGATGCCGGCAATGCGCTGGGCGCGGCCATCGCCGCCGCGCTGCTCGAGGTTTATGACGGTCTGATTTCGGAAGATTAAGGCGACGCGCAGCCGCCTTGTCTTACCGCGCCGCGACATCCGCGTGGTCGTCCCGGCGAAGATAACCCCAGAGACCGAGCGCCACGGCAATTGCCAGACCAAGGAACAGGCCGCCCATGCCGCCGGCGATCAGGAACGTCAGCTTGCCCGGCGGCCAGCTTCTGGAATTGGGCGCAACCGGCTGCGAAATCACCCGTACATTGGTGGAATCGATCGACTGCTGTTCGGCAAGCTGGCGGGAGCGGGTGAGATAAGTCTCATAGATCGCCGCCGCCGAGCGGGCGTCACGATCGAGATCACGCAGCCGCACCTGCGCCTCATTGTCGGTAAAGACATTGGCGCGTTCCGCCACCGCTTTCAGCCGCAGGGCATCGAGTGAGGAGCGCGCCTCCGCGACGTTGATCTTTGCCGCTTGAAGGATACGCCGCGCCTCATCCGCCATTCCCTGTTCCAGCATCGCCCGCTCCGCCCCTGCTGTCGCAAGCCGCGGATGGCGCGCGCCATAGGTCAGCGTCATCGCACCGATCTGCTGTTGCAGCGTGCTGTATTGCGCGCGGATCGTATTCATCGTCTGGCTGTCGAATATGGCGTCGCTCTGGGTGCGGTTCTGCGCAATCGCCGCCTCCATCTGCTTGAGGCGCGATTCTTCCTGAATGAGGCGCTGCTGGGTCGCAAGCACCTGAGCGTTCAGCTCACCGGAAGCCAGATTGCTGACGAGCTGGCCGTTATTTTCCTGCAGGCCGTTCTCACGGCGAAAATCGGCCACGCGCTTTTCGGCGGCGGTCACATTCTCGCGCATTTCCTCGAGCCGCTTCCTGAGATCGTCAACGACGCGTTGACTGCTGTCGGAGTTTGTCTGGAATAGCTCGCTTTCGAAAGCCTTCACGATGGCCTTGGAGACAGTCACCGATTTTTCGGCGTCATTGGTCCAGACCGAAAGCGTCACGACAAAGGATCGCGGGTCGCGTTCCGCCGCCACCCGATCGCCGAGCGAACGAAGCGCGCCGACCCGGTTGTCGTCATCTTCCGGTTTCGATGAGAACATCGCCTTCAGCCGGGCGAGCGGCGGCGGGCTGATGAATTCAGGATCCTGATCGAGCTTCAACTCGTCCACCACCCGTGCCAGCACGTTGCGTGAGGTGATGGTGCGCAGCTTGCTTTCCACCTCGAGGATTTGCGTGTCGCGCTGCTGGTTGGGCGAAAACACGCCGTCATTGACGACATTCAGGTTGGAGGGATTGACGACGATATCCGTATAGGCCTTGTAGCGCGGCGGCGTCATGGAGGCATAGGTCAGAGCGCCGGCAACGCAGAGAACGATTGCCAGCACGATCCAGACAATGCCTTTGCGAAGCCAGAGGATGACGTCATCCACACCGATCCTGTCGATATGTTTCAGGCCCGGCAGCGCAGTCGCCAGACTGCCGCTCGGCGAAGCCGCCTTCACCGGCGTCTCGGCCGCAGCCGGCTCGGCGACGGTTTTCGCCGGTTTCGGCTCCAGATGCTCCTTCAGCACCGTGCGCTCGAAAACCTCGTCCTCATCCACCAGATCGTCCAGCAGGGAACCATGGGTTCTCGCGGCAGGCGCCGTTTTTTCATCGAGCGGACGTGCCTGCTTATGTCCCGCCTTTTGAAGCCTGTACATCAGCCAATCCAACTCGAACGAACCACAAAAAGGCCGGCAACAGAGGGTTCCCATCGTCGCCAGAGCCGCTATCGACGGACAAGTTTAAATATGACGGGTGAATTTTAGGTTACCCGCATCAGTCCCGCCATCATCGCCTATTCGCGTCGGCGTTGAAAGGGATGATTGACTTGAATGGATCGATACGGTTCTTTCAACCGTTATATTTTTGCATTATCCATTTGACCCTCAAAGATTTTATCGAAACGGAGTTTGGAATGAGCCTGAAATTTGGAACGAGCGGCCTTCGCGGCCTCTCTGTCGATCTGAAAGGAAAAGCTTCTGCCGTCTATGCCACGGCATTTGCGAGGCACCTTCTCACATCGGGCCAGGCAAAGGCGGGCGATCCCATTCTCGTCGGCCGCGATTTCCGCGATTCGAGCCCGGATGTTTCCGCCACCTGCATCGCCGCGCTCAAAAAAGCCGGCCTGACCCCGTTCGATTGCGGCACGGTGCCGACACCGGCGCTGGCGCTTTACGGCCTGTCACTGAAGGCCGGCGCGCTGATGATCACCGGCTCGCATATTCCGGCCGACCGCAACGGCATCAAGTTCTACCGCCCGGACGGCGAAATCGACAAGCAGGACGAGACGGCGATTGCCGCTCTTGCCGCCGAAATCGAAGCGGAAGGCATCAGCGACGAGGCGGCGACCGCCGAGGACCATTCCGCCGCGGCAGCCGAACTTTTCTACGAGCGCAACATCGCGCTGCTGCCGGAAAAAGCGCTCTCCGGCCTCAAGATCGGCGTTTACCAGCACAGCACGGTGGCGCGCGATCTCTTTGTCGACGTGCTTGCCCATTATGGTGCGGATGTCGTTCCGCTCGGCCGCTCCGAAACCTTCATCCCTGTCGATACCGAAGCGGTCTCGCCGGAAACGCTGGCCCTTCTCAAGAAATGGTCGCCGGAGCACGGTCTCGACGCCATCGTTTCCGCCGATGGCGACGGAGACCGTCCCCTGCTGACCGATGAAAACGGCGTGCCGCTGCGCGGCGACCTCATCGGCCTGATCACCGCCAATTTCCTCGGCGCCGGCGTGGTCGTCACCCCCGTCACCTCCAATTCCGGCATCGAGGCAAGCGGTTCGTTCGACGTCGTCCGCACCAAAGTCGGCTCCCCTTTCGTGATCGCGGGAATGGCTGAGGCGCTCGCCGCCGGCAAGAACGGTGTCATGGGCTTCGAGGCCAATGGCGGCCTGCTGACGGCCTCTGCCTTCACACTTAACGGTCGGGCGCTTTCGCCGCTGCCGACGCGTGACAGCTTCCTGCCGGTTCTCGCCGTGCTGCTTCTCTCGGCAGAACAGAAAAAGCCGCTGTCGCAGATCGCCGCCGCCTATAACCTGCCGGTCGCCGCCGCCGACCGTCTGGAAAATTTCGCGCAGGAAAAGAGCGCCGCCCTGATGACGCATCTGCGCGCCTCGCGCAGCAATCTCGAGGCCTTCCTCGCACCGGTCGGCACCGTGAAGACGCTGAGCGACATCGACGGCCTGCGCGTCGCGCTCACCGATGGCAGCACCATCCATTTCCGCCCTTCCGGCAACGCTCCCGAAATGCGCTGCTATGTCGAAGCCGCCAATCAGGACGAGGCCGAGACGCTCCTGAACAAGGGACTCGATCTCATCCGTAATTTTGGGTGACGCTTTGCGCGATGCCGGGCCTGCCCGGCATCTATCCTCCTTGACCTGTCGCAAATGTCGCACCCCGCCCGTGCCCTGTTGCTCTTCCGGCTCCATGGAGCGATAAGGACCGAAGGGCCACAAGAGGCGGACGATGAGCGGCGAGACCATTACCCTTTATGAAGCGATAGGTGGCGATGCGACCGTAAGGGCGCTGACCCGGCGCTTTTACGAATTGATGGATACCCTGCCGGAAGCGGCGCGCTGCCGCGCCATCCATCCCGCCGATCTTTCCGGCAGCGAGGCGAAGTTTTACGATTATCTGACGGGATATCTTGGCGGACCGCCCGTCTATGTCGAGAAACATGGCCACCCGATGCTGCGCCGCCGCCATTTTGTCGCCCCCATCGGCCCGGCAGAGCGGGATGAATGGCTGCTCTGCTTCCGACGCGCCATGGACGAGACCATCGAAAATCCGAAGCTCCGCGAGATCATCTGGACGCCGGTGGAGCGGCTGGCCTTTCACATGCAGAACCAGGAGGCGGACAGCCAATGACCACGCAGAGCGCGACCATCGCAAGCCTGCCGCGCGAAAGATTGCGGGCCTTGATTCTGTTGCTGGGCGGCCTGCTGGGTGCTGCGGGCGTCATGCTTGCCGCCGCCGCCACGCATACCGGCGAAACCTATATGCTCGGCAATGCCTCGGCCATGGCGCTGGCGCATGCGCCGGTGCTGGTGGCCCTCCATATCGGCGCGGATCGCATCAGAACCGCCATTCCGGCAGGCCTGATCCTCGGCCTCGGTACTGCGGTCTTTGTCGGCGATCTCGTTACCCGGCATTTTTCCGGCCACAGCCTGTTTCCCTACGCCGCACCCACGGGCGGCCTCGGCATGATCGGCGGATGGCTAGTGCTGTGCGCGGGAGCATTTCTGAAGCCGAAGGGTTAGGCTTTAGCCCTTACGCCGCGTCCAGCGAAACGAGAGGATATTGCGGCCCTCTTCGGCCGCCGCGCCGATCTCGAAGGACGGCGTTTCACCGGGCTGGCGGGTGCGCAAATAGGGAAAGGTCACAACATTGCCGCCGCTTCTGGCAAGGCGGTTGCGCCTTTCGCGTTCACCGATGATTTCATAGATGTCCGGCAAAGCCGGATCGGCGGCCTGTTCGGCCATCTTGTGCAGTTCCACGCGGCAGGCTTCCGCCGCCGCTGGCACTCCATCCTTAAAATTATTGCGCTCGTCGCTCATCGTTCGAGGTCCGTTCATTCATCGTCTGCAGCGCCCGCTCCAGACTGGATTTGCTGCCGTTGCGCAGCGGAATGAACGTCTTGCCGAATTTCTTGCAACCGGACTTCACCCGCAGACACGCATCGTGGCTGATACAGTCGATCGGGCAGAAAACGCAGTCGACGGAGGGAAGCACGGTATCGATGCGCGAGACGGCCTCACGCAGGCCGCCATCGTGATGAATGAGCTCCGCGCCGAAATTGCTGGCGATCTGGCGAAGATGAGCAACCTGACAGTCACGGCCGCCGACATAAAGAAAGCTTTTGGGACCGGAAAGCTGCTGTTCGGCCACGTCCCGCTCGGTTTGGGGAACGCCCTTGCCCTGCTTGCCGCCACGTTCGGCCTTCTTCTTTTCCTTGCGTGCCATTCCCTCACCTGCCGGTTGATTTTTCAATGCCCCGGACGTTCGGGATGCCGGCACCATAATAAAGATGAGTTTTGGAGTAAAGTATAAAGGTGATAATTTTCCTCATGTTTCGGCATAAAGAATCGATTGCTTAGAGCATTTCCAGGAAAAGTGGACCCGGTTTTCCGTCCGGAAATGCGCCAAAACAAAGAGTTAGAGTGTTTTCGCGATTCGAAGAACGCGAAAACACTCTAGGCGCGAGAACGGTTCCCTTCAGCCGTTTATCCGCAATCCGCCCATGAAAAGCTGCTCCAAATGCCGGGCCGCATCCTCGAAACGGCCCTCGCCGCCATTCTTCTCGCCCAGCACCGCCCGCACCTGCACATCGAAATCCGCATAATGCTGGGTGGTCGACCAGATGGAAAAAATGAGGTGATAAGGATCGCATTTGGCCATCCGTCCGGCCTTCACCCAGGCGCGGATCACCTCGGCCTTTTCATCCACCAGTTGTTTCAGCGGCCCCTTCAGCTCATCCTCGATATGCGGCGCGCCCTGTAGGATTTCATTGGCGAACAGGCGGCTTTCACGCGGGAAATCGCGCGACATTTCCAGCTTGCGACGAATATAGGAACGAATCTCGCTTTCAGGATTGCCCTCGGCATCGAAAGCGCGCAGCGGGTCGAGCCATGTGTCCAGCACCCGCTCGATCAGCGCGCGATGCATCGCCTCCTTGGTGCGGAAATAATAAAGCACGTTCGGTTTCGACATGCCGGCCGCCTCGGCGATCTGATCGATGGTGGAGCCGCGAAACCCGTTTGTGGAAAAAACACTGAGCGCGGCTTCAAGAATCGCTTCCTGCTTTTCTTCCTGAATGCGGGTCCGCTTCTGTGTTTTCGCTGCGCGCGGTATGGCCATTCTCAGCTCTCTGTTTCTTTTCCATGCAATTGCCGTTACAGTATGCTTAAAAAATAATCTCCGCGTACAGTTTAGGCAAAATTACTGCGATTCGTCACGAAATCCCTTGCTGACGCCACCGCGAATTTGCAATGTTTACCAGCCGGTCAATTTATCCCCCATCGCCATCACAAGGCAATGGCTGTTATCTTAACCGGCAAAAAAGGGAACGGCACAAGCTTTGCTTCGATAAAAACAAAACAGGTGAGGACGACACTTTATGGCGGCGGGTAAGAACTTGACGGTCAATGGCGACCGTCTGTGGGACAGTCTGATGGATATGGCGAAGATTGGCCCCGGCATTGCCGGCGGCAATAATCGCCGCACGCTGACGGATGAGGATGCGGAAGGCCGCCGCCTCTTTCAGCGCTGGTGCGAAGCGGCGGGCCTGACGATGGGCGTCGACCGCATGGGCACCATGTTCGCCACCCGCCCCGGCGAGGATCCGGATGCGCTTCCCGTTTATATCGGCAGCCACCTCGACACCCAGCCGACCGGCGGCAAGTTCGATGGCGTGCTCGGCGTGCTGGCCGGGCTGGAGGTGGTGCGCAGCCTGAATGACTTGAACATCAAAACCAGACACCCGATCACCGTCACCAACTGGTCAAACGAGGAAGGCGCGCGCTTTGCCCCGGCCATGCTGGCCTCCGGCGTCTTCGCCGGCATTCACGATCTCGATTATGCCTATGGCCGCACCGATACCGACGGCAAGACCTATGGCGAAGAGCTGAAACGCATCGGCTGGCTGGGCGAGGAAGAGGTGGGCGCGCGCAAAATGCACGCCTATTTCGAATATCACATCGAACAGGGTCCGATCCTGGAGGCGGAAAGCAAACAGATCGGCGTTGTCACCCATTGCCAGGGCCTGTGGTGGCTGGAAGTGACGCTGACCGGCAAGGAAGCCCACACCGGCTCCACGCCTATGGCCATGCGCGTCAATGCCGGTCTTGCCGCCGCCCGCATTCTCGAAAAGGTGCAGGAGGTGGCCATGGCTCACCAGCCCGGCGCCGTCGCCGGCGTTGGCCAGATGATCTTCACGCCCAATTCCCGCAATGTGCTGCCCGGCAAGGTGGTCTTCACCATCGACCTCAGAACCCCCTCACAGGCGAAACTCGACAGCATGCGCGCCATCTTCGAGCGCGAGGTGCCGCAGATCGCCGAAGAACTCGGCGTGGGCTGCTCAATCGAGGCCATCGGCCATTTCGATCCCGTCACCTTCGACCCCGTTTTGGTCGGCCGCGTACGCTCCGCCGCCGAAAAACTCGGCTACAGCCACATGGATATCATCTCCGGCGCCGGCCACGATGCCTGCTGGACGGCAAGGGTCGCCCCCTCCACCATGATCTTCTGCCCTTGCGTGGACGGGCTTTCCCACAACGAGGCCGAAGAAATTTCGCCGGAATGGGCAGCCGCCGGCTGCGATGTGCTGCTGCATGCGGTGCTGGAGACTGCGGAGATCGCGGAATGACCGCCACCATCATCAAGAACGGCACCATCGTCACCGCCGACCTCACCTATAAGGCCGATGTGAAGATCGAAGGCGGCAGGATCACCGAGATCGGGCCTGATCTGACCGGCGGCACGGTACTCGATGCCACCGGATGTTACGTCATGCCCGGCGGCATCGATCCGCATGTGCATCTGGAAATGCCCTTCATGGGCACCTATTCCGCCGATGATTTCGAGAGCGGCACGCGCGCGGCGCTTGCCGGCGGCACGACCATGGTGGTGGATTTCTGCCTGCCGGAGCCCGGCCAGTCGCTTCTTGATGCCCTGCAGCGATGGGACAACAAGGCAACGCGCGCCAATTGCGATTATTCCTTCCACATGGCCGTCACCTGGTGGGGCGAGCAGGTCTTCGATGAGATGAAGACGGTGGTGCGGGAAAAAGGCATCAACTCCTTCAAGCACTTCATGGCCTATAAGGGCGCTTTGATGGTGAATGACGACGAGATGTTCGCTTCCTTCTCGCGCTGCGCCGAACTGGGCGCCATCCCCTTCGTGCATGCGGAAAACGGCGATATCGTCGCGCAGATGCAGGAAAAGCTGATGGCGGAAGGCAATGTCGGACCGGAGGCGCATGCCTATTCCCGCCCGCCCTCGGTGGAAGGCGAGGCCACCAACCGCGCCATCATCATCGCCGATATGGCGGGTGCGCCGCTTTATGTCGTCCACACCTCCTGTGAGCAGGCGCATGAAGCCATCCGCCGCGCCCGGCAAAATGGCATGCGGGTCTATGGCGAACCGCTGATCCAGCACCTGATCCTCGATGAAAGCGAATATGCCAATGCCGACTGGGATCACGCCGCCCGCCGGGTGATGTCGCCGCCCTTCCGCAACCGGCGGCATCAGGACAGCCTCTGGGCGGGCCTCGCCTCCGGCTCGCTGCAATGCGTGGCGACCGACCATTGCGCCTTCACCACCGAGCAGAAACGCTTTGGTCTCGGCGATTTCCGAAGGATTCCGAACGGCACCGGTGGGCTGGAAGATCGCATGCCGCTGCTCTGGACCCATGGCGTGGCGACCGGCCGCCTGACGATGAACGAATTCGTCGCCGTCACCTCCACCAACATCGCCAAGATTCTGAACATCTACCCCAGAAAGGGCGCGATCCTCGTCGGCAGCGATGCCGATATTGTCGTCTGGGATCCGGCGCTGGAAAAGACCATCAGCGCGGCGAGCCAGCAATCGGCCATCGATTACAACGTGTTCGAAGGCCAGAAGGTCAAAGGCCTGCCGCGCTACACCCTGTCGCGCGGTCTCGTCAGCATCGAGGAGGCCACCATCGAAACGCAGCCGGGCCACGGCCAGTTCATTGCCCGAGATGCTTATCCAGCCGTCAGCCGGGCGCTTTCCACCTGGAAGGAACTCGTCGCGCCGCGCAAGGTGGAACGCAGCGGCATTCCGGCATCGGGTGTATGACCGTGAGCGTCGGGCCGAAACGCGAAATCGTCATCGCCGCAGCCGTTCTCCTCAATGAGCGGCGGCAGATGCTGGTCGTGCGCAAGCGCGGCACCACGCAATTCATGCAGCCGGGCGGCAAGATCGATCCAGGCGAAACGCCGGAACAGGCGCTTCACCGCGAACTTGCCGAGGAAATCGGCCTGACGCTGCCCGAAAATGCCGCCCGTTATGAAGGCGTCTTTCGCGAGGAGGCCGCCAATGAGACGGGGGCGGACGTCGTCGCCCATACATTCATCGCGAGGCTTCATGCCGATGTGGCCCCGCAGGCGGAAATAGAGGAAGTGCGCTGGCTCGATCTCGACGGCCACACCGGCGTAACGATCGCAAGGCTTACGGAAACCCAAATGCTGCCGCTGGCGCGCGCGGCCCTGACGGAAAGCGAAACCAAGCCCAGATGAACCAGGCCTCCCCCTATTCCGTCGTTTCCGCCAGAAATCTCGGCCTCACTTTCGAAACGGGCGATGGCCCGGTACACGCACTCTCCAATGTCGACCTGGAGGTCGGCAAAGGCGATTTCGTCTCCTTCATCGGCCCTTCCGGCTGCGGCAAGACCACCTTCCTGCGGGTCATCGCCGATCTGGAAAAACACACATCCGGCGACATCACCGTCAACGGCACGACGCCGGAAAACGCCCGCCGGGACCGCTCTTACGGTTACGTTTTTCAGGCCGCCGCCCTTTATCCGTGGCGCAGCATCGAAAAGAACATTGCGCTGCCGCTCGAAATCATGGGCTATACCAAGGCCGAGCAGCGCGAGCGCGTCGAGCGCACGCTCGATCTCGTCAACCTCAACGGTTTCGGCAAGAAATATCCCTGGCAGCTTTCCGGCGGCATGCAGCAGCGCGCCTCCATTGCCCGCGCTCTCGCCTTCGATGCCGACCTGCTGTTGATGGACGAGCCCTTCGGCGCACTGGATGAGATCGTGCGCGATCACCTCAACGAACAGCTTCTGAAACTCTGGGATGCGACCGGCAAGACAATTTGCTTCGTCACCCACTCCATTCCGGAAGCGGTCTATCTCTCGACCAAGATCGTCGTGATGTCGCCTCGGCCGGGCAGAGTGACCGATGTGATCACGTCGACGCTGCCACGGGAAAGGCCGCTCGAGATTCGCGAGACACCCGAATTTCTGGCGATTGCGCATCGGGTGCGTGAGGGGCTGAAGGCGGGGCATAGCTATGAGGGGTGAGGTCATCGCCAGCTTTACCCCCCTCTGCCCTGCCGGGCATCTCCCCCTCAAGGGGGGAGATCGGCAAGAGGCGCGACCACCGCTTCATTCGCAAACGTTAAGACGGGCGAGACCTCACCACGAGTCGATCTCCCCCCTTGAGGGGGAGATGTCCGGCAGGACAGAGGGGGGTAAGCCGCACCCACAAGGCACCGCTAAACCCCACCCGCGGCAAAAGCGGCGGAGCGAAAACCCATGACCCTCCTCCGCCACCGCATCCTCCCCATCCTAACCGTCCTCCTCGCCATCCTCATCCTCTGGCACCTCGCCGTCATCTACCTCAACATGCCCTTCGCCCGCGATCAGGCCACCCGCGCCGGTCAAACGCCGGGCTTCTTCGAGCTGCTGCCGCAAACCTTCGCCCAGGAGCGTCCGGTTCTCCCCGCCCCGCACCAGATTGCCGCCGAACTGTGGGACACCACGGTCAACAAGGCCATCACCTCCAAGCGCAGCCTCATTTACCACGCCGGCGTTACGCTCTCGGCCACGCTGCTCGGTTTCGCCATCGGTGCGGTACTCGGCATCCTGCTTGCCGTCGCCATCGTGCATAACCGCGCCATGGACCGCTCCGTCATGCCGTGGATCATCGCCAGCCAGACCATCCCCATCCTTGCCGTCGCGCCGATGATTATCGTCGTGTTGAATTCCATCGGCATTTCCGGGCTGCTGCCGAAGGCGCTGATCTCCACCTATCTTTCCTTCTTTCCCATCGTCGTCGGCATGGTGAAGGGTCTCCGAAGCCCGGAGACGATCCAGCTCGACCTGATGCACACCTATAATGCCTCGCCCGGCCAGATATTCTGGAAGCTGCGCTGGCCCGCAGCGCTGCCCTATCTCTTCACCTCGCTGAAGATCGCCGTCGCCATTGCGCTGGTCGGCGCCATCGTCGGTGAATTGCCGACAGGCGCTGTTGCCGGGCTTGGCGCGCGTCTGCTTTCCGGTTCCTATTACGGCCAGACGGTGCAGATATGGGCGGCGCTGTTCATGGCCGCCGGTGTGGCTGCGCTGCTGGTATCCATCATCGGCATCGCCCATGCCGCCGTCCTCAAGAGAATGGGAGCCCGGCCATGACCCATCCCGGCTGGTTTTTCGGCGCGATCCTGTTCTGGCTTGCCGCCTGGGCCTTCAACGAATGGCTGGTGCGCCGCCACGTCTCCACGCCAGCGGCAAAACGCATCGGCCGCATCGCCGTGCCGCTCCTCTTCGGGGTGGCCATCCTCGCGCTCTGGGAAGGCGTGGTGCGCGGTTTTTCCGTGCCGCCCATTCTGCTGCCGGCTCCGAGCGCTATCCTTGCACGGCTCGCCGGCTCCCTGCCGATACTCTGGGCCGATTTCCGCCAGACCTTCATCAAATCGGTACTGACGGGTTATGTGCTCGGCTGCGGCCTCGGCTTTGCCGTCGCCATCCTCATCGACCGCTCGCCTTTCCTGCAACGCGGGCTGCTGCCCATCGGCAATTTCGTCTCGGCTCTGCCGGTCGTCGGCGTAGCACCCATCATGGTCATGTGGTTCGGCTTCGACTGGCAGTCGAAAGTCGCCGTCGTTGTCATCATGACCTTCTTCCCCATGCTGGTGAACACAGTTCAGGGGCTTGCCGCTTCCAGCCACATGGAACGCGACCTGATGCGCACCTATGCCGCCGGCTGGTGGCAGACGTTGCTGAAGCTGCGCCTGCCCGCCGCCTGGCCGTTCATCTTCAACGCGCTGAAGATCAATTCCACGCTGGCGCTGATCGGCGCCATCGTCGCGGAATTCTTCGGCACGCCCATCGTCGGCATGGGTTTCCGCATTTCGGCGGAAATGGGCCGCAGCAATGTCGATATGGTCTGGGCCGAAATCGCGGTCGCAGCACTCGCCGGCTCCGGCTTTTATGGTCTCGTGGCGCTCGCGGAGCGGGCCGTCACCTTCTGGCATCCGTCCGTCCGTGGGGGACGAACGTAATAACGAAAAAGGGAACAGCGATGAAAATGAAACTTGCATCCATGCTTCTTGCCGGCGCGTCACTCCTGACCGCATTCGGAGCGCAGGCCGCCGACAAGATTACCCTGCAGCTGAAATGGGTCACCCAGGCGCAGTTCGCGGGATATTACGTCGCAAAGGACAAGGGTTTTTACGAAGCCGAAGGCCTCGATGTCGACATCAAGCCCGGCGGCCCGGACATTGCACCCGCGCAGGTTCTGGCCGGCGGCGGTGCGGACGTCATCGTCGACTGGATGCCATCCGCACTCGCCACCCGCGAAAAGGGCGTGCCGCTGGTCAATATCGCCCAGCCGTTCAAATCGTCAGGCATGATGCTGACCTGCCTGAAAGAAACCGGCATCACCAAGCCGGAGGATTTCAAGGGCAAGACGCTGGGCGTCTGGTTCTTCGGCAATGAATACCCGTTCCTGTCGTGGATGGCGCATCTGAAAATCCCGACAACCGGCGGCGCCGATGGCGTGACTGTTCTCAAACAGGGCTTCAATGTCGATCCGCTGCTGCAAAAGCAGGCCGCCTGCATTTCCACCATGACCTATAATGAATATTGGCAGGTCATCGATGCCGGCATCAAGCCGGAGGAACTCGTCACCTTCAAATACGAGGCGGAAGGCGTGGCGACGCTGGAAGACGGGCTTTACGTTCTGGAAGACAAGCTGAAGGACGCCAAGTTCAAGGAAGACATGGTCAAATTCGTCCGCGCTTCCATGAAGGGCTGGAAATGGGCCGAAGAAAACCCTGACGACGCCGCCGATATCGTTCTCGAAAACGACGCCTCCGGCGCCCAGACCGAAAAACACCAGAAGCGCATGATGGGCGAAGTGGCAAAACTGACCGCCGGTTCGAAGGGCGCGCTCGACAAGGCGGACTATGACCGCACGGTCAAGACGCTGCTGGGCGGCGGTTCCGACCCGGTCATTACCAAGGAACCGACAGGCGCCTTCACCACCGAAATCACCGATGCGGCGCTGAAATAATTCGAAGTGACGCCTAAATAATGGAGCGCGCGGGAGGTCCGCGCGTTCTGATTTATGATTGGTACCAGGGCGACAACTCTCTCGACGTTATCCTTGGGCTTGTCCCAAGGATCTAACCACGCCAACAAAATCACAACGTTGCAGATCCTCGGCACAAGGCCGAGAATCGCTTAACTCGATTTCCCATCTGGCGTCGATCTTCTTTTGGAGGCTTTGCCGAAATGCACCTATTTCGCTGGTAACCCATTTGACGAATTACAATATCCCGACCTATACAAAAATGTATATCAACCATCGCGGCTATGCGGATTGATTTGTACGACAACAAGAATTACAGTCCCGCCCACAAGACTGCCAAATTTGATCTTGTAAAATAAGCACAGGGCAAAGGTGCTTAAGATTCGCGTTGAGGGGCGTTTGAATCGGGAGGATCGAAAAGGAAGTATTGTGATCCCTTGTTTCACATTCGCTATCGCATGACCTTCTAATTGAGCCCTGGGGCTGCAGGACATGCGATCGGATATTGCGCGAGCCAAGACACATGCAGCATAAAGTCACGTTTAACCGCTTTGTATTCCTTCTTCTTTCCGCAACGGCGCTTCCCCTCTCCGCAGCAGCCGAGGGAGAGGCGCAGGCGCCGGTCAAACAGCAGAACCTGCCCTCCATCATCGTCGCCCATGCGGCAAAACGCGATCTCGTGGACCGCATCATCGCCACCGGCACGATCCGCCCCGTGGACGAGATTTACGTCCAGCCGCTGGTCGACGGCCTGTCGATCGACACGCTGAACGCCGATATCGGCGACCGGGTGGAAGCGAATGCGGTTCTGGCCGTGCTGTCCTCCGACAGCCTCGTGCTGCAAAAGAGCCAGCTTGAGGCCAACAAGGCCAAGGCTGAAGCCTCCGTCACCCAGTCGAAAGCGCAGGTGCTAGAAGCGCAGGCCAATCTCAATGACGCCCTTCGCCAGCGTGACCGCGCCGCCAAGCTCGGCCAGAGCGGCTCCGGCTCCGTCTCCGAAACGGAAAAGACCGAAGCGGCCGCTCAGGTGGCGCAGGCCCGCCTCGATGCGGCCAAACAGGCCGTTTCCGCCGGCGAAGCCGACATCAAGGTCGTCGACGCGCAGATCGACGACATCGATCTGAAGCTGACGCGCACCGGCGTGAAAACCCCGGTTGCCGGCATCGTATCCGCCAAGAACGCCAAGGTTGGCGCAATCGCCAGCGGTGCTGGCAATCCGCTGTTCACCGTCATCAAGGACGGCGCGATAGAACTCGTCGCCGATCTCTCCGAGACCGATATCCAGAAGGTCAAGGCAGGCCAGAAAGCCTATTTGACGGTTGCCGGCGGAGCTGAGAAAATAGAAGGCAAGGTGCGCCTCGTTTCACCCACCGTCGACCCGACGACGCGCCTCGGCTCCGTGCATGTGGTTCTGCCGACCGACAGCCCGGCGCGTTCCGGCATGTATGCCAGCGCGGCGATCATCGTCGAGGAGACGAATGCGCTCGCTTTGCCGCTGTCGGCCGTCACCTCCGGGCGTGAAGGCTCTACCACCCGCAAGGTGGAAGGCGACGTCGTCAAGCAGGTGAAGATCGAGACCGGCATCGAAGACGGCGGTTTTATCGAGATTGTCAGCGGTCTTGCCGCTGGAGACAAGGTTGTCGAGAAAGCTGGAGCATTCGTGCGTGATGGTGACCGGATAAGACCGGTGGAAGCCCAGACGGCTGCGTCCAACTGACTGAGGGAATGAGATGAACTTTTCCGCATGGTCAATCCGTAACCCGATTGCGCCGCTGCTCGGCTTCGCGCTTTTGATGATCCTCGGCATGCAGGCGTTCAACACCCTGCCCATCACCCGTTTTCCGAATATCGACGTTCCCGTCGTGGCCGTTACCGTGACCCAGAGCGGCGCTTCGCCCTCCGAGCTGGAAATGCAGGTGACGAAGGAGATCGAGGACGCCGTCGCCGCCATCAGCGGCGTCGACGAAATTCAGTCCACAGTGGTCGACGGACAGTCGACGACAACGGTTGTCTTCCGCATCGAAAAGCCGACGGAAGAAGCGGTTCAGGACACCAAGGACGCCATCGACAAGATCCGCAGCGATCTGCCCGCCGATATCGAAGTGCCCGTCGTCAGCAAGATCGACGTCGAGGGGCAGGCGATCCAGACTTTCGCCGTCTCTTCGCCCAACATGACGCTGGAAGAACTGTCCTGGTTCGTGGATGACACGATCAAGCGTTCGCTCCAGGGCCAGTCCGGCATCGGCAAGGTCGACCGTTACGGCGGCGCTGACCGCGAAGTTCGCGTGTCGCTGAGCCCCGAAAAGCTCGACGCCTATGGCATCACCGCTACCGAGGTGAACAGCCAGCTGCGCGGCACGAACGTCGATCTCGGCTCGGGCCGAGGCCAGGTGGGCGGCAACGAACAGACCATCCGCACGCTCGGCGATACGCGCGATGTGAGCCAGCTCGCCAATACCACGATTGCGCTTTCCAACGGTCGTTTCGTCAAGCTTTCCGAACTCGGCACGGTCACCGACACCTATGAGGAGCAGAAATCCTTCTCGCGTTTCAACGGCAATCCCGCCGTCACCTTCGCGGTGTTCCGCTCCAAGGGCGCAAGCGAGGTCTCGGTCGCCGAAACCGTGGCGGCAAGCCTCAATGAAGTGCGCAAGAATCATCCGGATGTGTCGATCGAAATGGTCGATGACGCCGTTTATTTCACCTATGGCAACTACAAGGCCGCACTCGATACGCTGATCGAAGGCGCGATCCTCGCCGTCATCGTTGTCCTGCTCTTCCTGCGCAACTGGCGCGCAACCCTGATTGCCGCCGTGGCCCTGCCGCTTTCCGCGATCCCGACCTTCTGGATCATGGATATCATGGGCTTCTCGCTCAATCTCGTCAGCTTCCTGGCGCTCACGCTCGCCACGGGTATTCTCGTCGACGACGCCATCGTGGAAATCGAGAACATCGCCCGCCATATCAAGATGGGCAAGACGCCCTATCGGGCGGCACTCGAAGCGGCGGATGAAATCGGCCTCGCCGTCATCGCCACCAGCTTCACCATCATCGCGGTTTTCGTGCCGGTGTCGTTCATGCCCGGCATTCCCGGCCAGTACTTCATCCAGTTCGGCCTCACCGTCGCCTTCTCGGTGTTCTTCTCGCTCGCCGTGGCCCGCCTCATCACACCGTTGATGGCGGCCTATCTGATGCGCGCCGAAGATGCGATGGACGATCACCACGACAATGACAGCCGGTTGATGAAGGCCTATACGCGCATGGTAACCGCCACCACCCGCAAGTGGTGGGCGCGCTATCTGACGCTGCTCGGCGCCATCGGCTTCCTCGTCGCTTCCGTCATTCTGCTTGCCGGCGTTCCGGGCAGCTTCCTGCCGCCGGACGACGCCTCGCGCGTGACGCTTTCGGTGGAACTGCCGCCCAATGCGACGCTCGACGAAACCGACCGCACGACGACGCAGATTTATCATGCCCTGCGTGACATCAACGGCGTCGAAAGCGTCTTCATCCTCGGCGGCGCTTCGCCCAAGGGCGATCTGGAGCTTCGCCGCGCCACCGTCAACGTCATCCTCCAGCACATCGACCATTCGCTGCTCAAGCTGGTGGTCAACAAGGGCCTCGGCTCCATCCCGCTCATCGGCCCATACTTGCCCAAGGTGGAGGAAAAGGGTCGCACACGTCCGCAATGGGATGTGGAACGGGATATTTTCGCGCAGGTGCGCGGCATCCCGGATGTCCGCATCATCAAGCTGAACGACCGTGCGGAACGCGAGCTCTCCTTCAACTTCCTCTCGACGAACGAGAAGGACCTGAACGACGCCGTCGGCATTCTCGAAAGCCGCCTGCGCGCCTCGCCCATCCTTGCCAATGTCAGCTCGGAAGGTGCGTTGCCCCGCCCCGAACTGCAGATTCGCCCGCGCAAGGATGAAATCGCCCGTCTCGGCATCACGCCACAGCAGATTTCGCAGACCGTGCGTGTCGCCACCATCGGCGATATCGATGCGCAGCTGACGAAGATTTCGCTGGATGACCGGCAGATTCCGATCCGCGTGCAGGCCTCGCTCGATACCCGCCGCGATCTCGCCACCATCCGCGCGCTGAAGATAAAGACTGCCTCAGGGTCGCTGGTGCCGCTCTATAGCGTTGCCGATATCGACTATTCGGAAGGCCCAAGCTCGATCAAGCGCAACGACCGCAACCGCGTCGTCTCCATCGGCTCCGACGTGCCCTTCGGCACGGCGCTCGATACATCGACGGCCGAGTTCAAACGCATCGTGTCGGAAACCGACCTGCCGGCGAGCGTGCGCCTGGCCGAAAGCGGCGACGCCAAGGTGCAGGGCGAAATGCAGCAGGGCTTCGTCAACGCCATGCTGCTCGGTCTGATGCTGGTGCTGGTCGTGCTCATCCTGCTGTTCAAGGATGTCATCCAGCCCTTCACCATCCTGTTCTCGCTGCCGCTTGCCATCGGCGGCGTGGCGGTCGCGCTCATCATCACGCAGAACGCGCTGTCCATGCCCGTTCTCATCGGCATCCTGATGCTGATGGGCATCGTGACGAAGAACGCCATCCTGCTGGTGGATTTCGCCATCGAAATGCGCCGCCACGGCATGGAACGGGTGCATGCCATGGTGGAGGCCGGCCGCAAGCGCGCCCGCCCGATCATCATGACCTCCATCGCCATGTCGGCGGGCATGTTGCCCTCCGCGCTCGGCGTCGGCGAAGGCGGTTCGTTCCGCGCGCCGATGGCGATTGCGGTGATCGGCGGCATCATCGTCTCGACGGTGCTGTCGCTCATCGTGGTGCCGGCCTTCTTCCTCATCATGGACGACCTGTCGCGCCTGCTCGCCCACCTTTTCGGCCGCTTCGTCGGCAAGAAGGAAGAGGAGGAAGAGGCCCTCTCCAACGAGAAACTCTCGGAGATCGCCCGCGAAAACAGCCTGGCGCTCTCCTCGCTGGAGGCACGCGTCGCCAGCATGGAAAAGAGCACCGGCGACAAGGCCGCGGACAAGGGCAGCAACATATTGCGGCTACCGCCGCTCGCTGCGGAGTGAAGCTTGCAGAATAACGATTGAGACGCCGGGCCCTGTGCCCGGCGTTTCTTTTGGGGGTGTTTAAGGGGCAAAACGTCGCCACCTGTTTCTTCTCCCCGAGGGGGAGAAGGTGGCCCGAAGGATCGGATGAGGGGGCTAGCGCTCGATCTATCTCTGGCCTTGCCCCCTCATCCCGCTGCCGCGACCTTCTCCCCCTCGGGGAGAAGAAATATGCGGCGCTCGCCCGCTCCATATTCCCCCTGTGCTTCTAAGCCCGAATGGACGAACCATTTCCTCCCGTAACGACTGCAATTCTGTTTGATCGAAATCAATTCGCTTTCCAGGTGAACTGCTAATCTCCCTCGCATCGGGAATTGCCGGTCGAAGGATAATGCGATGAGCTCTTTTCAGATAGGCGTGCGGGAACACGAACATCCCCGGTTTCGTCTCGCTTCGGACAGCCCGGCAAAAGGTATGAGCGGGAGCCGGATGGACGTGAACAAGACCGTGAAGCTGAGCAACAGGGACAGGAACATTCTGCTGCGTGCACCCTTGATCGGGATAGCGGATGATGCGGCGGCATTGAAGCTGATGGAGGCGGCGACCATCACCAATGTGAACGCCCGCCATGTGCTCTTCAAGGAAGGCGAAGCGGCGCAACATTTCTACTGCGTGCTGTCGGGTTACGTCAGGCTTTACCGGCTGGACCGGCACGGGCGCGAGGCGGATGTGCGCGTCAGCGGCCCCGGCGATACCTTCAACGAATGCCTGATTTTCGGCAGCGATACCTATCGCTACAGCGCGCAGGCGGCGGAAAGCTGCACCGTGGCGCGGTTCGAACTTGCGAGAATCCGCAGTCTGATCGATCAGGAGCCGGCCATCGCCAAGGCCGTCATGCGCTGCCTGTCCAACAGCCTGCTGGCCACGATGGATTGCATCGCGAACGACCGGCTGCAGACGGCGCCGCAACGTGTCGCCCATTACCTCATCAATCAGGGCCCGCGCGACGCGACATCCTTTTCGCTGCGGCTGCCATTCCAGAAAAGCCTGCTCGCCGGCAAGCTCGGCCTCGCGCCGGAAGCACTGTCGCGCGCCTTTTCGGCACTGAAAAAGGCTGGCGTCACCGTGCGCGGACGCATCGTGCAGGTCAATGACGTCGCCGCATTGAAGCAGATATGAAAATACCGGGAGAGGATGAAGGGCGGGATGCCATCAGGCATTCCGCCCTTCTGCATGCCCGAAATCGGAAAATCAGTCCGGCTGCGGCACAAAACGGAAGCTGTCGCCCTGCCGCTCGACACGGAAAAATCCGCCGAGATGACCGCCGGAAACCAGCCAGCCATGATCGGCTGCCTCGGCCAGCGCCTTGAGGCGTGTTTCATAAGCAAGCGCGGAATCGATATCGTAGACGAAACCGACGCCGGGATCTTTCACCTGCAACGCGCTCACATGCAGCACGTCGCCCCATAATAACAGCCGCTCATCGCAATTGCCGATCAGATAACCGGTGTGCCCCGGTGTATGGCCAGGCATGGCGACTGCCTCGATACCCTCGGCGACCGCGCCCATGGGGATCGGCCGCAACATCGGGCCGCAAATGTCGAGCAGCCGCGCGGCAAGGTCGAACCCGCCCTGCCGGGCCGGCGGCAGGCTTTTGCGCGCCTCCGCGCTGCTGAAAAAGCCAAGATCGGCCTCGGGAACCCATATGTCAGCATTGGGAAAATAAGGCCGGTCGCCATCGATGAGGCCAAGCGCATGGTCGCCATGAATATGGGTGAGGATGATACGCGTCACATCGGCCGGCTGAATCCCCGCGGCAATCATCGCCGCGCGGGCATGGCCATAGGCCTCACCCCAGGCCGTGCCGCAACCGGCATCGATCAGCCAGACGCCGTCAGGCCCGGACAGCGCGAAGCAGTTGACGTCCATATCCACCGTTTCGCCCTGATGGCCGGCAAGGGCCGCAGCCAGCGCTTCGGCGCCCTGACGATGGATGAGATGGCCGACCGGCGCCTTGTAGACACCGTCGACAAAACGGGAAACCTCGTAAGCACCGAAACGGCGGGCGATAGCCATATTTCAGAGACCGCCCTGCTCTTTCAGAAAACCGACGATGCGATCCACGCCGTCGCCGCGTTTCATATCGGTGAAAACGAAGGGCATGGCGTTGCGCATGCGCGTCGCATCGCTGTCCATGACGGTGAGGTCAGCACCGACATAGGGCGCAAGGTCCTTCTTGTTGATGACCAGCAGGTCAGAGCGGGTGATGCCCGGCCCGCCCTTACGCGGAATTTCCTCACCCTGGCAGACGGAGATCACATAGATGGTAATGTCGGCCAGATCGGGCGAAAAGGTCGCAGCGAGATTGTCGCCGCCGGATTCGATGAAGACCACATCGAGATCGGGAAACCGCGCATTGAGCCCGGCAATCGCCTGCAGATTGATCGTCGCATCCTCACGAATGGCGGTATGCGGGCAACCGCCCGTCTCGACCCCGACGATACGCTCGGACGGCAGCGCCTGCATGCGCACCAGCGCCTCGGCATCTTCCTTGGTGTAAATATCGTTGGTGACGACCGCGACGGAATAATCCGCGCTCATTGCCTTGCAGAGCTTTTCCGTCAGCGCCGTCTTGCCAGAACCGACCGGCCCGCCAATGCCGACGCGCAGCGGTCCATTACCCGATTTCATCACTCTGTTCCCTTCGATATGCTTTGGTCTTGTTTCACCATAGTCCCTCAACGGGACGCTTCAATATATGCAAGGATCGTGCCGCCCTTTCAGGACCGGAAAAGCCGGGTGCCCTGCGTTTCATGGCGCATGGCTGCCGTATCGGCGATGATCGTCGCGCTGCCGAGATCGTCGAGCGTGGATTGCATCGCCCGCGCCGCCATCTCTGCGATGATCGCCTCGCTTGCGGCCAGAATGGCAACGCCATCCTTCTGTCCCGCGACCCCGAGGCGGATGCCCGCTGAAACGATCTGCGAGGCGCCGGCATGCAAAAAGGCGGCAACCGTTTCCCTGAGCGGCACCGCATGGCCGGCGGCGACCCCGCCGACGGCGATGGGATAAGGAACGTCTTTCGGCAACAACTCAAGAACCGCATGCGGCCATGCGCCGGCGGCGGCAACGAAGGCATCGCCCAGAAGCACCGTCTCGCGGTATCGCTCCGCCGAACCGGCCAGCGCCCGCGCCAGATCGGCCGTTTCGCTCAAGATGGCCGCATCCCCGGCGCTGCGCCAGGCATGCGCCAGAAACACCGCATCGTTCCACAGGCTGCCATGGCGCAGCAGCGTTTCGAGCCAGTCGCGCAGGGCCGCCGCATCGCCGATGCGACGATCCTCCACCGCCTTTTCAAGACCGCCGGAATAGGAAAAACCACCGACGGGAAAAGCCGGCGACAGCCAGGCCATGAGCCGCAGCAGCGCGGCGACGCCGCGATCGTCACTCACGGCTCAGCCGTGATCGTGATGGTGATGCCCGTGGTCATGACCATGGGAATGGCCACCATGGGCGTGGTAAGCGCCGCGCGCCGGCTGGAATGGCTCTTCCACCTCACGCACGGTGGCGCCCAGACCTTCCAGCATGGCGCGAATAACATGGTCGCGCAGGATGAGAATACGCTCTTCTTCGATCTGCGCGGAAAGATGCCGGTTGCCGAGATGCCAGGCAAGCTCGATCAGGTGAAGGCGGTCCTTCGCCTTGATTTCGAACAGCTTTTCATCCGCCGCACGGACCTCGATCAGGTCGCCGTTCTCCACCACCAGAAGATCGCCATGGGCAAACAGCACGGCTTCCTTCAGGTCCAGCATCACCATCTCATCATTTTGCAGATGCAGCAGCTTGCGGCGCAGATGCCGCTGGTCATGCGCCAGGGTGACATAACCGGAAGCTTCGTCGGCAGGGGTTCCGGCCGGATGATAGGAGGTGACGCGCAGCATGGGATGATCCGTTTCAGAAACAGTCTTGGGGGTCTGATTTTTGCCGGATAGGCGGGGTGATTTCAAGGTGGATACAATGCAAGGCGTGAAAAAGGCCGGCATTGCAGACAGAAAGACTTGAGGCGTCCGGCAACTTCTCCTCCGTCATGCCGGACTGGATCCGGCATCCAGCCACGGCGCGTCTGCGCCGTGAGAGGAGTCTTTCGCGATCAGGGACTTGATCGCGCTGGACCCCGGATCTAATCCGGGGTGACGGTGTGCGGATGCTGCGGCACCGCGAAAGACAATCACGTCCCAGAAAACGAAAAAAGCCCGGCATTGCGGCCGGGCTTTCGCAAAAATCTTAAAACCGAAATCAGGCCGCAGCGCGTGCCTTCAGGTTTTCCAGAATGTTCTGCGGCGCGGAAACGCCGTAAGGGTCAGATTCGCAATTGTCCGAATAGCCCTCCTCCTCGAACCACTGCTCAACGACGCCATCGTTGACGACGGCGGCGTAACGCCAGGAGCGCATGCCGAAGCCGAGATTGTCCTTGGCGACCAGCATGCCCATCTTGCGGGTGAACTCACCCGAACCATCCGGAATGACCTTGACATTTTCGAGGTTCTGGCCCTTTGCCCAGGCATTCATGACAAAGGCGTCATTGACCGACAGGCAATAGATATCATCGACGCCGAGCGCGCGGAACTCGCCCGCCAGCTTTTCGAAATCGGGCAGCTGGTAGGTCGAGCATGTCGGCGTGAAGGCGCCGGGCAGCGAAAACAGGACGACCTTCTTGCCCTTGAAATAATCGTCGGAGGTCATGTCCTGCCAACGGAACGGGTTGGGGCCACCGACGGCCTCATCGCGAACGCGCGTGCGGAAGGTTACGGCGGGCACTTTTTTGCCGAGCATGTCTTGTCTCCTATTCTGGCGTTTTACGGGGATCGCTTGGGATCGATCCGCGCGGAATTCTTTTGCCGTTTCCATAGCGCAAGACGCGCTGCGGTGCAGCATAAAAATCCCGATTTCAAAGGAGATTCAAACAGGCCCGATACTACCTGATACAACTATAAGGAACAGTTTACATAAATACACTTTTAAGTAATATTCCGCCACCCAACGGGAGACACTGAAATTGATTTTGAAAGATCGCGTACTCAATCATCTCGACAGTACCCTCAGAGCCTATTTCGACTATAGCGACGGCCCACAATGCTCCAATTTGCGTGGCTTCGTCGCAGGGCTGGTCACGGATGTCTGCGAAAAGATGGATGGAGACTTGCTGCGGAAGGTCGCGGAAAAGGTAGACGGCAAGAGTTTCGCCGAATGGCGGTCATGGTACATCGATGAAGTCGTCACTCTGCAGGCCAGTGCGGTGGGCGCATTCGCCCATCGCATCATTGACGTGGAAACGCTCAGCGCCTCGGCGCGCAGCGGAAAAGTGCCCTGCGAGCTTGGCTACAGACACGCGGATGAATTCATCGCCTGCTGGGAGGAGACCTATGCAAAGCGGCAAGCGGAGAAGGAAAAGCTGCCTTCATCGAAAAAATTTCAGGACAAGCGCAACAGCCACACCGAGCCGCCGTACCTGATGAAAGATATCCTGGGGCTGTCCTGGTGGCGCAAGCGGTCCAAATGAACGACGGCAACAAGGAATCGACCAAGGAAATGCTGGCGGTTTTCCGCATCATCGCCAGCGCCGGGCTTTCGCTGATCCTCCTTCTGGCCACTTTCAAGAACAGGACGCCGGACCTTTCCAATTGGCTGGTTTACCCAGCCGCCCTGTTTTTCAGCGCCTCTTTGCTGTTCTGCCTCTACCTGTTTCTGCAAGCCATAACCCTGCTTGCGGGCGAAGCGGACGCAATCATCGATCAGCCGAGGATAAAGGTCCCCGCAATGGCGGCCATGGGGCTGTTCATGGCCGGCGTTGCAAGCCTGCTGACCGCGCTCATGTGCATCTGAGCGCGGAGCAGCCGTTTCTCAGAACAGGAAATAACGCTGCGCCATCGGCAGCACCGTTGCCGGTTCGCAGGTCAAAAGCTCGCCATCCGCCCGCACTTCGTAGGTTTCCGGATCGACCTCGATATGTGGGGTGAGCGAGTTGTGGATCATCGACGCCTTGGAGATGCCGCCGCGGACATTCTTCACCGGCAACAGCTTCTTGGCAACCCCGAGGCGCTGGGCAAGGCCTGCATCCAGCGACACCTGCGATACGAAAGTGACCGAGGAATTGGTGCGCAGCTTGCCATAGGCGGCGAACATCGGCCGATAATGCATCGGCTGCGGCGTGGGAATGGAGGCATTCGGATCGCCCATCGGAGCGGCGGCAATCGAGCCGCCGAGCAGCACCATCTCCGGCTTCACGCCGAAAAAGGCCGGGTTCCACAACACCAGATCGGCGCGCTTGCCGACTTCGATGGAGCCGATCTCGTGGCTGACACCCTGGGCGATGGCGGGGTTGATCGTATATTTGGCGATGTAACGGCGGACACGGAAATTGTCGTTTTCGCCGGTCTCTTCCTTCAGGCGGCCGCGCTGGCGCTTCATCTTGTCGGCCGTCTGCCATGTGCGGATCGCCACTTCGCCGACGCGGCCCATGGCCTGGCTGTCGGAAGAGATGATCGAAAACGCGCCGATATCATGGAGAATATCCTCCGCCGCGATGGTTTCCTTGCGGATGCGGCTTTCGGCAAAGGCGATATCTTCGGGAATGGACGGCGACAGGTGGTGGCACACCATCAGCATGTCGAGATGTTCGGCGAGCGTATTGACGGTATAGGGCCGTGTCGGGTTGGTGGAAGACGGAATGACGTTGGGATTGCCACAGACCTTGATGATATCAGGCGCGTGCCCGCCGCCCGCCCCTTCGGTATGGAAGGCGTGGATGGTGCGGCCACGGATGGCGGCGACCGTATCTTCCACGAAACCGCTTTCGTTCAGCGTGTCGGTGTGGATCATCACCTGCACATCGTATTGATCGGCCACCGTCAGGCAATTGTCGATGGCGGCGGGTGTCGTGCCCCAGTCCTCATGCAGCTTCAGCGACGACGCGCCGGCAAGGATCATCTCCTCCAGCGGTGCGGGCAGCGAGGCATTGCCCTTGCCGGCCAGCGCCAGATTCATCGGGAAGGCATCGAAGCTTTCTATCATCCGCTCGATGTGCCATGCGCCGGTGCAGGTGGTGGCGAGCGTGCCATGCGCCGGGCCGGAGCCGCCGCCCAGCATGCAGGTCACACCGCTCATCAGCGCTTCTTCGATCTGCTGCGGGCAGATGTAGTGGATATGCGCGTCCATGCCGCCAGCCGTCAGAATTTTGCCTTCGCCGGCAATCGCCTCGGTCGAGGGGCCGACGATGATCGTCACGCCGGGCTGCGTATCGGGATTGCCCGCTTTGCCGATGGCGTGGATGCGGCCGTTCTTCAGGCCCACATCAGCCTTGTAGATGCCGCTATGGTCAACAATCACCACATTGGTGATGACGGTATCGACCGCGCCTTCGGCCCGCGTCGCCTGGCTCTGGCCCATGCCGTCGCGAATGACCTTGCCGCCGCCGAATTTCACTTCCTCGCCATAGATCGTGTGGTCCTTCTCGATCTCGATGAAGAGTTCGGTATCGGCAAGACGCACCTTGTCGCCAACGGTCGGGCCGAACATGCCGGCATAGGCGGCGCGGGAAATCTTGTAGGGCATGGGCTCAGGCTCCTTCGGACGCGGAGAAAATCGATGTGGGAGAAATTCGTGTCAGCCGGCCCTCGCCCGCAAGGGCTTCGACCAGCTGTTGTTCGGCAGCAAAGGGATGGCCACTCCAGCCCTGATGGCCGAAACCGGCAATCGCCACCTCGTCGCCATCGTCGCTCACGCTCTCAAGAACATGGGCGATGGCAAAAAGACCGGTGCTGGGGCAGACATAGGGCCCGGGCGCATAGGCTTCGAGCGCGGCATCGAGCCTTTCATGCACACCGCGCGGAATGACGATATGACCCTTGCCGGTTTCCCGGGCGATGGCGGCAAAGCCTTCGGTGTAATCGGCGCAGAAATCGGTCAGTTCCGGCCAGCATGCGCGTATGTCCGGTTCCATTTCGGAAAATTTTGCGGGATCACGCACGGACCAGATGACGGCGGCCTGCCGCACACCGTCACTCTCGCGCCATTCGGTTCTCTCGGTCATCTCGAGACCCGGCCGCCCGGTGTTACACACAGCCACAACATCGGTGCGCGTGCCGCCCAGCCCCAGCGACCGGCAATCGTTGAAGCGGATGACGATGTCCGAACGGTCGATGAGCCGGGCTGCGCCCGGCGGCAGCTCCCCATTTCCGACGATCGTGATGCGCCGCCCCATGCGTTCAGAAACCTTCCGACAACTGACGCAATTCTTCCGCCCGCTTGCCGCTCATCTCGGCGAGGCAGGAGGAAATCAGCATCGGTTCCATCGAGCCGCCGCGGGCCTGAAAGCCTGAAAGCGCGCAATTGGCGTCACGAAACGCTACCCAGGCACGCTGGGCGGTCACCAGCGCGTCGGTCGCACCCTTACCGTCTGCATCCGCCGTCTTGTCGCGCTCGGTGAGCAGCTTGCGCAGCTTCTGATATTCGACGTTCAACTGCTTGTCGGCCTTTTCGTAATCCTTGCCGGCGCAGATGGTCATGTCCGCCTGCGTCTGCGGGGCCTTGCAATCCGGCTCGCCCTGTGCGGCGGCCGGCATGGACAGGCCGGCGGTCGCGCAGAGAAGCACGGTCGCCAGAAGGACGTTTTTTCGGCTCATCTCCATCGCTCAGGCCGCCGCGCCATCGAAAGCCTGCGGCTTTAGCGCCCGGGGATCGACACCATCGAGACAATTGGCGTTTACCGCCACCATCGGCGTTCCATCCGGACCATCGGCATAAGCAAAGCTCTCGATGCCGCAGGTGGAGCAGAAAAGATGATGGATCTTGTGTTTGTTGAAGAGATATTCCGCCAGCTTGTCCTCGCCGGAAAGCAGCGTGAATCTCTCACGCGGCGCGAAGGCCAGTGTGGAACCCAGGCGCTTGCAGCGCGAACAATTGCAGATGATGGTATGATCGAGATCGGCGTCGACCTCAAAGCTCACATCGCCGCACTGGCAGCTTCCATGATAATGCGCCGTCGCCATTTCATAACCTCCCCATGACCTGTTGACGGAAACCGTAAACCTCGCGCTTGCCGGAAAGCGGCACCAGCGTCACTTCCCGCTTCTGGCCGGGTTCGAAACGAACCGCCGTGCCGGCGGGAATATCAAGGCGCATGCCGCGCGCCTTGTCGCGGTCAAAGAGAAGACCCGCATTGGTCTCGAAGAAATGATAGTGGCTGCCCACCTGCACCGGCCGGTCGCCCGAATTGGCGACTTCGATGGTCACGGTCGGCTGGCCGGCATTGAGTTCGATGCTGCCCTCTGCGGCAATGATTTCGCCGGGTTTCATGGTATTTCCCCTTTTGTCTCAAGCAACTTTGGCCGCCGTGCAGCCTTCGGCCTTCAGGACCCGCCGTGTCGACGCGGGATTATTGACGAGTTTCGCCGCCGGGCGAACGGGCCTGCGAACCAGCTCACCGCCGCAATTCGGGCAGGCGCCGTGAAGCACATCGGTCACGCAATCGACGCAGAAGGTGCATTCGAACGAGCAGATCATCGCATCCCGGCTGTCGGGAGCAAGATCGCGGTCGCAGCATTCGCAATTGGGCCGAAGCTCCAGCGCCATATTCGCCACCTCACCGTATCGGTTCGTGAACGGTCACCAGCTTGGTGCCATCGGGAAACGTCGCTTCCACCTGCACATCGTGGATCATCTCGGCAATGCCATCCATCACCTGATCACGGGAAATGACATGCGCGCCCGCTTCCATAAGCTCCGCCACGGCACGGCCGTCGCGGGCGCCCTCGACCACGAAATCGGTAATCAGCGCAATCGCTTCGGGATAGTTCAGCTTCACGCCGCGTTCCAGCCGGCGGCGCGCCACCATGGCGGCCATGGAAATCAGCAGCTTGTCTTTTTCTCTTGGGCTAAGGTTCATCGTGGTCCCGCAGCTTGGAACCTGTTCCGCAAGCATGGTTGCGGCAAGCAGATCCGACATGTTGACAGACCCCGAAGGCCGCCGGTTGCCGACGATCCGAAGGGTTTACAGATTCCAGACTTTCGGCACTGGCGCGCCGTTTCGCAAGAGCGAAATGATCGGAAAAAGCAATTTTCTCAAGGAGAAACCATCGGCGGCAGAGACGCGAACGACAAGCTTGCCCTGCCATTCGCTGGCGCCGCCGCTTTCCCCGGCAATAGCCCGGATTTTAGGCAGAAGCGCCTCGGAGAGAGGCCCGATATAAAGCAGCGTCGCAAAGGCGACCTGACCGGCCAGAACCGCCGGTTTCGCGGTCAGGGCCGCCACCTCGCCTTCCAGCAGAAGCTCTTCGGCATGCACCAGCTTGCCGCCGTGGCGAATGCGCCAGCGGTCGCGGAAAAGACCATGCGCCATCGCCTCGCCCATGGCCTGGCGACCGAGCAGCACGGCTTCGACGGCGATGAATTCGGAAGACTGGTCGAGATCGGCTTCCAGTCGGCGGGTCAGCGAGGCGCGGTCGAAAAGGATTGTTTCCTGCGGCAGCCAGTGCAATCTGGCGCCCGGCCCGGCGGAAACCCGGGCGGTAACGGTGGCTGTGCCGGAGGATGCCTTGTAGACCTTCTCGCAGGCCTGCGTGGTCACGACCAGCGAGGTGCCGGCGCCGGCAACCGCCTGCCATTCAAGTTCGTCTCCGCCGGTCAGGCCGCCGGAGGAATTGATGAGAATGGCTTCGGCTTCGTTCGAAAAGGTTTCCGGCAGGCGGATTTTGGCGCAGCCTTCCTGGAACAGTTCCTCCAGCCGGCTGCGCCCTTCAACCGCTTTGGTTACAATGCGTCCTCTGCCACGGGCGCGCTGCTGCCGGACAGGTTGAGCGTCTTGGCGACCGGAAGGGCCGATGGCTTGCTGTTCTGGCTGCACGCGGTCTCCGAAGCGGTTGCGGAAGCGGATGAGGCCTTTGCGCCGCAATCCTTCTTGACGACGGCATCCACGACCAGCTGCCCTTCCGTATTGCGGAAGAAATCCCACATTCTTTCCGCCGCATCAACCGTGCGCGTCACTTCGCCTGTGGGCATCTTGCGCTCCACGGCCGGTTCCGCCTTCGGCGTCTGTTCGCCACCCGGTTTGCGGGTAACGACGGCGCTTGCGGCCAGCACTTCCGCCTTCATGGTGGCGCGCGGCCAGGCGTGGTCCCAGTCGTTGATGACATAGGACTGAATGCGTGCGCCGGCCTTGCAGACATCATAGGAATTGACGGTGAAACTTTCGCCCACCTTGCTTTTGGCGGCGCCCTTGCAGCCGTCCATCTCGGCCCAGCGCTTCAGCGCCGTCTCGCCGCCATATTGCCAATAGGACTTGCCGCCGCCCTGATAGGGGTTGGCGGGATCCTTCAAGCCGGCAAAGGCGATGATCGACATCGGCCGCGCCGGCGTGCAGCTTGCCGCATCCGGTCCCCATTTGCCGTCGGTCTCCAGCGGATAACCCGCGCGCAGCGAGGCGACGAAACCGGCAGCGGTGAAATCCGCGCTGCCATTGCAGATGAATTGCGAGAGCATGCGCCCGCCACCGGAATAACCGGAACCGTAAAAACGCTCCTCATCCACGCAGAACTTGCCCTTCACCATGGTGATGGCATCGCGGATGAAACCGACCTCGTCCAGCCCGCCCGGACGCTTGGTAACACCGGGAACATTCCAGGCATGGGTGCCGGGCAATTCGCCATTCAGGCTGCCGGCCAGCGCCACCACCACCAGACCGTCACGTTCGGCCAGCTTGTCCCAGCCGCTGCGGTTCAGCTGGCCATGCGGATTGCTGTTGGAGCCATGGAAATCGAACACCACGGGCAGCGGCTTTTTTCCGTCATAGGCCGAGGGAACAAAATAGACTCCGTCGCGTTTTTCACCGTTGGAAAGAATGGAAAAATCATGCCTGCCCGGCTCCATGCCGTGTCCGGGCAACTGACCGCAGGTCGATGCCGACGCTGCGACACCGGCGCTCGCGCACATCGCAAGACCCAGAAAAAGGGTGCGGGCGGAGCGGAACAGCCGGGCGGCCCGGCCAATGGCAAAGTCTTGATTCATTGACACGCCTTTATTGGGCACGGTTTTCCCGACGATACGTCGGACGTGCGGGGAATGTAAGGGATCAACTGTCGCAGCGTGCGAATAGACTTTTCCTGTGTCTCGCATGCAGCATTTTCGCTGCCAATATCACAGGCTTTTATTCAATGAAATGCTAAAATTGCGCATGAAAGCCATGTCGAGACGCATAGGCTTTCAAAATATTAATCGGCCGTTTGCACGCCGTGATCGGCGTGCGGCATTTTTAGTCTCGATTTATACTGTCAGGTGACGCCGCGCTTCCGGCGTATCCAGCGTTTCGGCCAGCCCCTGATGCACGATTTCACCGCGGTCCATGATATAGACGTAATCGGCAAGCTCGCGGCAGAAATCCAGATATTGCTCGACCAGCAGGATCGCCATGCCGGTGGAATCGCGCAGATATTTGATCGCCCGGCCGATATCCTTGATGATCGACGGCTGAATACCCTCGGTCGGCTCGTCGAGAACGAGGATTTTCGGCCGCGTCACCAGCGCCCGGCCGATGGCGAGCTGCTGCTGCTGGCCGCCGGAGAGATCGCCGCCGCGCCTTCCCAGCATGGATTGCAGCACCGGAAACAGGCTGAAAATATCGTCGGGAATGAACCGTTCCTTACGCGGCAGCGGCGCATAGCCGCTTTCGAGATTCTCCTGCACGCTGAGCAGCGGAAAAATCTCGCGCCCCTGCGGCACGTAGCCGACGCCGCGCTTGGCCCGGTGGTAAGGCGCCAGCCCATCAAGCGCCGTCCCTTCAAAGCTGATCGTCCCGGCGCTGATGGCGTGCTGGCCGGTAACGGCCCGCAGCAGCGAGCTTTTGCCCACCCCGTTGCGGCCGAGGACGCAGGTGATCTTGCCCATCTCCGCCGTCAGCGAAACGCCGCGGAGCGCTTGGGCTGCGCCGTAATGGAGGTTGATGTTTTCGACGTTCAGCATGATGAAACTCCATTGGCGGTATAGTGGGCGGCGTTACCCCCCTCTGCCCTGCCGGGCATCTCCCCCTCAAGGGGAGAGATCAGATGCCGCACCCGCCCGTTCCATGGGCAGAGTTTTCGCCGCTTGCCGATCTCCCCCCTTGAGGGGGAGATGCCCGGCAGGGCAGAGGGGGGTATGGCGAACGCAAACAACACCATCACCGCCCCAGATAATTCTCAATCACCTTCGGATCGTTCGACACGAAATCAATCGACCCTTCAGCCAGCACCGAGCCTTCGGCAAGGCACGTCACCTTCACCCCCAGTTCGCGGATGAAACCCATGTCGTGTTCCACCACCACCACCGAACGGGTCTTGGCGATTTCCTTCAAAAGCACGGCGGTTTCGGCCGTTTCCGCATCCGTCATGCCGGCCACCGGCTCATCCACCAGCAGCAGCTTCGGCTCCTGCGCCAAGAGCATGCCGATTTCCAGCCATTGTTTCTGGCCGTGCGAGAGGTTGGCGGCGAGATCGCCGCGGCGGTGACCGAGGCGCACGGTGGCGAGGATTTCCTCGATGCGGGCTTTGTCTTGCTCCGTCAGCCGGTAAAACAGCGTCGCGAACACGCCGCGCTTGCGGTTGAGCGCCAGTTCCAGATTGTCCCAGACGGTATGGCTTTCAAACACCGTTGGTTTCTGGAACTTCCGGCCGATGCCGAGCTGGGCGATATCCGCCTCGTCCTTTTTGGTGAGGTCGATGCTGTCTTCGAACAGCACCGTGCCCGTATCCGGCCTTGTCTTGCCGGTGATGATATCCATCATCGTCGTCTTGCCAGCCCCATTCGGGCCGATAATGGCGCGCAGCTCACCGGGTTCCACCACGAAGGAGAGGGAATTGAGCGCCCTGAAACCATCGAAGGACACCGAGACGCCGTCAAGATAAAGCAGGCTTTTGGTTCTGTTTTCGGAAATCGTGTTCATGTCCGCCTCACTCCGCCGCCTGTTGCGCCACTGTCGAGCCGCTGTCATTGCCCGGCTGGGCGTCGGCTGCCGCAAGCGCGACCCGCTTTTCGCGCCGCCGGGCCAGATAGTGTTGCAGCGTGCCGACGATGCCCTTGGGGAAGAACAGCGTCACCGCGATGAACAGCCCACCCAGCGCAAACAGCCAGAATTCCGGGAAAGCGCCGGTGAAATAGCTTTTCCCGCCGTTGACCAGCAGCGCCCCGATGATCGGCCCGATCAGCGTGCCGCGCCCGCCCACCGCCGTCCACACCACCACTTCGATGGAGTTGGCGGGCGAAAATTCGCCGGGATTGATGATGCCCACCTGCGGTACGAACAGCGCCCCGGCAATGCCCGCCATCATGGCCGACACGACAAAGGTGAAAAGCTTGATGTTTTCCACCCGGAAACCGAGGAAGCGTACCCGGCTTTCGGCATCGCGCACGCCCACCAGCACCTTGCCGAATTTGGAATTGACGATGCCGGAGGCGATCAGCAGCGAGATCGCCAGCATCACCGCCGTCATGGCAAAGAGCACGGCGCGCGTGCCATCCGCCTGCACGGAAAAGCCGAGAATATCCTTGAAATCGGTGAGCCCATTATTGCCGCCGAAACCCATGTCGTTGCGGAAGAAGGCAAGCAGCAGCGCATAGGTCATGGCCTGGGTGATGATGGAGAGATAAACGCCGTTGACGCGCGAGCGGAAGGCGAACCAGCCGAACACGAAGGCCAGCAGCCCCGGCACGATAAGCACCATCAGCGCCGCAAACCAGAACATGTCGAAGCCTTGCCAGAACCACGGCAGTTCCTTCCAGTTGAGGAACACCATGAAATCGGGCAGCACCGGATGGCCGTAAACCCCGCGCGTGCCGATCTGCCGCATCAGATACATGCCCATGGCATAACCGCCGAGCGCGAAGAAGGCGGCATGGCCGAGCGAGAGAATGCCGCAATAGCCCCAGACGAGATCGAGCGCGAGCGCGAGCAGCGCATAGGCCAGATATTTGCCGAGCATCGACATGATATAGGTCGGAATGCGGAACGCGCTGTCGGCCGGCAGCAGCAGGTTGGAGGCTGGCACCAGCACGGCGATGGCCAGAATGATGCCGATGGCGATGGAAATGCGGCGGTCGAGCGCGCGCAGGAGGAAGCCGGTAATCATGCTTCGATCGCCCTTCCCTTGAGTGCGAAGAGACCGCGCGGCCGCTTCTGGATGAACAGGATGATGAGAACGAGCACGAGGATCTTGCCAAGTACGGCGCCCACCGTCGGCTCAAGGAACTTGTTGAGCACGCCGAGAGACAGGGCGCCAACCAGCGTTCCCCAGAGATTGCCGACACCGCCGAACACCACCACCATGAAACTGTCGATGATGTAGCTCTGGCCGAGATTGGGCGAGACATTGTCGATCTGCGACAGCGCCACACCGGCAAGACCGGCAACGCCCGAACCAAGCGCGAAGGTAAAGGCATCCACCCACGGCGTACGGATGCCCATGGAAGAGGCCATGCGGCGGTTCTGCGTCACGGCGCGCATCTGCAACCCGAAGGCGGAGCGCTTCAGGAGAACCAGCAGCGCGAAGAATACCGACAGCGAGAAGCAGACGATCCACACCCGGTTCCAGGTGAAATTGAGATAACCGACGCTGAAGGAGCCGGACATCCAGCTCGGGCTGCCGACTTCCCGATTGGTGGGGCCGAAGATGGAGCGCACGCCCTGTTGCAGGATGAGCGAGATGCCCCAGGTGGCAAGAAGCGTTTCGAGCGGCCGCCCGTAAAGGAAACGAATGACGCCGCGCTCCATCACGAGGCCGACAAAGGCCGTCACCAGAAAGGCAGCGGGCAGAGCGATGGCGAGCGACCAGTCGAACAGGCCGGGGAAATGCGTGCGGATCACCTCCTGCACCATGAAGGTGGAATAGGCGCCGATCATCACCATCTCGCCATGCGCCATGTTGATGATGCCCATGACGCCGAAGGTGATGGCAAGGCCGATGGCGGCGAGCAAAAGCACGGAACCGAGCGACAGGCCGTACCAGACATTCTGCGCATAGTCCCAGAAGGCAAGGGAGCTTTCGATGCTCGATATGGCGCTGTCGATATCCGGTTTCAGGCTCTGATCCACCGACGATGAGGCCGCCATCAGAATGCCGATGGCATCGCGCCCGCCAAGGCTCTTGATGGTGGCGATTGCCTCTTTTTTCTGTTCGATTGACCGTTCGGAGGAGAGCAGCGAGACAGCCCGCGCCTCCTCCATCCGGGTCCGCACCTCAGTATCGGCCTCCTTGGCGATGGCCGCTTCCAGCAATTCGAGATTTTCGGCGCTCGGCGCTTTCAGAACGGCGTCTGCCGCGGAAATCCGCACGGATTTTTCCGGGCTGAGCAGGGTCAGGCCGCCAAGAGCGGCGCGGATGACGCGGCGCAGATTATTGTTGACCTTGATCTTGCTGACGGCCGCCTTCGGCGCTTCACCCGCACTTTCGCCCGTCAGCGGGTCGATCAGCGTAAAATTGGAACCTGCCGGCTTCGTCATGAAAACCAGATTGTCGGCCTTGCGCACGTAAAGATCGCCCGCCGCAAAAGCCTCGAGCGCCGGCACGACACGCGCATCGCCCGTGGCGGCAATCTGCCCGATCAGCACTTCGGCCTGCTTGAAATCCGCCGTGCCGAGCTGGTCGATCAGCGCCTTCGGCTCGCTTTGCGCGAAGGATTGGGCTGCGATCCCCAGGGTGAGCCAGAGGAAGATGGCTCCGAGAAAAGATCGGATCGTCATGTCGGGTTCCTTGGGCGTTTTACGACAGGGCGTTTGAATTTGGCGCGACCTGAATATGCGGCTTCACCCCCCTCTGCCCTGCCGGGCATCTCCCCCTCAAGGGGGGAGATCGGCAAGATGCTTTCCCGCCATTTCCATTCTCGAACTCTGAGATGGGCGGGCCCTCGCCGCAGGTCGATCTCCCCCCTTGAGGGGGAGATGCCCGGCAGGGCAGAGGGGGGTAATTCTTGTTCAGTTTCCAATGAGAAAACCGCCCCCAACAACCGGGGCGGCAACCGCTTCCGCTAATCAGCTACCCTTGCCGCCGCACTTCCCACTGGCCACATTGAAGTTGCCGCAGGACATCGGCTTCCTCCAGTCCGAGATCAGATCCTTCGAATCCGGCAGATAATCCGACCACTCGTCACCCACGACCTGCGGCGTCTGCTGCACGATTTCAAACTGGCCGTCGGCCTGGATTTCGCCGATCAGCACCGGCTTGGTGATGTGGTGGTTCGGCATGACGGTGGAGTAGCCGCCCGAAAGGTTCGGCACGGAAACGCCGATAATCGAGTCGAGAACCTTGTCCGTATCCGTCGTGCCGGCGGATTCCACAGCCTTTACCCAGGCGTTGAAGCCGATATAGGCGGCTTCCATCGGGTCATTGGTCACGCGCTTGTCGTTCTTGGTAAAGGCATGCCAGGTCTTGATGAATTCGGCATTGACCGGCGCATCCACGGACTGGAAATAGTTCCAGGCGGCAAGGTGGCCGACCAGCGGTGCGGTATCGAGACCGGCCAGTTCTTCTTCACCGACCGAGAAGGCGACGACGGGAATGTCTTCAGCCTTGATGCCCTGGTTCGCCAGTTCCTTGTAGAAAGGCACGTTGGCGTCGCCGTTGATGGTGGAGACCACGGCGGTCTTCTTGCCGGCCGAACCGAATTTCTTGATGTCGGACACGATCGTCTGCCAGTCGGAATGACCGAACGGCGTGTAGTTGATCATGATGTCCTCTTCCTTGACGCCCTTCGACATCAGGTAGGCCTTCAGGATCTTGTTGGTGGTCTGCGGATAGACATAGTCCGTGCCGGCCAGAACCCAGCGCTCGACGCCTTCTGTATTGGCAAGGTAGTCTACGGCCGGAATGGCCTGCTGGTTGGGTGCTGCACCCGTGTAGAAGATGTTGCGCGAGGATTCTTCACCCTCGTACTGAACCGGATAGAACAGGATCGAGTTCAGTTCCTCGAAAACAGGCAGAACGGATTTGCGCGAGGAGGATGTCCAGCAGCCGAAAACGGCGGCGACCTTGTCCTGCGAAATCAGCTGACGAGCCTTTTCGGCGAACAGCGGCCAGTCGGAGGCCGGATCGACCACCACGGCTTCAAGTTTCTTGCCGAGCACGCCGCCCTTCTTGTTCTGCTCGTCGATGAGCATCAGCATGGCGTCCTTCAGCGTCGTTTCTGAAATGGCCATGGTGCCGGACAGCGAATGCAGCACGCCGACCTTGATGGTGTCGTCAGCGGCAAAAGCGCCATGGAAGGCGGTGGTGGACAGGATCGCGCCAAGCAGCGCGGCACTGAGCGTCTTGCGGAATATCATTGGAAGAACCCCTCTCCTTGTTTGGCCTCTCGTGGAGGCTCAGCGGCATCTGCGGCCGCTGCTGGGAGGGACTATCGATCTCGTGAGAGCGAAACCGTATACGTCAATTGACGTAGGCGGGGTGGCGAAAGATGCACGAGGGGGTGCTAGATTAGCGTCCCGCGCGGAACTGCCTATGTGGAGGGAAACGTCTCCGCTGGTTTCTTCTCCCCGAGGGGGAGAAGTCCGCGGCAGCGGGATGAGGGGGCAAGGTTAAAGGTATTCGGTGAGCTAGCCCCCTCATCCGACCCTTCGGGCCACCTTCTCCCCGGCGGGGAGAAGAAATGCACGGCACGGTCTCACATCAGGAATGCGGCTTGTCGTTCCGCTCTTCGTCGCGGATCGCCTCGTCGTGGTACCACGAGCCGAAATCCACATGCGGCTCGCGCGCCTCGCGCTCGAGGTCACTCAGCCCGCTGTTGCGGAATTTGGACACGCCCGCGCGCCCGCCAATCGGGAATTGATAGATCGTTGCCGTCTCACGATGAAAGCCAGTCGCCATTTCGGTCATCTCACTCTGTTTGCATCGAAGCACTTTATGTATGGAGCAAACCCTTAGAGCCCAGATTCGCTCCGTTTGACTAAAAAAAAATCACCTTGCGAAAAATATAGGCATTATTCGTCTCATCTACAAGAAAAACCATTCCGAAAGCGCCGGTTTTTGGGGCAAATGCCAATCCCTCGCGCGCAACCGAAATCATTGCACCGCAGCAGGGCATCTCACCGGCAGACGCCGGCTATCTATCAGGATTCAATGATGAAACATGAGGGGTGAATTTGCCTTCCGCAGTGCAATAGAACCATCCGCCCGCGATATCCGGGCTCCTGGGCGACAGCGCCCCTGAAAGATTTTTCGAAAAAATCGCCCGATATCGCCAATCTGGCACGCGGCATGCATCTAAGGGGTCAGCCCTTGAACGCGAATGCGCTTCGGTGGCCAAAGCCACGGGAGGCCTCAAGGCTTCGCATTGTTACCTATGAGAGGTTCGTAATGACTAAGTTCAAACTCGAGTACATCTGGCTGGACGGATACAAGCCGGTCCCCAACCTGCGCGGCAAGACCCAGATCAAGGAATTCGACGAATTCCCCACACTCGAGCAGCTGCCGCTTTGGGGCTTTGATGGCTCGTCCACGCAGCAGGCCGAAGGCCACTCGTCGGATTGCGTGCTGAAGCCCGTCGCGATCTATCCCGACCCGGCCCGCTCCAATGGTGCACTCGTCATGTGCGAAGTCATGATGCCCGATGGCGTCACCCCGCATCCGTCGAACAGCCGCGCAACCATCCTCGACGACGAAGATGCATGGTTCGGCTTCGAGCAGGAATACTTCTTCTACCAGGACGGCCGCCCGCTCGGCTTCCCGGAACAGGGTTACCCGGCTCCGCAGGGTCCTTATTACACCGGCGTCGGCTTCAAGAATGTCGGTTCGGTTGCCCGCGAAATCGTTGAAGAGCACCTCGATCTCTGCCTCGAAGCCGGCATCAACCACGAAGGCATCAATGCCGAAGTGGCCAAGGGCCAGTGGGAATTCCAGGTATTCGGCAAGGGCTCCAAGCGCGCCGCCGACCAGATCTGGATCGCCCGTTACCTGCTGCTGCGTCTTTGCGAACAGTACGGCATCGACGTCGAATTCCATTGCAAGCCGCTCGGCGACACCGACTGGAACGGTTCGGGCATGCATTGCAACTTCTCCACCAAGTTCATGCGCGAAGTTGGCGGCAAGGAATATTTCGAAGCCCTCATGGCCGCTTTCGCCAAGAACTGGAAAGAGCACATCGACGTTTACGGTCCGGACAACCACCTGCGCCTGACCGGCAAGCACGAAACCGCTCCGTGGAACAAGTTCTCCTACGGCGTTGCTGACCGTGGTGCTTCGATCCGCGTTCCGCATTCCTTCGTCAACAACGGTTACAAGGGTTACCTCGAAGACCGTCGTCCGAACTCGCAGGGCTGCCCTTACCAGATCGCTTCCGTCGTTCTGAAGACGATCGCAGAAGTGCCGCTCGCAAAGTCGGCTGCTGCCTGATATCGAACTGATGGCGTCGCCCGAACCGGGCGACGCCATTTTTCTGTCCACCGAACAGCCGGGCCGGACGGGCGACCTTTCGCTCTCTTCCCCACGCGGCATATTCTTCCTTCGCGAACTCCAAGTTTCGGCACGTCAAGCAAGAAGGTGAGCGATGGGCATTCTCCAGAAATTCTCTCTCGAAAACCGCACCGCCGTCATCACCGGCAGCGGCCGCGGCCTTGGCTTCGAAATCGCCAGCGCCTTTGCCGAAGCGGGCGCCCATGTGTGGCTGACCGGCCGCAATGCCGAAACGCTGGAACAGGCGGTCGACACGTTGCGCAATGCCGGCGCCAAGGCCGATTACGCCGCCTTCGATATTGCCGATACGGCAGCCGGCAGCGCCCTTGTTCGCCATATCATGGACGAGTTCGGCCACCTCGATATCCTCGTCAACAATGTCGGCGCGCGCGACCGCCGCCCGCTTGCTGAATTCAGCGACGAGGACGTGCTGGAACTGATCCGCACCGATCTCACCTCCTCCATCTCTCTGTCGCGGGATGCCGCGGAGGCCATGAACACCAATGGTTACGGCCGCATCATCACCATCACCTCGATTCTCGGCCATATCGTCCGGCCGGGGGATGCCATCTATCCCGTCGCCAAACAGGGGCTGACCGGCCTGATGCGGGCGATTGCCGTGGAATATGGCGCACGCGGCATCACCAGCAACGCCATCGCACCTGGCATGTTCGCCACCGAAACCAATGCCGCCCTTGCCGAAAATCCTGAGATGGTGGCCTTCGCCAAACTGCGGGTGCCGCTGCAGCGCTGGGGCCGGCCGGATGAGATTGCCGGTGCTGCCCTGTTTCTGGCGAGCGACGCAGCCTCCTTCGTCAACGGCCATGTGCTGACGGTGGATGGCGGCATGTCGGTGCGGCTGTGAGAGGCCCGTTGCGGAAAGGCGCTCAATAGGTATGGCGGCACGGCAACGCATCATCCCCGTCAGGCGCGAATATAACCGCTGGGTCGCCAACCAGACGCTGGAAGATTATGCGCTGCGTTTTACCGCCAAGAGCGCCCGGCAATTTTCCTCCAACCGCATTTCCCACACCGCCATCGGCGCGATTTCCTTTCTGGCGCTGGAAGCCATCGGCGGCGCCATCACGCTCTCCTACGGCACCACCAACGCCTTTTACGCCATTCTCGTCGCCGCCATCGCCATGCTGGCCGTCGGCCTGCCGATCAGCCGTTACGCCATCCGCCACGGCGTCGATATCGATCTGCTGACACGCGGCGCAAGCTTCGGTTATATCGGCTCCACCATCACCTCGCTGATTTATGCCGCCTTCACCTTCATGCTCTTCGCCATCGAGGCGTCGATCATGTCCGGCGCGCTGGAACTGGCGCTCGGCATTCCGCTGTGGATCGGCTACATCGTCTCGGCCGTCATGGTCATTCCGCTCGTCACCCATGGCGTGCGGCTCATCAGCCGTTTCCAGATCATCACCCAGCCCTTCTGGATCGTGCTGAACATCCTGCCCTTCGTGTTCATCGCTTTGATGGACTGGGAAAAATACGATCTGTGGCGGGCCTTTGCCGGCATCCACCACGCCTCCGGCCCGCCCGGCACGGTAGCGGATTTCAACCTCGTGGAATTCGGCGCGGCTTCCGCCGTCATTCTGGCGCTGATGTCGCAGATCGGTGAACAGGTGGACTTCCTGCGCTTCCTGCCGGCCGAGGGGCAAAGCCGCCTGCGCCACCGCATTGCAGTTTTCCTGGCGGGCTCGGGCTGGGTCGTGGTTGGCGTGCCGAAGCTGCTCGCTGGCTCCTTCCTCGTGGTGCTCACCTTCAGTTCCGGCGTCTCGGTGGATCGCGCCGCCGATCCGGCGCAGATGTATCTCACCGCCTTCGGTTACATGATCCCCAACGAGACGGCCGCCATGCTGCTGATGGTCGCCTTCGTGGTTGTCTCGCAGCTGAAGATCAACGTCATGAACGCCTATGCGGGTTCGCTCGCCTGGTCGAACTTCTTCTCGCGGCTCACCCACAGCCACCCCGGCCGCGTCGTCTGGCTGGTCTTCAACGTGGCGATCGCGCTGCTTCTAATGGAACTCGGCATTTACCGGCTGCTGGAAGAAACGCTCGGCATCTTTTCGATCATCGCCATGGCGTGGCTCTGCACCATCTCGGCCGATCTTTTCATCAACAAGCCGCTTGGCCTTGCCCCGCCCGGCATCGAATTCAAGCGTGCCCATCTTTACGATATCAACCCCGTCGGCGTCGGCTCCATGGCGCTTTCGGCGACCATTGCGCTGATGGCGCATTTCGGCGCCTTCGGGCCGCTCGCCGCATCGCTCGCGCCCTATCTCACACTGATCGTAGCCTTCATCGCCTCGCCGCTGATTGCCTGGGGCACGAAGGGCAAATTTTATCTCGCCCGCAAGCCGCGCCAGAAGTGGCGTGAGGAAAGCAGCATCACCTGCTCGATCTGCGAACACCCTTTCGAGCCGGAAGACATGGCCTGGTGTCCCGCCTATGCCGCGCCGATCTGTTCGCTCTGCTGCTCGCTTGACAGCCGCTGCCATGATATGTGCAAGCCGAAGGCGAAGCTGAACTATCAGGTCGCCACCGTCGCGAAATCATTCCTGCCGGATCAGCTGGTGGCCAAACTCGCCACCCGGCTCGGACGCTACGGCATGGCCGCGGCGATTGCCGTCACCGCCATTGGCGGCATATTGGCGATGATCGCCCATCAGGTCGGCACCGCCTCGCCGGAAACGGCCGATGTGGTGAACCGCACCATCCTCATCGTATTTTTTGTCTTCGCCGTCATTGCCGGCATCGTCTGCTGGTTCCTCGTGCTTGCCCATGACAGCCGGGTGGTGGCGGAAGAAGAATCCTCGCGCCAGAACACATTGCTGCTCAAGGAAATCGCCGCCCACAAAAAGACTGACGCCGCCCTTCAGGACGCCAAGGAAACGGCCGAGGCCGCCAACCGCGCCAAGAGCCGGTATGTGGTGGGCCTCAGCCATGAATTGCGCACGCCGCTCAATGCGGTTCTTGGTTATGCCCAGATTCTCGAGCGCGACGACACCATCCCCCCGCCCCGGCAATCGGCAATCAAGGTCATCCGCCGCTCGGCCGATCACCTGTCCGGCCTGATCGACGGGCTTCTCGATATTTCCAAGATCGAAGCCGGCCGTCTGCAGGTCTATTCCAACGAGATCAATATTCAGGATTTCCTCGACCAGATCGTCGACATGTTCCGCCCGCAGGCGCAGGCCAAGGGGCTGGAGTTCCGCCACGACCGCTCCCGCGCCCTGCCGCAATATGTCCGCACCGATGAAAAGCGGCTGCGGCAGATCCTCGTCAACCTCATCTCCAACGCCATCAAATTCACCGATGAGGGCGCCGTCACCTTCGATGTTGGTTACCGCAGCCAGGTGGCCAGCTTCACCGTCTCCGATACCGGCCGCGGCATTGCCGAAAAAGACCTCGCCCGCATCTACGAGCCCTTCCAGCGCGGCGAGGCAGACAGCGTGCGCCCCATGCCGGGCCTCGGCCTCGGCCTGACCATCACAAGGCTTCTGACCAATACGCTCGGCGGCGAAATTTCCGTTTCCAGTGCAAAGGATGAAGGCTCCACTTTCCGCGTGCGCCTCATGCTGTCTGCCGTGCACCGGCCAAGCACGGCGCCGGCGGCGGAAAAGACCATCCGCTCCTATTCCGGGCCGCGCCGCACCATCGTCGTGGTCGATGACAATGAGGATCATCGCGAGCTGATGCGGCAGGTGCTGGTGCCGCTCGATTTCGTGGTGCTGACCGCCCAGAGCGGGCCGGAATGCCTGACGCTTATCGAAGGCGTGAAGCCCGACCTTTTCCTCATCGATATTTCCATGCCCGGCATGACCGGCTGGCAGCTTGTGACGAAACTGCGTGAAGCCGGGCAGACCGCCCCGCTCATCATGCTCTCGGCCAATATCGGCGACGGGGCAGTGGCGGGTGCCGGAGAAGACAACCACAATGACGCCATCGCCAAGCCCGTCGATATCCGTCATCTCTGCGACAGGCTTGCCGTGCATCTCGGCCTGAAATGGATTTACGAGGCGGATATGCCGCCCCCGCCATCGCCGCCGCCCGTGGCGCAGATCGTCCATCCCGGCGCAATTCACATTCAGGATTTGCAGCGGCTCGGCGAAATAGGCTACATACGCGGCATCGAGGCGAAACTCGCCGATCTTGCCCGCAACACGGAAAACCTGCCCTTCACGCAGGAGCTCGGCACCTATGTGCAGGCCTTCGATCTGGCCGGTTACGCGCATTTTCTCAAACGGTTTACGGATAGCGACACGGGAGACGGCAAGGCATGAGCGGTCAGGCGGCGGCAGCCCCGAGAGACATCGTATTGCTGGTGGATGACAGCCCGGAAGCACTGGGGTTCCTCACCGATGCGCTGGAACAATCAGGCTTTTCCGCCCTCATCGCCACCTCCGGCCAGGCCGCGCTCAACATTGCCGAACGCATCACGCCCGATATCATCCTGCTCGACGCCGTCATGCCGGCCATGGACGGTTTCGAGACCTGCCGCCGCCTGAAGGCCAATGCGGCGGTGGCGCAGGTGCCCGTCATCTTCATGACCGGGCTGACGGAGACCGAACATGTGGTGCGGGCGCTCGAATCCGGCGGCGTCGATTATCTGACCAAGCCGATCAATATAGACGAGCTGCGCGCCCGCATCCGCGTGCACCTTTCCAATGCCCGCTCGGCGCAAAGCGCCCGCGTCGCGCTCGATGCCGCTGGCCGCCACCTGCTCGCCGTGCGCGCCAATGGCGCCATCCACTGGTCGACGCCGCAAGCGACGCGCCTCGTCAACGCCGCCACCGGCCGCGACGACGGCATGGAGATCGTCACCAGCCATATCGGCCGCTGGCTCGCAGAACGGGCGGCGGCGGAAACCGGCCGCGACGTGCCGCTGACGATCACAGAGGCCGGGCGGCCCGCCCTGCAGCTGTCCTTCCTCGGCGCCATGGGGCCGGATGAATTCCTTTTCCGCCTCACCGCCGCCAATGAGAAATCCGGCGACCACCTGCTGCGCGAGCATTTTTCCCTCACCGCCCGGGAATCGGAAGTGCTGCTGTGGATCGCGAAGGGCAAATCCAATCGCGATATCGGCGATATCCTTGGCCTTTCCGCGAGAACCGTGAACAAGCATCTGGAGCAGATCTATGTGAAGCTCGGGGTGGAAAACCGGGCATCGGCGGCCGTGAAGGCGGCGCATATTCTGCATCAGGGGTGACGACAACGCTGAGTGTGGTAAGGTTCGGCCAACATATATTTTCCGCTTGAGCGCAGCGTCCGCTCATTGGTCGAACGGCGGCCCCTTGTTTCTTCTCCCCGAGGGGGAGAAGTCCGCGGCAGCGGGATGAGGGGGCTAGCTCTCCGAAATCCGGCAACGTTTCCCCCTCATCCGACCCTTCGGGCCACCTTCTCCCCCTCGGGGAGAAGAAACAAGCGGCAACGCCTCAACCCATTCCATCAAACATACCCCGCATCCCCAACAAGGAGGACGTTCCCATGGACCGTTTCATCATCCTTTCCGGCTGCTCCGGCGGCGGAAAATCCACGCTTCTCGCCGAGCTTGCCCGGCGCGGTTTCGCCACCGTGGAAGAGCCCGGCCGCCGCATCGTCATCGAAGAAACCCGCAATGGCGGCACGGCCCTGCCGTGGATCGACATCGAAGCCTTTGCCCGCCGCGCCATCGCCATGGCGCTCGAAGACCGGCAAAAAGCCCCGCCCGAAGGCCCGGTCTTCTTCGATCGCGGCCTGATCGACGCCGCCTCCGCGCTTCGCCATATAAATGGCGATGCCTTCATCGAGACGCTGCGGGCTGCACACCGCTATAATCGTCTGGTCTTCCTCACCCCGCCATGGCCGGAAATCTACAGGGGCGACAGCGAGCGCAAGCATGGCTTCGACGTGGCGATTGAGGAATATGAGCGTTTGCTCCGCGACTATGACGAGCTTGGTTACGATATTTCCGTGCTTCCGAAATCCGGCATAGAGGAACGCGCGGACTTTATTCTGACGCGGATCGACTGAAGCGCCCTGGCAGGAGAATGGGCTTCAGCGGTTTTCGAGCAATTGCGAGACGGTAACAAACTCAAACCCGCGTCGAGACCGCAAACAAAAAGCCCGGCATCGCTGCCGGGCTTCGATAGGGTGTCGCAGAAGGGCTTAGCTGCCCTGCTGGATGTAGGTGAACTTGCCGTCCGGACCCTTCTTCCATTCGTACATGACGTAGCCGGGAAGCTTCGGGTCGCCCTTCTCGTCGAAGGAGATGTCGCCGAGCGCGGTCGGGAAGGTGCCGGACTTCAGGGCCTCGGCAACCTTTTCCGGCTCCACGGAACCGGCGGCCTTCGCCGCACCGGCAATCGCCTGCATCGCGGCATAGGAGTAGAGCGTGTAGGCTTCCGGGTTGAAACCGGCGGCCTTGAACTTCTCTACCAGTTCCTTGTTTTCCGGGCGCAGTGTCGGATCCGGGCCGAAGGTGTTGAGCGTGCCTTCGACGGCGTCGCCGGCGATGGAAGCAAGTTCGTTCGAGACGATACCGTCGCCCGAAACGAGCTTGGCCTTCAGGCCCTGGTCAGCCGCCTGGCGGATGATGAGGCCGGCTTCGGTGTGCAGGCCGCCCCAGTAAATGATGGAAACGCCGGCTTCCTTCATCTTGGAGATCAGCGCGGAGAAGTCCTTGTCGCCGACGTTGACGCCTTCATACATGACTTCCGTCACGCCGGCGGCATTGGCAGCCTTCTTGGTTTCATCGGCAAGGCCCTGACCGTAAGGCGTCTTGTCGTGAATGATGGCGACCTTGGCGTCCTTGAAATGATCGGCCAGGTACTTGCCGGCAATGCCGCCCTGCTGGTCGTCACGGCCGCAGGTACGGAACGTGTTCCAAAGGCCGCGCTCGGTAAAGACCGGGTTGGTTGCGGCGGGTGTGATTTCGAGAATGCCGTTTTCGGCGTAAACTTCAGAAGCCGGAATGGAAACGCCGGAGTTGAAGTGACCGACAACGAATTTCACGCCGTCAGCGACGAACTTGTTGGCAACCGAAATACCCTGCTTGGGGTCGGATACGTCGTCGCCCAGCACGATCTTGATCTGCTCGCCATTGATACCGCCGGCGGCATTGATGTCTTTCGCGGCCTGTTCGGCACCCTTCTGGATCTGAGCGCCGAAAGCAGCGTTCGGGCCGGTCAGCGGTGCGCCGACAGCGATCACGACATCGGCCCAGGCCGAACCGCCAAACGCGACCATGGCGGTCAGCGCAACAGCGGAAAGAAGAGACTTCTTCATTACTTTACTCCCAGTTCCTTTGGATGGGTTGATTGCAAGGACCTGTTCAGTACCCACCTTCACTGAACAGGAAACTGTTCCACTCTGACGAGCATTGTGCAGCCGGAAAAATCCGCCTGTCAATCTTTCTTCTTGTAGGAAAATGCCGATGTCCGGTCGTAAAGCCAATAGTAGTTATTGACCATCTGGCTCGTCCGGCGCGTGCGGAAACCGACGCTGGAAAAAACCAGAAGAAGAACGACGTCAAACACGTAATAGAAGCCGTTGATGAACGGCCCGTTGAACAGCGCGTGATGCAGAAACCGCATCACCACACCCAGAGCGAGCGTATAGATAACCACCCGCGTATAACCGCCCCAGCCATCGGCCACGGACTTGCCCGTGCGCCATGCCGTCCAGAAACCCAGAAGAACAACCAGCGCGCGCAGAACATACCGCACGCCGTTATCCGTTTCGAAAAAAAGGCCCTGCATCTCTTTCCCCATCAGTGCCGGGCTGAAATGCCCTGACCCTGCCTTGTCTGTCGTCCCGTCGTTTTCCCGCCGGGCATTTTATTGTTTGCACCCCGCCATGGTTCCTTAAGGTTTGGCCGAAAGGACGACAGGCCGCCGTTTGCAGTCTTGCGCCGCAAAATTTCCGGCGCAAGTAAAATCTTTCAGTGCCGTCCGCCTTCGAGATAGGCGGCGCGCACCTGCGGATCGGCGAGCAGTTCCCTGCCCGAACCGCTCATCGTCACCTTGCCGTTGACCATCACATAAGCGCGGTCGGAAAGCTTGAGCGCGGCAAAGGCGTTCTGCTCCACGAGGAAGACGGTCAGCCCCTCTTCCTGGTTGAGTTTCTTGATCGCCTCGAAAATGCCCTTTACGATCAAGGGTGCGAGACCGAGCGACGGCTCGTCCAGCAGCAGGAGCTTCGGCCGTGCCATCAGCGCGCGGCCGATGGAGAGCATCTGCTGCTCACCGCCGGAAAGCGTGCCGCCGCGCTGGCTCTGGCGCTCCTTCAGGCGCGGGAACATCACGAAGATCTTCTCGACGTCTTCCTTGAAATATTTCAGGTTATCGAGATTGGCGCCCATCTGCAGGTTTTCCAGCACCGTCATGCGCGGGAAAATCCGGCGGCCTTCGGGCGACTGGGCAATGCGCTTGCGGGCGATCAGATGGGTCGGCAGATGGGTAATATCCTCGCCGTCGAAGATCACCTGACCGGCACGCGCCTGCGGGCTGCCGCAGATGGTCATCATCAGCGTTGACTTGCCGGCGCCGTTGGCGCCGATCAGACTGACGATCTCACCCTTTTTGACCTCGACATCGACACCGGCCAGAGCCCGGATATTGCCATAATAGGTTTCGACACCCTGGACTTTCAGAAGCGGTTCACCGGACATCAGGCCGCTCCTCCGTCGAGTTCTTCCGCAATCACGTCTTCCACTTCATCATCCTCGACACCCAGATAGGCGGCGATGACCTTCGGGTCGTTCTTCACATGGTCCGGCGTGCCGTCGGAAATCTTCTGGCCATATTCCAGAACCACCACATGGTCGGAAATCTGCATCACCACGGACATGTCGTGCTCGATGAGGAGCAGCGACGTGCCCTCGTCGCGAATGCCGCGCAGGAGCGCGTTGAGCGCCAGCGATTCCTTCGGGTTGAGGCCGGCGGCCGGCTCGTCGAGGCACAGAAGCTCCGGCCCCGTGCACATGGCGCGGGCGATTTCCAGACGGCGCTGCGCGCCATAGGGAAGGTCGCCGGCCGGGTCGTCGGCGCGGTCGATAAGATCGGCCTTTTCCAGCCAGTATTTGGCCTTTTCGATAGAGGCATCCACCGCCCGCCGGTAAGCGGGCAAGCCGAGAAGACCGAGGATCGTGTAACCCGAGGCCTTCATCAGCGCATTGTGCTGCGCCACCAGCAGGTTTTCCAGAACCGTCAACCCCGAAAACAGGCGGATGTTCTGGAAGGTGCGCGCCACCTTGGCCTTCTTGGTGATTTCGAAATCCGGCAGGCGCTCGAGAAGATGCGCCTCGCCGCTTTGCTGGCGCATGGTGATCATGCCCATGGTCGGCTTGTAGAAGCCGGTGATGCAGTTGAAGACCGTGGTCTTTCCCGCACCGTTGGGGCCGATCAGCGCCGTGATCTCGCCGCGCTTCGCCTCGAAGGAGAAGTCGTTGATGGCCATCAGGCCGCCGAAGCGCATCGAGAGATGTTCGACCTTGAGGATCGTATCGCCAGTCGTATTGGGTGTCATTGTTGCCGTTCCGGAAGCCATCAACCGTGACCTTCCTTGGTAAAGCTGCCGGAGACGGCCTTGCGTTCCTTAAGGAAGGCCGTGGGTTCACGCGAGCCGACGAAGCCGCGCGGCTTGAACAGCATGACGATGACCATGGCAAGGCCGAAGAGCAGCATACGGTAAAGTTCAGGCGTGAAGTCGGGCCCGAAGACATGCTTCAGGAACTCCATTTCACGCAGGAGCTCGGTGCCGCCGACCATGACCAGCGCCGCAATGGCGATACCCGTCAGCGAGCCCATGCCGCCGAGAACGACGATGGCGAGAATGACGGCGGATTCGAGAAACACGAAGCTTTCCGGCGAAACGAAACCCTGACGCGCGGCGAAGAAGGAACCGGCGAAACCGCCAAACATCGCGCCCGTCGCAAAGGCGGTGAGCTTGGTGATGACGGTATCGATGCCGAGCGAACGGCAGGCGATCTCGTCCTCGCGCAGCGCTTCCCAGGCACGGCCGATTGGCATGCGGCGCAGGCGGATGGTCACATAGGCCGTCAGCATGCAAAGCAGCAGGATCACGTAGAACAGGAAGATCTTGTAATAGGCCGACGACATCGACAGGCCAAAGGCCTTGGCGAAATTGTTCGACGCGCCGACATCGAAGGACCAGATGCCGAAGACGGACGCCTTGGCGATGCCCGAAATACCGAAGGTGCCCTTGGTCACATCCGTCCAGTTCAAAAGCACGAGGCGGATGATTTCACCGAAGGCGAGCGTCACGATTGCCAGATAGTCGCCGCGAAGACGAAGCACCGGGAAACCGAGGATGATGCCCCAGAAGCCCGCGAGAATGCCGGCGACCGGCAGGAGCACCCAGAAGGACAGGCCGAAATGGCTGGAGAGCAGCGCATAGGAATAGGCGCCGACCGCATAAAAGGCCACGTAACCGAGATCGAGCAGGCCGGCCAGCCCGACGACGATGTTGAGGCCCCAGGCCAGCATCACATAGATCAGGATCTGGATGCCGAAATTGTCGACGAATTTCAGCGAACCCTGAAAGCCGAACAATTGCACGGCGATAACGGGATAAAGCAGCAGCAGGACCAGCGCCAGCTTCAGGAAGTGCTTGTGGAAAAAGCCCTTCTCTTCGGAAATCTCCAGCACGCCGCTCTTGGCCTTGGCCAGCTTGCGACGATCGAGCGACGGCTTGATGAAGCCGACGACGAGGAAACGGCCGACAGCGGCAATGCCGACGAAGACCGCCAGAAGCCCCCAGCGGGTACCCCAGATAAGCTGGTTGTTGATATCCTGATAGGTGACGATGCCCACATAAAGAATGAACATGCCGAACGAGATGAGGCCCGCAATCAGGCCCTCCTTCACAGCCGCCGCCATCAGGCTCGGGCTGGAAGCAGCATTGTCGGAAGCGATATTGGTCATGGGATCACACCTTCTCGACTTCCGGACGACCGAGAATGCCGGTCGGCTTGAAGATCAGCACGAAAGCCAGGATGCCGAATGCCGCGACATCCTTGTAGGCGATGGAGAAATAGGCCGACCACAGCGATTCGATGAGGCCGATCAGCAGACCGCCGAGAACAGCGCCCGGAAGCGAGCCGATGCCGCCGAGAACGGCCGCCGTAAACGCCTTGACGCCGGGAATGAAGCCATCGCTGAAGGAGGCAACGCCGTAATACATGAGATACATGGTGCCCGCGACAGCGGCGAGTGCTGCACCCATGATGAAGGTGATGGAGATCGTCTTGTCGACATCGACGCCAAGCAGTGCCGCCATCTTGCGGTCCTGTTCGGTGGCGCGCTGCGCCCGGCCGAGCGGGGTCTTGTTGACGATATACCAGAAGGCGAAGAGCAGCACCGAGGTAACGACCATGATGATGAGCTGCTTCAGCGACACGGTAATGGCGCCGAAATGATAGCTTTCCGTCACCATCGACGGGATCGGCTTGTTGCGCGGACCCTGCGTCACCTGGATGAAGTTGGACAGCGCGATCGACATGCCGATGGCCGTGATCAGCGGTGCAAGACGGAAGGAGCCTCTGAGCGGGCGATAGGCGACGCGTTCGATCACCCAGTTCCACAGGCCGGTCATCAGCATGGCGACGACCATCATCAGAAGCAGAAGAAGCGCCACCGGAATGCCGGCGACAAAGGATGTCACGATCAGGAAAACGATCAGCGCGGCAAAGCCGCCGAGCATGAAAATATCGCCGTGCGCGAAGTTGATCATGCCGATGATGCCGTAAACCATCGTATAGCCGATAGCGATGAGGCCGTAGATCGATCCAAGAGTCAGCCCGTTGATGAGCTGCTGGATAAAATACTCCATGTCTTTCCCCCGGGCACGACCTCGAATGGGCCACGCCTCGTTATGTTAATTATAGGGGCGCCCTTGCAGGCAGACCCCCACCCTCAAAATGCATATCGTGTTCGTTAAAAATGTGAAGTCAAAAACGGGCTATCCTGCACAAAATTTGGAATTTCCACATGGACTGCCGCTTTCCCGGTCAAAAGAGCCATGATTTTGGCAGGAAGTGCTGAAAAAATGACGGCCGGATGCTTATTTCAGCATTGTCCGACGCCATTATTTGACGGGCAGCGGGCAAAGGAGTAGCGAAGATCGGAACGGCGATATCCCGCAGACGGGATCAATTGGCAAAGAGATGATCGACATATTGACGAAAGCGGCGCTGGACGCCGGGCAGGCCATCATGGCGGTCCACCGTGCCGGCCCGCATGTGTCATACAAGGATGACTGCTCGCCGGTGACCGAGGCCGACCAGCGCGCCGAGGCGATCATTCTTGCGGCGCTGGCCGCCCATTTTCCCGACATCCCCGTGGTTGCCGAAGAGGCGGTATCGAGCGGCATCCTGCCGGAAACCGGTGCGGAATTCTTCCTCGTCGATCCGCTGGATGGCACCAAGGAATTCATTTCGGGCAAGGACGATTTCACCGTCAACATCGCGCTCATCCGCAACGGCGTTCCGGTGGCCGGCGTGGTTTACGCCCCCTGCCGCGGACAGGCTTGGACGGGCGAGGACAATGCCGCCGAAAAGCTCGCCATTTCCGGCGAAGGCGCCATCCTGTCGCGCCACCCCATCCGCGCGCGCCAGCGCGGCGCTTCCCCCGTGGCGCTGATCAGCCGCTCGCATTGCACGGCGAAAACGGAAGCCTTCGTGGCGGAACACGGGCTGAAGGACTGCATCTCCGTCGGCTCTTCCCTGAAATTCTGCATGCTGGCAGAGGGCGCCGCCGATATCTACCCCCGCTTCAGCCGCACCATGATGTGGGACACGGCCGCCGGCGACGCCGTGCTGCGCGCTGCGGGCGGCAGGACGCTCGATTGCGAGGGCAGGCCGCTTGCATATGCGGTGAGAGGTGACGGCGAGGATGCGCTGGCCAATCCGGATTTCATTGCCGAAGGGGCGATGGCAGTGGAACACGCGGGGTAACGGCCGCTCGGCGCTTGCTGCGGCCATTGGTGAGCTTCGGCGTATGCCGCTTCACCCCCCTCTGCCCTGCCGGGCATCTCCCCCTCAAGAGGGGAGATCGATCTGCGGCGAGGTCTCACCCATCTCAACGTTTGCGAATGAAGTGGCGGTAGCGCTTCCTGCCGATCTCCCCCTTGAGGGGGAGATGTCCGGCAGGACAGAGGGGGGTAAACCGCATACACCAAGGCCCCAAAAAATAATCCATCCCCGCTCATCCCCACCCCACGCCCCCGCCCCACAATGCCCCGCAACGAAACACCGCAGCGCGGAAGGCACATCATGACGGAACAGACGGCGAGACTTCGGCTTCCCTATATCCTCCCCTCGCAGGCACAGAAACACGTCACCCATAACGAAGCCCTGCAAAGGCTGGACGCAATTGTGCAACTGGTCATCAAGGCCGTCATCACCACACCGCCCGATAATGCAGCGGAAGGGGATTGTTTCCTCCTCTCCGCCGATGCTGCGGGCGACTGGGCCGGCAAGGGCGGCAGGCTCGCCTTCCGGCAGGATGGCGCCTGGCTCTCGATCACGCCGCAGCCGGGCTGGACGGCGTGGTTTGCGGACGAGAGCAGATATCGCATCCTGCGCGACGGCAACTGGCGCGACATGCCGCTGCCGGCCGCTGGTCGGCTGGAAAGGCTGGGCATCGGCACCGAGGCCGACGCCACCAATCGGCTGGCGCTCACCTCCCCCGCCAGCCTCTTCACCCACACCGAAGAAGGCGGCAGCCACCGCATGACGATCAACAGGGCGGGCAAGGGCGATACCGCCTCGCTGCTGTTCCAGTCCGGCTGGAGCGGCCGGGCGGAAATGGGCCTTGCCGGCACTGACGGGTTTTCGATCAAGACCAGCAAGGACGGCGCCTCATGGCACACCGCACTCCTGTGCAGCGGCGATGGCCGGGTCTCGATGCCGAACCGCCCGCTCGCCGTTGCCGGCCTGCCGGCGGGCACGACGAAACCCGCCAATGGCGCGGCGGCAGGTTTTTCCCTGCTCTCCATCGCCGAGGGCGGCTTTGCGCTCGGCGATGCGGTGAGCGGTGGCGGACGTGAACTCGTGGTTCCGGCAAAGGGCCCTTATCTGGCGGCCCTGACGCTCGCCGTGGTCTCCTCTTCCGGCCACCGGGTGACGCTTTTCATCAATGGCGCGGCGGCCAGCTTCGGCATCGCTGGCAATGCATCGACGTCAGGCACATTGCAATCGGCAACCTCCATCCTTTCCCTCGATGCCGGCGACCGCCTGCGGCTGCAGCATGAGGGAACGGCGGAATTTACCCAGGGCAGCGGGAAAACGTGGCTTTCGCTTGCGGCACTCTGACGGAAACAACCGATGAGAGAGAAAAATTGCGATTTTTGGAAAAATTTTTTCCCGGCAAAATAAGGCGACTCGAACAAATCAGGCGAAACCGTTCAAATTCTTAATAAATTGTCACGAGCTGCTTAGGCAATTTTTAAAGGTACCGGGATAGAGTTCCCGTCATATGGTCTTGAGTTTGTATAGAGTGTCCAATGACCGAAATGATACGCCCACGAGTTAAATATGTCATCGGCCCCGATGGCAGCCCTCTGACGATCGCGGATCTTCCGCCTGCCAATACCCGTCGCTGGGTCATTCGCAGAAAGGCGGAGGTGGTTGCAGCGGTACGCGGTGGACTGTTGAGCCTCGAGGAAGCCTGCGAGCGTTATACGCTCACCGTCGAAGAATTCCTGTCCTGGCAGTCCTCGATTGCCGATCATGGCCTTGCCGGCCTGCGCACCACGCGCATTCAGCAATATCGCCACTAAAACAGTGCGCCGGCGCGATAACGCGCCCAGACCGAGTTTCCAGAACGCCCCGCCGGATTATCGACGGGGTTTTCGGTTTGATTTCGGATCCTCCCTGAGAACTGCCCCACAAAACCGGCGATTGTCGCCGGTTTGTGTCCGCTGCGTTCGCTATCCCGCTGTTTCAATTCGGATGCAAGCCGTTACAGTGGCGACAACGAACAGCAATGCGGAAGGCGCTCATCATGGACATCAAGACAACCGAAACCGGATCGCACGGCGAATATTCGGCGACCATCGACGGCCACAAGGCGGAGATGACCTATTCGCGCACCTCCCCTTCCCTCATCATCATCGATCATACCGGCGTGCCCGATGCGCTGCGCGGCAAAGGCGTCGGCCAGGCGCTCGCCGCGCATGCGATCGATGAAGCCCGCAAGGGCGGCTGGAAAATCATTCCGCTCTGCCCGTTCTTCAAGGCCCAGACATTGCGCCATGCCGAATGGGCGGATGTTATTCAGGGGTAAGGGCGCTTTATCTTCTGTCTGAGAGCAGAATAATCGCAAGCGTCGCGGCATATTTCTTCTCCCCGCCGGGGAGAAGGTGGCCCGAAGGGTCGGATGAGGGGGGCGACGTTGGCGATAAATCGAGAACTTGCCCCCTCATCCCGCTGCCGCGACCTTCTCCCCGGCGGGGAGAAGAAACAAGCGGCTTACGCTTAATCCCTCACAACCGTTCCAAATATCGCGGTATTCATACAAAAGGGCGTCGATCCGCCGCGTCACGCCACCTTCAATGGCGGCGTCCCGGCATGCATGCTTCGGCGGACTTCTTCACGGAATTCAAGCGTATCCTTTGCGCCGTGCACGGCCACGGCGTGTTGCACGGCCGCTTCCATAAGCTCCTCCGGAGAATCGGCGGAGATGGCGACGGTGCATCTGCTGTCACTGGGGAATTCGCGGCAATCGATATATTGGCGGGCCATTTTTTCCTCCCTGCAAGTGCCGCCCGCACCCGCACGGGGCGCGTGCGCGTAAAAGCCTCCGGCTCACGGTCGGAACCTCCGTAAAATACGCCTTTCCCCACGTCCGGACAATCGAAATCAGGCCTGACCGTCCCGGCGGGAAACACCGGCGACGCGGCAAAACAAAAGGCCGCCCTGAAGGAGCGGCCTTTCGAAAAAATGCATGGCGTCCCGTCATTGAAAGCCGCCTCCTGATCCACCGGCAGCCGTCAATGAGGACGATCTTCGTAAATTCCTGCGCCTATAGGTCAGGCGCGGGCGCGGATGGCTCCGTCGCGGTTTTCCAGTGCGGCGGCCTTTTCATATTCGGCCTGCACTTCTTCCAGCGAAGCTTCGGCGGCTTCCTGCTGGGCCTTCAGCTCACGGATCGAGACCTGAAGATTATCCGCCCGCTGGCGCGCGGCCTTGGCGAAGGTCGGATAGGCGAAATGCGTCGGATCGGTAATGCCCGACTTGCTTTCTTCCAGAGATATCTGATGCACCAGTTCCTTTGCCATCCGCTCGAACTCGGACATCATCTGCTGCAGCTGGTTAAGCTGCCGGCGTTTTTCATTGACCTGAAATTCCTTCAGGCGAACCAGGCTGTCACGCGACTTCATACGCAATACTCCATGGATAGCGAGACCCGGATCAAAAAGGCACTATGCCACCCTGATCGGCCCGTTTAACCCGCCCGTTTTTCCGCAAGGGTTGCCCCCTGTCCCGGAATGATTCCCAAAAGTTACCCGACGTTAATAAAAAACCGCCGTCGTTAACCTTTCGTTTACGGGCATCGTTAATGATAACGACGATCATTTAAGGGTCGGTAAATGCCAGGTCCAAAAAAATGGACCCGACGATGTAAGAGTCGATTGAATCACTTAACGGGATTTCCTCACGTTAAGCTTCAATTTTGGCGATGGTGGATTCACGTGCAAAAACAGCGAAATGCCTACTTTGCTTAATAAATTCGATACACCTTGCCAAAGGCAATTAGAATTTGTTAACCATTTGGTGGCAGCCTGCAAATCAGGCAACGTCTGGATCCGCATCGCGCGAGGCAATGATTTACCGGTTCGCGGGCGGCAAAGGGGATAATTATGCGGGTTCTACTTATTGAAGACGACAGCGCGACAGCGCAGAGCATTGAACTGATGCTCAAGTCGGAGAGCTTTAACGTCTACACGACCGACCTCGGTGAGGAAGGCGTGGACCTCGGCAAGCTCTATGATTACGACATTATTCTTCTCGACCTCAACCTGCCCGACATGTCGGGTTATGAGGTTCTGAGGACGCTTCGCCTCTCCAAGGTCAAGACGCCGATCCTCATCCTGTCCGGCATGGCCGGCATCGAGGACAAGGTTCGCGGCCTGGGCTTCGGCGCAGACGATTACATGACGAAGCCGTTCCACAAGGACGAGCTTGTTGCCCGCATTCACGCTATCGTCCGCCGTTCCAAGGGCCATGCACAGTCGGTCATCGCCACCGGCGAGCTGATCGTCAATCTCGATGCCAAGACGGTTGAAGTGGGTGGCCAGCGCGTTCACCTGACCGGCAAGGAATATCAGATGCTCGAGCTGCTTTCGCTGCGCAAGGGCACGACGCTGACCAAGGAAATGTTCCTGAACCACCTCTATGGCGGCATGGACGAGCCGGAACTGAAGATCATCGACGTCTTCATCTGCAAGCTGCGCAAGAAGCTCGCAAACGCCGCCGGCGGCGCAAACTACATCGAAACCGTCTGGGGCCGCGGCTATGTTCTGCGCGAGCCGGATGGCGCGACGGAATTCCTCGAAACCGCCTGATCCATTCCGGAACAGGACAGTTTTTAAAAGACCCGCTGGAAACGGCGGGTTTTTTGTTGCGATTTGAAGATTTATTCTCCCTCATTTCTGTGCTTGTCACAGGAATGAGGGAAGAAAACCTGGCTACGCACCGCCAAGGGACAACGGCAGATGAACCACCCTATCCCCACCCTCAGGACCGAACGCCTGACGCTGCGCCCGCTGATGATCCCAGACTTTCCCGCCTATCGGGACTTCATGGCGTCGCCACGCTCCATCGGTGTCGGCGGTCCTTACGACCTGCCCTCGACATGGGGCGTGTTCTGCCACGATCAGGCTAACTGGTACTTTTTCGGCCATGGCGCACTGATGATCGAGCTTGGCGAAACGGGACAATGCGTCGGCCAGGTCGGCATCAATCACGGTCCGCTGTTTCCGGAAAAGGAACTGGGCTGGCTGCTTTACGAAGGCCATGAAGGGCGCGGTTATGCGGCGGAAGCCGCCTCGGCACTGCGCGACTGGGCCTTCAAGACCCTGAACCTGCCCACGCTTGTCAGCTACGTCTCGCCGCAGAACCGCAAATCCGCGGCCGTCGCCGAACGAATCGGCGGCAGGCTCGACCCGGCGGCACCCCGTTCCGATCCCGAAGACCTCGTTTATCGGCACCATCCGGCCACGAGGCTTCCGGAAAACCCGACCTAGCGCATCTCCGCTTTCAGAAAGCCGAGGATTGCCTGCGCGATCTGCGCATGGATGGCCGCGCGGTCCCTACCGCCGCCATCCCGGCAGACGAAACCTTCGCCCGGTGAAAGCTCCTCCACGATCTTTTCGCCGTTCGGCCTACAAATCTGCATAAAGCTGAAATGGCTGGCATCCGGTATCTCCCGATAAACGGTCATCGCCTTTGGCAGATGCCGGGCGATATAGTCGGAATCGGCCTTGATGGCGGCGATCTCCGGTGTTTCCACACCCGCGGCCAGAACCAGGACCGGCACGCCGACGGCTTGCAGCGTCTCCGGCAGGAAACCGGCGGCCGGCCCGAGATCCAGCGCGATGGCGGCGCGGATGCGGGTATCCTTCAAATCCATCGAAAGACGCGGATCGGCCCTGCCGTCACCGACTACCCCGACTTTGGCGAGCAGCCGCGGAGCCTTGCATTGCGGCGGGCGCTTCTCCCCGCGGCAATCCTTCAGCGCAAGATCGGCGCTGTATCGCGCGCCAACCAGCTCCATTGCGGTCCAGCCGCCGAGGGAATGGCCGATTACGGCGATGCGCGTCGTGTCGATCCTGCCGGCGAATCGGTCATTGCCGAGCAATGCGGTCAGCGTTCTACTTATGTCGCGCGGCCGTTCCCACAATGGAACGATCTCGGTCGCATTTTCTTCGGTGAACGATTCGCCGCCGTGATCCGGGGCGGCCACGACATAACCTTCCCGAACAAGCTCACCGGCAATCCAGTTCAGATTGCGCCAGCTTCCCCCGAAACCGTGCGACAGCAATATGAGAGGACGTGAACCGTCAAGAAGGGAAGCGCCCGGTTGAACCTCAAGGCCGTAAAAGGCGGCATTTTCGCCGACGATCTCGCTTTTGCTCGACGGCGCGGCCGGGTACCACAATGAAACGGCTAGCGTTCTCGAACCGGCCTCATCCGGCAATTCGATCTGTTTAAAACCGATGCCGCTTTCCGCCGCTGAGGACTGGACAGTGGAAAAAATGACGATGACCGCCGCAAGAAGATAGCGCATGGGATGCTCCGGAGTTGATATGGACCAACTCCTGGTTCAATCCGCCGCCCGCCGAGACCTCAAACAGGTTTCAGGTCGTCCTGAAACGCGATTGGAGACAGCAACACCGTGTGCTTGAGAAAGCCGCGTTCAGAAATGCTCTAGATATCAACGATCCGCTCGAAAAGCCGAACGGGACTGTCGCGGAACGTCGTATCGCGAAATGGCCGGAAACCGAATCGGGCGGCTATGGCCAGCGACGGGCTGTTGAGCGGATTGATCATGCAGACGGTCCGCTGGGAAATCCCGCGACCATCGAACCATCGCAGCGCCGCCTCCACCGCCTCTGTCGCGACACCCTTGCCCACCAGCGCCCCGTCGATTTTCCACATCGCCTCGGGCACGCCGTCGAAATCCTCACCGTTGCCACGGCGCATATGGGCAAAACCCACCTCGCCCACGATGCGCCCCGTGGCAAGCTCTTCCACCACGAAAGGGCCGAAGCCGAACGCGGACCAATGGCCCAGAAAACGCAAAAGCCGGGCGAAGGCGAGTTCCGGGTCCAGCGGCGCAATCGATACGACCCCTTCGATCTGCGGAACATCCGCGCCCCAGAAGGCGCGATAGAGCGCTTCATCCGCGATGGCATGCGGCCGCAGGACAAGGCGAGCGGTTGTCAGACGGGTCATGAACATGCTCCCCAAACGAAAAAGGCCGGCGCGTCGGCAGACGCGGTCCCGGCCCTTTCACAAATTCAGATCGGCGATTGAACGGTCACTCGGCAACCGTCTTGGCGGTAAACACGATGCGGTCGTCATGCACCTTGTATTCCACCGCCATATTGGCCTCCTCGGCCAGAAGCAGCGTGTAATAGGGCTGAACGGAATGGGCATCGACCGCCTCTTCCAGCCTGCCCTCGTAAATTTCCACGAACTTGGCCGGCACGCGCATCATCCGGCCCTTGACGGTGATTTCGAACCTGGCGTCGCCGTCGGGGCTTTCCAGCAGCACATCCACATTGCCGCCGCGCGGAATGGCGCCATAAGCCACGAGGAAGAGATTGAGCAGAAGTTTGACACGATTCTTCGCAACGATGGCGCGCGGGCCGTTCCAGCTCACCTCCGCCTTCTTTTCAGCGGCGGCGAAATCCTGGGCGGCTTTTTCGGCCTCGCCGGTGTCGATGGACGCGCCGGCGGAGCCGGAAGCGCCGAAAGCAAGGCGGGCGAACTTCAGCCGCACGGATGCGTTAAGGGCTGACGTGCGGATGAGATCGAGCGCGTCGTCATCCGTGCCGCCCTCGTCCAGGAGTTCGAGGCCGTTATTGATGGCGCCGACAGGAGAAATCACATCATGGCACACACGGCTGCACAGAAGAGCCGCCAGATCGGGACCGGACAGCGTGATATTGAGTTTGCTGGTCATAAAATTCTCTCCTGCGCAAGGGAGGCGCGGACGGTGTGGAAATTGTTAAGCCATAATGACACCATATTTGGTAAACCGATTGTTAATACGATGGTTTCAAAATGCCAAATGCCTTAACAGGCCACACTGGAGCCCCGTGTATCCGCAAGGATGCGCGAAACATGCTGTAGAACTTTGACTCTGGGCATCGGCCCTTTCGAAAACCGATTCGGATTTTCGAACCGATGCGCTAACGAAACAGACGGACGGACATGACGATGCGCCTTACGAAAACCCGCACCATTGCACGCCTCGGACTGGGAAAGATTGTCGCGCTCCTTGCGAGCCTCCTGATATGGGTCGCACCGGCCGCGGCCCAGAACAGCGATCAATATTCTTTCCAGGAAGTCGTGGATGCAGGCCACGGATTCTTCGGTGAAACCACCGGCGGCCTTGCCAAGGTGGTGGAGCGCGCCTTCCAGCAATACGGTCTTCCAAACGGTTACATTCTGGGCCAGGAAGGCTCCGGCGCCTTCGTCGCGGGCCTCACTTATGGCGAAGGCACGCTTTACACCAAGAATGCCGGCCAGCACCCCGTCTTCTGGCAGGGCCCCTCCCTCGGCCTCGATTATGGCGGCCAGGGCACCCGCGCCATGATGCTGGTCTACAACCTGCCCTCCGTCGATGCGCTTTACCGCCGCTACGGCGGTGTGAGCGGCTCCGCCTTCATCGTCGCCGGCGTCGGCATGACCTATCTGAAGAGCAGCGACGTAACGCTTGCCCCCATCCGCACCGGCATCGGCGCGCGCCTCGGCATCAATGTCGGTTACCTGAAGCTCACCCAGCAGCCGACCTGGAACCCCTTCTGATAAGACGGGACGGTGCGGCATCTTTCTTCTCCCCGCCGGGGAGAAGGTGGCCCGAAGGGTCGGATGAGGGGGCAACGTTGCCGAATATCTCTACCCTTGCCCCCTCATCCCGCTGCCGCGGACTTCTCCCCCGCGGGGAGAAGAAACAAGTGGCGCCGACACCGCCTGTGCAATTGCCGGGAGCCCCCTCCCCACGGTTGCAATAATAGCGTAACGTGCTTTCGCGCCCCTCTTTCCGAATGCGCGCGTATCTGAGTTTCGGAGACTGTCCCGCGTGATCGAATATGCCATTCTCTTCGGATTGGGTTTTCTCACCGCAACCCTGCTGGCCCTGTTGATCGCACCCGCGATCCACCGCCGCATCGTCGCCTATACGGAAAACCGCATACGCGCGACGATGCCCATCAGCCCGCAGGAAGTGCGCGCCCAGAAGGACATGGCGCGTGCGCTCTACGCCGCCGAAAACGCCAAGGTTCGCCAGGAACTGGATACGGAACGGGAAAAGAACACCTCGCTGCGCCTCGCCAACGAAGCCGCTTCCAGCGATGCCTATCGCCTTGGCGAGCAGAATCGCAGCTTCTCCCTGAAAATCGAAGAGCTGACGCTGGAAATCGGCGAATTGCGCGCAGCGCTTGATGCCGCCGAAGAACACGCCGGCATCATACAGGCGAACCTCGCACAGCAGGAGCAGGCCGCCAACGAGCGCGCCAGCCAGATGTCCGATCTCACCGCCCGCCTCACCAACCTGACGCGCGAGCTGGATGATTCGAAAATCCTCGCCGCCACCCGCGATCTGGAAGCCGAGCAGGCCAAGCAGAGCGCCACGCGTTTCCGCAAGGAAGGCGAGACCGCCACCCGCGAATTGCAGGATGTGGCCGCCCGCAACAAGGAAGCGATGACGGCGGTTGCGCGCGAAAGCCGCAAGGTCACCCGGCTGGAGGAACAGGTCGCTACGCTCATGGCGAAAAATGCCGATCTCGACACGATGCTGACGCTGCGCAACCAGGAAGTCGCCCGCCTCAAGGAACAGTTTGCCGCAACCGGCGGCCGCGCCAACGACATGATCATTCGCCTGCCGAACCCGGCCGTGCCGGTCGAGAAAACGACTAGCCCATCGCAACCGGCGGCCCCTGCCCCCGCCGCCGCGCTTGAAACCGCACCCGCCGCCGAAGACGAGGCGGCACCGGCGATGGCCGCAGCGGAGCCAGCCCCTCCGGTCGTGACGGCGCCAGCGGCGTCGCAAGGTCTGGAGCAGGAAATCGAGGATATCCGCAATCAGGGCACCGCTCTCACTGAACGCCTGCTGAACGTGCGCGGCACCGGCAATGACGAACCCATCCGCCGCGAAATCGCAAGGATCGCCGCCGAGATGATCGCGCTCACCGCCGCGCAGGAGGGCGAGAAATCGCCCATTCCGGGGCTGCTCGCCAAGGCCTCCGGCTCATCGGGGCGGGAGAGCCTTGCGAAGCGGGCGAAGGTGGTGATGGAGAAGCGGGAACATTAGGTCCGCGGTGGGTGTGGTTGTACCCCGCGTTGAGTGTGTGGCTTACCCCCCTCTGCCCTGCCGGGCATCTCCCCCTCAAGGGGGGAGATCGATATGCGGCACTCTTCAGCCCAACTCTAACGTTGCGAATGAGCGAGCGTTAGCTCCCAGCTGATCTCCCCCCTTGAGGGGGAGATGTCCGGCAGGACAGAGGGGGGTGAAGCCGCATACGCCTCGGCATCACACCCGCCCCATAACCCCCGCCATCTGATAAAGCGCCAGCCCCGAAGCCGTCCCCGCGTTCAAGCTATCCAGCTGCGGCGATTGCGCAATCCGTGCGGTATGAAACCGCGACAGCACCGATTGCGGCAACCCCTCACCCTCCGTACCGATGACCAGCGCCATTCGTTCGGACCGGGGAATATCGCGTATCTCCGTCTCGCCATTCGGAGACAGGCTCCAGATCGCAAAACCGGCCTCGGAAAGCCGTTCCAGCATCTCCACCGCCCCGCCGCCGCGATGATAGGGAACCCACAGCACCGACCCCACGGAAACCCGCAGTGCCTTGCGATAAAGCGGATCGCAGCACGTCTCGTCCAGCAACATCGCATCGGCATAAAACGCCGCCGCATTGCGGAACATCGCCCCCAGATTATCGTGATTGGAAATGCCGCAGCCGACAAGCACCAGCGACGAGGCGGGAAGTGCCGCCGTCATCTCTTCCAGCCCGCGATCCTGAACCCGCCGCCCGAGCGCCAGAATGCCGCGATGCAGGTGGAACCCGACGATGCCATCCAGCACCCGCGCTTCAGCCACATAAACCGGCACATCCGGCGGGAAATCGACAAGGATATCCGCGACGCCGGAAAGCCGATTGCGAAGGATGAGGATGCTCTCGGCCGCAAAGGCCCCACCCGCTTTGTGCGCGGCGGCCAGCATGCGCAGCACCACCGTGCCTTCGGCAATGAAGCGGCCCTGACGCCCGGTCAGGTCGCGCTCGCGAATATCGCGAAAGGCGGCGATGCGCGGATCGGCCGGGTCCTCGACCGGGATCAGCGCCCGCCCGTCCAGCAGCTTATTGGCCTCACTGGCCATCGACCGTCACATCGGCGAGGAACCGGCCGGCCGCGACGTTGAAGACCAGCGCCTTGCGGGTGCCGTTGGCGAGCCGCCCGTAAAACAGCATGTCGCCGCCGGAATAGCTGACATTATCGATGACGAAGCCCTGCGGCAGGCTGGCGGTGACGGCCAGCGGCCCGTTGCCGGTGGGAACCGCGAGGTTCGGCGCTTCGCTCTGCGTCTGAACCGCCTTCGACGGCCCCATCGCCTTGTAGACAACCGCACCGAAGACGGCCATAAGGCTGATAAACATCACGGAGCCCGACACGATCTGCAAACGGATCATCTTGCGGCGAACTTTTTCCATGGCCGGATCAAGCGGCTTGTCTTCCTGTTCGTCTTGCTCGATCTGCGTCATCGGGTTCCCTGAAATGCTGATGGATCGGAAAAATAAGAATGAACGACCCCTTTAAACAAGGCGGAGACGCAAGGAAAGTCCTGATTGCCGGGGAAGACGCCGAAGGCCGCCTCGATTCATGGCTGGCAGGCGAAGTGGGCGGCGACTTCTCCCGCAGTCGCCTGAAGGCGCTGATCGAACAGGGCGCGGTCTCCATCAACGGCCAGCCGGTAACGGAGCCGAAAAAGAAGGTGCATCCCAAGGATCGCATCGAAATCGTCATGCCCGAGCCGGAAGACCCGGAACCCAAGGGCGAGGACATTCCGCTCGACGTGGAATATGAGGATGAAGACCTGATCGTGCTCATCAAGCCCGCCGGTCTCGTCGTGCATCCGGGCGCCGGCAACTGGACCGGCACGCTGGTCAACGCCCTCATCCACCATTGTGGCGACAGCCTCTCCGGCATTGGCGGCGTCAGGCGGCCGGGCATCGTGCACCGGCTGGACAAGGAAACCTCCGGCGTCATGGTCGTGGCGAAGAACGACAATGCCCACCGCCATCTCGCCGCGCAATTTGCCGACCATGGCCGCACCGGGCCGCTGGAGCGCGCCTACAAGGCCGTCGTCTGGGGCCGCCCGCGCACCCTGCGCGGCACCATCGACGCCGCACTGGGCCGCAGCGCCGACCGCACCAAACGCGCCGTCAAGCACGAGGATTCGGACGATGCCCGCGAGGCGATCACCCATTACGAGGTGATGGAGCGTTACCATGAGCGGCCGGACGCCACCTGCCTCGCCTCCATGGTGGAATGCCGGCTGGAAACCGGCCGCACCCACCAGATCCGCGTTCACATGGCCCATATCGGCCATCCGCTAATCGGCGATCCCGAATATGGCGCGGCCTTCCGCACCAAGGCGAACCTTCTCGAAGAACCGGCAAAAAGCACCGTCCGCGGCTTTCCGCGCCAGGCCCTGCATGCCTATCTGCTCGCTTTCGAACATCCGCGCACCGGCGAGGTGATGGAATTCGAAACCGAGCTGCCGGATGACATGGAAGCGCTGACCGCCGCATTGCGTGGCTGAAAACCTGCATGGCGCGGTCAAAAAAACTGCGCCATGCATTTTACCGGAAGCCCCGGATAATAAAAAAAGATTAGCGGATAGCGATATTCCACAGTCGGTCCTTTTTATAGACCGCCCCAATTTCGCTTCAATCGTCACACCTCCTCGGCCCCGCAAAGCCTGAAATCGCCGCCATTAAACCGTGGCGATTTCAAGCCTGCCAAACAAAACCGCAGGGACGCCATTCGTTCGATCCGCACCCGAACGGAACCGGCATGATGACGGGATCTATCGCATGAATATCGAAGACCGCCGGTTTATCTTTCAGGAGTTGCGCAGCGTCGAAGGCTATATCGACCCGCCCGATGCGCTCGTCTTCAAGGCACTCTTGCAGGCCCAGACGAAAAGCGGCCTCCATGGCGGCATGGCGGAAATCGGCGTTTATTACGGCCGCTCCTATTTCCTGCTGCGTAAATTCGCCGGGAAGCAGGAAAAGGTGCTGGGCGTCGATCTCTTCGATCTCGATCCGCCCGAAGATGGCAGCCTCGACCAATATGAACGGCTGATGGAAAACGGCCGCCGGCTGGGTTTCGCCATGGATGAAGACCTGATCATCAGGGGCGACAGCACGCGGCTGGCGCCCGCCGACATCACCTCCCGCATCGGCCCCGCCCGCTTCTTCAGCATCGATGGCGGCCACAACCTGCACCACGTTCTGGCCGATGCGAAACTGGCGATGGAGGTGATCGCGCCGCATGGCGTCATCGTCTTCGACGACACCTTCAACCCCGCCTGGCCGGAAGTGACGGTGGGCGTCGCCGATTTCCTGCGCACCCATGGCCACAGCCTCGTCTGCTTCGGCATGACGAAATACAAAACCTATGTCTGCCGCCGGGAATTTCACGCGACCTATGCGGGCGCGATTGCCGCCGATCCCGATCTGCAGGCGCTTGCCCATGTGGAGACGCAGTTCCTCGGCTCCAAGGTTGTGCGCCTGCACAATCCCATGCGCCGGCGGGTGATGTATGAGCTGATGGTGCGCTCCGGCCTTGGCGGTTTTTCGGAACGAATCTACCGTTCGAAAGTTAAACAGGTCAAAGAAGGTGTCACTGGAACATAACGCATGTGTGAACGCAGCGTTCGCTTGAAACGCGGCGGGCGCGTACATATCTGTCACATGGGTTCGTGCGGGGTCGGTAACGACCCGCAGCTTACGGTGTGCCTCCGGCGGGTCAGTCGCCGATCAAAGAGGGTGCCGTTCCAGACCATAGATAAGGGGGTGCTTTATGGCCCGCAATAGTTTGCCTACGATTACAGCCGGCGAAGCCGGTCTCAATAGATATCTCGACGAAATCCGCAAATTTCCGATGCTGGAGCCGCAGGAAGAATACATGCTTGGCAAGCGTTATGCCGAGCATGGCGACCGCGACGCCGCGCATAAACTCGTCACCAGCCACCTGCGTCTCGTCGCCAAGATCGCCATGGGTTACCGCGGTTACGGCCTGCCGATCGGCGAAGTCGTCTCCGAAGGCAATGTCGGCCTGATGCAGGCGGTGAAGAAATTCGATCCGGAGCGCGGTTTCCGTCTGGCCACCTATGCCATGTGGTGGATCAAGGCCTCGATCCAGGAATATATCCTGCGCTCCTGGTCGCTGGTGAAGATGGGCACGACCGCCAACCAGAAGCGTCTGTTCTTCAACCTGCGCCGTCTGAAGGGTCGCATCCAGGCCATCGACGATGGCGATCTGAAGCCGGAGCACGTCAAGGAAATCGCGACGAAGCTGCAGGTGTCGGAAGAAGAAGTCATCTCGATGAACCGCCGCCTGCACGGCGACGCGTCGCTCAATGCGCCGATCAAGGCCTCCGAAGGCGAGTCCGGCCAATGGCAGGACTGGCTGGTGGACGACCATGACAGCCAGGAAGACGTGCTGATCGAACAGGACGAGCTGGAAACCCGCCGCCGCATGCTGGCGAAAGCCATGGGCGTGTTGAACGACCGCGAACGCCGCATCTTCGAAGCCCGCCGGCTTGCCGAAGACCCGGTGACGCTGGAGGAACTTTCCTCCGAGTTCGACATCAGCCGCGAACGCGTGCGCCAGATCGAGGTTCGCGCCTTCGAGAAGGTGCAGGAAGCGGTGCAGAAGGAAGCGCTGGAAGCTGCGCGCGCCTTGCGCGTGGTGGATGCGTAAGGCGACACGCGCCTGACGCCAATGCGCTGACCATGAATTATCCTCGGCCTTCGGCCGGGGATTTTTTGTTTGTAAAAGGCGGGCGATGGCAAATGGTCTGTCTCTGAGACCCGTGATTGTTCTGGAGGAAAAGCGGTAGGGAAAATATCCGCGCTTCGGAGTATGCCGCTTACTCCCTCTGCCCTGCCGGGCATCTCCCCCACAAGGAGGGGGATTGGCAAGACGCTCTACCGCCGCTTCATCCTTGACCGTTGAGTTGGCCGCGACCTCGCGGCATATCGATCTCCCCACCTGTGGGGGAGATGCCCGGCAGGGCAGAGGGGGGTAAGCCACACCCACCAGCACCAACTAACCCACCCATCACCCGCCAACGCAAAAACACCGCCGCAGCCATATAACGAAAAGGGCGGCCTGGGCCGCCCTTAAATCATCACTGCCCGGTCGCTGGCGTTGCCGCCGCCCATTCGCTGAGCGCCTTGTCGAAGGCGGCGATGCCGTCATTGCCCTTTTGCAGGGTCAGCAGCGCACGCCGGCCGTTGCGGTAGGAAACCGGAATGTCGATCCAGTTGCGGCTCTTCAGAAGCTCCAGATTGGTCCTCATCGCATCCGGGAAGTCGTTGAGCGCGATCATGTGGAAATCGTCGGTGATCTTGGCCGGAACCGCGATCAGCGCGTTGCCGCGATCCTGCTCGGTGCTCTTCATCGCGATGCGCTGGACGCTGTCGATAGCGCCGCCTTCGAAGCCGGGCGAAACCGAGAAGACGATCTCGATCAGATGGCTGGCCGGCAGCGACGGGTCGGTATTGCGCTTGAAGGTGATCAGCGCGCTGAGGCCACGGCCGGGAACGGTGATCTGGCCCTGCACGGTCGGAGAAGGCTTGCCCTCACCGTCATTTTCCTGCTGCAGCGACCAGGAAACACTGCCCTGAATGGCGGTCGGCACCGTCTGGCCCAGCACTTCCTCATAAAGGAACATGCGGTCGCCGGCAGCGGCGGCAGGCTGCTGCGCCGGCGGCGTGCCAGCAGGTGTTCCAGCGGGCGCACCGGCATTGTTGGCCGGAGCCTCGCCCGCAGGCGGCGGCGCGACATTCTGCTCATAGACCGACTGGCCTTCGGCGGTGACCGGCTGGCCGTTCGCACCGGCGGCAGGTCCCTCGTCACGCTCGGTGCCGTCGGCCAGAAGCCGCTGGGTGAACTTGGTGCCGGTGACGGAGCCGTCATCGCCATGGGTCGGGGCCTGATGGTTGGTCGGGGTTGTCGGCTGCTGCCCCGTGGCGGGCGGCTGCTGGGTCGCCGGCGGTGTCGAGGTCTGCGCCTCACCCGTGCCGTTCGAAGCCGTCTGGCTGGTGCCGCCGTTCTGTGCGGAACTGACCAGCCCGCCGACCATATCGTTCAGCGCATCGCGGTTCATCCACACGGCATAACCGCCGCCGGCAAGCAGCGCCACGCCGACAACGGCCAGAACCAGCGACGCATAATTGCGGCGCGGCTTCTTCTTGACCATATAGGCGGGCGTTGCGGCGGCAGCGCCCACGCCATTCGTTTCGCCCGAAGCCTGACGGGTGGAGGACGACGCGCCGTCATAACCGATCAGCTCGTCCAGATCGTCCCAGGGCGTGCGTTCCTTGTTGTCCTTTGCCGCTGCCTGATCGCCGAAGAGATCGTTATCCGCGCGCGGCAGCGCCGGCGCGTCCTTGGCGGGAATGGCAATATCCGCATCCTGGAAATAGGACGAGAAATCCTCGACCACGGCCGCCTTTTTCGGAGCCTGCTCTTCCGGCTGGCGATGGTCGTCAAAATCGTGCCGGCCGCCAAACGCCGGAGCATGCTCCACGGCGGCGGGGCCGAAATGGTCGTCCGCCTCGCGCCGCTCATCCTTTTCGTAAGGGGCGGGCTCGAAACTTACTTCCGGCTCCTGGTAATGCTGCGCGGCATAACCGGCAACGAGCGGACGTTCGTCGGTCTCGTTGCGAACCTCTTCATATTCCTCGGCGACCGGACGCACATCGTCGTCCTGCCCTTCATCGAGCTTGCGCCAGTCATCCTCATCCACCGGCTGCGCCCAATGGGAAGGAACGGAATCATCGGCAGCGCCGAGCGCCGTTTCAGGCTCCGGCTGGTGAGCCGGCTCTTCATCCGCCCGTGTGAAATAGGTGCCGACGACTTCGTCGGAACCGTGTGCCGGGGCGGGAGCGGCATGAACCGTTTCCGGCGCATCATAAAGCTCTTCCGGCGCGCGGTCGCCGTGATGCTGCTCCTCATCGGCAGCGGTGTCAGCGTGCCGGGGCTCTTCCTCTTCGGCCGCTTCTTCGTAAGCCGGCTCCGATTGCGCGGGTTCAGCGGATGCCGGCTCTTCGTAGGCCGGCTCGTGCCGCGCCTCTTCCCGGTCGGCATCCTCTGCCGGCTCGGCGGCGCGTGCCTCGTCTTCGTCGGCAGCATCCTGCTGGTAATAGGATGCCGCCGTCTCTTCCGCGGCGGGAGAGACAGCGTCATCATCCTCCAGCGCCGGAAGCGCCTCGGCATATTCGCTGTCCACCTCGGCTATGGCGGCGTCCAGCTTGGCGATCTGCCGGCGCAACAATTCTTCCGGCGGACGTGGCTTCATATTCTCGAGTTGGCGCACAACCGCACTGCGCGCCTTGTCGTAAACCTTCGCCCGGTTTTCGGGAGTATTGTTCGCCAAGCCATCCACGGCCTTGCGAATGACTGCTACAAAATCCGCCATAAGCACTTTCTCGTCGTGACCGGCGACGTACCGGCCCGATATGGTTTATGAATCTAGATCGCCGAGGACATTAATCCTCAAACGGATCAGTCACAAGTATGGTGTCGTCACGCTCCGGACTTGTCGACAGAAGTGCGACAGGCGCCCCGATCAATTCCTCGACCTGACGGACATATTTGATTGCCTGAGCAGGCAAATCCGCCCATTTTCGGGCACCGACGGTAGATTCCTTCCAGCCTTCCAGCGTGATGTAGATCGGCTCGACGCGCGCCTGCGCGCCCTGGCTGGCCGGAAGATGATCGATTTCCTGCCCGTCAAGCTTGTAGCCGACGCAGATTTTCAGCTCGTCGAGACCATCAAGCACGTCAAGCTTGGTGAGCGCGATGCCGGTAATACCATTGGTGGCGACCGACTGGCGCACCAGTGCCGCGTCAAACCAGCCGCAGCGGCGCTTGCGGCCGGTGACGGTACCAAATTCATGGCCCTTTTCGCCGAGGAACTGGCCGATCTCATCGTTCAGCTCGGTCGGGAACGGACCTTCGCCGACCCGCGTGGTGTAAGCCTTGGTGATGCCGAGAATATAACCCAGCGAACCCGGACCCATGCCCGAACCAGCGGCGGCCTGGCCGGCAACCGTGTTGGAAGAGGTCACATAGGGGTATGTGCCATGGTCGATATCGAGCAGCGAGCCCTGAGCGCCTTCGAACAGAATGCGCGCACCGGCGCGGCGCTTCTTGTCGAGCAGCAGCCAGACGGTTTCGCTGAAGGGCAGGATGCGCTCGGCAATCGAGCCCAGCTCTTCCATGATCGTCTCATGCGAGACTTCGGTTGCACCGAAACCGCGACGAAGCGCATTGTGATGCGTGAGGATGCGATCAACCTTGGCGGAAAGCGCCTCCATGTCGGCGAGATCCATGACGCGGATGGCGCGGCGGCCAACCTTGTCTTCATAGGCCGGGCCGATGCCGCGGCGGGTGGTGCCGATCTTGGTGCCGCTGTTCGAGGCCGCGTCTTCGCGCATGCCGTCCAGCTCGCGGTGCAGCGAAAGAATGAGGGTGGCATTGTCGGCGATACGCAGGTTTTCCGGGGTAACCTTCACGCCCTGCGCTTCCAGACGGCCGATTTCGGCGATCAGCGCATGCGGATCGACCACGACGCCATTGCCGATGACGGCGAGCTTGCCGGGACGCACGACGCCGGACGGCAGAAGCGAAAGCTTGTAACTGATGCCATCGATGACAAGCGTATGGCCGGCATTATGGCCGCCCTGATACCGCACGACGACATCTGCCCGCTCGGACAGCCAGTCGACAATCTTGCCTTTGCCTTCGTCGCCCCACTGCGAGCCGACCACCACAACATTCGTCATTTCTTGCTTTCCTGCTCATGGCGCTTGCGCGCCCGATAACCCGATGGGAAACCCAAACCCGCGAATGTATACTGTGTTGTTTTACGGAAAGCGACCCTGTTTCTTATGGAGAATTTTGCTTTTTCCGTGACAAGGCGCGGATTTCCCGCATTATCTCGCCCCGTGGGGGCCAAGCGCGGGCGCAAGACCGCCATTCACCCCTTAGCCGTTTTCCCGCCCCGTGAAGAAGCGAAACATCAGCGTGCCCTCCAAAGCCTATATCGCCCTCATCATCGCCACGCTCTGCTGGGGCGGCAACACCGTTGCCGGCAAGCTCGCCGTCGGCCACATCAGCCCCATGGCCTTCACCTTCCTGCGCTGGGTCTTCGCCGTCGCCATTATCTTCGCCATTTCCGTGCCGCAGCTCATCAAGGACTGGCCGGTGGTGAAAAACCGCCTGCCCTATTTCCTCGTGCTCGGCAGCGTCGGTTATACCGCCTTCAACGTGTTTCTCTACACGGCCCTGCAACACACCTCGGCCATCAATGCCGCCGTTATCCAGGCCGGCATTCCCATGGTCATCTTCGTCTTGAACTTCATCCTGTTCCGCACCCGTGTGCTGTTCGGCCAGATCGCCGGCTTCTGCCTCACCATCGCCGGCGTCGCGCTTCTCGCCTCGCATGGCGATCCGGTCTCGCTGCTGCAACTGGAAATGAATGTCGGCGACGGGATCATGCTGCTGGCCGTGCTGGTCTATGCCATCTACACCGTCATCCTGCGCTGGAAACCGGCGGTCGACTGGCGCACGCTGATGGCCATTCCCGCCTTCTTCGCCCTCCTCACCTCGGTGCCGCTGATCTTCTGGGAAATCTCACGCGAGAGCGTCGTCTGGCCGGATCAGAAGGGCTGGGTGCTGGTGGTCTATGCCGCCATTTTTGCGTCGCTGATCGCGCAGATCCTCTATATCAAAGGCGTTGAACAGATCGGCGCCAACCGCGCCGGCCTCTTTATCAACCTCGTGCCGGTCTTCGGCACCCTGCTGTCGGTTATCGTGCTCAGCGAGACGCTGCACACCTATCAGATCGTCGCTCTCATCATGGCGCTGGCGGGCATTGCCGTCGCGGAACGAAAAAAATCGCCGGCTTCCTGAACCAACAGGGTCAGGAAAACCGGCGTAGTCTGGCAGGCATGAAAGAATGGAGCATCGGATCGCAAATCTTTCCGATGCTCGAACGAAAGGTCAGAGCGCGGTTTCGCGCTCAGCCGGAGAAAGGACGGCGTTGCCAAGGACGATATCGCCCTTGTCGGTGGTGACGATCAGCACTTTTTCGAGCGATCCGTCATTGTTCAGCGAAAAGGCAAGGCGCAGCGCGCTGGAAGACCAGCCGGCGCCGGCAAGGGCCGTGCGCTTGATGGCGGCGCAGTCACCGCAATCGCCAAGGCCCAACGACGGCGTTGCCGGAACATCGGTTGCAAAACCAGAAAAATAATCGTCGAGCGCGCCCATGGTGGCGTTCACATCGCGGTTGACGCGCAGCAGTTCCTCACGGCGCTCGACCGTCAGCGGCGCGGCGATGGTGGAAACGCATTGGCCGGCGGAAAGAACGCAGCCATCGAAACCGCCCCGCGCGGAAACACCGATCTGCGTCACCGCGGATTTCTCGACGGCGGCAAAACCGCGGGCAAAACCGGCAGCGCCAGCCGCATCGGCATGATTGGACATGGAAGCAACGGCAATTCCGCAGATGGCGGCAGCAATAATCTTCTTCAGCATTTCATACCCCGTTTGCGATCCGCCGGCTTGTGCCGGTCTCGATTTCTGTTGTGTGGAGCGTCTCTTTAAAAGGCCGCTCCCCGTCTGTGATCCCACAATGGCACAGCACTGTTTTCAGCCGCTTTAAGCCGATTGCTACAATTTTATCGGTTTTCATTTTTGTACAGCGGACAGCTTTTTTTCAGTTTTACCGTCCTGAAACACCAATAAAAAACGGCGGGCAAAAGCCCGCCGTTTAGCGATATGCACATGGCTGAATCTCCTGAAAAAGAAGAATCAAATAAGCCTTATGAAATCACGCGAGGGATAACTTCTGTTGTTCTGACGGGCCTCGTCGCCATCCACGCCGCCCTCCCCGCCTGTATTGCCCTCAATGGTGTCGAAACTCGTCGGCCCGATGGACAGAACGAAACCGACATGGGTCCAGTCCTTCGCATCTTTCCGGATGACGAAAAGATAACCCGGCCGCAGCCTGGATGCGCGAAGAAGCGCGGTGTTTACCTCGCTTTCGGCAATGAACCGCCCGCTCGTCTTCGCGTCCGCAACCAGCGCATCGACGCCGGCCTGGCGCTTAAGCGGCACCTTGATACCCATGTCCCGCGCCGCCTGTTCGAAGATGAGCGAGACAAAACCGGCGCACCAGAGTTGATCCGCCCCATCCGCTCCGCGCATATAGGCACGCACCCATGGACCGCAATTGTTGCCGCCGGCCTCCTTCGGCCGCTCAGCAATATGCTGCCGAGCAACCTTCAGCACGGTCTCCTCAAAAGACGCACCGGGAACGACCTTCGCCACTGCACGGCGAAGCGGAGCGGTGAGGACTGCCCACAACTCCTCATCAAGCATCGTCGCACCGCTTCGCCCCTGCGCCTTTGCGAAACGGTCCAGCATCGTTTCGGTGGAGGCGCCGAAATCGCCATCGACACTGGTGTAACAGCCGTTCAGATGCAGCCATTCCTGCAAGCGCTTGACACCCGCACCGGAGGAGCCAAGCTTCAACGCGCCGGGAAAGGCGAGTTCCTGCTCGATGGATTTGAACGCGGCTCCGGGCAAATCGTGAGACAGAAGCGACAAATTCTCCGTTGCCGCCAGGGGATTGGCTTTGAGCACATTCGTGGCGCCGAGCGATACAGCCCCCATTTCGATCAGCGTCTTCAGGATGATGGCAGCGCCGACCTGTTTGGATGGCACCTCTGGATCGAAATAACGGTCGCGGGTGTATTTACCCTTGTCGTAGTGATAGCAACCGCTCCACAAATAAGGCGTGGGAATTTTCCGCCGCTGATATTCGTTTTTGACACCATTATAGCGGTGCCATCGGTTCAAGACGTTGGGCAGGGACCAGTCGGTTATCTTGTCCAGCTCTTCATAGGTCATCGCATATCGCGCTGCCGTCTCCCAGTCATAGGGTGGCGACCCGAAAGGCGGCTGGTTCGCAGGCACCCGCACCGTGCGCCCGCTCAAGGGGTCGCCGTTCAGCAGATGACGATCGAACTTGAACCCGCATTCCATGCAATGGACAATCGCCACGAACCACCAGGGCACCGTGGTCCCCGAAACGACGGCTGCATAGCGCTTCTGGTTTTCAACCGCTTTACGCGCTGCAAATTCCGCATCGTCGCGCCATTCAGCACGGATTTCCATCGTATCCCAAAGCTTCTGATAGTCCTCGGACCAACCCGCCGGCTTGCCGGCCGCAACCTTCGCAGGCTCGGCAGACGGTTGTTTCGCCGCCGCCGCATCCAGCTGGGCATCTGAAAACTCGACCTTTTCCGGCGGCTCGAAGGGGTCGGTTGCCGGCGCAGGCAATGGCGAGGCCCGGACTGAGGCGGCTTTACCTTCAAATTCCACACCTTTTGCTGCGAGAAGCGCGACTGCGCGATCATATGCTCCGAGCGCGAGGAGGGAAATTGCCGGGATCAGGATTTCCTGACGGGCGAGCGCCATTTTCATTCCCGCCTCGTCGCCCTTTGCTTTGGCTACATCATATTCATTGTAGGCTGCATCAAGTTGAGCATTGAGGCGCTTGGTAAGTTCTGCGGCATCGAGCATTGCACGTCCCCCGGCTTTATCTGAGGCGTTCCGACCTTATTTTTTCTGCAAGCACGCGAAGTTCGATCGAGGCGTCGTTGAGGCTGCTGATACTGACACCGGCAGGAGCCGAGGCGGCGGCCAGCGCCCTTGCGAGAGCCACCCGCGACTGGTCAATCAACAAGACCCATCCCGCCAGACGAAGCCGGTTGCTCTCAAAAGCCGCGTTTCGCGTGGCCGCGCTGCCACCATCGGTGGAATAGCGATTCTGTCCCGCATTGAGCAGTAAATGCATGGAAGGCGTCGCGTCCCGTAGGGCGACAAGGAAAGCATCCATGTGCTTGCCATTGGCGACGAGACGGCGACGAAACTCCTCTCGGCCCGCCGCCGCCAGCAGGGCTTCGGCGGCAATTTTCGCCTGCGCCAGCCCTGGAGAAAGTGTCAAAGCGGCCTGAGCAACCACCGGAGGAGCGGTTTTCCCGTCAATTGCCCCTATCGCCGCTGAAGCACTTTTGATGTTCAGCGCAAAACCGGTAACTCGATCAACGGCCGCAGCGGCATTTTCACCTTTTCCCAGAGCAACGAGGGCGGCGTTGTAGTCGTTGAGAGCCTGCAGCGATCGACGCAATGACGCGGTGAGCGGCGGCTCGACGCTTTCCACATAATAGGCCGCATCATCCGGAGCAAAGTTTTTGTCCTTGCCGTTGATATCAAACCACGCCTTTCGCTCGGCTTTGGCAATATCCACAAGAAGTGCGTTCGCTTCGGCAAATTGCGCCTCGTAAGCCTGCCGGTAGAGCTCGAATTCGCGCAGGCCCGTGGCCGTACAACCCTGCAGGAAAAACACTATTACAAAAAAAAGATACAAAAAATTACTTGAAAGTCGCACTATAGCCCCCGCCAGCGACGTATAATTCCTAAAAATTACGCTACACCCTTGGCGGCAATTGTAAAGAGAAAACGTGACGCAATACACCTCAATATTGAAAAATCGCTGCGTTTTTTTTAACCATAACCGATCCCCGCCGCCCCGAATTCGGAAGCAACGTTGGAAAACGATAAAGAGGGCCGCATCGCTGCGGGGGTATCAAGGGGTATTGCAGGGTTTGCAGACGATGCGGCCCCGGGTTGGAACATATGACCCGCCCGCCAAACCGGTTCCTGTTTGGAGGATGGGCATATGCCGGCCGCCTCAACCGTGACATCGGGAAACTCCCCGGTTTTGGCCGCCTGCCCCGTCCACCTTGCGCCGCGCGCACGCCTGATGACCGGGATGGGCCAAGTATAGCCGGGCCGGCGGGACCGTGGACGCGCGGGGATGAACGCTTCTTGAAAAAAGGCGCCCGGAAGCGGCCTCGCCCCATCCCGGCCACAGGAATTTTCAGCGGGTTAACGGTCGGCCGATCGGCGGCATTTGAATTAACCTTGTCTTAAAACCCGACGTTAATGGTTAGCAATTTAAGAATAGCGGAACGAAAGGGTTCCGTTATGCGTGGCGTATTTGCCGTTGTTTTTCTGATGCTCGTTCTGGCCGGCTGCGCCACCGCACCGTCGCAGGTCACCAATGCCTGTGCGATTTTCGAGCAACGGAACGGCATCTTCAACAACTGGCGGCGCGATGCGAAAGCGGCCGAGCGCGAATTCGGCGTGCCCGTGCCTGTCATGATGGCGACGATCTACACCGAATCCGCCTTCCGCCCCTATGCGCGGCCGCCGCGCACCAAGCTTCTCGGTTTCATTCCCTGGACACGCCAGTCGAGCGCCTACGGTTATGCACAGGCGCTGGACGGCACATGGAGCGTTTACCAGCGTGAAACCGGCCGCTGGTCGGCAAGCCGCACCGATTTCACCGATGCCATCCACTTCGTCGGCTGGTATCATGCCAAGAGCCGGCGCGAAAACGGCATTTCGCTGAACGACCCCTATAATCTCTACCTCGCCTATTATTCCGGCCATGCCGGTTATGCGAAGGGCAGCTGGCGCAACAATTCTGCGGTCCAGAAGGCCGCCCGCCGCTCCGCCAACATGGCGCTGCGTTACGAGGCGCAGCTACAGCAATGCGGATATCGCTGAGGCGGCGGCACAGGCGAATGCCGGCTTCAAAGCCGGCATAATGCAGACATTCAGCTAAGCGTTATAAGCCGCCAGAAAACCCCTGACCGCATCGATCTCGCCGGAGCGGATTTCATGCCCGCCCGGATGCCACACGGTTTCCACCGTGCCGCCCTGCGCCTTGAGGCTCTGTTCAAGCGCCTTCGTCAGCGGCACCGGGCAGATCGGATCGCGCTCGCCAGCCGTGATCAACACCCGGCGCGAAGCCTTGGCGGGCAAGATTTTCGGCTCGAACGGGATGAGCGGATGCATCAGCACCGCCGCATCGAAAAGCCCGGGTTCTTCGATCAGCACATTGGCGAGAATATTCGCACCGTTGGAAAAGCCGAGGCCGATGACCGGACCGGCCTGATAATGCTCCCGGTTCGCCCTAATGAAATCCGCCATCTTGACGGTCGCCCGTTGAAGGTCGGCCATGTCGTAGACGCCCTCTCCCGTGCGCCGGAAAAACCGCGCCGCGCCGTATTCGGAGACATCGCCGACGGGCGAGAGAATGGTCGCCTCAGGCAGCAGGCGCGAGCCGAAATCGAAGAACTGGTTTTCATCGCCGCCGGTGCCGTGCAGCAAAACGAAGAGCGGTGCACCGGCAGCGCCGGCGCGTGATTTGTGGAAATAGCTATCCCTGGTCATGGGAAGGATCCTTTCTGAAAGGAAGAGGTTCAACGGCTTCCGCAAGGCCTCTTCGGCCAAGCGGAGCAATCATATGAAGCGAACGGACGCGGCTTGTGTCTTCTCCCCGGCGGGGAGAAGAAGCAGGTCGCAACGTCCTGCCAAGCGCTATCGAGAGGTTAAGCCTCCTTCTCGTCCCCCAGCGGCTCCAGATGCTCTTCAAGCACGGAGCGCAGATGCGCGTGCTGGGTCGGCAGCTTCAGCGCCTCGCCGAGATGGGCGGTGTCCTCGTCCCGGTCGAAACCGGGTTCGTTGGTGGCCACTTCGAACAGCACCCCGCCCGGCGTGCGGAAATAGATCGCCCAGAAATAATCGCGGTCGATCACCGGCGTCACCTGATAGCCGGTATCCATCAGCGCCTTGCGCACCTCCAGCTGCTTTTCACGGTTTTCGACCGCAAAGGCGATGTGGTGCACGGACCCCGCACCCAGCCGCGCGCCAGAAATATTCGGCATGGTTTCGATGTCGATGAAGTCGGCACCGTTGCCGCCGGGAATACCGAGGCGCAGAACGCCATCCTGACGGTCCACTTCCTGATAGCCCATGAATTTCAAAAGCTCGGCCGTCGCACCTTCATCGCGAAGACGCAGCGAGGCGCCCTGAAAACCATGGATCGCCTGATCCGCGCCGACGCCATTGCCGATCCACTGCGCACGGTTGTCATCCCTGACCTCGACCAGCGCAAAACCGTCGCCATCGGGACCTGCGAAATGCAGACGCTTGTTGCCGAAGGCTTCATCGGCCTTCAGGCCATCCACGCCGGCCTTGGAAAGACGGTCCTGCCAGTAGCCGAGCGATCCTTCCGGAACGGAAAACAGCGTCGTGCCCACCTCACCGGTGCCGGGACGGCCGCGGGCGATATGCGGGAACGGAAAGTAAGTCATGACGGAGCCGGGCGTGCCGACTTCATCGCCATAATAGAGATGATAGACGTCAGGCACGTCGAAATTGACCGTCTTCTTCACCCGGCGCAGGCCAAGCGTATCGGTGAAAAAACTGTTGTTCTGGCGCGCGCTCGCCGCCATGGACGTGACGTGGTGCAGGCCCTTGATCTGGTTGAGCATGATAAACCCCTTTTGCCTGGCGGGCCTCACGGTTGGGGCCTGCCCTGTTCATGGCGTAAAGATGGGGTAACAGCGCTCTCAGGCATAGAGTGGACAACGGGAACGGATTGTTCCCGAATGATGAACGATAAAACCGACTGTTCAACGGGCCCGATAAGGCAGCTCAATGATCGTCGGCGACGCCCAAGGTCCAGTAGCCGACAGCGCGCAGCGATGCTTTCGGGAAAGCTACCTCGTCGGTGAGGAAGGATTTTGCCGCCCTCGCCTCGGATTTTTCGCAGGCGACAAAGACATGCAGGCCGTCATGATCCGCGCTCCAGGCGTGGTCGCGCAGCGCCTTTTCGATGAGGCCCGCGGTGCCGGCGGGCTTGCCGCGGCGATAAAGCCATGTCCACTCGACATTTGCCGCGCAGACGATCTCCTGCCGTTCGGCTTCATCGTCAATCTCGGCATAGACGCTCAGCTTTTTCCCGGCCGGCATTTCGGCGGCCATGCGCAGCATCACCGGCAGCGCCGTTTCGTCACCGGCAAAGACATAACGCTCGGCTTCCGGGCAGACACCGCTCGGGCCGATGATGCCGAGAACATCGCCGGGCTTCGCCGTCGCGCCGAAGGTTGCGCCCGGCATGTGGTCGCCCTCATGCATGACGAAGTCGATATCGACTTCACCGCGCGCGATATCGCCGGAACGGATGGTGTAGACACGCCGTATGAGAAGATCGTCGCCCGCCGGCCAGACGATCGCCCCGGTGGGCGCAAGATAAGGCCAGACCGGCGCGCGGGCCTGATCCGGCACCAGAAGCAGGCGCACATGCATGCCGCCGGTCAGCAGCCTTTCGATGCCGCTTTCGACGGAAACCACCAGCCGGCGCATATGCGGCGTCAGATTATAGGCGCGGGCGACCTTGCCGACGAAGAGATTGGGCAGCTCACGCTGTTGCGCGCCATGGCCGCTCCAGCGGAAATCCAGCCCCGTCTCGCCGGAGAATTCGACGATATGCTCGGCCACCATCGCCTTCACCGACATCAATATATGTTCGGAAATGCAGCTCACCCTTGCCGCGAAACGCCCGCCCTCGGCGCTGAAGCTGCCATGGCCATATTCCGTCTTGAACCGCACTGTCGCGCCTTCGCGTTCCATCTCCATATGCTCGGAAAAATGATCCTCGAAAGCATCGACGATCGAAAGCGGATCGGGCAGCGAGACGGAGGTTTCGGCAGACAGGAGAGACACGGGCATAATCCTTCACTTTGCAGTCCGGTTATCTTTAATCCCGACAACCGCAAAGCGTAAAGGTATTTTATGAGTGTCTAGAGAAGGTTTTTGTCGCTTCCCACCGTTTCCGGCAATTGCCAGTCGATCGGCTGGCGGCCATGGGAGGCGAGAAAGGCGTTTGCCTTGGAAAAATGGCCATTGCCGAAAAAGCCGTTATGGGCCGAAAGCGGGGACGGATGCGGCGAGCGCAGCACGAGATGCTTGCGCTGATCCACGAAGGCCGCCTTCTTCTGGGCGTAGGAACCCCAGAGCAGGAAGACGACATGGTCGCATTCGTCGTTGACGGCGCGGATCACGGCGTCGGTGAATTTTTCCCAGCCCTGCCCCTGATGCGAGGCGGCGCGGGATTCCTCCACCGTCAGCACGCTGTTGAGCAGAAGCACGCCCTGTTTCGCCCAGCTTTCCAGAAAGCCGTGACCCACCGGGCGAATGCCGAGATCGCTCTGCAATTCCTTGTAGATATTGACGAGCGAAGGCGGAATGCGCACGCCGGGCTGGACGGAAAAGCAAAGCCCATGCGCCTGGCCGAGCCCGTGATAGGGGTCCTGGCCTAAAATGACGACCTTGACCTCATCGAGAGGCGTGAGATCCAGCGCCCGGAAATATTCCGCACCCTTCGGAAAGATGCGCTTGCCGGCGGTCTTTTCGGCAAGCAGGAACTCTTTCAGCTTGAGCATATAGGGGCTGGCGAATTCACCGGAAAGAACGCGTTTCCAGCTATCCTCGAGTTTGACGCCTGCCTCTGCCATGCCCGCCTCTCCCATCATCGCGCTTATTTGAACCGGTTACCGCGTTGCAGCACTTCGATCTTGTAACCGTCCGGATCGCAGATGAAAAAGTATTTCGCGAAAGGCTGACCCTTATAATCGGCTTCGATGATTTTTCCAGGGGAAAGGCCGATCTCGGTGAAGCGCTGGTGCTCGCCATCCACATCGGCCACGCTGACCGCAAGGTGACCATAACCGTCGCCCAGCGCATAGGGCACTTCGCGACCCCGGTTGATGGTCAGTTCCAGCTCGAAATCGCCCTCGGCATTGCTGAGATAGATCAGCGTGAAGTTTTCGAACTCGGCGCGTTCCGCAACCTCAAGTCCGAAAGCCTGTTTGTAAAATTCCACCGAACGCTTTTCGTCCAGCACCCGGACCATCGAGTGGATCAGCTTGGCCATGGTGTTTTCCTTCTTCTTCCTGTTGACGGCCCGGTTATGCTCCGGGCATCGCGGCCAAGGGGATAAAGACAGTGTGCTTCGCTTTCAACCCTAAAGGCGCTCTGCGACAGGACGTAACGGCCCGATCACGGCAAATGTGATGGCAAAAACCCCTTAGTTTTTCCGGTGCAGTTGGGACCTGCGGCAACGAGACCGCATGGTTTTGGCTTTGCCGCTCTATCCTGAGTGGTGAACTCATGATACCGGCTAGGCATGCGCCTTTTATACCTCTGTCTTGGCTGGCTTATGGTCGCGACCGGCATTGTCGGCGCGTTTCTTCCCGTTTTGCCCACCACGCCGTTCCTGCTTCTGGCGCTCTGGTGTTTTTCGCGCTCCTCGCCAAAACTCGAGGCATGGCTGCTGGCCCACCCCAGATTCGGCCCTTCGCTGCGGCGATGGCGCGAACGCGGCGCAATCGCCCGCAATGCCAAGGTCGCAGCGCTTTCTGCCATGTCCGTCAGTTACGCCGCTTTCTGGTTTCTGAGCGAGCCGCCGCCGCTCCGGGCCGCCATCGTCGCCGCCGTCATGCTCGGCTCTGCGCTCTTCATCGCCACCCGGCCGGAAAGCTGAGGCGAAGGACAGGTCCTTAACGGTGTCGCGACTGCGGCAGCACGTAAGGAATATGCCGCGCCGGCAGCCGGCCGACGACACCGCCAATGCCATAAACCCTTGCAATCGTCTCGTCGCTGATCGTTTCCAGCGAGGGGCCGCTCGCCGTCACCCGGCCGCCATGCATGACGATAAGTTGATCGGCAAATTCAGCCGCAAGGTTGAGGTCGTGCAGGATGGCAAGCACCAGCCCGCCGCCGCTTGCAAAGTCGCGCGCCGTTTCCAGCACGGCAATCTGGTGGCCGATATCGAGACTTGCGGTGGGCTCGTCGAGGAAGAGCGCCCGCGCCTCGCCATTTTCCATCGGGTTCGGCACCTGCGCCAGCGCCCGGGCAAACTGCACCCGCTGCTGTTCTCCGCCGGAGAGCATGTTGTAGGACCGCTGCTCGAAACCGCGCAGCCCGGCCTTGGCGAGTGCGCGGCGGGCCTGCTCTTCCGGCGCGCGAGACCCCTGTGCGACAGCCCCCATCCGCACGATTTCGAGCGCGGTGAAGGGGAAAGCAAGCTGGGTGCTCTGCGGCAGCACGGCCCTGAGACGGGCGAGCTGGACCGGCGTGAAGGCCGGCAGGTCGATGTCGTTATAGGTCACCGAACCGCCCTCGGCGCGCATCTCGCCCGAGAGAACCTTCATCAGCGTGGATTTGCCCGCACCGTTGGGACCGATGATGACATTGACCTTGCCGGGCTTGAGATCGACGCTGACCGCATCGAGAAGCCGGCGGCCGGAGCGGATGAGGGTGAGGTTTTCGGCCCGGATCATGACATGTTCCGCATGGAGAAACCGCCGCGTCCCAATAGCAGGAACAGGAAGACCGGCGCGCCGATGAGCGCCGTGACGACGCCGATGGGCAGTTCCGCCGGCGACGCGACGGTGCGGGCGAAACTATCGGCCAGAAGCAGAAGCGCTGCGCCGCCAAGTGCCGAGGCCGGCAACAGGAAGCGGTGCGACGGGCCGATGGCGAGCCGCAGAAGATGCGGCACGACGATGCCGACAAAACCGATGGAACCGGCCGCCGCCACGCTCGCCCCGCAGGCGGCGGCAACGGCCAGAATGACGATCCGCTTCAGCCGCTGCACCGGAATGCCCATGTGAAAGGCGGCGGCATCCCCGAGGATCAGCGCATCGAGCCCGCGGGCAACGAAGGGAATGATGGCGAGAACGACGATGATGAAAGGGAGGGTCGCGAGCACCTTGGCGGGCGTGGCCCCACCGAGCGAACCGAGCGACCAGAAGGTAATATCGCGCAGCGCCCGGTCATCGGCCATGAAAATCATCAGCCCCGTCAAAGCACCGCTGATCGCCGCCACCGCGATGCCGGCCAGAATGAGCGTGGTGGTGGAGGTGGCGCCATCCTTCGTCGCGATCAGGTAAAGCACCCAGGTGTTCAGCAACCCGCCGAAGAACGCCATCAGCGGCAGAAAATGCGGGCCGAAAAACACGGCTACGGTGGCAAGCGCACCCTCCCCGAGAGAAATGGCCGCGACCGCAAACAGCGCCGCACCCGAGGTGACGCCGACAATGCCGGGATCGGCCAGCGGATTGCGGAACAGGCCCTGCATCATCGCCCCCGAAACGGCAAGCCCCGCGCCGATCAACATGCCAAGCGCCGTGCGCGGCAGACGAACCGCCTCGAGAATGACCCTGTCGCGCGCATCGAGCTGATCAGCGCCGCCGGTGAAATAAGCCCAGAGTTCGGACATGCCGACGCCCGTGGGTCCGCTGACCAGCGACACGCCACAGGCAAACAGCAGGATGCCGACGAGCACGGCGAGGGTGACGACCCCCTGGCGGGATCTGTCGCCCGCAACCCTGCCTTCAGCGGAACTCAAGGCGGCAAGGCTCACGGCTTCACCACCTCAGGATAGAGCTTGGCTGCCAGCTCGCGGCCCGCAGCAGGCGTGCGCGGACCAAAACCGATGAGATAAAGCCCATCCATGCTGATGAGCGCCTTGCTGGCGGCAGCAGGCGTGGACTGGAAGGCCGGCAGCGCGAAGATCTCTTCCGCCTTGGCGGCATGGTCGCCGCGCGCCATGGTCAGCACCAAATCGGGTGCCGCGGCAATGACCGCCTCATCCGTCAGCGGCTTGTAACCCGTGATCTCCTGAGCCGCATTGATGCCGCCTGCCATTTCGATGATCGCGGCGGCTTCTGTATCCTTGCCCGCCGCCATGATGCGGCCGCCGGCGGTGGAAAGCACGAAGAGAACCCGCTTTCTGCCCTTTTCCGGCACGGCCGAAACATCCCTGGCGAGCGCATCGAGCCCGGCCTTGGTCTCGGCAGCCAGCGCCTTCGCCTTGTCAGAAAGACCGACCGCCGCGCCGACATCCTCGATCTTTTTGGGGATGGCGTCGCCGCTCGGCGGCGTATCGACGGTGACGAAAGGCACCGCACTTGCCTTCAGGATGGCGATGACATCCGCCGGGCCGGACCCGTCCTCAGAGAGGATGAGATCGGGCTTCTGCGACAGGATGCCTTCCGACGAAAGCGCCCGCATGTAACCGATATCCGGCTTGGCAAATGCATCGGCCGGATAGCTGCTGGTGCTGTCACGCGCAACGACGCGGTCTCCTGCGCCCAGCGCATAAAGGATTTCGGTGACCGTGCCGCCCACCGCGACAATGCGTTTCGCTTCCGGATTGCCCTTGTCCGAAGCCATGGCGGCAGGTGCGGCAAAGGCGATTGCGGCGGGCACGAGAGAGGCGAAAACAAAGGAACGAAGGCGGGAATTCAACATGGCGCTATCCTGAAACACGACCCGGCGCGGCTTTCCCTGCGCCAATTAATCTTGAGTTCTTTACACATGTTTATGGGCGGCGCAATCGATAAGTGGAGTAAATTTGTTCGCTTTGTCGTGAACCCCTTTCCAACCTCCCCGCGGCTGGATATCCTGACTCAAACTGGAAACTTAAAGGGAGAATTTCATGTTTATCGCAATGAACCGTTTTCGTGTCGTGCCGGGTTATGAAGAAACCTTCGAATCCATCTGGCGCGAGCGCAAATCGCATCTGAGCGAATTGCCGGGCTACATCGAATTTCACATGCTGAAAGGCCCGAAGGCAGATGACCACACGCTTTATGCCTCGCACACCGTCTGGGCCACCAAGGACGATTTCCTCGCCTGGACGAAATCCGAACAGTTCCGCGCCGCCCACGCCAAGGCCGGCGAAAACCGCGGCAAGGTGGAATATCTCTCCGGCCCGCATTTCGAAGGCTTCGACGTCATCATCCATGAAGACAAGAATGGCGAACGCCGTTCGATTGCCGCCTGAGGCCGCCCGATGAGCATTGCAGCCCAAAAGACCGACGACGACAGGCAGGCCCGCGCCGCCGCTGCGCTCGCCGAAAAGCCTGACGGCATCGTGGAGGCCATCGCCGCCAAGGCCGAGGTGACGCCGGCCGAAATTCTGGCGATCCTGCCGGAAGGTGCCGCCGTTTCCGCTGCCGCCGACCGCTTCGACGCCATCTGGAACGAGATGCGCGGCTGGGGCGAAGTCCTGATGATCGTGCAGACCGGCGATATCGTGTTCGAAGTGCCGGGCCACCTGCCGGAAGGCAGCGAAAGCCACGGCTGGTTCAACATCCATGGCGACAGTCCCATCGGCGGTCACATCAAGAAGGACAATTGCGCCGGCATCACCTTCGTCGATCGCGGCTTCCACGGCCGCCGCTCCTGTTCCGTCTGGTTCATGAACGCCGCCGGCAGCGCCATGTTCAAGATTTTCGTCCGCCGCGACGAGAACAAGGAACTGCTGGCCGGGCAGTTGGCGAAGTTCGAAGCGCTGCGGGACGGTTTCCGCGGCTGAGTAGGCACAGGGCTGCCACATCGAGAGTGGCAGCCCTTCCTTCGGGCGTTATCCAACGATGTGAGAAACCCGTTTCGGAGCAAATAATTATCGTTTAACGATAAAAAATCTTGTAAAATCGATATTCTTGATCGAGATTGGCCGCCGTCGGCCGATCCAGCCGTCATTTGAAAAAGGAATTTCGATGATGAAGAAATTATTCACCGCCGCCATGGCGAGCGTGTTGCTGCAGACCTGCCTCGTCTTACTCCCCGCGCAGGCAGCGGGCGGTCAGGACCCTGTCGCGGCAGAACGTACTCTCAGAACCGTTCTGGAGGAGGCGCGTAGCGGCAACGTCAATCTCTCGCGCTTCGAAGATGACATTTTCGCCGATGTCCGGGCCAATGCCGGAGCGGTTTCTGGCGAAATCAAACGCCGTGGCAAGGTAACGGCAATGCAATATCTCGGAAGACAGGCGACCGAGGCGGGTGACCTTCACAAATTCAAGATCACTTTCGAAAAAGGCCAGATGCTCTGGTCGCTCATTCTCAACGCGCGGGGTCAGATCGCCAATATCGATATGGAAGCCCCCTGACATCTTTGCCTTTGCCTTTATCTGTGCCGGTGGGATGCAGCGTGCAGCCCGCCGGTATCTGACTCGATTGACGTTATAAATTTATCGCCTTACATGAATTGAAAGAACAGGAACTTCGGGATCACTGATGACAGACCCATCCGTCAGCCGCCGCATCGGCCGTGTCAGCCGTATCCTGATTTGGCTCGCCTTCCTGCTCGCAGGCCTTCTCGTGGCCGGTTACGCCGCCATATGGGCTGATGCGGAAACCCTGCGGACGGTGATCGAAGACCAGATCCTGCCGCCCGCCACCCCTTACCGCCTGACGGACTTGGTTCGTGTTACGGGTTTTATCATCGGGCTTCTGCCGCTTGTGGCCGCGCTTTGCGCCCTCTGGTTCGCCATCCATCTGTTCCGCCTTTTCGAAAGGGGCGAAGTCTTTATGCCGGCCTCCGGTAAAGCGATAATACACATTGGCGTAGCGCTCGTCGCCATTCTGCCGGCGCAGATCATCATGACCGGCTTCGCTTCCTTTCTGCTGACGATGGGCAATCCTGTTCCGAGCATTTCCTTTTCTTTTGAGAGCACGCAGATGCTCGTAGGCTTTGCGGGCGGGCTAATGATCGTCGTTGGCTGGGTGCTGGGAGAAGCGACGCGCATCGCCGATGAAAACCGCGAATTCATCTAGGAAACGCCCGTGCCGATCATCGTCAATCTGGATGTCATGCTTGCAAAACGGAAGATGCGATCAAAGGAACTCGCAGCGCGTATCGGCATTACCGAACAGAACCTCTCGATCCTGAAAGCCGGAAGGGCGAAAGGCGTGCGCTTCGAGACCCTCGAAAAGATTTGCGACGTGCTGGACTGCCAGCCCGGCGACCTTCTCGAATACAGGCATGGCCCCTCTGCCGTCGCGAATGATGCCGCGGGCGAAGTCTGAAGGCGACAGGCAGCCCCCTTCGGTTCATCGCCCGTTCAGTGCCGTTTTTTATCATCCGCTGAAATTCGAACGGCACCAGCACGGAGCAAGCACCATGACCGACCGCCAACCTCTTCTTTCGCGCCGCAGTTTCGCCGGGCTTGTTGCGCTTGCGCCGCTTTTTGCAGCGGGCGGCGCGGCTGCCGCACCTGCAAGCCTGCGCGGCAGCGTTTCCTATCGTGAACGCATCGCCCTGCCGCCGGGCGCGACCGTTACGGTGCGTCTGATCGACGTTTCGCTTGCGGATGCGCCCTCGCAGACGATTGCCGAAACCACCATTCGCCCCCGTGGCCAGGTGCCCGTACCCTTCGTGCTGCGTTATGATGACCGAGACATCCGTGGCCGCCGCTCCTATGCGTTGAGCGCCGAAATCCGCGACCGCGACCGGCTGCTCTTCACCACCACGCGCCGTTATTCGGTGCTGACCGGCGGTCGCGACGATACCGACCTCGTACTTGAGCGCGTCGGCGCGGGTCCGGGTCGGCCGGAGCCGGAAGCCGGTATCGACGGGCGCTGGCTGGTGCAGGACATCCGTGGCGAGCGGGTTCGCGGCCGCCGTCAGGCGACGCTGGAAATTACCCGCGAGGGCCGCGTTTCCGGCAATGCCGGTTGCAACGGCATCGGTGGCGAGGTGAAGATCAGCCGCAACCGCATCGATTTCGGCCGGATGATTTCCACCCAGATGGCCTGCGCGCCTGACATCATGCGCCAGGAACGGCAGTTCATCGAAGCGTTGGAAGGCGCCCGCTCGTTCAGGCTGGAGCCGCGCCGGGGCACGCTCGAACTGCTCGACGGCCGCGGCCGCACGGCGATGCGCCTGCGCCGCGCCTGAGGCCGGCAACCTGCCGCAACACCCTGCGTCGCCGTACTGGCCCAAACGGTGCTGGCCATGGAACATTCCATGTCGCTTCCGGCACGGCGCGCTGCCCTTTCCCGCCCTATGACTTTGGCTGCGTTCGTCTTGACGCTTTGCTCCGCCGCGGAGCTGCGCTATGGAACGCGCCAAACTGCGCCGGTTGATGCCGGCGCGACGTCTTTGAGGGAAAACGAATGACATCCTATGTTCTGACCGTAGCCTGCAAATCGACCCGTGGCATTGTGGCTGCGATTTCCGGTTATCTGGCGGAAAAAGGCTGCAACATCGTCGACAGTTCGCAGTTCGACGACCTCGAGACCGGCAAGTTCTTCATGCGCGTCTCCTTCATCTCCGAAGAAGGCGCCACCCTTGAGGCCATCACCGACGGCTTCAAGCCGGTGGCGGAAAAATTCGGTATGGAGGCGGATATCTATCCGGACGGCCAGCGCATGAAGACGCTGTTGATGGTCTCCCGTTTCGGCCATTGCCTCAACGACCTGCTCTATCGCTGGAAGATCGGCGCATTGCCGATCGACATCGTCGGCGTCGTCTCCAACCATTTCGATTACCAGAAGGTCGTCGTCAACCACGACATTCCCTTCCACCACATCAAGGTGACGAAGGAGAATAAACCCAAAGCCGAAGCTCAGCTAATGGACCTGATCGAGACCAGCGGCACGGAACTCGTCGTGCTGGCGCGCTACATGCAGGTTCTGTCCGACGACATGTGTCGGAAGATGTCTGGCAAAATCATCAACATCCACCATTCCTTCCTGCCGAGCTTCAAGGGCGCCAACCCCTACAAGCAGGCCTATGAGCGCGGTGTGAAGCTGATCGGTGCCACGGCCCATTACGTCACCGCCGATCTCGACGAAGGCCCGATCATCGAGCAGGACACGGTGCGCATCACCCATGCGCAGAGCGCCGACGACTATGTCTCGCTTGGCCGCGATGTCGAAAGCCAGGTGCTGGCCCGCGCCATCCACGCCCATATCCACCACCGCACCTTCATCAACGGCAACCGCACCGTCGTCTTCCCGCCAAGCCCGGGAAGTTATGCTTCCGAGCGGATGGGGTGAACCCTTCGTCATTGACGAAATGACAACTACAGTTTACATTGCGCCATGCTCACGATCCGGGAAACAAGCGAGTTTGCCGACTGGCTGGCGGGTCTGCGCGATGTGCAGGCACGCGCCCGCATAGCACGGCGCATTTACCGGCTGGCGGACGGCAATCCCGGAGACGTGAAACCGGTTGGCGAAGGCGTCAGCGAACTCAGGATAGACCTTGGACCCGGATATCGGGTCTATTTTGTCCGGCACGGCGATGTCGTCATCATATTGCTGTGTGGCGGCGACAAGGCATCGCAGTCCCGCGACATCGCCAGAGCCAAGAAACTGGCCAGAGCGCTCAAGGAGTGAGACCATGCCACTTGTGACACGCGATTACGATGCTGCCCGCTACCTTGATAGTGACGAAGCGCTTGCCGCTTACATCGCCGACGCCACAGAAAGCGGCGACGCACAGGAGCTTGCCCATGCGCTGGGCGTCGTGGCGCGGGCCAAGGGCATGACTGACCTTTCGAGGCAAACCGGCCTTCCCCGCCAGACCTTGTACAAGGCGCTGAGCGGCGAGGGAAATCCCGAACTGGCGACGATTGCCAAGGTCGCCGACGCGCTGGGCTACAGGCTCTCGCTGGTGGCGAAATCGCCTGCAGACACAGCCGCCTGATAAACCCGGCGGGCTACGGCGCCTTTTCCACGCCACCAAACATCACCCGCGCCCTCAGCCCACGCCCCTCCGCGCCATCCTCCAGTGTCAGCCGCCCGCCGAACAGCCCGGCGATCTCTTCGATGATGGCGAGGCCGAGGCCGGCGCCGGGGGCGGCGTTGGCTTCGCCGCGGGCAAAGCGCTGGCGCACCATGGCGCGTTTTTCCGGGGGGATGCCGGGGCCGTTATCTTCCACTTCCAGCCAGACGGCGTCCGTCTCCTTGCCGACGCGGACGGTGACTTCCGCGCCACGACCGGCATAGTTGATGGCATTGGAAACGAGATTGCCGACCAGTTCGCCGATCAGGAGCGGCTCGGCTAGAATGGCGACCTCCCCCTCGCCTTCGAAACCGAGATCGATGCCGGCTTCGGCCGCACGCGGCACGAAATCGGCCGTCACATTCTGCGCAACGGCCACGAGATCGATTGCGGAAAAATCATGTTTTTCGCTGGAGCCGGCGGCATCGATATTGGCCATGCGCAGCAGCTGGGCGAGGATATGTTCGGCATGGGCCACGGACGCCCCGCCCTTCAGCGCCGCCGCCTGCGCTTCCTCAAGGCTTGCGGCGCGGGCGGAAAGGGCGAGCTGGGTGCTGATGATGGCAAGCGGCGTACGCAGCTGGTGGCTGGCATTGCCGGTGAAATGCCGGAGCGCGTCGAGCGCCGATTGCAGCCGCACCATGAAGGAATTGACCGTTTCCACCAGATTTTCCACCTCCACCGGCACGGATTGGCGGATGGGGTGCAGGTCGTTCGGGCTGCGCTCGGCAATCGCTTCGCTGAGCCGGTAAAGCGGCCTGAGCGAAATCGTCACCGCGATCCAGACGATGATCGCCGCCCCCACAATCATCAACAGCAGGCGCAGCGCCGAGCGCAGGATGATCGCCTGCGCCAGCTGGCTGCGGGCAATGGTGGTTTCGGCAACCGTTACGGAAAAGGGCACGGAATTGATGCCCGTGGAAGCGAAACGCCTGATCGCAGCGATGCGGATCGGCTCGTCGCGGAATACGGCATCGCGATAGGCAGGGATATCGCCCGCCGGGTTCTCCACCGTCGGCAGGTTCTGGTAGCCGGTCAGGAATTGCCCGTTCGGCCCGTCGACACGGTAAAACACCCGGTCCTGTGCGGCCGATGTCAGCATTTCCAGCGCAACATAGGGAATATCGACTTCCAGCGAGCCGTCTTCTGCCACCACCACCCGCTCGGCAATGGCAAGCGCGGAACCTGATAGTACCCGGTCGGAGACGACATTGGCGGTATTGACCGCCTCACGCCAGGTATCGGTCAGCGCAACGCAGCCGATAATGGCGGTGGAGATGAGAAGCCAGCCTAAAAGTCGCCGCCTGAGCGAATAGGCGGCCTGTCTCATTCAGCCATCTCCGGCAGCTTTTCGAGATAATAACCGATGCCGCGCGCCGTCTTTACCGTCAACCCGTGCGGCGCGAGTCGCTTGCGCAGGCGGCTGACATATTGCTCGATGGCATTGGCGGAAATATCGTCATCGAAGCCGGTCAGCGACTGCACGATGGCCTCCTTGGCGACGACCTTGCCGGCCCGCATGAACAGCACTTCGAGCAGCGCCACCTCGCGCGCCGGAATATCGAGCGGACGTCCATCCGCCGAAAAGGTGCGGGAATTGAGATCGAACAGCACCTTGCCGAAACTCAGCGCCGAGGAGCGCAGCCCGGCATTGCGGCGCAGCAGCACCCGCACCCTCGCCTCGAATTCGGTGATATCGAAAGGCTTGATCATGTAGTCGTCAGCGCCGAGATCGAGCCCCTTGACCTTTTCTTCCGGCGTGCCGCGCGCCGTCAGGATCAGCACCGCCGCCTTGTCCTGGCGCGAACGCATGGAGCGCAGCACCTCGATACCGTCCATTTCCGGCAGGTTGAGATCGAGAATGACCAGATCGAAACTTTCAGCGGCAATCGCCGCATCGGCGGACGCACCATCGGAAACCACATCCACCGCATAACCGCTGCCGCGCAGAAGCGCCGACAGCCCCTCCGACAGCACCTGATTGTCTTCGACCAGCAAAATACGCAAATCTTCCCTCCCACAGCATTGCCGAGTTTAACCAGACCCTTACCGCTTGTGAATGGCCAGCGCCTGCTGCATGATCTTTTCCATGCGTATCTGCCTTTTCCTCTGTCTCTGTCTTTGCATGGCCTCGCCCGCCCTTGCGCAAGTCGCCATCTTTCCGGCACCCTCCGGCAAGGCGGATGCCGAGACGCTGGTGGTCTATTCCTCGCTGGATGAACCGCTGGCGACGCCGATGATCGAGGGTTTCCAGAAGGCCAATCCCGATATCGCCGTCCATTATGAGGATATGCTGACCGGCGAGATTTACGACCGCATCGTGAAGGAAACCGACGCCGGCAAAAAGACCGCCGATTTCGCCTTTTCCTCCGCCATGGATCTGCAGGTGAAGCTGAGCAATGACGGTTATGCCCAGCGTTCTGACCTCGCCATGAGCGCCCGCTGGCCCGCCTGGGCGAACTGGCGCAACACCGCCTATGCGCTGACCTTCGAGCCGGCGGTTTTCGTCTATCACAAACCGAGCTTCACCACCGAAGAACCGCCAGCCAGCCGCGCCGAATTCGTCGATTATCTCGAGCGCCACGCCAAGCAAGTGCATGGCCGCATCGCCACCTACGACATAGAACGCTCCGGCGTCGGTTTCCTGTTCATGTCGCGCGATCAGGAGCAGTTCGGCGATATATGGAACGTCATCAAGGCCATGGGTGCGGCGGGCGTGAAGGTCTATTCCACCTCCTCGGCCATTCTGGAGCGCGTCTCCGACGGGCGCTTCGTGCTGGGCTACAATATTCTCGGCTCCTATGCGGCGGACTGGGCCTCGCGCCACCCCGATGTCGGCATCGTGCTGCCGAAAGATTATACCGTCGTCATGTCGCGCATCGGTCTGGTGCCGGAAGCCGCCGCCAACCCGGCGCTCGGCCGCCGTTATCTGGAATTCTTCATGTCGAAGGAGGGCCAGACGATCATGGCCCGGCAGTTGCAGATCCCCGCCGTCAGCCCGGAAGTGGCGGGGGAAAACACCGCCAACACCATGCAGGCCATCCACGGCGCACAATTGCGCCCCGTGCCCGTCAGTCCCGGCCTGATGGTCTATCTGGATCAGGTCAAACGCAGCCGCCTGATCGAGCGCTGGAACGAGGCGTTGCGGTCGCAGTAGGTTTAAGCGCCCCACCATCCACAGGGAGGGAGCTGCAAGCTTTAAAAGCGCCGTCCCACACGCCACAGTAGACGTCCGATACAAATTAATAGAGAGTAAATGCGCAAGGACTTGCGTAGCGTCAGTTAGATGACAGCTTTCTGTGATGCTCTGCAATTCTTCTTCATTCCGTGGAGGCGGAAGAAGATGCGGGAGGAAATCCAGGATTGCCAAGGCCCCACGCTGAGCATTCAGCGCCGGCGCAGACGCGTCCGAAAAGCCCCCGCATAAACGAAAAACGACGCCCAAAAAGGGCATCCTGAGGAGGGTTTTCCAAGTGAAGCATTTTCTTATCGGCACATTCCTGGCGGGCGTGATCGCGCTTCCGGCGGTTGCAGCGGATTACACCATCATCGCCCCGGCAAATCCCGGCGGCGGCTGGGACCAGACCGCGCGCTCCCTGCAGACCGTGCTGCAGGAAGAAGGCATTTCCAAGAGCGTTCAGGTGCAGAACGTACCGGGCGCCGGCGGCACCATCGGTCTTGCGCAGTTCGCCAGCCAGCAGAAGGGCAACCCGAACGCCCTCATCGTCGGCGGTTACGTCATGGTCGGCGCGATCCTCACCAACAACGCGCCCGTCACCCTCAAGGAAGTGACGCCGATCGCCCGTCTGACCGGCGAATATGAAGCCATCGTCGTTCCGGCATCCTCGCCGCTGAAGACCATCGGCGACCTCATCGACCAGCTCAAGAAGGATCCGGGCAGCGTTTCCTGGGGCGGCGGCTCCGCCGGCGGCACCGACCATATCGCCGTTGGTCTGATCGCCAAGGCAGCCGGCGTCGATCCGACCAAGATCAACTACATCGCTTATTCCGGCGGCGGCGAAGCGCTTGCCTCGATCCTCGGTTCGCAGGTAACTGCCGGTATTTCCAGCTACGGCGAATTCGAGAGCCAGGTAAAGGCCGGCACGCTGCGCCTGCTCGCAGTTTCCAGCGAAGAGAAGCTGGAAGGCGTCGATGCGCCGACGCTGAAAGAAAGCGGCCTTGATGTCGTCGTCCAGAACTGGCGCATGGTCGCCGCTCCTCCCGGCCTGACGCCGGAGCAGGAAAAGGCCGTCAATGCCGACATCGAAAAGCTGGTGAAGTCCGCCAAGTGGCAGGAAACCCTGAAGACCAAGAGCTGGATGGACACCTATCTCGCCGGTGACGAATTCAAGGCGCAGCTCGCCAAGGATACCGACGCCACCGCCGCCATCCTCAAAGACATCGGACTGGTAAAATGAGCCAGGGTTCCAACCCTTCGCAGCATCAAAAGCGCCGCCCTGACTGGGCGGCGCTGGTGATCGCCATCTTCCTCGTCATCATCGCCTGCGTGATCTTCTGGGACAGCGCCCGCCTCGCCAGCGTCACCGGTTATTCGCCGGTCGGCCCGGCAACGGTGCCTTATGCCATCGGCTTCTGTCTTATCGGCCTGGCGTTGTGGACGGCCATCGAGGCCTGGCGCGGTGATTTTCCCGAACGCGACAAACAGGAAATCGCCCCGGTTATCTGGGTCGTCGCCGGCCTTGCCGCGCAGATGTTGCTGCTCAACGTCGCGGGTTTCTCCATTGCCACCGGCCTGCTTTTCGCCTTTACGGCGCGCGCCTTCGGCAAACGCAAGCTCTGGTATTCGATCCCCATCGGCATCGCCCTGAGCTTCTTCATCTGGTTCATCTTCGCGCGGCTGCTGCAGCTTTCGCTACCCGCCGGGCCTCTGGAACGGCTGTTGTTCTAACAGCCATTCCGACCAAAATTTGAGATCACAGGAAACCGCAGGCGCGCAATGACGCATATGCCAGCCGTTCCGCCCGCCCATCGGGTCCACTTGGGGGACATCTGTCCATGAGTACCTTTGAATTCCTGCTGCACGGTCTTGAGGTTGCCGCCCAACCCATGAACCTGCTCTATGCGCTGATCGGCGTGACACTCGGCACCGCCGTCGGCGTTCTGCCCGGCATCGGGCCTGCGCTGACCGTGGCGCTGCTTCTGCCCGTTACCTACAGGCTCGATCCCGCCGGTTCGCTCATCATGTTCGCCGGCATCTATTATGGCGGCATGTATGGCGGATCGACCACCTCGATCCTGCTCAACACGCCGGGCGAAAGCGCCTCGATCGTGACCGCGCTTGAAGGCAACAAGATGGCCCGCAAGGGCAGAGGCGGTCCGGCGCTGGCCACCGCCGCCATCGGCTCCTTCGTCGCCGGCCTCATCGCCACCATCGCACTCGCCTTCATCGCGCCCTATATCGTCAAGCTGGCGCTGGTCTTCGGCCCGCGTGAATATTTCGCGCTGATGGTGCTCGCCTTCGTCACCGTTTCCTCCGCTTTCGGGGATTCGGCGCTGCGCGGCCTCACCTCGCTGTTCATCGGCTTCGCGCTTGCCATCGTCGGCATCGACCAGCTGACCGGCCAGACCCGCATGAGCTTCGGCATTCCCGACCTCCTCGACGGTGTGGAGGTGACGACGCTTGCGGTCGCCATGTTCGCCATCGGCGAAACCCTGTTCATCGTCGCCCAAGGCAGCACCGGCCCGGACAAGGTCGAAGCCGTGAAAGGCTCCGTCTGGATGAGCGCGCAGGACTGGGCACGCTCGTGGAAAGCCTGGCTGCGCGGCACGCTCATCGGCTTCCCCATCGGCGCCATGCCGGCGGGCGGCGCTGAAATCGGCACCTTCCTGTCCTACGCCACCGAAAAGAAGCTGACCAAATATCCGGAAGAATTCGGCCATGGCGCCATTGAAGGTGTGGCCGGTCCGGAAGCCGCCAACAATGCCTCCGCCGCCGGTACGCTGGTGCCGCTCTTGACGCTCGGCCTGCCCACGACGGCGACCGCCGCCATCATGCTCGCCGGCTTCCAGCAATATGGCCTTCAGCCCGGCCCGCTGCTGTTTGCCACCAATCCGCAGCTCGTCTGGGGCCTGATCGCCAGCCTGTTCATCGCCAACCTGATGCTGCTGGTTCTGAACCTGCCGCTCGTCGGCCTGTGGGTGAAGCTGCTGACCATTCCGAAGCCCTGGCTTTATGCGGGCATCCTGCTGTTTGCGACGCTCGGCACCATCGGCGCCAACCCGTCGGTCTTCGAACTCGGCATGCTGCTCGCCTTCGGTATCCTCGGCTATATCATGCGCATCTTCGGTTATCCGATTGCGCCTGCGGTCGTCGGCCTCATCCTCGGTCCGCTCGCCGAGCAGCAGCTGCGCCGCGCGCTCGCCATCGGCCAGGGCGACCCGACGGTGCTGTTCACCTCGCCGATTGCCGTTGGCCTCTTCATTGTGGCAGCCGCCGCCTTCATCATCCCGCTCATCATGCGTATCCGCGGCCGTGGCGAGGTGCTGACGCAGCTTGCCGCCAACGAGGACTGAGAACCAAGAACCTCCCAAGGCAACTGGCCCTGTATCTTCGGATGCGGGGCCTTTTTTATTCACGCCAACGGGATGTGTGATGCGCACACGCCCATGATAGAATTGCGCCAACCGCAGGAGAAAGACATGCGCACGATTGCGATCATGATGGTTCTGGCGCTTGCCGGCTGCACCACCGCCCCCGATGTCGAGCCCATTCCCGGCAGCATCACCTATGGCGGACAGCCGCGCACCAAACTCACCAAATCCCCCATCGGTAGCACGCTCAGCAATGAATTCGTCATGGGCGACGGGCGGCTAGCCATCGAAACCTACCGGGTGCAACCGGACCGCTCCCTTAAACTGGAGAGACGCGAAATCGTCGGCGACTGGCCACCGGAGTGAGGGGAACCTGCTTACCTGTTGCTGCTATTGAGACCCCGTCATGCCGGACTTGATCCGGCATCCAGCCAGCCCAAGTCCTTGGGCTGAAAGAACCCTCATCGCCGCGCAGACGCGCGTCGGCTGGATGCCGGATCAAGTCCCGCATGACGGATGTCGTGGCTAGGCTGCGTCTTACGTCCGGCGATACAACGAGTCTTGCTACGCGCGGCTCCCCCTTTCCCGCTCACCGCAATTCAGAACCGTTCTAAAACATAATTTTGATTTCCGTCGACCTTGCCAATAAAGCTGATCGCCAACATCAAGTTAACCCGGCGGGATCACGTCCGCCGGCTCGGAACCATATTGCAAGGGACATATTAATTGGCCATCAACTTCACCTTCCCCGTTCGGCTGCTGGCGGCAGCGGCCTTCAGCCTCGGCGCGATGACGGCGAGTGCCGAAGAAATGACGATCAAGCACGCGCAGGGCGAGACCGTGCTGAAGGCGGCGCCGAAGAAGGTTCTGGTTCTCGATATTCCCTCGCTCGACAATCTCGATGCGCTCGGCGTCGAGCCCGCCGGTGTCGTCGGCTCCAACCTGCCGACCTATCTGCAGAAATATGCCGACGGCAAATATCTGAAGGTCGGTACGCTGTTTGAGCCTGATTATGAGGCGATCAATGCGGCAGAGGCCGATCTCGTCATCGTCGGCGGCCGTTCGCGGGCGAAATATCCGGACGTTGCGAAGATCACGCCCGCCATCGACATGTCGGTGGATTCCAAGGAATTCATCGGCAGCGTCAAAGCCAACATCACCAAGCTCGGCGATATCTTCGGCAAGCAGGAAGAAGCCAGGAAGCTCGATGCCGCCATCGATGAAAAAGTGGCCAAGCTGAAGGAAATCGCGCCCAATTCCGGCACGGCGATGATCCTCGTCACCAATGCCGGCAAGGTCGGCGTTTATGGCCCCAGTTCGCGCACCGGCTGGCTGCACACCGAAATCGGCTTCAAGCCGGTCGCAGCCGACATCGACGACCGTTTTGACCGTGGCGATGTCGTCTCCTTCGAATATCTGGCCGAGGTCAATCCCGAGTGGCTGTTCGTGATCGACCGCGACGCCGGCATCGGCCGCGCCACCGATCCGGGCAAGGCAGCCGCGCAGGTGCTGGACAACGAGCTGGTGCACCAGACCAATGCCTGGAAGAAAAAGCAGATCGTTTATCTCGATCCGCAGGCGGCCTATATCGTCAGCAGCGGTTATACGGCGCTCTCCACCCTGCTCGATCAGGTCTACAAGGCCGTCTCGGAGAAGAAATCGTAAAAGCCTCCAGGCATCCGCTTCTGAAGGCTGCTCCATACTCGACGTCATCCTCGGGCTTGACCCGAGGATCTACCAAGGTATCGTAAAATCAATAGGTTGCGGATCCTCAGGACATCCTCGGGCTTGTTCCGGGGACCGAGGATGACGGAGAGAGGTTTGTAGCCTCACCGTAACCTGAGGGGTCGCCGGGAGCTTTCACCATTTTCGAAAAACCGCCAACGTGAAATCCCTGTCTCTCATCCTTGCCCTTCTTCTGGCCCTGGTGCTCGCCATCACCAGCCTGTTCGTCGGCGTGAGCAACGTTTCGCTCACAACGCTTTTCGCACCGGACACGAGTGCGGACGCACTGCGCGTGCTGCTGGTCAGCCGCATTCCGCGCACGCTGGCGTTGATCCTGGCCGGAAGCTCGATGGCGATTGCGGGGCTCATCATGCAGATGCTGGTGCGCAACCGCTTCGTGGAGCCTTCGACGGCGGGCACCACCGAATCCGCCGGCCTCGGCCTGCTCACCGTCACCCTGCTGGCGCCGGATACGCCGATCTTCGGCAAGATGCTGGTGGCCGCCGTCTTTGCGCTCGCCGGCACCGCGCTGTTCCTGCGTATCCTGCGGCAGGTGCCGCTGCGCGACGTGCTGCTGGTGCCGCTGATCGGCATCATGCTGGGCGGCGTCATCTCCGCCGTCACCACCTTCTTCGCTTATCGTTTCGATCTCCTACAATCGCTGGGCGCATGGATGACGGGGGATTTTTCCGGTGTGCTTCGCGGCCGTTATGAGTTGCTGTGGGTCGGCTTCCTCTTCGCCATCGCCGCCTATCTCGCGGCAGACCGCTTCACCGTGGCCGGCATGGGTCGCGATTTCACCACCAATCTCGGCCTCAACTATCGCCGCGTCATGGCGCTCGGCCTCACCATCGTCTCGCTGGTCAGCGCGGTCGTCGTCGTCACCGTCGGCATGATCCCCTTTCTCGGGCTGATCGTGCCGAATGTCGTCAGTCTGATGATCGGTGACAATATGCGCCGCTCAGTGCCCTGGGTGGCAACGCTCGGCGCGGTCTTCGTGCTTTCCTGCGACATCATCGGCCGCACCGTGCGCGCGCCTTACGAAATACCCATCGGAACCGTGGTCGGCGTCATCGGCAGCGCGCTGTTCCTCTATCTCCTGCTGCGGAAACGCCACCATGCGTGAGAGACATCCCGACCGGCGTGCAAAAACCGTTCTGCTGGTGCTTGCGGTATTCGCACTCATCTCCATGGCCGCCTTCATGACGCTTGGCGCCAAGGGCAGTTGGAGCTTCGTACTGCCGTTTCGCGGCATCAAGCTTCTGTCGCTCTTGCTGGTGGCCTATGCCATCGCGGTCTCAACCGTGCTGTTCCAGACGGTCACCAACAACCGCATCCTCACCCCTTCGGTCATGGGTTTCGATTCGCTTTATGTGCTGATGCAAACCGGGCTGATCTTCGTTTTCGGCTCGGCAACCGTCGTCCTGATCGATCCGCAGCTGAAATTTCTCACGGAGACCGCGCTGCTCGTCGCCTTTTCCGCCCTGCTCTATCGCTGGCTTTTCGTCGGCGCGGAACGCAGCCTGCATCTTCTGGTGCTGGTCGGCATCGTCTTCGGCGTCTTCTTCCGCAGCCTCTCGGGTTTCATGCAGCGCGTGCTGGACCCAAATGAATATACGGTGCTGCAGGATGTGCTGTTCGCCAGCTTCAATTCCATCGATCCGACGCTTCTTGCGGTCTCCGCCGTCATCATCGGCGTGGTGACCATCATCGGGCTCAGGCTCATGCACACGCTCGACGTCCTCTCGCTCGGCCGCGCCACGGCCATCAGCCTGGGGGTCGAATACAAGCGCACGGTCACCATCATCCTCGTGCTGGTTTCGGTGCTGGTCGCCGTCTCGACCGCTCTCGTCGGCCCGGTCATGTTCTTCGGGCTGCTGGTCGCGGCGCTGGCCCATTATCTTACCGGCAATGGCAAACACGCCTATGTGTTGCCGGCCGCGATCCTTATCGCCGTGATCTGCCTCGTGGGCGGTCAGGTGGTGCTGGAGCGGGTCTTCGCCTTCGATACGGCGCTCTCGATCATCATCGAATTTCTGGGCGGTATCGTCTTTATCGGTCTTATTCTGAAGCGGGGTGCGCGATGATCATCGCCAGTCAGATCAGCAAATCCTATGGCGACAGCCTCGTCGTCGATGGCGTCTCCGTCTCCATTCCGGCAGGCGGCGTCACCTCCATCATCGGGCCGAACGGTGCTGGAAAATCGACGCTGCTTTCCATCGTCGCAAGGCTGATGTCGATGGATGCCGGAACGGTGACGGTGGACGGTCTGGATGTCACGAAAACCCCATCCGATACGCTGGCCAAGCGGCTTTCTATATTGCGGCAGGACAACCACATCTCTTCGCGCCTGACGGTGCGCGACCTCGTCGGTTTCGGCCGTTACCCCTATTCCAAGGGCCGCCCGACCATCGAGGACAAGGTCCATATCGATCGGGCGCTGGAATATCTGCATCTCGAAGCCCTTGCCGGCCGGTTTCTGGACGAGCTTTCCGGCGGCCAGCGACAGCGCGCCTTCGTGGCGATGGTGCTGTGCCAGGATACAGATTACGTGCTGCTCGACGAGCCGCTCAACAATCTCGACATGAAACACGCCTCCAGCATGATGAAGATCATGCGCCGCGCCGCTGACGAGCTGAAGAAGACCGTGGTTCTGGTGCTGCACGACATCAACTTCGCCTCCTGGTATTCCGACACCATCATCGCCATGCGCGAAGGCCGCATCTGCCATCATGGGCCGGCGGAAGAGATCATCCGTCCAGATGTCCTCAAGGACATCTACGACATGCCGATCCGCGTCAATGAGATAGACGGCCGGCGCATCTGCCTGTTTTACGAATGACATGATGATTGTGCAGGATTTTCGCTGTCCCAGTGCTTAGCATGGAACAGGGCCTCAGGCCCGGACGTTAAACGACGGACTTTTCCAAAGCGGCATTCCGTCCGCAACTTCAGGAGACATCGATGAAGACGCACAAGACGAAGAACGACCTGCCTTCCAACGCCAAGTCGACCGTGATCGGCATTCTGAACGAATCGCTGGCCTCGGTGATTGACCTTGCTCTCATCACCAAGCAGGCGCACTGGAACCTCAAGGGCCCGCAGTTCATCGCCGTGCATGAACTTCTCGACACTTTCCGCACCCAGCTCGACAATCATGGCGATACGATTGCCGAGCGTGTTGTCCAGCTTGGCGGCACGGCGCTCGGCAGCCTGCAATCCGTCTCTTCCACGACGAAGCTCAAGGCCTATCCGACCGATATCTATAAGATCCACGACCATCTGGACGAACTGATCGAGCGATATGGCGAGGTCGCGAACATGATCCGCAAGGCTATCGACGATTCCGACGAGGCGGGCGACCCGACGACGGCGGACATCTTCACCGCCGCCTCGCGCGATCTCGACAAGTCGCTGTGGTTCCTCGAAGCGCATGTTCAGGAAAAGAGCTGAGCCGGAAGCGGTTCCCGCCACAACACACACGAAAGCGCCCGAGATGCTCGGGCGCTTTTTTATTGTCATATGGCGCAATCAGTGCCGACGTAAAACCGCAAGACCGATATCGCGCAACATCTCATGGTCAAGAATGCCGCGCTGGGCGCTACGGATCAAAACCGCCGCGCACTCATTGGCAACATGGCTGCTGCGGTCTTGAAAGCATTCGAAACATACGCCATCGAAAATAGTCTGCAGATCGGTGATCTGCTCCGGCGACAATTGTGCGCCAACCCGTTCAAAAGCTGCGTACGACAAGGCTCATCCTCCCGATGACGATATGCCAAACATCGTTCCCAATATCGTTTTGATTTTTCTTGTGGACAGGGAATTTGTACACCCGAACGAATCACTTGTCGAATCAGATTTTAACCAAATGTAAATAGGTTATTTTCTGGCCTTCCCGCCGGCCGCCACCCCATGGCAGGGGGATAAAAGCCAGCTGAAACAATATCTTCAGCGGAAACTCCCTGGTCGTCAGCCCGTGATGGCCGCCAGATTTCGGATAAATCCGCACACAGGCGGATTTCCACCGAAACCGCAAAAGAAACTGTTGCATTCCAAAAACGATTGAGCGATATAGCACCCGTCGCCGCTTGGCGGCCCACGGTTCAGCGAACTACCCCGGACCGGTGGATTTGAGCGGGTGTAGCTCAGGGGTAGAGCACAACCTTGCCAAGGTTGGGGTCGAGGGTTCAAATCCCTTCGCCCGCTCCAAATTTCCAGAACAGGCAGATAAATCTTCACTGCACCCGATGTGAAACGCGTCGTTTCCATGGGCTGTGAGCAGCATTGCCGCGCGAGGATTTCCCACGCACGGGCAAACCAGGAAGGGCGTTCCCTCCCCGGCTCTTATTATCAGGCGGCCTTGTCCCAGACGGGTGCAAGCCCTTCCGGTGAAACGATGCGGCCATCCGGTCTGGCAAGCGCGCGGATCGCCGCCATTTCATCGGCCGAAAGTTCGAAATCGAAGATGGCGAGATTTTCATCGACGCGCGCTTCGCTGACCGTTTTCGACAGTGCGATGACACCCTGCTGCTGCACGAGCCAGCGCAGCACCACCTGCGCCACCGACTTGCCACGGCCTGCGGCGATTTCCTTCAGTACCGGATCGGTGAAGACCTTGCCATCGGCCATGCCGTAATAACCCGTCACCGACATGCCGGCGGCCTTTGCCGCGGCGATAACCACGTCCTGATCGATATAGGGGTGGTATTCGATCTGGTTGGTCACGATCGGGGCCTTGGACAACTTCACCGCCTCGGCCATCAGCGCCGTGCTGAAATTGGAAACGCCGATATGGCGCACCTTGCCCGCTTCCTTTACCGCGTTCAGCGCGCCGATCTGTTCTGCAAGCGAAACCTCCTCGTTCGGCCAATGCAGCAGCAGCAGGTCGACATAATCGGTCTTCAGCTTTTTCAGGCTCTCATCCACGGAGGCGAGGAAGGCATTATGCCTGTAGTTCTCGACCCAGACCTTGGTGGTCAAAAACACGTCGCCGCGCGCCACACCGGAGGCAGCGATAGCTTCCCCGACCTCGGCCTCATTGCCGTAGATCTGGGCGGTATCGATATGGCGGAAACCGGCTTTCAGCGCATGGGGAACGATGCGCAGCACATCGGCACCGGGAATACGAAACGTGCCGAAACCCAGCGCCGGGATCGAAGCGCCATTTGCGGTGACATCAAACATATATTTTCTCCTTTGAAGTGGCCCGGCCGACTTGGGAGCGGCCGGGAATTTTATGAAAAGTTCAGGCGGTTTTCAGCGTCAGCGCGGCGCGGCGGTCGAGCATGCTGCTCCAGAGGGTCAGGAGCAGGGCCACGGCGACGAGGATGGCCCCGACCCATGGGGTTGCGGCAAGACCCATCGGCGATTCCACCACCAGACCGCCAAGCCATGCGCCAATGGCGATGCCGAGGTTGAAGGCGGCGATGTTGAGCGCCGAGGCGACATCGACAGCGCCGGGGCGATGTTCCTTGGCAAGCTGCACCACATAAAGCTGCAGGCCGGGAACATTGGCAAAGGACAGGAAACCGAGCGCGGCAAGCGTGATGAGCGTCAGCACCGGCGAGAAGGCGGTGAAGGAAAAGACGAGCAGCACGATGGCCTGTGCCAGGAAGAGGCCGATCAGCGCCCTGGCCGGGTTATGGTTGGCGATCCTGCCGCCGCCGATATTGCCGGCCGCAATGGCGATGCCATAGAGCACGAGGATCAGGCTGACGCTCTTTTCGGAAAAGCCGGTGACATCCTGCAGGATCGGCGCAAGGAAGGTGAAGGCGACGAAGGTGCCGCCGTAACCAAGCGCGGTCATGGCGAAAACGATGAGCAGGCGACCGGAGCCGAGAACACGGACCTGATCGAAGAGGCTCGCCGGCGGCGCCTTCTTGAGCGTGTTCGGCAGAAGCGTGGCAATGCCGAAGAAGGCGATGACGCCAAGGGCGGCAACGACCCAGAAGGTCGCACGCCAGCCGAAGACCTGCCCGATATAGGTGCCGAGCGGAACGCCGGTGACGATGGCGACCGTCAGCCCCATGAACATCATGGCAATGGCCGAGGCGCGGCGATTTTCCGGCACGAGATCGGCGGCGATGGTGGAGCCGACCGAGAAGAAGACACCATGGGCGAAGGCGGCGATGACGCGGGCGACAAGCAGCGTCTCATAGCTGGGCGACAGGGCCGCCGCGCTGTTGCCGATGATGAACAGGGCCATCAGGCCGAGCAGCAGCGGCTTTCTTTCGATCCTGCCGGTTAGCGCCGTCAGGATCGGCGCACCGAAGGTGACGCCCAGCGCATAAACGCTGACGATGAGGCCGGCAAGCGGCAGGGTGATGTGAAGATCGGTCGCGACCGTCGGCAGAAGACCGACAATCACGAACTCCGTGGTGCCGATCGCATAGGCCGCGATCGTCAGGGCAAATATGGCCAATGGCATGACAAATACCTCTTCGCCCGGAGCGGGTCGCGGGCGTTCTGGACAGCAACGCCGTCCGGTTGGATCATTTGGATAGCGATGCTATCCGGTTGGATCAAATCCATGGACGCAATATGGGCGAAGGGGACTTGCATGATAATCGGCAAGGTTGGATAAATACCTTTGAATTGATTTCACAGGTGGTGCGGCGATGGACAATCGGGCCGGAGAAATGGAAGTCTTCGTGGCGGCGGCGGAACTTGGCAGCTTTTCCGCCGCCGGGCGCAGGCTGAAGCTTTCACCCTCGGCGGTGAGCAAGCTTGTCACCCGTATCGAAGACCGCCTTGGCACCCGGCTTCTTGCCCGCTCCACCCGGCTTGTCACGCTCACACCGGAGGGCGAAGTCTATCTTGCGCGGGCAAGGCGCATTCTCGCCGATATAGCCGAGACCGAGCAGATCGTGGCGAGCGGCGGCAAGGTGGTGCCGCGCGGCCTTTTGCGCGTCAACACCACGCTGGGCTTCGGCGAACGTTATCTGCTGCCGCTTGCGCCGGAATTTTTGTCGCTTTATCCGGAAATCGAGCTGGATATCTCGCTGACCGACGGCGTCATCAGCCTGATCGAGGAACGCACCGATATCGCCATCCGCTCGGGCGCGATGGGAGATTCATCCCTGAAGGCGAGAAAGCTGAAGGAAGTCCGCCGCGTCATCGTCGCCTCCCCCGCCTATATCGAACGACACGGAATGCCGGAAAAACCGCAGGATCTGGCGCGGCACAATTGCTTCAGCTTCAATTTCAGCCGCAGCCTCAACGAATGGCCCTTTCGCAACCCCGGCTCCACGGAAGTCTACCGCCTGCCCGTAACAGGCAATGTCTCGGTCAACAGCGGCATGGCCATGCGAAGGCTCTGCCTGACGGGTCTGGGGCTGGGAAGGGTCGGCGAATTTCATATCGAGCCGGATATAGAGGCGGGCCTGCTCGTACCGGTGCTGGAAGACTATAATGCCGAGGAGATGGAAGTGATCCACGCGGTTTATGCCGGTCACGAACACCTGGCCGCCCGCGTTCGCGCCTTCATCGATTTTGTCGCAGCAAGGGTCGGGCGGTGACTGGCCGCCTCACACCAGGCCGTGCACCAGCTTGGCCAGCCAGTCGACAAAAACGCGGACCTTGTTGGTTACATGCCGGGTCTGGGGATAGACCACATAGATCGGCATGGCCTCGCGCCGCCACTCGGAAAGCACCGGCACCAGTTCTCCCCGCGAAAGCGCATCCTTCACCATGAAAACGGGAAGCTGCACGATGCCCATGCCGGCCAGCGCCGCATTGAGATAGGTGCGGCTGTCATTGACCGAGACGACATAATTCGGGGTCAGCTCGACGCTGCGCACGCCATTGTCGAAGGAGGCCGGCATGATCTGGCCGGTGGTGGCATTGAGGTAGCCCACCGAATAATGCTCCTTCTCCAGATCCTCCGGTTCTTGCGGCATACCGAAATTTTCGATGTAGGACGGCGAGGCGAATGTCTCGAACCGGAGTTCGCCCACTTTACGAGCAATCAGCGACTGATCGCGCAGCACGCCGACCCGCAGCGCACAGTCGACATTCTCCGCGATATAATCGACCAGACGGTCGCCGACACCGAGGTCGAGACGGATTTGCGGATAACGCTGGTAAAATTCGCAAAGATGTGGGATAACCACCAGGTCCGCGAAGACACCGGCCATTTCCACCCGCAACCGGCCGGAGGGCTGCACCTGCGCGCTGGACATGCTACCGTCAAGTTCTTCGATTTCCGATAAAATCTGTGAGGCCCGCTCATAATAGAGAGCGCCGTCCGTTGTCAGCATCACCCGGCGTGTGGTGCGGTTAAGAAGTGTGGTGTGCAAATGCGCCTCCAGCGCCTGCACCATATTGGTAACAGTGGTTTTCGGCATGTTCAGCGCGGTGGCGGCGCGGCTGAAATTGCCGGTTTCCACGACCCGCGTAAAAACCCGCATGGCGGAGAGCTGATCCATTCACTGCCTCGGAGATATGATTATCCGTGATTTCGGAATAGTGTTTTCAAATTTGCATGCTTGATCGTTTCGATCCGAACAATAATATGGATTTCAGATTTTGCAATATGATCCGCCTTGAAGCATGTCGCGCAAAGTGCGTTGCGGTTTTGCGGTGACGACATGCGGCAAGATAAAAACTTAAAGCGCAGGAGCGTATCCGAAGGATCGCAACACGCTTTAAGTGGCGGGCAAAGGATCTGGAGTCATGAACGCGCATTGGGAAAATATGGGTAGCGAGACGTCCGCGTCGAAGCTCTCCGTGCGCCGTTATGAAGGTTCCTGCCTCTGCAGCCATCCGCCTGTCGTGCTTTATCTGCGTGGCGGATCGTTTCTGGAACCCGGCCTTGAGCCGGGCGGCAATTGCCCCGAGCTTCCGGTGGCTCGCGCGCTCGCAGAAAGCGGCGCAGTGGTCGTGGAAGCCGACTATAGCAAGCCGTCCGGCAACGAGTTTCCGATGGTCATCGACTGCGCCTATGAGGCGCTCGATCATCTGAGCCGGGACCGCAAGCATTATGGCGGCGCGAAATCGCTGCTGTTCGTGGCCGGCGAAGAGGCTGGCGGCAATGTGGCGGCGGGGCTTGCCTTGAAGGCCCGCGACCGCATGCCGGGCAAACTCGCAGGCCAGATTCTTCTGTCGCCCATGATCGACCCGATGATGACGACGGAATCCTTCCGCGATGCGGACAGGATCGGCATGCGCCAGCGCTGGGCCGATGGCTGGAGCCATTACCTTGCCAAGGCGTGCGGGTTTTTCCACCCCTATGCCGCGCCCTGCCAGTGCACGCGGCTGAACCGGGTGGCGCCGGCGCTGATCTTTACCGCCGAGGACGACCCTCTGCGCGACGAAACGGTCAATTATGCAGACCGCCTCATCGCCTCCGGTGTCAGCGTCCGGCAGCATGTTTTCCCCGCCGGTGTCGGCTGGACGGGGCTTTATCAAGGAGAGGGCGGCGGATGGGTCTCATCCGTCTGTTCGGAGTTCAAGACCTTCGTTGACCAGTTAAAGCACTGAAAATTCGCATTTATTTATGAACGACCTGCTCCCGATCGGGGGCCAAGGAGATACCCATGACGCTGAACACAAAGCGCCGGGCCCTGACGGGTGCCGGCATCGGGCTTGCCATGTCCGTTGCAGCAGCAGCACTGTTTTTCGACCTCCCCACCAGCCGCGATGCAACGGCCGCTTCGACGCCTGCTGAAACACCGGCAATCCCGGTTACCGTCGCCAAGGTGGAAAGCCGCGACGTGATGCGCTGGGAAGAGTTTTCCGGCCGTCTCGAAGCCGTTGACCGGGTGCAGATCCGCTCCCGCGTCGCCGGCCAGATCAAGGCCGTGCATTTCCGCGAAGGCGCGCTGGTGAAGGAAGGCGATCCCCTCTTCACCATCGATCCGGCCCCCTATCAGGCCGCCGTTGCCGGGGCTGAAGGACAGGTCGCCTCGGCTGAAGCCAAGGTCAGCCTTGCCAAAACGGAACTCGACCGTGGCCGCAGGCTTTCCGACAATCGCACCATCTCCCAGAGCGATCTCGACCAGCGTCAAAGCTCGTTTGCGGATGCCGAAGCCCAGCTTCGTGCCGCCCGCGCAGCGCTGACCACGGCTCAGCTCGATCTCGGTTATACCGAAATCCTCGCCCCGGTTTCCGGCCGCGTCGGCCGCATCGAAATCACCGCCGGCAACCTCGTCGCCGCCGGCTCGACCTCGCCGGCGCTCACGACACTGGTATCGGTCAACCCGATCTATGCCAGCTTCAACGCCAGCGAAGGCGTGGTGGCCAAGGCGCTTGCCGAACTGCCGCAGACGGACGGCGCCCTGCCCGCTCTTGAACAGATCCCGGTGGAAATCGGCACGCTTTCGGATGAGGGCACGCCGATCAAGGGCACGCTGCACCTGATCGACAACCAGGTGGATTCGGCGAGCGGCACCATCGGTGTCCGCGCCGTCTTCGAAAATCCGGACGGCAGGCTCATTCCCGGCCAGTTCGTGCGGGTGCGCATGGGTGAACCGAAGCCGGAAAACCGCATCGTCATCAGCGACCGAGCCATCGGCACGGATCAGGACAAGCGTTTCGTCTTCGTGGTCGATGCCGAAAACAAGGTGAGCTACCGCCAGATCAAGCCGGGCGCACCGGCCGATGGCCAGCGCATCATCGAAAGCGGCCTTGCCGCCGGTGATACGATCGTCGTCAACGGCCTGCAGCGCATTCGTCCCGGCGCCACCGTCGCACCGCAGGCGGAAGACAAGGTTGCTGCTTCGCAGTAACCCGCCTCTTTGATCAGTAAGCGTCCCGCCTCCCGCGAGACGCCCCTTCAGACAGAACCGGCCTTCACCGGCGGCAGGATTGCCGCCGGAACGGCCTTCGCATTCCCAAAGACCCGGAGAGGGACTGGATATGAATATTTCCAGATTTTTTGTCGACCGGCCGGTATTCGCTGCCGTGCTTTCGGTCCTGATTGTGGTGGCAGGCCTACTCGGCATGCGCGCCCTGCCGATTTCGGAATATCCCGAAGTCGTTCCGCCATCCGTCGTCGTGCGCGCCACCTATCCCGGTGCGAACCCGACCGTTATTGCCGAAACCGTCGCGACACCGCTGGAAGAACAGATCAACGGCGTCGAGGACATGCTCTATATGGGCAGCCAGGCGACATCCGACGGCGTGCTGACGCTGACCGTGACCTTCAAGCTCGGCACCGATCCTGACAAGGCGCAGCAGCTGGTGCAGAACCGCGTGTCGCAGGCCGAACCGCGTCTGCCGGCGGAAGTCCGCGCACTTGGCATCACCACCGTCAAGAGCTCGCCCGACTTCATCATGGTCGTCAACCTCGTCTCCAAGACCGACGCCTATGACATCACCTATCTGCGCAACTATGCGACGCTGAACGTCAAGGATCGCCTCGCCCGCATCGAAGGTGTCGGCCAGGTGCAGGTCTTCGGCGCAGGTGACTATTCCATGCGTGTCTGGCTCGATCCGCAGAAGGTCGCCGAGCATGATCTCGCCGCAAGCGACGTTTCCGACGCCATCCGCCAGCAGAACGTGCAGGCCGCAGCCGGCGTCATCGGCGCTTCGCCAAGCCCGAACGGCGTCGACCTGCAACTCAACGTCAATGCGCAGGGCCGTCTGACGACGCCGGAGGAATTCGGCAACATCATCGTCAAGAGCGGCGCAAACGGTGAAATCACCCGCCTGCGCGATGTCGCCCGCATCGAACTCGGTGCGGCCGATTACACGCTGCGCTCGCTGCTCGACGGCGAACCCGCCGTGGCTGTCGCGGTGCTTCAGGCCCCCGGGTCCAACGCCATCGAAATCGCCGACAATGTCCGCGCCACGATGGACAATCTGCAGCTGGCAATGCCTGACGGCGTGAAATACGAGATCGTCTACGATACGACAAAATTCGTGCGCTCCTCCATCGAAAAGGTTGTCGATACACTCCTCGAGGCCGTTGGCCTCGTGGTGCTTGTCGTCATCCTCTTCCTTCAGACATGGCGCGCCTCGATCATTCCGCTGATCGCCGTTCCGGTCTCGATCATCGGCACCTTCGCCGTCATGTATGCCTTCGGCTTCTCCATCAACGCGTTGACCCTGTTCGGTCTCGTGCTCGCCATCGGCATCGTGGTGGATGACGCCATCGTTGTCGTCGAAAACGTCGAGCGAAATATCGAAAACGGGCTCTCGCCGCGTGACGCCACCTATAAGGCGATGCGCGAAGTCTCCGGCCCGATCATCGCGATTGCGCTGGTTCTGGTCGCGGTCTTCGTGCCGCTTGCCTTCATCTCCGGCCTGTCCGGCCAGTTCTACCGGCAGTTCGCACTGACCATCGCCATATCCACCGTCATTTCAGCCATCAACTCGCTGACGCTGTCGCCCGCTCTTGCAGCCCTGCTGCTGAAGGAACACGGCGCACCGAAAGACTGGCTGACCCGCTTCATGGATAAAATCCTCGGCTGGTTCTTCCGCGGCTTCAACCGCGCCTTCGGTGCGGCCTCCAACGGCTACGGCAAGACCGTGGGCGGGCTGGTGACGCGTAAGAGCCTTGTCATGATGGTCTATATGGCGCTGGTGGCCGCCACCTACGGCATGTTCACCACCGTCCCGAGCGGCTTCGTGCCGGCGCAGGACAAGCAGTACCTGATCGGCTTCGCCCAGCTTCCGGACGGCGCAACGCTTGACCGCACGGAAAGCGTCATCAAGCGGATGAGCGACATTGCGCTCGAAACACCCGGCGTCAGCCACGCCATCGCCTTCCCCGGCCTGTCGATCAACGGCTTCACCATCGGCTCCAATTCCGGCATCGTCTTTGCGGTTCTCGATGACTTCGAAGAGCGCAAGACACCGGAACTGTCCGGCGGCGCCATCGCCATGCAGCTGAACCAGAAATATGCGAGCATTCAGGATGCCTTCATCGCCATGTTCCCGCCGCCGCCGGTCAACGGTCTCGGCCAGACGGGCGGCTTCAAGCTGCAGATCGAAGACCGCGCCGGCTACGGCTATCAGACGCTGGATGAAGCGACGAAGGCCGTGATCGGCAAGGCCTATCAAACGCCGGAACTCGCGGGCATCTTCTCCAGCTACCAGATCAACGTGCCGCAGCTCTTCGCCGATCTCGACCGCGCCAAGGCGGAACAGCTGGGCGTTTCCGTCAGCGACGTCTTCCAGACGCTGCAGATCTATCTCGGCTCGCTCTATGTCAACGACTTCAATGCTTTCGGACGGACCTACAGCGTGCGGGTTCAGGCGGATTCCCAGTTCCGCGCGCATGCCGAAGATATCGGTCGCCTGAAGGTTCGCTCCGCATCGGGTCAAATGATCCCGCTGTCGACGCTCTTGAAGGTAAATGCGACGACGGGACCGGAGCGCACCAACCGTTATAACGGCTTCCTTGCGGCCGATATCAACGGCGGTCCGGCACCGGGCTTCTCCTCGGGACAGGCGCAGGCGGCGATTGAAAAAATCCTTGCCGAAACCCTGCCCGCAGGCGTCGACTACGAATGGACGGACCTGACCTACCAGCAGATTCTGGCCGGCAATTCCAGCATCGTGGTTTTCCCGTTGGCGCTGCTGCTCGTCTATCTCGTGCTCGCCGCGCAATATGAAAGCCTCACCTTGCCGATTGCGATCATCCTGATCGTTCCGCTCGGTGTGCTTGCGGCCCTCACGGGTGTCTGGCTGACGGGAGGGGATAACAACATCTTTACGCAGATCGGCCTTGTCGTCCTTGTCGGTCTCTCGGCGAAAAACGCGATCCTGATCGTGGAATTCGCCCGGGAGCTGGAATTCGAAGGACGAACGCCGCTTCAGGCGGCCATCGAGGCAAGCCGGCTTCGCCTGCGCCCGATCCTGATGACCTCGCTCGCCTTCATCATGGGCGTGGTGCCGCTGGTCGTCTCCACCGGTGCAGGTGCGGAAATGCGTGCGGCCATGGGTGTCGCGGTGTTCTCCGGCATGATCGGCGTAACGTTCTTCGGCATCTTCATGACACCGGTCTTCTACGTGCTGGTGCGCAGGCTGGCGGGCAATCGTCCGCTCATCCAGCACAAGCAAGAAGAACCGGCCAATTCGGACTACAAGCTCGAAAAGGCCGGCTGAGACCGCACTCCCATCCACCGCCACCTTCGAAGCAAGCCCGCCGCGCATCCCCCGATGCGCGGCGTTTTTTATGACACAAAACGTTCATGCGGGTTTTCTGAAATAGAATCAGTTTCAAATACTTACACGGCAACACTAGATAATTTTACGCCGCATCGGAGGCGTCAGAAATGCAATATATCCAGCCATATTGATGAACATCAAAAGAAACAATTCTATTTTATGCTTTGTATTTTGTGGTATTTTTGAAAGAACAGGGTGATTCGGACTAAATGATTTAGTTCAGGGGCGACATGATGGAGCAGGACTACGAAAACTGGGCAACGACTGTTGCCTATTCGATAGTGATGCATGAGGGTCTTGATCTCGCGCTTGCTGCGCAAAATCTCGACAGAGGCAAGACCAGAAATAATCGCGAGCGGCTGATGGAAGCCATTCGCACATCGTTGCTTGAAGCGCGCTCGCGCAGCCACATGACGGTGGCGCAACGGGTTTAATCCGGCCTTTTTGGCGCCTTTATGAGGCACACCATGACGCGACCGGATCAGGCCGGCAGCAGGTCGGTCCGCACTGCGGCCTTCAGCGGCAGATGATCCGAGGCGATGCGCGCCAGCGCGCTGTCATGCGCCTCCACCTGCTCGATCAGCCCTTCACGATTGGCGATGATCCTGTCGAGCGCCAGCACCGGCAGGTTGGACGGAAAACTCGGCACCGCCGGCGGCAAAGCGCCAAAAGCATCCCGGAACGTATTGAGCGACGACCCGTTGCCGAGACGCCATTCGTTCAGGTCTCCCATGAGAATGGTCGCGCATTCGTTGCGTGCTTCGAGAAGGCTGATCAACGCTTTCGCCTGCTGGGCGCGGGAATGTCTGAGAAGCCCGAAATGGGCGGCGATGACCCGCAGCGTGCCGCCCCGCTTTAGATCCAGCTCCACGACGAGCGCGCCGCGCGGCTCCAGCCCCGGCAATTTCAGCGTATGCACATCCCTGACCGCGCCTTCCTTGAACAGCACGACATTGCCGTGCCAGCCATGCGCCTTCACGCCGGCCTGCACGGGCACGGGAATGAGGCCGCTTTCCCGCTCCAGCCGCGCGAGATCGAGCAGACCGGTACGCTCGCCGAAACGGCTGTCCGCTTCCTGAAGGGCGATGATGTCAGCGCCGATTTCCTGAATGACGCGGCTGGTGCGATCGGGATCGAACTTGCGGTCGCGGCCGACACATTTATGCACATTGTAGGAGGCGATGACGGGGAAGGAATGATCTTTCGTCGCTGGCGCCGCATTCTGGCGCTGGCGGCGGTCGCGCAGCGACTGCATGACGAAGGCGGACAGGCTGGTGTTTTTCGTCAAAGCCGTTTTTTCATCATCCAGCAAACCGTTCTTTTTCACGCGTCGATGCCTCCGGTCTCGCGCAGCACCCTGCCGGGCGCACCGCACTCTAAAGATAAGGCGAAGCGAGCCACAGGACACGCTCCACAAAACGGACAACGAATGGCCGCGCATTCAGTTCGCTGAGCCGCACGGGCAAGGCGGTTGCCCGTGCATCCCGGATGCGCTCGCCGATTGTCGCGGCGAATTCCTCATCCATAACTTCGAGATCGATCTCAAAGTTCAACCGCAGCGAACGCGGATCGAGATTGGAAGAGCCAATGTAGCTCCAGCGCCCGTCGATCACCAGAAGCTTGGAGTGATTGAAAGCCCCCGTCGCCCGCCAGATGCGGCAGTAATTCCTCAACATCTGGTCGAATTGCGCCGTCATCGCCCTGTCCACAAGCACCAGATTGTTGCTTTTCGGCACGATGATATCCACCACAACTCCCCGCCTTGCTGCGGTTATGAGCGCCGAAATAAGCTCCCGATCAGGGAGAAAATAGGGCGACATGATGAGAATGGAGGAGCGCGCGACGGAAAACGCGCCCATCAGCATCTTGTGACTGGTCTCGATACTTTTATCCGGCCCGGAGGAGCAGACGCGGGCAACGATCTGCGAACCCGGCACACCATCGGGAATGGCGATATCCCACACCGGCGTGTCCAGCAGTTCCTTCGTCGTGAAACGCCAGTCCTCCGCCGCGATGGAGAAAAAATCCGATACGACCGGCCCGGTGATCTTGAAATGCGTATCGTGCGACTGGCTTTCGCCGCCGAATTCCTGGGTGAACCCCTCACGGATATTCATGCCGCCACTGAACGCGAAGCGCCCGTCCACCACGAGGATCTTGCGGTGGGTGCGCAGATTGGCATAGGGCAGCCGCAGCCCCATGATGACATTGCCGTTGAAGACGTCGCAGACGATGCCCTTTTCCCTGAGCGTCGGCAGGATGCTCGGCACCGAATAACGCGCGCCCACCGCATCCACCAGCACCCGCACCTCCACGCCGCGGAACTTCGCCCTTTCGAGCGCCGCGACAAAGCGGGCGCCGATCCGGTCATTGTCGAAAATATATGTTTCGAGAATGATCGACCGCTTCGCCTCGTCGATGGCCCCCAGCATGGCGGCATAGGCGGCATCCCCCGTCACCAGCGGCTCGATGCCGTTGCCTGTCGTCAGCGCATGGCGCGTCACCCGGTCGCCCAGCGTCTTCATCGCCTCGAAACGGCGTCCGAAGCGCGCAGCGATCATGTCGCCGCTCGCATCCAGACGCGCCACGCGATCCATGATCTCGTCCTGCATGAAGGACCGCTGCTGCGTGATGTTGGACCGGCGAATGCGGTTGATGCCGGCAATGGCATAGATGACCGCGCCGACGACGGGCGACAGCACGATGACGCCGACCCAACCGAGCGCGGAGCGGACCTCCTCCTTCGTCATCGTGGCATGCACGGCCGCCACGCTTCCCATCAAAATCGAGAGAACGGCAAGGATATGCGGCCAATAGGCAATGACGAGATCGAGCATGGTACAACTATAGAGTACTTCGGCAATCTCGCAATGACAGGCAGGCAGCGCTGGCAGAGACAAAGAACCTGACCGCGCCATGCTTTTGCGGGACAGACCCTTGCGGGATTAACGGTGGAAACCGGCCTTGCGATATGTCATGAGAGCGCATCTTGATCTTTGGGCAGTGGCAGGGCGAGGTGCACTTGCGGGCTTTCTGCCTTGTTTGAAAGCAAGAAGGCCGTGATGCAGGAAAATACACAGGGCGCCGTCATCGTCATTTCCAGCCATGTCATGCGTGGCTCCGTCGGCAATCGCGCTGCAGTCTTTGCGCTGGAGACCCTCGGTTATCCCGTCTGGGCGGTGCCCACCATCGTCATGCCGTGGCATCCCGGCCACGGCCCTTCCACCCGGATGCGCTTTCAGGACGACGATTTCGACAAGGCGATGACCGACCTCGAAAACGCCAAATGGATCGGCGAGGTCAAGGCTGTTCTGACCGGTTATTTCGGTAGTGCGGCGCAGGTTCGCTCCACCGCACGGCTGATCCGCAATCTGAAGGAAAAGAACCCGTCGCTGATTTACGCCTGCGATCCGGTCATGGGCGATCTGGGCGGGCTTTACATTCCGCTCGAGACCGCGGAAGCCATCCGCGATCACCTCATCCCGCTTGCCACTGTCGCCACGCCGAACCGTTATGAACTCGCCTGGATGAGCGGCGCGGAGCTCGAGACCAACAATGCCATCATGGATGCCGCGCTTGCGCTGGGCCCGCCGAAAATGCTGGTCACCTCGGCCGTGCCGATGATGACGGGCGGCACCGGCAATCTTTATCTCAGCGGCCGCCACGCGCTGCTTGCCGAACATCGTGCCATTGAGAATGCGCCGAACGGTCTCGGCGACCTGATGTCGGCGCTGTTCCTCGCCCGCCTGCTGGAAGGCATGGATGACGAAAAGGCGCTGCAGCTCGCGACCGCCAGCGTGTTCGAAATTCTGGCCCGCACCAAAAAACGCGAGATGAACGAACTGACGCTGGAGACGGACTCTTCCAGCCTCTCCACACCCATGGCGATGGTGCAGATGCGTCATCTCTTGCATCCTTCGCGCAGCAAGCGCAAATAGCGGCTAGAGCATTTCCAGGAAAAGTGGCCCTCGGTTTTCCGTCCGGAAATGCGACAAACAAGGAGTTGGAGCGATTTCGCGGTTCGAAGAAAAGCGAAAATGCTCCAAAGGATTGGTCTTCAACGCACCGAGTTCTTTTCTTGATCTCGGTCCAACCACAACGGTACTGCGATAGATGAAAGATTTTCCGGAAAACCTTCTCAACGGCTACAAGAACTTCATGAACGGTCGCTATGTCGACGAGCGCGAAAGATACCGCGTTCTGGCCGACACCGGACAGAAGCCGCAGACCCTGTTCATTGCCTGTTGTGACTCCCGCTCCGCGCCGGAAACCATTTTCGACTGCGGACCGGGAGAGCTTTTCGTCGTCCGCAACGTCGCCAACATGGTGCCGCCTTTCGAGCCCGATGGCCAGTACCACGCCACCTCGGCGGCTATCGAATATGCCGTACAGGTTCTGAAGGTGAAGGATATCGTCGTCATGGGCCACGGCCGCTGCGGCGGCATCCAGGCAGCGCTCGATCCCAATCTCGAGCCGCTGTCGCCCGGCGATTTCATCGGTAAATGGATGAACATGGTCAAGTCGGCCGCCTCGCAAATCCAGAGCAACGACGTGATGACAGCTTCCGAGCGGCAGACGGCGCTGGAACGCGTTTCCATCCGCAACTCCATCGCCAATCTGCGCGGCTTCCCTTTTGTGAAGGCGCAGGAGACGGCCGGTAAGGTGAAGCTGCACGGCGCATGGTTCGATATTTCGACCGGCGAATTGTGGGTGATGGACGGCAAGACGGGTGATTTCCGTCGCCCGGATCTGTGATTGGCAGGTAATAGCTACCGGCCAAATTCAACGCTCGTCACCCCGGACTAGATCCGGGGTCCAGCGCGATCAAGTCCTTGATCGCCAAAGACTCTTTCACGGCGCGGACGCGCCGTGACTGGATGCCGGATCAAGTCCGGCATGACGGAAGTGGGAATTCGCGCTTGGAAAGCAGCCTTATTGGCCGTCGATCGCCTTGCCGATGAAGGCAATCGCCTGCTGGTAGACGCTTGCGGCGTTCCAGCCCTGGATGGCGGCGTAGTTTGCCTGTCCCTGCTGATAACCCGCACCGCGCTGCCAGCCATGGCCGACGAGGAAGTTCGCGGTGGAAGCCAGCGCATCGGCGCGCGAACCGACGAGATCGATACGGCCGTCGCGGTCGAAATCCACGCCGTAACGCACGACGTTCAGCGGCAGGAACTGCGTCTGGCCGATTTCACCATGGGCCGCACCCTTGGCGTTGACGTTGAGCGAACCGCTGCCGACGAGCTTGAGGGCCGCGTAAAGCTGCTCGGTGAAATAATCCGAACGACGGCAATCGAAGGAGAGCGTCGCGACGGCGGAAAGCGTGTGCTGGTTGCCCATGAAGCCGCCAAAGCCGGTTTCCATGCCCCAGATGGCCAGAAGCGGACCGGCCGGCACGCCATAGGCGCGCTCGATGGAGGCGAAGAGAGCAGCATTGTTCTTCTTCATGGTCTTGCCGCGCGAAATGATCGTCTGACCGCCGCGCTTCTGCATGAATTGTTCGAAGGAGAGCTTGAAGCTGTGCTGGCCGCGGTCGGCGCGGATCGTCGCCTGGTTGTAGGAGACGCCGGAGAAAGCACGGTCGAGCACCGAGGCGCTGACGCCGCGGCCCGCCGCTTCCTGCTTGAAGGCGCCGACCCAGGCATCGAAGCCCGCCGAAGTGTTGCCGCATTGCGCAGCCATAACCGGCGTCGCTGCCAGAACCGAAACCATGGCCACACCAGCCAGAATTACCTTCATTGCCCGCATCAAAATCTGCCTTCGATATCCTTTGGGGAATTTTTCCCGAGAACCAAACCGTCAATACTGTATGATTCAGGTGCCAAAACTGTCTTTTGGCGGCCTAAATTGCCTTTCGGCAGCAAGGCCTGCAAATAAACTGGCCGTGATCGTCGCCAATTATGAAACCCGCCTGCCCCACACAGAACAGACGGGTTATACTTAACGAACCTTAAAAAATCGTATCGTGGATCAGGCAGCCGCCTTGCGGGGCTTGATGAAACCACGATTGATCAACAGTTCGGCGATCTGGACGGCGTTGAGAGCCGCACCCTTGCGCAGATTGTCGGAAACAACCCACAGGTTGAGGCCGTTTTCGACCGTCGCATCTTCGCGGATGCGCGAGATATAGGTCGCGTCCTCACCGGCGGATTCAACCGGGGTGATGTAGCCGCCGTTTTCGCGCTTGTCGATCACGAGGCAACCCGGCGCTTCGCGCAGGATGTCGCGCGCCTGATCGGCGGTGATCTCGTTTTCGAACTCGATATTGACCGATTCCGAATGGCCGATGAAGACCGGAACGCGCACGGCCGTGCAGGTTACCTTGATCTTCGGATCGAGCATCTTCTTGGTTTCGGCCAGAACCTTCCACTCTTCCTTGGTGTAGCCGTCTTCCATGAAGACGTCGATATGCGGAATGACGTTGAAGGCGATTCGCTTGGTGAACTTCTTGGTTTCGACCGGGTCGGCGACGAAGACGGCGCGGGTCTGCTGGAACAGCTCGTCCATGCCTTCCTTGCCGGCGCCGGAAACGGACTGGTAGGTGGAGACAACGACGCGCTTGATCTTGGCGAAGTCATGCAACGGCTTCAGCGCGACGACGAGCTGTGCCGTGGAGCAATTGGGGTTGGCGATGATGTTCTTCTTGGTGAAGCCCGCAACCGCATCGGCATTGACTTCCGGAACGATCAGCGGAACGTCCTGGTCGTAGCGCCATGCCGACGAATTATCGATGACGACGCAACCCTGCTGGCCGATCTTAGGCGACCACTTCTTGGACACATCGCCGCCGGCAGACATCAGGCAGATATCGGTATCGGAAAAATCGTAGTTCTCGAGGTTCGAGACCTTCAGCGTGCGGTCGCCATACGAGACTTCCGTACCCTGCGAACGGGCGGAAGCGAGCGGCACGATCTCATCGGCGGGAAAACCGCGTTCGGCCAGGATATTGAGCATTTCGCGACCGACGTTGCCGGTGGCGCCTGCAATTGCAACTTTGAAACCCATGATCAAGCTCTCTTTCTGTCTCTCCTCTTTTTGGTGAGGTGGGAACCCGCATCATATCGCGGCTTCCTCGATCCCCAGCCAAACCGGGGAGAGAGCGGTGGCCAGAGACGTCAGACGGTTTTAATCGTCGTTTTGGCCGTAATTCGGGTAGAATAAGAAAGGCGCGGATCATCGCCGGCGGATTGTGCCGGTCCTTCCATGACGAACATGTCTGCAACATGCATGTGCAAGGTGATGCTCCTTCTTCGCGAGAAGCTATTAGAAGGTTTCTCGGTTGTGTCAAGGAAAAAGGCGCGTTTGAGGCGTCTTGCGCAAGCCGTAAAATCGGCCTCGCGACATTTTCGGGACGCCTTGCATTAGACTAAAGTCATAATCCGAAAGCATCGCTCTTATTGCAGTTAATTTTCTGTCACTCTGACACTCCGCGCATTGCACCCTTATGGGGAGTCCGGAGGAGAGAGATGGGCTCCGCAATGCGCCAATTGGGACATCTGTGGAGGACAGACAATGGCAGATATTGCAGCCGTGAGCGGCGCCGCCCGTCCAATGACGGGTGAAGAGAAGAAGGTGATTTTCGCCTCTTCTCTCGGAACAGTCTTCGAATGGTACGATTTTTATCTGTACGGCTCGCTCGCGATCTATATCGGCGCGAACTTCTTCAGCCAATATCCGGAAACGACACGCAACATCTTTGCGCTGCTGGCCTTCGCCGCCGGCTTCCTCGTGCGCCCCTTCGGCGCGCTGGTATTCGGCCGTCTGGGCGACATTGTCGGCCGCAAATATACCTTCCTCATCACCATCCTCATCATGGGCGTTTCGACCTTCCTCGTCGGCGTCCTGCCCGGCGCATCGCAGATCGGCATTGCCGCTCCGATCATCCTGATCGTCCTGCGCATGCTGCAGGGTCTGGCGCTCGGCGGTGAATATGGCGGTGCTGCAACCTATGTTGCCGAGCATGCCCCCAATGGTCGCAGAGGTTATTACACCTCGTGGATCCAGACGACGGCGACGCTCGGCCTGTTCCTGTCGCTGGTGGTCATTCTCGGCGTGCAGTTCGCACTCGGCAAGGAAGCCTTCGCCGCCTGGGGCTGGCGCATTCCCTTCCTCGTCTCCGTTCTGCTGCTCGGCGTATCGGTCTGGATTCGTCTGAAAATGAACGAATCTCCGGCCTTCAAGAAAATGAAGGAGGAAGGCAAGACATCCAAGGCGCCGCTCAGCGAAGCCTTCGGCCAGTGGAAGAACGCCAAGATCGCGCTCATCGCGCTTGTCGGCGCCGTCATCGGCCAGGCCGTTGTCTGGTATACGGGCCAGTTCTACGCGCTGTTCTTCCTACAGAGCATCCTCAAGGTCGACGGCCAGTCCGCCAACATCATGGTGGCGGCAGCACTCATCCTCGGCACCAGCTTCTTCGTCATCTTCGGCTGGCTTTCCGACAAGATCGGCCGCAAGCCGATCATCATGGCCGGTCTCATCCTTGCCATGCTGACCTACTTCCCGCTGTTCAAGGCACTGACATGGGCCGGCAACCCGGCGCTGGCGCAAGCCCAGTCCACCGTTCGCGCCACCGTGACCGCAGCCCCCGGCGACTGCAAGTTCCAGTTCAACCCGACCGGCACGGCGAAGTTCACCACATCCTGCGATATCGCCACCTCGTTCCTGACGCGCAACTCCGTTCCCTATGACGTGGTTGCGGGCACAGCCGGCCAGCCGGCCACCGTGAAGATCGGCGATGCCACCATCACCAGCTACGACGCCGTTGCCGCCGGTGCGGATGCGGCAGCCAAGGACAAGGCCTTCCAGAAGCAGGTCAACATGGCGCTTCACGATGGCGGCTACCCGCTGGTGCGCGGCGCGGCGCAGGTGCCGGACGCGAAACTGGATGCCTTCATTGCCGCAAATCCGGAGCTTAACCTCAATGCGGAGGCCGTTCGCGCTGCCGACAAGAAGATGGTCCCGACGGACAAGCTGGTGGCGGACAAGCTGCTGACACCGGCAGAAACCGCAGGTGCGGCGGAAATGGCCGTCTACACCGTAGCCGGCGGCGGCACCTTCTCCATGGTGGCCGATCCGGCCGCCGTGAACTGGGTCGTCATCATCGCGGTCCTGACCGTCCTCGTCATCTACGTAACGATGGTCTATGGCCCGATCGCGGCCCTGCTGGTCGAACTGTTCCCGACCCGCATCCGCTACTCCGGCATGTCGCTGCCATACCACATCGGTAACGGCTGGTTCGGCGGCCTTCTGCCCGCCACCGCCTTTGCGATGAGCGCGGCGAAGGGCGACATCTATTACGGCCTCTGGTACCCGATCATCTTCGCGGGCATCACGCTGGTCGTCGGCCTGCTGTTCCTGCCGGAAACCAAGGATCGCGATATCCACGCCATGGATTGAGCCATACCCTGTTTGACATTTTCGGAACCCGGCGCTGGAGCGCCGGGTTCTTTTATTGCGCGGTGGGTCCGCATATCGAACAAGACTGTCGCAGCGGGCTGTCATTCCGTCGCAGGCAAGACAAAATCAATATGGAGACAAAGCCCCCCTGAATAGGCTATGACCCCCCTATATTATCAGGCAGAGGGAGAGCCATTTTGAGAATCGGGACACCTAAGGAATTATATGAGGGCGAGGCGCGCGTCGGCATGACGCCCGACAGCGCCCAGGCATTGCAGAAACTCGGATATGATTGCATTCTTGAAACCGGTGCAGGCAAGGCGGCGGGTTTTTCCGACGACGCCTATCGCGCAGCCGGTGTGACGATCGTCGACAGCGCCGATGCGCTTTACGCCGGCTCCGACATCATCGCCAAGGTTCGTCCGCCGGAAACGTCGGAGATTGATCGCCTGTCTTCGGACAAGACGCTGATCTCGTTCTTCTATCCCGCTCAGAACAAGGACCTTCTGGAGCAGGCGAAGGAAAAGGGCGCAAGTGTCATCGCCATGGACATGGTGCCGCGCATTTCCCGTGCCCAGAAGATGGACGCCCTGTCCTCCATGGCCAATATCGCCGGTTATCGCGCGGTCATCGAGGCCGGCAATAATTTCGGCCGCTTCTTCACCGGTCAGGTCACCGCCGCCGGCAAGGTGCCGCCCGCCAAGGTGCTGGTCATCGGCGCAGGCGTCGCCGGTCTTGCCGCCATCGGCACGGCCACATCGCTCGGCGCCATCACTTATGCCTTCGACGTTCGCCCGGAAGTGGCCGAACAGATCGAATCCATGGGCGCGCAATTCGTCTATCTCGATTTCGCCGACCAGCAGCAGGATGGCGCGGCCACCGGCGGTTATGCCGCCCCCTCCTCGCCGGAATTCCGCGAAAAGCAGCTCGAAAAATTCCGCGAACTCGCGCCGCAGATCGATATCGTCATTACCACGGCGCTCATTCCGGGCCGCGACGCCCCGAAACTGTGGCTCGCCGACATGGTGGCGATGATGAAGCCGGGTTCGGTCATCGTCGACCTGGCCGCCGAACGCGGCGGCAATTGCGACCTCACGGTTCCCGACAGCCGTGTCGTCTCAGAGAATGGCGTCATCGTCATCGGCTACACGGATTTCCCGAGCCGTATGGCCACACAGGCCTCGACGCTCTATTCCACCAACATCCGCCACATGATGACCGATCTGACGCCCGCAAAGGACGGCAAGCCGGTTCACAACATGGAAGACGACGTCATCCGCGGTGCGACGGTCACCTATCAGGGTGAAATTACCTTCCCCCCGCCGCCGCCGAAAATTCAGGCGATTGCCGCGCAGAAGCCGAAGGAAAGAGCAAAAGAACTCACGCCTGAGGAAAAGCACGCCAAGGAACACGCGGACTTCAAGGCGCAGACGAAAAGCCAGGTCGGCCTGCTCGCCGTCGGTACGGCGATCCTGCTTCTGGTGGGCGCTTTCGCACCGGCAAGCTTCATGAGCCACTTTATCGTTTTCGTGCTGGCCTGCTTCGTCGGTTTCCAGGTCATCTGGAATGTCAGCCATTCGCTGCACACGCCGCTGATGGCGGTGACGAACGCGATTTCCGGCATCGTCATCATCGGCGCATTGCTGCAGATCGGTTCCGGCGACTGGCTGGTGGTGATCCTCGCCTCGCTTTCCGTCCTGATCGCGACGATCAACATCGTCGGCGGTTTCCTCGTGACACGGCGCATGCTCGCCATGTTCCAGAAGTCCTGAGCCGTGTAGGGGACATTCAATGACCATTGGTATCGTTTCCGCGGCCTATGTTGCCGCAGCCGTTCTTTTCATCCTTTCTCTTGGTGGCCTTTCCGGACAGGAAAGCGCCAAACGCGCCGTCTGGTACGGCATTGTCGGCATGGGTCTCGCCATCGTCGCCACCGTCTTCGGCCCTGAGATCAGCAAGGGCGTCGGGCAGTGGCTCGTCGTACTCCTGATGCTGGCGGGCGGCTCCGTTCTCGGCTACTTCGTCGCAAGCCGCGTGCAGATGACCGAAATGCCGCAGCTTGTTGCAGCCCTTCACTCCTTCGTCGGCCTCGCCGCCGTCTTCATCGGCTTCAACGCCCATATCGAGGAAGCGCATGTCGCCTCGCTCGATGAGACCGCGCGTTCGCTGCTGACGGGCTTTTCCGCCATTCTCGCCCACAAGACGCCGGTGGAACTGGCGATCATGAAGGTCGAGGTCTTCCTTGGCGTCTTCATCGGTGCAGTCACCTTCACTGGCTCCGTCGTCGCCTTCGGCAAGCTTGCCGGCAAGGTGGACGGCAAGGCGAAGAAGCTGCCGGGCGGACATTTGCTCAATGCCGGCGCTGCGATCCTGTCGCTGGTGCTGCTCATCATGTATTGCAACGGCGCCGGCGCTTGGACGCTGGTGCTGATGACGCTTGCCGCCTTCTTCATCGGTTATCACCTGATCATGGGCATCGGCGGCGCCGACATGCCTGTCGTCGTTTCGATGCTGAACAGCTATTCCGGCTGGGCGGCCGCAGCAATCGGCTTCACGCTCGGCAACGATCTGCTGATCGTCACCGGTGCGCTGGTCGGCTCCTCGGGTGCGATCCTCTCCTACATCATGTGCAAGGCGATGAACCGCTCCTTCATCTCGGTCATCCTCGGCGGCTTCGGCGGCACGACGGGTCCGGCGATGGAAATCGAGGGCGAGCAGGTGGCGATCGACGCCGAAGGCGTGGCGGCCGCGCTGAATGACGCCGACAGCGTCATCATCGTTCCCGGCTACGGCATGGCGGTGGCGCAGGCGCAGGCCGCGGTCTCCGAACTGACCCGCAAGCTGCGCGCCGACGGAAAGACCGTGCGCTTCGCCATCCACCCGGTCGCAGGCCGCCTTCCCGGCCACATGAACGTACTGCTGGCCGAGGCCAAGGTGCCTTACGACATCGTGCTGGAAATGGACGAGATCAACGACGACTTCCCCAATACCGACGTCGTCATCGTCATCGGCTCCAACGACATCGTCAATCCGGCCGCCCAGGACGATCCCAACTCGCCGATTGCGGGCATGCCGGTTCTGGAAGTGTGGAAGTCCAAACTTGTCATCGTCTCCAAGCGCGGCCAGGGCACCGGTTACTCCGGTATCGAGAATCCGCTGTTCTACAAGGACAATACCCGGATGTTTTACGGCGACGCCAAGAAGTCGATCAACGATCTTCTGCCGCTGATCAAGTAAATGAAAAGGGCGTTTCCGGGAGGCCGGAAACGCCCTTTCTATAGTCCGAGAGGAAAAACTCCCGCTGGATCAAAGCACCCGGTAACGCCGGTTGAAATACATCAGCGCCTCATCGCCTTCATTGATCTTCATATCCACAACCTCGCAGATCAGAATATCATGCGTGCCGCCGTCATGCGCCTCACGGATGCGGCAGTCGAAAGAGACAAGCGCGTCCTCCAGAACCGGCGCGCCGGTTTCAAGCACACCCCAGCTCCCGGCGGCGAAACGCTCTTCCGCCGGCGTCTTGCCGCCGAAAAGCGTGCTCAGCACCTCGTGATGGGCGGCGAGCGTGTTGACGCAGACGACGCCATTGGCCTTCACCACCCTGTAAGCGGAAGAATTGCGGTTGAGGCAGATAAGAAGGGTGGGCGGATTGTCGGAAACGCTGCAAACCGCCGTCGCTGCAAAGCCTGCACGGCCTGCCGCCCCGTCCGTGGTGACGATATTGACCGCCGCACCGAGCCGCGCCATGGCGTTTCTATAATCGAGGCTGCGCTGCTGTGCAGTCTTCGTCTCCATTTCCGCTTCCTTTTCAAGAGACATCATCTGCATCTAACCCATCCTTCCTTAACAGGCCATCAAGCCAGCACACAGGCGTCTTCGAAGCCAAGGCGGGGCAACCGTCCGAAAAGCTTCGACGGATCGCCATAGCCGAGATTGATCAGGAAATTGGACTTCCACGTCGTGCCTGCGAAAAACGCCGCATCCACCTTGCCTTTGTCGAAACCGGACATCGCCCCGGTATCAAGTCCCAACGAGCGGGCTGCTAGGATGAGATAACCCGCCTGCAAAGTGGCATTGCGGAAGGCCGTTTCCTCGGCCACGGCCGGGCTGGAGGTGAACCACGAACGGGCATCGGCATGCGGAAACAGCATCGGCAGTTTCTCGTAAAATTCGCGGTCGATGGCGGCAATCACGGTGACGGGTGCTGCCATCGTCTTTTCGAGATTGCCCGACGAAAGCGCTGGCCGCAGTTTTTCTTTCGCTTCCTGGCTGCGCACGAACACGAAACGTCCCGGCGAGCAATTGGCTGAGGTCGGACCCATCTTCGTCAGATCGTAAAGCTCTCTCAGCGTCTCGTCGCCGACCGGCTTGTCAGCCCAGCCATTGTGGGTGCGCGCCGCGGTGAAAAGTGCTGCAAGTGCCTTGTCGTCGAGTGCTGTGGTCATTGTCCTAAAAATCCCGTCAGAATGTTCGTGTTGCCGGTAGCAGAAACTGCAAAAGCCGGGCATTGAAAAGGTCAGCTTCAGTAATATTGACCGCATGCGCCCCGAAATCGAGAAGGCAGAGTTCCCCCTGCGGCAAACCCTCAGCGAGACGCACGGAGCGGGTGTAGGGCACCAGGAGATCGTCTTTCGTGCCCACCACCAGAACCGGATTGCCGATCTCGCCGAGGCGACTATCGACGTCAAAGGCCCTCAGTGCCGCGATGCGCCGAAGCACATTCCCCTTGCCCTGAAAATGCGCGACGCCATGGGCATCGTCCCGCGCCAGCCGCTCCTGATGGTCCGACATCCAGGCGGCCGGATAAAGAAACAGCGGCTGGGCTTTGACGAAAGCCTCAACGCCGGATTTCTCCAGAAGCTCGATCCGCACATCGAAGCAGCGCCCGGAATGCGGATCCGCCTTGCTCCAGGCATTGATGAGAACAAGCCTGTCGATAAGGCCGGGCCTGCGCAGCGCGATATCGAGGCCGATCAGACCGCCAAGCGCATGGCCCATGAAGTGGAATTTCTCGAGGGTCAGCGCCGAGACGATTTCCAGCACATCATCCGCCATCGCCGATATGCCGCCCTCCAGCGGCACCTCACCGCCGGTCCTGCCGGCTCCGCGATGGTCGTAGGTGACGATCCGGAAATGATCGGCAAGGACTTCGATCTGCGGCGTCCAATAGGCGCCCGATCCGCCCAGCCCCGATGACAGCAGGATGGTGGGCGCCTCAGGATCAGTCAGGCCATGAACCTCGAAATGCATCATCTGCCGTTTCGCCCTATTTGCCGATATGGGCGACGGTGGCGATTTCCACCAGCGCGTCTGGCTTTACAAGACCGCATTGGATGCAATAACGCGCCGGCTTGTCGCCGGGGAAATATTCGGCATAGACCGTGTTGACGGCCTGATAATTCGCCCAGTCGGTGATGAAGATGTGGTTCATCGTCACGTCCTCCATCGTGCCGCCGGCGGTTTCGATGACGGACTTGATGGTTTCCAGAACATGGCGGGTCTGCGCGCTGGCATCGCCCACATGCACGACATTATTGTCCTTGTCGAAGGGCAGCGTGCCGGAAACGTAAACCACGCCATCGGCAAGGGTTCCCGGCGAAAAGGGAGCGATGGGTTTGCTGGTGCCAACAGGTACGATGATCTTTTTCGGCATTTCGTTCTCCTCTTTGTTTTTCTCAATCAATCGGTGACGGGTGCGGCCTGCGAGATGACACCGCAGAAATCATTGACGGTGGCCACCCAGCCGAAAAACTTCTCGACATTGTAGACCGTCGCCTGCTGGATATAGTCCGGCCCGAGATGATGGGTGGCGTCCTCCAGCATCACCCCGAAATATTCGAGGTGGAAGGCGTCGCGCAGTGAGCTTTCCACGCAGACATTGGTGGCGATGCCGACAAAGACCAGATTGCGGATGCCGCGGGCGCGCAGCACGCTGTCCATATTGGTATTGAAGAAACCGCTGTATCGCGTCTTCGGCACCAGAATATCCCCGGGCTGCGGCTGAAGCTCGTCGACAATGGCATAGTCCCACGTGCCCTTGGCCAACAGCTGGCCCTGCAACTCCGGCCTTTTGCGCATGGTCTTCAGGGCGTTGGATTTGTGCCAGTTGGGCGAACCCGGGCCGCCCGCCTCGACATAATCCTTGTCCCAGCCATTCTGGAAATAAATGACCTGAACACCCGCCGCCCGCGCGGCATCCAGCGTCTTCTTGATGTTGGCGATGGTACCCTTGGCCCCGGAAATATCGAAACCGGCCAGATCGACATAACCGCCCTCGGTCGAATAGGCGTTCTGCATGTCGACCACGACAACGGCGGTCTCGCTGGGTTTCAGGGTGATCGGCTCCGGCCTTGCGGGAAGCGTCACACTTTCCGAACGGCTTTCCGGCCCCTTGTAACCCGCCACGACGGCTTCACTCATTCCGCAGCCTCCAGTGCAGCCTGAACATGCGCGCGGCTCTTCATCAGCGGCTGCACATATTTGCCGAATTTCTCGACGCCTTCGAGGAAGTCGTCGAAGGTCAGCATCACGCCGCCCGTTCCCGGCACTTCGCTCATCTCGTCCAGCATCGCCGCCACTTCCTCATAGGAGCCGATCAGCGTTCCCATGTTGATATTGACCGCCGAAACGGGATTGGACATGTGGCGAACATTGGTGTCGGAGCCGGATTTGGTGTCGACAGCGCTTTGCAGGCCGAGCCACTTGATCGCATCCTCATCGGCACCCGCTTTGTAATGCTCCCACTTCGCCCAGGCATCCTCGGATTTTTCCTCGGCAAGGATCATGGTCAGCACGACGGATTTAACCTCGCGACCGCTCTTTTCCGTTGCCGCCAGAAGCCGCTCATTGGTGGGCGCAAAGGCCTTTGGCGTGTTGACGCCGACACCGAAGCAGAAGCTGTAATCGGCGAACTTGGCCGAAAACGCCATGCCGGAATTGGAAGAGCCGGCGCAGATGAGTTTGACGTCGCCCTGCGGCACCGGCTTCATACGGCAATCCTCCATCTGGAAGAACTTGCCCTTGTAGTCCGACTGGCCCTCCGTCAGCAATTCCTTGAGGACTGTCGTATATTCGCCGAGATATTCATAACGATCACCGAAATAATCGTCGCCCGGCCAGAGCCCCATCTGGCTATATTCCGGCCGCTGCCAGCCGGTAATAAGATTGATGCCGAAACGGCCGCCGGAAATGGAATCGATGGTCGTCGCCATGCGGGCTACGATGGCCGGCGGCATGACCAGCGTTGCGGCCGTGCCGAACAGCTTGATCTTGGAGGTGACAGCGGCAAGGCCCGCCATCAGCGTGAAGGATTCCAGATTATAGTCCCAGAACTCGGTCTTGCCGCCAAAGCCGCGCAGCTTGATCATCGAGAGCGCGAAGTCGAAACCATATTGCTCCGCCTTCAAGGTGATCGCCTTGTTCAGGTCGAAGCTCGGTTTGTATTGCGGCGCGTTTTCTGACAGCAGCCAACCATTGTTCCCGATCGGGATAAAAACACCAACTTCCATCTTGCTGTTCCCTTTTTTGCATCAGGTGTCTCCTGACTTGGCAAAAGAGTAGCAGGTTCTGTGCCAGACCAAATAAAATAATTTTATCAAATGGATAAAATTTTGGAGGCGAATTATTTTTACCAAAAGATAAAAATTTTATCATTCGATAAAATTATTTGCCTGTTTATTCGGCAAATATCGAACGCAATCTGCGGGAAATGGGCGGCTCTTATATCGGTCGCGGAGCGTTGCGCGGCATCCCAAAACCTCCCTCCGTCATGCCGGCCTTGAGCCGGCATCCAGCCACGGCGCGTCTGCGCCGTGAGAGGAGCCTTTCGCGATCAAGGACTTGATCGCACTGGACCCCGGTTCAAGTCCGGGGTGACGGTGCAGGGATTTTACGACTCAATCGAACACACACGTGCCACGGGGCACGTCTGCGCGATGAGAACAAGAATCGCAAAGCTATGCCGAAATCTCAGGCGAGGCGTTGCCGCGCATAGGCATGCACGGCCCGGAAAGCGGCTTCCGCACCGGCGATGACCCGCTCTTCCTCTTCGACCGTCAGCGAAATCTCATCGAGAGCGGCGGTGAAAGTGCGCCAGTGCAGGCCGCGCCCTTCCGGAGCGCCGGCCAGATGGCGCGCGCCGAAGTCTTCATTCAGACCAAGCTTGGCCGCATCCTTCAGCAGGAAAGCAGCGCCCAGATTGGAGCCTTCAACCACATAAAGCCAACCCATGGCCTCCGGCAGATCGAACGGCATTTCACCGGTGAAGCGCGGCTCGGCGGTTTCGGGAATGGCAAGACCGAGATCGGCAAGGTCCTGCTCGATCATGGAGAGACGGCGGCGGCCCTTGAGATCAGGAAGCAGGCCATCGAGCGTCGCATTGGAAAAGAAGACATCGAGGTCACGATGGAAAAGATATTGCGTTTCCACGAATTTGCCGAAGTTCTCCCGGCTCTCGAACGGCTTCGATGCCATGATGAAGGCATCGAGATCGCCATGCGCGCCGCGCGTCGCAGCTTTCAGGCGCTTGACGCGGCTCTGCTCAATGTCTGCTACAGGCGCTGACGGCTCCGCAATGGTCATGATGATGGTCCCTTTATCCCTAATATTCAGATTGCTGATAAAAATCTTTACTCCAACAGTCAAATTTTATTTTCGCATTTATCCGCTCGCCCTGCAAAGAGCATAAGCCCGCTGTCGCCACGGTAAAGCAGCCTCCCTGCCCCTGTACAACCCTTCCATCCCAACGCCTCGCAGCATTGCCGCTCAACGCACGACGAAGCGAATTCCCCGATCCCCGTCTTCCGAACAATCAAACTGCAATTACCTCTTTACAACTAACATGTCAGCGCGTTATCAATGCGCAATCACCTTCGAGGAGCATCTTACTTGACCCAGAAATTTGGCCTTTCGGCAGCCCTGACCACTCCTTTCAAAAAGGACGGAACGGTCGATATCGACGCCATGATCGCCCATGCCAGACGCTGCCTTGAAAATGGCTGCGACAGCGTGACACTCTTCGGCACCACGGGCGAAGGATGCTCCGTCGGCAGCCGTGAACGGCAGGTCATTCTTTCCCGCTTCATCGAGGCCGGCGTTGCGCCTTCCCGTCTGGTCACCGGCGTTCTGGTGGATTCCATCGAGGACGCCGCCGACCAGTCGGCGGAGGCCCTGAAGGCCGGCGCCCGCAATATTCTTCTCGCACCACCCTCCTATTTCAAGAATGTCGGCGATGACGGCCTGTTTGCCTGGTTCTCGGCGGTGTTCGAAAAAATCGGCAAGGATGCACGCGACATTCTCGTCTACAACATCCCTTCCGTGACCATGGTGACATTGTCGGTCGAGCTGGTTGGACGGCTGAAAAAGGCATTCCCCGGCATCGTCACCGGCGTCAAGGATTCCTCCGGCAACTGGAGCCATACCGAGCGCCTGCTGAAAGAACATGGCGATCTCGCCATCCTGATAGGCGATGAGCGCGATCTGGCGAAGGGTGTTCGCCTCGGCGGTCAGGGCGCGATCTCCGGCGTCGCCAATTTCCTGACACAGGAAGTCCGTGCGATGGCCGTTGACGGCAAGGACGACAAGCGCGTCGAAGATCTTGTTGTGGAACTTCTGAAATTCCCGGTTACACCAGCGGTCAAGGTGCTGGTATCACACACGACAGGAGAAAATATCTGGTCGGACGTGCGCGCACCGCTCGTCGCCATTTCACCGGAGGGCCGGCGGCAGATCGAAGGCGCGTTCGATGCGCTGTTTCGCAAACAGGCCGCCTGAACAGACCTTGAAAGGTTGAGCATGGAAGATACCGGCGAACAGACATTGCGGGAACGGGCGTATGAGAGCTTTACGCATCACCTTCTCTCGCGCGACGTTCGCCCGGGACAATTCATCTCGCAACGCCGCCTCGTGGAACTGACCGGCTTGCCGCTCGGCGCGATCCGGGAGGCGATTCCGCGGCTGGAGGCGGAAGGGCTGATCAAGACCGTGCCGCAACGGGGGTTGCAGGTCGCCCATATCGACATCAACCTCATCCGCGAGGCGTTCCAGTTCCGCATCTTTCTCGAAAAGGAGGCTGTCGCGCTTTTTACCCGCTCGGCCTCCGACGAGGCAATCGCAAAGCTTTTAAAACAGCATCGCGACATTGCCGAAGCGGCTGAAAATGGCGGGGAATCGCCGGAACTGGACGAGCATGCGCAGCAGGTGGACTGGGGCATGCACGATGCCTTCATCGATGCGCTCGGCAATTCGATCATCTCGAACGCCTACCGGGTCAATTCCATCAAGATGCGCCTTATCAATCAGGAGCGCTTCCGCATCGCCGGCCACGTAAAGTCGGTGATGAAGGAACATCTCGCCATTCTCGAGGCCATCGAGAGGCGATCCGTCGAAGACGCCGTGGAGCGGCTGACCGCCCATATCCGCAACGCAAGGGACAGGGCGCTGGCGGTTTAAGGCAATTCCGGCAGGAACTGAAGAGGTTCTGCGCCGGGATTGCAGGAAAATAAGCAACAAGCCGGGGTGAGGAGAATTTCCGGCTAATCTGGAGGAGAACTGACATGACGCATTCATTGCTCAACCCCACGCGTCGCGCCTTTCTGGCAGGCACGGCGGCGCTTGGCGGCGGCGCGATGCTCGGCATTCGCCCGGCATCGGCAGCGGTGAACTGGAAAAAACACGCCGGCACCACGCTTGAGGTCAATCTCGTCAAAAGCCCACGCAGCGAAACGCTGATCAAATATCTCGGCGAATTTGAAGAACTGACCGGCATCAAGGTCAATGCCGAAGCCACCCCGGAACAGCAGCAGCGCCAGAAGGTCGTGATCGAGCTTTCCTCCGGCAAGCCGAGCTTCGATGTGGTGCATCTGAGCTACCACGTTCAGAAGCGCCAATTCGAAAAGGGCAAATGGCTTGCCGATATCAGCGGCTTCCTGAAGGACCCGTCGCTGACCGATCCTTCGCTTGCGGAGAAGGATTTTGCCGAGGCAGGTATGCTGTTTGCCAAGGATAGCGACGGCGTGCTGCGCTCGCTGCCCTTCTCGGTGGATTACTGGATCGTCTACTGGAACAAGGAGCTCTTCGAAGCCAAGGGCCTGAAATACCCTGAGACCTTTGAGGAACTGGTGACGGCGGCGGAAAAGATCACCGATCCCGCAACCAACACCTATGGTTTCGTTGCCCGTGGCCTGAAGAACGCCAATACCCCGGTCTGGACCTCGCTGATGCTGGGTTATGGCGCAAAGCCCATCGGCGCGGACGGAAAGGTCAACACCGAATCCAAGGAAGCGGTGGAAGCCGCCAAGCTCTATCAGCGCCTGATGACCAAGGCCGCCCCTCCCGGCGTCTCCGGCTTCAACTGGGCGGAAGCGCAGTCGGCCTTCCTCCAGGGCAAGATCGGCATGTGGTTCGATGGCGTCGGTTTTGCGCCGCCAATCGAAAACCCGGAAAAATCCCGCGTCGTCGGCAAGGTCGGTTACGGCGTCATGCCGAAGGGCCCGGCAACCCAGGCCGCCGGCACTTTCGGCGATGGTCTCGGTGTTGTCGAAGCCAGCAGCAAGAAGGAAGCCGCTTACCTCTTCTGCCAATGGGCGATTTCGCATGAAATGGGCGCGCGTCTGTTGCAGGCGGGTGCCGGCGTTCCATTCCGCCAGTCCATCCTCGAAGACCAGAAGGTGCGCGAAGGCGTGAAGATGCCGGCCGCCTGGCTGGATGCGGTCGTCGGTTCCGGCAAGGTCTCGCAGCTTGCGCTGCCCGTCATCATTCCGGTGACGGAATTCCGCGATATCTACGGCGTCGGCCTCACCAACATGATCGGCGGCGCGGACCCGGCAGCCGAACTCAAAAAGGCGACGGAACAGTTCGCACCCGTTCTGGCGCGTAGCGAGGGATAATGGCCTCCGTGAGCATCGAAAACACCAAAACAGGCGTCAGTCGTAAAGAAGGGAGCGGGCCGGCAAGGCTTGCTCCCAACTACTGGCCCTTCGTCATACCGGCACTTGTCGTCATTTCGGCGGTAATCGTTTTTCCATGGGTCTTTACCCTCTGGATGAGCGCGCATCGCTGGACGCTCGGACAGGAGCAGAGCTTTATCGGTTTCGAGAACTACATCCGGCTCGCCAGCGACGCCCGGTTCTGGGAATCGCTCTGGCACACGCTCATCTATACCGTGCTGTCGGTCGTCGCTCCGCTGTTCCTCGGAACATTGGCGGCGCTGGTTTTCGATGCGCAGTTTCCGCTGCGCGGTTTTCTGCGCGGCGTCTTCGTCATGCCGATGATGGCGACGCCGGTCGCCATCGCGCTCGTCTGGACCATGATGTTCCACCCGCAGCTCGGTGTCCTGAACTATCTGCTCTCCTTCATCGGCATCGGCCCGCTGGAATGGATCTACAACCAGTCCACCGTCATCCCCTCGCTGGTGCTGGTGGAAACCTGGCAATGGACGCCGCTGGTCATGCTGATCGTGCTCGGCGGGCTCGCCGCAGTGCCCCGCGAACCCTATGAAAGCGCCGAAATCGACGGCGCCAATGCCTGGCAGAAGTTTCGTTATCTCACCATGCCGATGATCGCGCCGTTTCTGATGATCGCTGTCATCATCCGCTCCATCGACGCCGTCAAAAGCTTCGATATCATCTATGCGATGACCCAGGGCGGACCCGGCACGGCATCGGAAACTATAAACATCTACCTCTACAATACGGCGTTTGCCTATTACGACATCGGTTACGGCTCAGCCATGGCCGTCGTCTTCTTCATCATCATCGTGGCGCTCTCCTTCGTGCTTCTGATGGTGCGCCAGCGCTCGCAATGGAACGAGATGGAGGAACACTGATGTCCGCAAAAATCCTGAAACGCAGAAATCTCGACCGGCTCGGCCTGTTCTTCGTGGCGCTGGTGATGATCTCGCCGGTCATCCTGTTCTTCATGTGGATGATCTCGCTGTCGCTGAAATATGAAATCGACAACGGCGCTTATCCGCCAATCCTGATCCCCGAACGTTTCGCCTGGTCGAACTATGTGAAGGTGTTCGAAGAGAACAATTTCTTCCTCTATTTCTGGAATTCGGTCCTCGTCACCGGTGCGGCCACTATTCTCGCGCTCGTCATCGGCGTGCCCGCCGGTTACGGCATCGCCCGGCTGAAGGCGGAAAAGTCGGCTGTGGTCATCATGATCGCCCGCATGACGCCCGGCCTCTCCTTCCTCATTCCGCTGTTCCTGCTGTTCCAATGGCTGAACCTGCTCGGCACGCTCTGGCCACAGATCATCATCCATCTGGTGGTGACGGTTCCGATCGTCGTCTGGATCATGATCGGTTATTTCGAGACCACGCCTAAAGAGCTGGAAGAGGCGGCAAGCATCGACGGCGCATCCTCCTGGCAGGTGTTCCGGCTGGTGGCGCTGCCGATTGCCAAGCCCGGCATCGTCGTCTCCTTCATCCTCGCGGTCATCTTCTCGTGGAACAACTTCGTCTTCGGCATCGTGCTGGCCAGCCGTGAAACCCGCACCCTGCCGGTCGCGGTCTACAACATGCTGTCCTTCGAACAGGTGAGCTGGGGTCCGCTTGCCGCCGCAGCTCTGATCGTGACGCTGCCGGTGCTGCTGCTGACCATGTTCGCACAGAAACAGATCGTGGCGGGTCTCACCGCCGGCGCCGTCAAGGGCGGCTGAACCAAACAAATCATAACGGGAACCTGCACATGGCACCGGTCAATATCCAAAATGTCCAGAAGCGCTTCGGCGCGGTCAACATCATCCACGGCATCGATATCGACATCAAGGATGGCGAATTCGTCGTGCTCGTCGGCCCTTCCGGCTGCGGCAAGTCCACCCTGCTGCGCATGATCGCCGGGCTGGAGGAGTTGAGCGACGGCGAAATCCACATCGGCGCACGCGAGGTCAGCCACCTGCCCGCCCGTGACCGCGACATCGCCATGGTGTTCCAGAACTACGCCCTTTATCCGCATATGACGGTCAAGGATAATATGGGCTTCGCGCTGAAGCTGAAGAAGGTGAGCGCCGAGGAAACCAAGGCCAAGGTCGACAGGGCCGCGGCCATTCTGGGGCTGGAAAAGCTGCTGGACCGCTATCCGCGCCAGCTTTCCGGCGGCCAGCGCCAGCGTGTCGCCATGGGCCGCGCGCTGGTGCGCGATCCGCAGGTGTTCCTGTTCGATGAGCCGCTTTCCAACCTCGACGCCAAGCTGCGCGTGCAGATGCGCGGCGAGATCAAGGCCATGCACCAGCGCATCGGCACCACCACCATCTATGTCACCCACGACCAGGTGGAAGCCATGACCATGGCCGACAAGATCGTGGTGCTGCATGATGGCGTCATCGAGCAGATCGGCGCGCCGCTGGAGCTTTACGACAATCCCGCCAACCTCTTCGTCGCCGGCTTCATCGGCTCGCCCGCGATGAATTTCATTCGCGGCCGGGTGGAGGAAGGTGTGTTCCGCACGGCGAAGGGCCTCAGCCTGCCGCTGCCCGCCAATGCCGATATCGGCAAGCTGGGCGGCCGTGACCTCGTCTACGGCGTGCGGCCGGAACATATCCGCGCCGCTGAGAGTGGCATTGAAGGCCGGGTCGAACTGGTCGAAGGCACCGGCTCGGAAATCTATGCCAAGCTGAATTGCAAGGGCGATGACATTGCCTGCCTGTTCCGCGAGCGCCTCAATGTCCGCTTCGGCGATACGATCCACATTGCCATCGATCCGGCAACCGTGCATCTGTTCGACAAGGACAGCGGCAAGCGTATCTGACAGGTGACAGGAGTGAACAGCATGGCAGACAAACAGGGCGGCAAGCATGTGCTCTGCGTGGGTGCCGCCGTGCTGGACACCCTGTTTCGTGTGCACGACATGCCGAAGGGCGAAGGCAAGGTCCTGCCCTATGAGATGCTGCAGATTGCCGAAGGCATGGCGTCGAGTGCTGCCTACGCCGTCCATCGCATGGGGGGCCGCGCCAGCCTCTGGGGCGCGGTGGGCGATGACGAAACCGGTACCCGCATCCTGGGCGATCTCAGTGAAAGCGGCATCGACACATCAGGCATGACGGTTGCACCCGGCGCACGCTCGGCCCTGTCGACAATCATCATCGATGACCGGGGAGAACGGCTGATCGTGCCTTTTTACGATCACCGGCTGCATGAGAAAAAACGCACCTGCACGCCGGAGGATATTGCTCCTTTCGATGCCATCCTGGTGGATGTGCGCTGGCCGGAACTGGCGCTCGATGTTCTGACTGTGGCACGCGCGCTTGGCAAACCGGCCATTCTGGATGGCGATGTTGCACCCATCGAAACCCTTGAGAAGCTGGCCCCCGCCGCAACCCATATCGTCTTTTCCGAACCCGCCGCCGCCCGGCTGACCGGACTTGAAACGGTGAAGGACATGCTGCCGATGCTGCATTCCCGCTACCCGCAAACCTTCATCGCCGTTACCGCCGGACCGGCGGGCTGCTGGTGGACGGAGGCCGGCGATCTCAAGGTGCATTTCCAGACGACGATGCAGGTCAAGGCGGTGGACACGCTGGCGGCAGGCGATATTTTCCACGGCACGTTCGCACTTGCGATGGCTGAAGGCATGGAAAGCCGCGCCGCCATCCGCCTCTCCTCCGTTGCCGCCGCGCTCAAATGCACGGTCTTCGGCGGCCGGGCCGGCGCACCGACGCGCGAAGAGACGGAAGACGCGATGCGCCAATGGCTGGAGCGTGAAGGCGAACCCGCGCTGCGCGCCTCCTGAGCGCATCCATTGCCCGCATAAAACTATTCCATTTTTGCGATGCCGTTTCGCGGCGAAGTAGTCTAACGTCAAGTCAGAGCAAAGCTTTTCGCAAGCCGCGCCTTTTCCACCTTGAGCCCGTATTCCGCAAAAGTGATCGCCCGATGCATCAGACGACCCGCCCGAGACTGCGCGATATCGGTTTCCGGCCCGGCCATTTCGAGACCGGCCCGCTCAACGCCATCACCGATGTCGAAGGCGTGACCATCGGCCATTCGACCGTCATCGAAGGCGACACGATCCGCACGGGCGCAACCGCGATCCTGCCGCATGGCAGTAATCTCTTTCAAGACAAGGTGCCCGCCGCCTTCGCCGTCTATAACGGCTTCGGCAAATTTGCGGGTTCCACCCAGATCGAGGAACTCGGCGAACTCGAAACACCCATCATCCTCACCAATACGCTGGCAACTGGCCGGGCCATCGAGGCGATCAACCGCCATACGCTGGCACAGCCGGGCAATGAGAAAGTCGTCTCGATCAATGCCGTCGTTGGCGAAACCAACGATTCCCGCCTGAACGACATCCGTGCCGGCCGCCCAACCATCGAGGAAATTTCGGCCGCGCTGCAAAACGCGGCCACAGGCCCGGTGGCCGAGGGCGGCGTGGGTGCCGGAACCGGCACGGTGGCCTTCGGCATGAAAGGCGGCATCGGCACCGCATCCCGCATCGTTACCATCGCCGGAACGACCTACACGCTCGGCATTCTCGTGCAGTCGAACTACGGCGGCCATCTGCTTGTCTGCGGCGCGCCCTATGTCAGCCCTGACCACAAGGACAAGGACGGCTCGATCGTTATCATTGTGGCAACCGATGCGCCGCTCTCCTCCCGCAATCTGAAGCGTCTGGCGGCCAGAAGCTTCGGCGGTCTGGCGCGCACGGGTGCAGCACTCAGCAATGGTTCCGGCGATTATGCGCTGGCATTCTCCACCGATGAGCGGCTGCGCCGAACGCCCGCACGCCGCAAGGCCGTCGCAGACTATCCAGAACTTTCCAACGATGCGATTTCGCCGCTCTTCGAAGCAGCGATTGAGGCGACGGAGGAGGCGATCCTCAATTCGCTCTGCGCCGCAGAAACGACAACCGGCTTTAATGCCGGGACCGGCAAGGTCTCCACGGTCGAGGCCATTTCCATCGACGCCCTTAAAACCCTTCTTTCAGCCTGACTTTTCCAGACGGAGTTTTCATGACTAGCCAATCCGGTCGCATCGTTTACGTCAACGGCGAATTCCTGCCCGAAGCGGACGCCCGCCTTTCCATCTTCGACCGCGGTTTCCTGTTCGGCGACGGCATTTATGAAGTCACCTCGGTTCTGGAAGGCAGGCTGATCGACAGCGATCTGCACATGGCCCGGCTGGAGCGCAGCGCCCGCGAAATCGACGTGCCGCTGCCGGTTACGACCAAGGAGATCGTCGAGGCCGAACGCCGGCTGATTGCCGACAACAACCTCGTCGAAGGCATGATCTACCTGCAGCTGACGCGAGGTGCCGAAGACCGCAACTTCCTCTTCTCCGCCGATCTGAAGCCAACGCTGGTCATGTTCACCCAGGCCAAGAAACTGATCGGCACCCCGGTCGAGGAAGCCGGCATCGCCGTCAAATCGGTTCCCGACCAGCGCTGGGAACGCCGCGACATCAAGACCGTCTGCCTGCTGCCGCAGGTCATGGCCAAGCGCATCGCCAAGGCCGAGGGTTGTGACGAAGCCTGGATGATCGAGGATGGTTTCGTTACCGAAGGCGCTTCCTCCACCGCCTATATCATTACCGGCGACAAAAAGATCGTCACCCGCGGCAACAGCAACAAGACCCTGCCCGGCTGCACCCGCCTTGCCGCGCTACAGCTGGCCAAGGAAGCCGGCTTCACGCTGGAGGAACGCCCTTTCACGCTGGAAGAGGCGCTGAATGCTGACGAGGCCTGCCTGACCAGCGCCTCCAACTTCGTGGTTTCGGTCACGAAGATCGACGGCAAGCCGGTGGGTAACGGCAAGCCCGGCCCGATGGTAAGCCGCTTGCGCGCGCTCTACCTCGAAAACGCCCGCCGCACCGCGATTTAAGCAAACATCAGCCTTCGAGAACCGCCCATATACGCTCGACAACGGGCCGGCGGTTCTCCTTGGAACGATAAAGCCGGATATCGACGGCAATATCGAAACTGTCATCGGCGGCACGCACCAGCGCGCCGCTATCCAGCTCGTGCCGCATCAGGCTTTCCGGCACCCAGGCGACACCCCAGCCGGCCATCGCCATGGCTTTCAGCCCCACCGACATGCTGCCCTCATGCACCCGCTCGAATTGCGGCAGGCGCGCGCTCAGCAGATCGCGCAGCAACGGCCCGAAGAACGAAGCCTTTTCATAGTCCAGATAAGCAAAGGGTTTTTTCGCATCTTGCTGAAGCGCGTGCAGCGGTGAACCGTCTTTTGCGGGCGCTGAAACGGGAATGATCTTTTCCGCACCGAGCACGCGAAACTCGAAAAGCTGCGCATCGAGCAGCATCGGCACTTCGTGATGGGCATAGGTCAGAAGAAAATCGCTCTGCCCGTCCACCAGCGAATTGAGATTTTCCTCCATGCTGCCGGAATCCGGCCGCAGAACCGAAAACAGCGGCCCGGCCTTCTCGTTCACCCGTTTCAGCCAGTCGGGAAAGAAGGTGAAGGAGAGGGTATGCAACGCCGTCAGCCGCACCGTTCTGGCATCCGCCCCCTCTTCTTGAAGAAGCGTGCGCCGGGCATGATAAAGCTGCTTCAGCGTTTCCTGCGCCACCGGCACGAATTTCACGCCCGCCTCAGTCAGTCGGGAAGGATAGGAGGCGCGGTCAACCAGCGTGGCACCCACCCAGGCTTCCAGCTGCTTGATACGCCGGCTGAAGGCGGATTGCGTCACATGCCGCTCATCCGCCGCCTTCGAGAAATTGAGCGTTCCGGCCAACGCCAGGAAATCCTCGAGCCATTTGACTTCCAAGGGCCAGTTCTCCCACAAAGATGTTGTCCCGGCCTGCCGGGAACATGGTCTTTATTAGGAGCAATGGAAGCTGATTGAAACCCACTAGAAACTTCGGACTGTTGAGGAAATAGCCCGAGCCTCGCTCTCGTCATCCTTGGGCTTGTCGCAAGGATCTAAGCACGTCAACAAAATCAAACATTTACAGATCCCCGGGACAGGCCCGAAGATGACGCCGAATTTGTCGGGCGCGACGGGATTGGTCTCTGTCGTTAGCGGCTTCGCGAATACTCGATCATCCGCGCCCGGCTGGAAACCAGCTCGATCCGATCATGACCCAGACGATTGAGGCAAACGCGCTTCGTCCATGGCCCGTCAATCAGCGTGAAGAGGAAACGGCCATTACCGAGCGCCTTCAGAGGCATGCTCCGGCGCGTGGGGCCGATGCCCATCGTCAGAGAGGAACCGCTGATGATAAATTCCGCGCCCTCATCCGAGCGCCACGAGCCCGAAAGATCATCCGGCACCGCATGATCGCCGACCGGCAGGAAGCGGCGAGCGGCGTGGCCGGCCTCGCCAACAATGGCATCACCCTCTAGCCTGAGGCGCATCGGAGACGATGCCGAACGGGACGATACCCAGCCATCGTCATCTTTATAAAGCGTGTCGTCACCATCGATGAAGGTGGATGTGCTGCCCTTGATTTCCAGCCACCACGGCCCGCTTTCGGTCACGTAAAGGCCTTCCGGCAGGCTGGCGGCCGGCTTGGGCAAAGGCAGGCCGGTGAGGGCCGCCATGCTTTCAAGCGCGATCTTGAAGCCGTTGGTATCCTCGCGGTTCGACACCACAACGAAACCCGTGCCGTTTTCCGGATCGAGGAGGAAATAGGTCTTGTAGCCCGGATGCGAACCGCCGTGGCCGACGAAGCGCCTGTCTCCCAGATGCGACCAGCGCAGGCCGAGACCATATTCGCTCATTCGCCCATCGGCCAGCGAACGTTCGGCAGAGAGCCTGTTGAGAACACCCGCAAAGCTGCCCTCGCCCCGCATCAGCCCCTGCAACCAGCGGGTCAGCGCTTCGGCGCTGCCGGCAAGACTGCCCGAAGCGGAAATATGCAGACCGGCGGCCGAAAGCTGCCAGTTGTCTTCAGCCTTCCAGTAACCCGGCACCAACCCGTCGACAGGATCGTTCCAGACATCCGGCGCCTTCAGGAACACGCCGAAGGGACCGGCAATCTGCGTCTGCACGAAATCATCGAAACGGAAACCGCGACGCTCCAGCGCCGCTTCCACCAAACGGTAGCCCGTATTGGAATAGGAAACCTCGCTGCCGGCAGGGAAATTCAGCCGAGTGAGCCGCGACAGATAATCGAGAAGCGGTCCGGCCTTCGTTTCGGTATAAACGGAAAGGCCAAGCAGCGAGAGGCATTCACGCGTATCCGGCAGGCCACCGCTCATATCCAGCGCCTGCCCCACCGTGACGTCGCGGAGCGGCGGCTGCAACTCCGGCAGATGTTTGCCGAGTGGATCGTCAAGGCCGATCAGATCGGAATGAGCAAGCACCATGGCACAGAAGGCATGTTTGGTGACGGAGGCATAACGCACCACGCTCTGCGGCGTGAAAGGCGCGAAGGTGGAGAGGCTTTCGACACCGCCCGCATGGGCGAAACGGATACCGTTGAGATCGAAACCAATGACAGCGCCGCCCGGCTCGTTGCCCGCCCATTGCCAGACGAAGCTCTCTGAAAGGGTTGAAGCGGCGTTCCAGTCGAATTGCTGTGGCATGGTTCGGTCTCGTGTCTTGTCGTCTCTACAGAAAGCCTCGGCATCGCCGCTTGTTTCTTCTCCCCGAGGGGGAGAAGGTGGCCCGAAGGGTCGGATGAGGGGGCAACGGTAAAGATTTACGGGAAGCTTGCCCCCTCATCCCGCTGCCGCGGACTTCTCCCCCTCGGGGAGAAGAAACTCGTGGCACCCGCTCGATTTATTGGCAACGTAGACTCAGGCCGGCTCTTCCAACCGGATGCTCAGGCTGCGCAGCTCTTCCGTATGCGGATGTTTCGTGCGGCCTTCGCGCAGATCGTCCGCGCTCAGTTGCTCCACCATTTCGCCGTTCAGCATCACGCCAACCTGCGGGCACAGATGCGCGATGACCGCCAGATTGTGGCTGACGAGAATATAGGTGAGGTTGCGCGCCGCGCGCAGGTCCTGCAACAGGTTCAGAATTTCCGCCTGCACCGAAACATCGAGCGCCGACGTCGGCTCGTCGAGCAGCAGCACCTGCGGATCGGCGATCAGCGCACGGGCAATGGCCACGCGCTGGCGCTGGCCGCCGGAAAGCTGGTGCGGGAAACGGAAGCGCACCGCCTGCGGCAACGCCACATCCGAGAGCGCCTGCTGGATGCGCTTTTCGATATTGTCCATGCCATGCACCAGCGGCAATTCGCTGAGAATGCGGTCGATGGTCTGGCGCGGATGCAGCGAACCATAGGGGTCCTGAAACACCATCTGCACCTGCCGGAAGAATTCCGGCGTGCGCTTCAGCGGCGCATCCTTGCCGGCAAAGGCGATACGCCCTTCCCAGCTTTCATTCAGGCCGGCCATGGCGCGCAGGATGGTGGACTTGCCCGAGCCGCTTTCGCCGACGATGCCGAAGCTGCCGCCCTTTTCCACCGAAAAGGACACGCCCTTTACCACTTCGCGGTCGCCGAACTTGATACGGAGATTATCGACGTCGATCATTGGCTGGACCACGCTGCATCACGGTTGAGAACGGGAAGACGCTCGCGCGGATGCGTCAGCGAGGGAATGCAGTTCAGCAGTCCCTGCGTGTAAGGATGCTGGGCTTTCAAAAGCTCGGAAGCCTTCAGTTCCTCCATCACCCGGCCTGAATACATGACAGCGACGCGGTCGCAGAAATGCGAAACGAGCGGCAGATCGTGGCTGATGAGGATGAGGCCCATGCCGCGTTCCGATACCAGCTCCTCGATCAGCCGCAGGATTTCAGCCTGCACCGTGGCGTCAAGCGCGCTGGTCGGTTCGTCGGCGATCAGCAGTTCCGGATCGGGCGCAAGCATCATGGCGATCATGACGCGCTGGCCCATGCCGCCGGAAACCTCATGCGCATAGGATGAGGCAACCTGGCGCGGATTGCGGATCTTCACCTGATCGAGAAGCGCGATGGCCGCTTCCATGGCGGCTCGCTTGCTGCCGCCCTTGTGGGTGCGCCAGGCTTCGGCCACCTGCGCGCCGATGGTCTTCACCGGGTTCAGCGAATATTTCGGGTCCTGCAGAATGAAGCCGGCCCGCTTGCCGCGGATTTGGCGCATCTGCCTTTCGCTGGCCGACAGCACGTCGATGCCGTCAAAGGCGAGCTTGTCGGCGCGGATATCCGCATTGGAGGGGAGAAGCTTCATCAGCGCCCGCGCCGTCAGGCTCTTGCCCGAACCGGATTCGCCGACAATGCCGAGCTTTTCAGTGCCGAGCTTCATGGAAACACCGCGCACCGCCTCGAAACGGCTGGTGCGGGTCTGGAAAGCGATCTTCAGATTTTCGATTTCGACCAGCATGGCTCAATGTCCCTTCGGGTCGAGAACGTCGCGCAAGCCATCGCCAAGGAAGTTGAAGGCGAGCGAAACGAGGAAGATGGCGATGCCGGGAATGGTGGCGACCCACCATTGTTCGAAGATGAAGCGCTTGGCTGTCGCAATCATCGCGCCCCATTCCGGCGAAGGCGGCTGCGCGCCCATGCCGAGGAAGCCGAGGCTGGCGGCGGTGATGATGATCGAGCTCATGTCGAGCGTGATGCGCACGATAAGGCTCGGCACGCAGAGCGGCGCGATATGCCGGGCGATGATGCGCCAGGCGGAAGCACCGGTCAGCCTATAAGCCGCAACGAAATCGCTGCCGCGCACCGTCATGGTTTCGGCGCGCGCCAGACGCGCATAGGGCGGCCAGGCGGTGAGCGCGATGGCGAGAATGGCGCTTTCAACGCCGGGCTTCAGCGCCGCGACGAAGGCGAGCGCCAGAATGAGGCGCGGGAAGGCCAGGAATACGTCCGTCACCCGCATCAGCACCGTATCGACGATGCCGCCGAAATAACCGGCGATGCAGCCGATGGCGAGGCCAATGGGTGCGACGAGAACGACGACGGCAATGACCATGCCGAGCGTGACGCGGCCGCCATAGAGAATGCGCGAGAGAATATCGCGACCGAGCTCATCCGTGCCGAACCAGTGTTCGGCGCTCGGAAACGCTAAGCGATTGCCGAGGTTCTGCGTCGCCGGATCGTAAGGGGCAAGCAGCGGCGCCAGCAGCGACAGCGCGATGAAGAGAACGATGATCGTAAGCCCGATCACCGCCAGCGGGTTGGACTTGAGATTGAGCCAGATGCGATACCGGTTGCCCCAGGCAGCCTGTGTTCGCGAATGCGGCGTCTCATCCAGCGCCCAGTTTCTGAAATTAGCTAACATCATCGAACGCGAGGATCCATAACTCTGTAAAGCACGTCTGCGAGCAGGTTGAGGGCGACATAGATGAAGCCGATCAACAGGGTTGCTCCGACGACGGGGTTCATGTCCGCGTTCATGAGCGAGACGGTGAGATATTGGCCGAGACCCGGCCAGCTGAAGACGGTTTCCGTCACCACCGCACCTTCGAGAAGACCGGCATAGGTGAGCGCGAGAACCGTGATGAGCTGCACGGCGACCGTCGGGAAGGCATGCCCCCAGATCACGGTCATGGCCGAAAGCCCCTTGGCGCGGGCGGTGATGACATATTCGCCCTTCAGCGCGTCGATCATGAAGGCGCGCGTCATGCGGGTGATATAGGCCATGCTGAAATAGGCGAGGATGCATACGGGCTGCACCATATGGGCGATGGCGTCGTAAAAGGCGTCCCAGTCGCCCGCAAGCAGCGTGTCGACCGTCATCAGACCAGTGACCTGCGTGATCATGCCGTCATAGATGATGTCCTGCCGGCCCGGCCCCGGTGCGACGCCAAGCGTGGCGTAGAAGACGAGCAGCGAAATCAGCGCCAGCATGAAGACCGGCACGGAGTGACCGGCAAGGCAGACGACGCGGATGACCTGGTCGGTCAGCTTGCCCTGCTTGACGGCCGCCCAGACACCGAGCGGAATGCCGATCAGCGCAGCAAGGATGAGAGCTGCGGTGGCAAGTTCGAAGGTGGCGGGGAAAACGCGCTTGATATCGATCCAGACCGGATTGCGGGTCAGGATCGAATTGCCGAAATCGCCATGCAGGACCTGCGAGACATAATGGAAGAACTGCACGACCAGCGGCTGGTCGAGACCCATTTCGGCCCGCACCCGCACGATGACGTCTTCGGGCGCGTTATCGCCGACCGCCGCGATGACGGGATCGACGGGCATCACACGCCCGATCATGAAGGTGATGATCATCAAACCGAACAGCGTCAGGAGGACGCTGCCCAGTATCGACGATATGCTTTTAACGCGCTTGTTCAATGTCACGCTTTCTTCGCATCGTGGTAGGAATTGCCCTCGGAGAGAACGCCGAGTTCGAAGCCGGAAACGCCGTTGCGGAAGGCTGCCGTCTTCGTGGTCTGGAACATGAACACGAAGGGGCTGTTTTCCATGTGCTCGCGTTGCAGGGCTTCATAAAGCTCCACGCGCTTTGCAGGATCCTTCTCGTCACGCGCGGCTTCGGCCTTGGCGGCGAAGTCGTCGTTCTTGAAGCGCGAACGCCACAGGAAGGGCTTCGACTTGGCGTCGTCGCCATTGTCCTTGTTGATGTTGAAGACATCGGCGTTGGAATGCGGATCGAAATAATCCGTGCCCCATGCGGAAAGCGCCATCTGGTGCTCACGCGCGCGCATCTTGGTCAGAACCTGACGGTTTTCCGCCGACTGCAGGCGGACCTTGATGCCGATATCGGCAAGGTTTGCCTGAATGGCCTGCGCCAGATCGGGATAAGGCTGGGCGGAATAGTGATCCATGCTGATCTCGAAACCGTCGGCAAGACCGGCTTCCGCCATCAAAGCCTTGGCCTTTTCGACGTCGCGCTGGTACGGAATGTCGTTGACGGCGCCGGGGAAACCCTTCGGCTCGAAGCTCTGGTGGATTTCGTGCGTCAGCGGCACGATGTTTTCCTGCATGCCCTTGTAGTCCAGCGCCCACTTGATGGCCTGCCAGACCTGCGGCTTGGCGAGGTTCTCATTGCCCTGGTTGAGCGAGATCAGCACCAGCGAGGCAATGGACTTGCGCTCCAGTTCGATATTCGCATCGTCCTTGACGGTGCGCAGCTGTTCCGACGTCAGGTCGCGGGCAATGTCGATATCGCCCTTCTGCAGCATCAGCAGCTGGGAAGACGGATCGGTGACGTGGCGCAGGATGATGCGCTTGATATTGCCCTTGTAAGGACCGTTCGGATTGACGGTGAGCGCAACGCTTTCGCTCGGCTTCCAGGCCTGTAGCACGAAGTCGCCGGAGCCGGCGCTGTTCTTCTGCAGCCAGCCATTGCCGAGGTCTTCGCCGGAAGCATTGGCGAGAACCGCCTTCTTTTCGACGATCGCGCCGATATTGGCGGAGAGGCAATAAAGCAGGAAGGAGATGGCGGTCGGCTTTGCCGTCGTCAGCTTCACCGTCTTGTCATCAGTGGCAACGATAGTCGTCTCGGCATTGTCGGGCGTGAAGCCGAACTGGCTGATGATGAAGGCCGGGCTCTTGTTCATCTTGATGGCGCGCTGCAACGAGAAGGCGACGTCTTCCGCCGTGACCTTGGCGCCGCTCGCGAAGGTCGCCTCGTCACCGATCGTGAAGGTGAAGACCTTGCTGTCCGCATCGGCTTCCCAGGATTTCGCGATGACCGGATCGACCTTGGTCGAATCCTCACGGTTGGCGCGCACCAGCTTCTGATACATGTTGGAGATGATTTCACCGCCGACGGCTTCGAAACCTTCATGCGGGTCAAGGCTCGTCATATTGTCCAGCTGCTGCGCAACAACCAGAATATCCTTCGGCGTCGCGGCAAAGGCCGGAATGCGCGCATAAGAAAGGAACGGAACGGCAGCGCCGGCAATCAACAGGTTGCGTCTTGAAATCATCGAAAATCCCCTTTCGGACCTTATTTTTCGGAAAATGGTGGGTTTGCCCCAATCCAGTCATTTTTTTTATGTTTTCCCGCGATTACCACGAGCAAACGAGGCCCGACCAATTCCAAATTTGGCAGAGCCTATGCACGGATTGCATTTGCTCCCGCCTTGACCTTTCCTCTACCAATTCAGAAAACTCGTCCGCACGCGCGTCCGCGCAATCCCATTTCCGAAGGTGAATGACCATGACCGATCAAAAAACCGTACCCGTCTTCGACGGCCACAACGACGTGCTGCTGCGGTTATGGCGATCGGGCAATGTTTCCCCCGAAACGCTTCTCATCGAAGGGGATACCGTCGGCCACATCGACCTGCCGCGCGCCAAGGAAGGCGGGCTGGCCGGTGGCCTCTGCGCCGCCTATGTGCCTTCGCCCAGCATGGACAAGGACGCCAACGGCGACTACCCGACGCCGACCGAGGCGGATGCGCTGAAGGCGACGCTTGCCATGGCCGGCCTTTTGTTCCGGGCCGAAAAACAATCCGCAGGCGCGCTCAAGGTCTGCCGCACGGCCGCCGATATCCGCAACGCCATGTCAGAGGGCGCTTTCGCCTCCGTCTTCCATATTGAAGGTGCGGAGGCGATCGGCGCCGATCTGGATGCGCTCCACGTTCTCTACGAAGCGGGCCTGCGCACGCTCGGGCCTGTCTGGAGCCGCCCGAACATCTTCGCTTACGGCGTTCCCTTCCGTTTCCCCTCGACGCCGGATATCGGCCCCGGCCTCACTGATGCCGGCAAGAGGCTGATAAAGACCTGCAACGCGCTGAAGATCATGGTCGACCTGTCGCACATGAACGAGCAGGGTTTCTGGGATATTGCCGGGATTTCCGACGCGCCGCTGGTGGCGTCGCATTCCAACGCCTATGCGCTGTGCAATCACAGCCGCAACCTGACGGACCGGCAGCTTGACGCCATCCGCGACACGGGCGGCCTCGCAGGCATCAATTTCGGCGTTCTGTTCCTGCGTCAGGACGGCGTGAAAAATCCGGACACCGATCTCAACGAACTCGTCCGCCACGTGGACTATATCGTCAACCGCATCGGCATCGATCACGTCGCTCTCGGTTCGGATTTCGACGGCACCACCATTCCCGCCGCCATGAAGGACGCAGCCGACCTGCAATTGCTGGTCGAAGCCCTGCGCAAGGGTGGTTATGACGACGAGGCGCTCGCCAAAATCTGCCACGGCAACTGGATCCGTGTGCTCGAAAAAACCTGGGGCGCGTGAGGCATATTGCAATTTATCTCCGGCGCAAAGCGCCGGAGATGTGAGCGGCAGGCCCTTAAGCCTTTGCCGCTTTTTTCTTGCCGGTCGCCCGGAAAGCCAGAAGCCCGGCGACGACACCAATCAGCGCCCATTTCATCGGCAGCACATCCGCCGTCTCGCTGCGGATCGGCAACACAGTCACGGTGCCCGGACGGGATTCATAACCCATCTGCCCTTTTGCCTTGGCCTCCGCGATCTGTTGCGGCGAAACGACCCATTCGGCGCCGCGCATCTTATCCACCGCCATGTATCCGCCGCCCGCCACAAGGGCGACGACGAGCGAAACGACTATTCTTGTGGGCTTGTTCATTGGCATCTCCTTCAATCGAAAGGAGCGTGTAGTCGCATCAAACGGCACCACCAAGCAACCACAACGGTCAATTTGGCGTCATTCGGAACAATCCCACCAATCATGCATTCCGTAGTTGTATTTTCAGCGCCCAACCGGTGAAATTCACGCATGATCGGACATAAACTTCACATCGACACTTCATGCTTTTCTGCTAATCACATTTCCTCAACCTAAACGAATTAGCGACACAATCCTGTGGTTCGCCAACAGGAACTGGCGCTGGGCAAAGTAAATGGCAGACAAGAGCGAAATTACACAAACCGATGTTACGGAATCTGCGGTTGAAAGCTTTTTTGCCAGAAACCGACCCTATCTGACGGCGATCGCCATCACGCTGGTCTTTGTGATGATGACTTTCGCCATCTATCACCTGACCTCCGAAGTCCGCTATGACGACGTCATCGATGCGCTGACGCAGACCTCGGCCTCGGCGGTGCTGCTCGCCATCGTTTTCACCGCGCTCAGCTTTCTGGCGCTGATATTCTACGACGCCAATGCCATCGAATATATCGGCCGCAAGCTGCCCTTTCCGCCCATGGCGGCAACTGCGTTTGCGGCCTATGCCATTGGCAATACCGCCGGTTTCGGCCCCTTGAGCGGTGGCGCCATCCGCTTTCGCGCCTATTCCCGGCTGGGTCTGTCACCCGGTGAAATCGCCCGCGTCATCGCCTTCGTCACGCTGTCCTTCGGTCTTGGGCTGCTTTCGGTCAGCGCCATCTCCACCTTCATCGTCGCACCGCGCATCGCCGCCATCATCGGCGTCGATGCCGTTATTCTCAGGGGTACAGCGCTTGCCATAATCGCAATTCTCGTGGCGGCCGCCTATGTCGGGCGCAACGGGCGCGCCATCCGGCTCGGCGCATGGCGGCTTCGTCTCCCGGACAGCCGGACATCGTCGCGCCAGTTCCTGGTCTCCGCTTTCGATATCGCCGCCTCCGCCTCCGTGCTTTATGTCCTGCTGCCCGACACACATCTCGGCTGGCCGACATTTTTCGCCATCTACGCCACCGCCGTCGGCCTCGGCGTGCTCAGCCATGTGCCCGCCGGCCTTGGCGTCTTTGAAACCGTCATGGTTGCGGGGCTTGGCAACGCCATCAGCGTCGATCAGCTGCTTGGAAGCCTCGTTCTCTACCGCGTCATCTATCACGTGCTGCCGCTCGTGGTGGCCATTCTGGTCATGCTCGTCTCGGAAATGAAGCAGTTCGCGGCAAAGCCTGTTGTCTCCGATATCAGCCAGCTTGCCGTCAGGCTCGCACCGCCGCTGCTGTCGACCTTCGCGATGATCCTCGGCACCATGCTGATCTTCTCGAGTGTGACGCCGACACCGGACAGCAATCTGGATTTCCTCTCCAATTTCGTACCGCTTCCCATCGTTGAAGCGGCGCATTTTCTCACGAGCATTCTCGGCCTCGTGCTTGTCGTCGCCTCGCGGGGCCTCGGGCAGCGGCTGGACGGCGCCTGGTGGATTGCGCTGGTCGCCGCCTCGCTGGCGCTGGTCCTCTCGCTCCTCAAGGCCATCGCCGTGTTCGAAGCCGCCATCCTCGGCGTCTTCATCGCGGCCCTCTCCGTCAATATGCGCAGCTTTAACCGCCATGCCTCGTTGGTTAAGCAGGCGCTGGGCCCAAGCTGGCTCGCCGCCATGGCCGTCATCATTGCGGGCGCGGCGACAATCCTGCTCTTCGTTTATCGCGATACGGATTACAGCCAGACATTATGGTGGCAGTTCGAATTCTCCGAGGAAGCGCCGCGCGGATTGCGCGCCCTTCTCGGCCTCGTGCTTGCCTCCTCCACCATCGCCATCTTCAGCCTGATGCGGCCGGTGGCCTTCAGGCCGGACGCCATCAAGGCCGACGACGTCACGAGTGCGACCGGCATCGTCATGAAACAGGATGCGGCCGACGCCAATCTGGTGCGCATGGGCGACAAACACGTGATGTTCTCCGAAAGCGGCAACGCCTTCATCATGTATGGCATCCAGGGCCGCTCATGGATCGCGTTTGCCGATCCGGTCGGCGATGAGGATGATTTCCCGGATCTGGTCTGGCAATTCGTGGAAGCCGCCCGTGGCGCCGGTGCGCGCGCCGCCTTCTACCAGATTTCGCCTTTCCTCCTCTCCCATTGCGCCGATGCGGGCCTGCGCGCCTTCAAGCTCGGCGAACTGGCATTGGTCGATCTCACCGCATTCGAACTGAAGGGCGGCAAGCTTGCCAATCTTCGCCAGTCGCTGAGCCGCGGCGCGCGCGACGGATTGACCTTCGAGGTGGTCGAACAGGCGCAGGTGGCGGATATTCTGGATGAGCTGAAACAGGTCTCCGATGGCTGGCTCGCCCACCACAATACCCGGGAAAAGCGTTTCTCTCTTGGCGCTTTCGAGCCGGATTACATCCTGTCGCAACCTGTCGCCGTGCTGCGCAAGGATGGAAAGATCACCGCTTTCGCCAATCTGATGGTGACGGACACGAAAAAGGAAGCCACCGTCGACCTCATGCGTTTTTCGCCGGATGCGCCGCGCGGCTCGATGGATTTTCTCTTCGTCAGCATCATGCAATATCTGCGCGAGGCGGGCTATGAGAGCTTCAATCTCGGCATGGCCCCCATGTCCGGCATGTCGAAACGCGACGCCGCCCCCGTCTGGGACCGCATCGGCAGCACGCTGTTCGAACACGGCGAACGTTTCTACAACTTCAAGGGACTTCGCGCCTTCAAGGCGAAGTTTCACCCGAAATGGGAACCGCGTTACCTTGCCGTGCAGAACGGCGCAGACGCCGCTCTGGCGCTGATGGACGCGACGGTTCTCATCAGCGGCGGCGTCAGAGGAGTGATCGGAAAATGAGAAAACCCAGCATGCTGAAAGCGGTTCTTGCCGCCTCCGCCCTGTTCGCCTCCCCCTTGTTTGTTTCTGGCGCCGTTTTTGCGCAGGACAAACCCGCTTACGAGACCGGCATGATCCCTTCCGAGCATATCATGGTGCCGGATGGCGAAATTCTCGCCAGCGTCTTCCTGATTTCTGATGCGGACGGATGGACGGCTGCCGATGAGACCCGCGCCAAGGCGCTGGTGGAAAAGGGCGCAGCCGTGGTCGGTATCGATTTCAAGGAATATCTGAAGGCGCTCGAGGCCGATGATGACGAGTGCATCTATATGATCTCGGACATCGAGTCGCTCTCGCAGCAGATCCAGCGCACCGCCGGCACGAGCAGCTATCGCCAGCCCATCCTCACCGGCATCGGCAAGGGCGGAACGCTGGCGCTGGCGATGATTGCGCAGAGCCCCGTCTCCACCGTCCGGGAAGCCATCGCCGTCGACCCCAAGGCCGGCCTGCCGCTTGAGAAAATCCTCTGCACCCCCGCCACCAAGGACAAGGCGGATGGCGAAACGGTCTATGGCCTGACCGACGGGCCGCTGCCCGCCCCCGTCAGCGTGCTTTTCACGCCTGCCGCGGATCAGAAGGGCCGCGACCACGTCAACGCGCTCGTCAAGCTGCATCCCGATATCGACGTGACGGATGTGGATGACAAGGCGGACGAGGTTTTGACCCAGACCCTGTCCGACCAGATCGACGCCGCAGGCGACACCGACAGCCCGCTCGGCCTGCCGATCAAGGTTCTGGAAACCAGCCCGGTGATGGACACCATGGCGGTGATCTATTCCGGCGACGGCGGCTGGCGCGATCTCGACGAGGAAGTGGGCGGCGCCTTCCAGAAGGAAGGCATACCCGTCATCGGCGTCGATTCGCTCCGCTATTTCTGGAAGGAAAAGAAACCGCAGGAGGTCGCCACAGATCTCGGCCGCATCATCGACACCTATCGCAAGGAATGGAAAGTCCGCAATGTGGTGTTGATCGGCTATTCCTTCGGTGCCGATATTCTGCCCGCCACCTATAATCTGCTGCCGGACCGCGACAAGTCGCATGTCGTGCAACTGACCCTGATGGGACTTTCGACCGAAGTGGATTTCGAGATTTCCGTCGAAGGCTGGCTTGGCGTTGCCGGTGAAGGCAAGGGCGGCAAGACGGTCGATGACATCGCCAAGATTGATCCGAAGCTGGTGCAATGCATCTATGGCACGGAAGAAGAAGATGAAGACCCCTGCCCCGGCCTGAAAGCCAAGGGCGTGGAAGCGGTCGGCATCGAGGGCGGCCACCATTTTGACGAGGACTATGAGGGACTGGCCAAGCGTATCGTGACCTCGCTGAAGACCCGGCTTCCGAAATAGCCTGCATCATCACAGGCCGATATTCCGCATCTCGGATAATCTTTGACGGCGAATGCATCGCCGATGCTTCTTCGCGTCGCGGCCGTGCTTGCGGAATCGCTTAAACTATTATTCAAAAGAAACCGGCCTGCAGTGGATGTTCATCACATTTCCGCAACCGTGCTGCTGTTGATCGCCAACCATGGATTTTATATTTCCGGACGGGTTCAGGGAGCCGCCGCATGCCCGCTTCAAAGCGAAAGACGAAAACACCAGTCCTCGTGGAACGCATCGATCATTTCGTCGGCCAGGTCAAAGAGGCGATGAAGAGAGATGACACGCTGCGCAACAGAAAAATCCGCGATCTGTGGGATGCCGAGGTCCGCTACCATTTCGACAATGGCCGCACCGAAAAGACGCTCGAACTCTACATCATGAAATATCGCAATGCGCTGAAGGCCGAGTTCGGCGTCAAGAGCACGCCGCTTGCAATCTGCAACATGAAGAAGCTGCGCGAGCGGCTGAACACCTATATTGCGCGCGCCGACTATACGAAAACCGGCGTGGCGACCTCCATCGTCGAAAAAATCGAGCGGGCGGAGTTCAATACCGCCGGTCGCAAGCCGACCGTTCTGCTGCGCATCGCGGACTTCATTGCGGCGATGAACGGCATGGGAACGAAAGAAGAGATGCAGTCCCTGTGGAACGCTGAAATCAGCACCATGAAGGGCAGAGCCCAGACAACGATCATCTCCTACATCACCAAATATCGCAACGCCATCCGCGAGGCCTTCGGCGACGACCACCCGATGCTGAAGATCGCCACCGGCGATGCCGCGATGTATGACGATGCACGCCGGGTGAAGATGGAGAAGATCGCCAGAAAGCACGGCGCGCTGATCACCTTCGAGAATTACCGGCAGGTTCTGAAGATTTGCGCCGATAAGCTCCTGTCCGCCGATCCCCTGATGATCGGCATCGGCCTTATCGGCATGACCGGGCGCCGCCCTTACGAGGTCTTCACCCAGGCGGAATTTTCACCTGCCCCCTATGGCAAGGGCGTTTCCAAATGGAGCCTCCTGTTCAACGGCCAGGCCAAGACGAAACAGGGCGAAGGAACGAAATTCGGGATTACCTATGAAATCCCGGTTCTTGCCCGCTCCGAAACCATTCTGGCCGCCTATAAGCGGCTGCGCGAAAGCGGGCAGGGAAAATTGTGGCATGGCATGTCGATCGACGATTTTTCGTCGGAAACCCGCCTGCTGCTCAGGGACACGGTTTTTAACCTGTTCGAGGATCTCTGGCCGAAGGAAGAGCTTCCCAAGCCCTATGGCCTCCGGCACCTCTATGCCGAGGTGGCCTTTCACAATTTCGCGCCGCCGCATGTGACCAAGAACAGCTACTTCGCCGCCATTCTCGGACATAACAACAACGACCTCGAAACCTCGCTGTCCTATATGACCTATACGCTGCCGGAAGATCGCGACGATGCGCTGGCGCGGGCCAAACGCATCAACGAACGGACGCTACAGCAGATGGCGACAATAGCGCCGGTTTCCCGCAAGGCGTGATGCGTTAAAGTCATTTTCCGGGTGTAAAACCGCTAGGCAGCTTTGTCGGAAATGCTCCGGCCGCGGATTTCAGTTCTCCGCGGCCAGCCGTTTCATTCATCAAACCCGCGCGTCACCGGAGGTGCGGTAAAGCAGGGTCAATACCGTCAGCATCAGCCCCACAAGTGCGACCGAGCCGAAAATGTAGAAATTCCACTCGGGCGCCAGACCCCGCTGCAACACGAGGCCGCCGATCATCGGGCCGGCAATGCCGCCGAGCCGCCCAACCGCCAGTGAAAAACCGAGACCCGTGCCGCGAATATGAACGGGATAGAGCCGCCCCACCAGAACATTGGCGAGAATCTGCGTGCCGATGGTGCCCGCACCCGCAAGGGCGACGAAGGCATAAAGAAGCGGACCCTTGTTCACCGTCAGGGCGAAGATCGAGGCAGCGCCGATGGCAAACAGGATCGCTACGACCACCTTGACATTGCCCTTATCCGCAAACCGACCGCCGATGAGGATGCCGATCGCGGCCCCGACATTGAGCATGACGGAAAAGCTGAGCGCCGAGCTGATATCATAACCCATCTTGTTCATGATGGTGGGCAGCCAGTTGACCATGCCGAAGGTGAGAAGCAGCGAGCAGAAGTGGATGCCCCAGGCATTCAGCGTCGAGAGCAGCCGGCCTTCCGAGAACAGCGCGCCGACACCGCCCTTTTGAATTTTCGCATGCGGCACGATGCGTTGCAGACCGTAGCTGTCGCAAATGCCGTCAGCCTCCGCCTGCCGGCCCTTGCTTGCCAGCCATTCGGGCGATTCCGGCAGGAAACGCATGAAGATCGGCAGAAGAATAAGCGGCAGGCCGCCGATCAGCATCAAGGGCCGCCAGCCATAGGTCTCCAGAAGGAGAATGCCCATGACGCCGGAAATGATGCCGCCGATAAGATAACCGAGGAAAGACAGGGAGTTGGCCTGCGCCCTGCGATGCGGCGGCGAAAATTCCAGCACCAGCGCGGTGACCGTCGGCAACAGCGCGCCAAGCCCGAGACCGGCGAAGAAGCGCGTGATTTCGAAGGCGAGAAAATTCGGCGTCATGGCCGAGGCGATCATCATCGCCGAAAAGCCGGCGAGGCTGAGAAGAACCACTTTGCGGCGACCGATGCGGTCGGCCATGGTGCCGGCAAAAAGCGCGCCCAGCAGCATGCCCACCAGCGTCAGCGCGGCAGCGCGCCCGACCATGGCCGGGTTGAGCGCCCATGCGCCTTCTTTCAAGAGTGCCGGTGCGACGGCGCCGTAAACGACGAGATCGTAACCGTCAAACATGATCATCAGGCCGCATGTCGCGATAACGCCGGCCGGGTTCTTCGTCCGCGCTGACGCGGCGCTCAGATAATTCGTGGACATGTTCCTCCCTTTCACGCATGAACGCGCCATCCGGTATGGATAAGCGTCTCCCGTTCCTGCGATATCCTCCGTGAGTGCCCGGCGTGCTCCACACTGATATGTGCCCTGCTCCTGTCAAGCACATATCGCCAGCATCCCGCCTTCGATTAAATGTTGCATCTGCAAAAATTGCAAATGAAATATTAACAAATGCCAGGCGCACCGCGCCGACGAAATTCAGCCAGGCTCCAGCCCGGAAATCGTCGACAACGTCGGCGTCCAACTCAAAATATGAATGCGGTTATAAACACCGTGAATGACGAATGGATCGGCATCGCTGAAGGCGATGACATCTTCGATCGAGCGCGCCTGCGCAATAATGAGGGCGGCGGATGGGCCGTCGGCAACCGCGCTCATCGGGCCGGAGACAAGAATCTTGAACCCTTCCGCCATCGCCTCGCCATTGCGCAGATGGGCCTTGTGAGCCTCTATCTGCGCCGCCCGTTGCGCAGCCGCAGCGGGATCGCTTTCGGCAAAACGCACGTAAAGCCGGGTTCGGTCGCTCCCGCCGCTCATCGGGCGAGCACGAAATCGTGGTTCACCGACCAGAACCAGTCGCCGATGAAACCCAGGTCCCGCGCCTTCTGCGCATCATCCACCCGCTGGAAATCGGCGAGCAGGCTCTCCTTTACGCCGAAGACCGCATCCGAACGGATATAGGGATCGTCGGGATCGAAGATATGGGTGACGAGCGTGGCGAAGCCTTCGGCCGAAACGATATAGTGCAGATGCGCTGGCCGGTAGGGATGCCGCCCCATGGCGCGCAGCAGCTGCCCGACCGGACCGTCATCCGGGATCGGATAATATTTCGGCTTGGCGGCCCGGAACCAGTAGCGCCCGTCCTCGCCGGTGATGAAGACGCCGCGCAGGTTGAAATCGGGCTGGATGCCCTTCTGCTGCACGTCATAAAAACCTTCGTCATTGGCCTGCCAGACATCGATGCGCGCGCCGGCGACCGGCGCTCCCTCGGTATCGAGGATGCGGCCGGTGACCACCATATCCTCGCCCTTGCCATCGAGGCAGATATTCGCACCCATCGGCATTTCCGGCGCATCCGCGACATGGAAGGGGCCGAGAACGGTCGATTCCGACGCGCCGCTCGGCTTGCGATGGTTGATGGCGTCGACCAGCATGGAGACGCCGAGAATATCGGAAAACAGGATCCATTCCTGCCGCCATTCATTGCAGATCTGGCCGACCTCGGTGAGGAAATGAATGGCTTTCATCCACTCCTCCTCGGTCGGTTCGATTTCCTTCACCGCCTCATGCAGCTTGCGCGTCACCACCGCCATGATTTCCTTCAGACGCGGATCGTCACAGTCGCGCATCCGCGCAATCACGGTTTCAGCCGAACGTTCCTCGACGAAATAGCCGTCATCATTGCTTATCTTCATATCCATCGTCTCCTCCCATCACTCCGGCCGCGCGCCCTCGAAGGCGCGTTGCAAAAGGTCGCGGATCGCAGTTTTTTCGATTGGCCGCGGGCACCAGTAAGGATTGGCCGTTGCAAGCTCCGCCATGCGGTCGAGATCGTCCGACCGGACCCCGAGAGCGGCAAGGCTCGAGGGCGCGCCAAGCCGGGCGGCAAAATCATAGAGCCCCGTCCCTGCCCTGCCGCCCACTAGAGAAGCAAGCGGCGCAAGCAGATCCGGCACCGCCTGTTCCACATAGGCGATGGTATGCGGCAGAAGCACCGCATGGGTTTCCGCGTGCGGCAGATCGAGACTGCCGCCCAGCGTGTGGCAAAGCTTGTGATGCAGCGACATGCCGACGGCGCCAAGCACCGTGCCGCACAGCCACGCACCATAAAGCGCGGTCTCGCGCGCCTTGACATCCTGCGGCGCAGCCTTCACGCCGGGAAGCGCCTCGATCATCGCCCGCAATCCCTCAACCGCCATCAGGCTGGCGATTGGATTGCGGTCCTGCGCGTAAAGCGCCTCCGCCGCGTGCGCCATGGCGTTCAGCCCGCTCGTCATGCTGATGGCGACCGGCAATCCAAGCGTCAGTTCCGCATCGTAAATCACCACTTCCGGCAGGATTTCAGGCCCGCGTATGGTGGTCTTCACACCGTTTTCCGTCTGGCCGAGAATGGGCGTCACCTCGGAGCCGGCATAGGTGGTCGGGATGACGATCTGCGCCGCATCGGTGCGCAGCGCAATGGCCTTGCCGAGACCGGTGGTGGAGCCGCCGCCGAGCGCTACAATGCAATCCGCTCCGGTGGTGCGATAGGCTTCGACCGCGTTTCTCGTCACCTCAACCGGCGTATGCATGGCCGCATCGGAGAAGACACCCACGGCAAGCCGGCCAAGCCGGGCGGCAAGCGCCTCCGCGTCGCCCTTCTGCTGCGGCGTGGAAAGCACCAGCGCCTGCGACAGGCCAAGGCGGCGGATTTCCTCTGCCACGCCCGCCGAGCTGCCCGCGCCGAAGACGATGCGGGCGGGCGCGGCCATATAGACGAACGGCTGCATGGTTCAACGCCCGTCGAGCTTGAACAGGCGGCGCGCATTGCTGCGGCCGATCTTCACCCGGTCCGCCTCGGCGATGGTCGTCGCGTTGAACCAGTCGGAGGCGTGGTCGATATTCTCGAAGGGCCAGTCCGTGGAAAACAGGATGCGATCCGCACCGATTTCCAGAATCGCGTCGATCAGCGTCTGGGTGCGGAAATTGCCCGAGGTGGTGATGTGGAAATTCTCGTTGAAATAATCCACGAAACGGCGCTTGGCCGGATAACGCGGCGGCAGCTTCACCCAGGCATTGCGGTGGTCGATGCGCCACATCATGTAGGGCAGGCCCTCGCCCATATGCCCGAGGATGATGTTGAGCCGCGGATGTTCGTCGAACAGGCCGGACGCCATCAGGCGCAACGCGTGCACGGCCGTTTCCTGCGCGAAAGCCCAGGTGGGGCCAAGCAGCCAGGGATGGCCGTCATAGATGCGCGAATCCTGCGGCAGCGGGTTGCGCGGATGCAGGTAGAAGGGCACATCGAGCTTTTCCACCTCGCCCCAGAATGGGCGATATTGCGGCAGGTCGTAATAAAGCGGCGTCTGGCCATCGCCCTCCTGGCTGAAACCATTGACGAGCGCGCCGACGAAACCGAGATCGTTGACGCAGCGCTGAAGCTCCTGCGTCGCCGCGTCAGGGTCCTGCAATGGCAGGGCTGCGAAGGCGAGGAAACGATCCGGCCGCCTGGCGCATTCTTCGGCGAGGACGTCGTTCGCTCGCCGCGCGATCTCGATCGCCTTCTTCCTGTCGGGAATGGCCTGCACCGCCGGCGCGTTCAGCGACAGGATCATGGTTTCGATGCCATGCGCATCCATCAGCTTCAGGCGCGTATCCTGAATGTCGAGCAGGCGGTGCTGCAGTTCCTTCCAGTAATCGCCGGGCACGAACCCGGCCGAATCCTGAAGCGTTTCCGGGATTGCGAAATGCTCCTCGAGAGCGACCTTGCCTTGCATGTGGTTTCCTCCGAATTCACTCTATGATTTGCCGCCCGAGAGGCGATCAATATTGGCCCTTGGGTTCCAGCCCGAGCATGCTCTGGCCGATCATGGTGCCCACGGCGTCCCAGTTCATGCTGATATGGCGGCCGACCGCGTTCGCATCCCGCCAAGCCCGCTGCACCGGGTTGGAAAGATCGAGCCCGACGCCGCCGGTGGAATCGTTGAGCGCCTGCACGGCGCGCAGGGCGAGAGACACCGCAAAGGACTGGCCGCGACGGCTGAGAAGACGGTCATCCACCGTAAATTCCGCCCGGCCTTCGATCCTTGCCTGCGAGAGCGCCTGTGCGCGGGCAACATCGCGCAGCAATATTTCGCAAGCCGCATCGACGCTCGCCGCTGCTTCCGCAACGCGCAGCTGGATGGTCGGAAATTCGGCCATGCGATTATTGCCGCCCGCCACCGCACCGCGCGTCACCCGGCCGCCGACATGATCGACGTAAGCCGCAAGCGCACCCCTGGCCGCGCCGACGCCGGCCGCCGCGAGACAGGAGGGAATGCCGGTCAGAAGCGGCATGTTGAACAGGCCTTCCTCGGCATAATATTTTCCACCGGGCGTCTTTCCGCTGGTGGCGTCCGGAAAGGTCAGAACCCGATGTCCGGGAACGAAGACATCGTCGAGAACGAGCGTCTTGGAACCCGTGCCGGCCAGCCCCACCACATGCCAGGTATCTTCAATGGTATATTCGCTCGCGGGAACGAGCAGGAAGGCCGGAACCGGCTTGCCCTCGCCCTGCGGCGGCAGAATGGCGGCGCAGAGAGACCATTGCGCATTCTCGCAGCCCGAGGCGAAAGCCCATTTGCCGCTGAGGCGGTAACCGCCATCCGCGAGCTCCGCCATCTTCACCGGCGCATAGGAGCCGCATAGCAGTGCATCGGGGTTTTCACCCCAGACATCGGTCTGCGCCTCTTCCGGAAACATCGCCAGCAGCCATTGATGGGCCGACAGCAGGCCAGCGACCCAGCCGGTCGACGCACAGGCGGCCGAAAGCTCGATATTGGCCTCGACGAGCTCGGCGAAGTCACCGCCCTTGCCGCCGAAGGCGCGGGGTTTGACGATATCGAAATAACCGATTCCACGAAGCGCCTCGATGTGGCTGGCCGGAACGCGCCGGGCCTCCTCCGTCTGTCTGGCGCTCGCCCGGAAAAGATCGGCTATGCCGGTAACGCGGCTTGCGAGGCGGGCACGCGGGTTCGTTTGCGCCGGCAGCGGCGCATGGCTCATATCGTTCATGATTGTCTCCTTGCGGACTTTACTGGCCGGACTTTACCGGCCGGATGTTGCTGGCCAGGCGTTATCTCGCCGGGATTATCTGGGCGGCAATGATCAGGCGGGCAGGCTCGCGGGGCTTGCGGCGCAATATTGGGCGTTTTCGTAAAGCAACGGCCGTGTCGTCTCGCTGACATCGGCCGAGACAACCTGCCCGATGAAGACGGTATGGGTTCCGTAAGGCATGGCCGCGACCCGGCGGCAGGCGATGGCGGCATGGGCCGTGGGCAGATAGAGAACGCCATTGTCGTGGCGCTGCCATTGACCGTCGCGGAAACGCTCTTCCGGCGACACCTTGCCGCTAAAGGCATCCGACAGGGCAATCTGATCCTGCGTCAGCACATTGACGATGAAATCGGGTCGGCACAGCAGCAGTTCATGCAGCAGGGTGCGATTGTTCAGGCAAACCAGCAGGGACGGAGGCTCCATCGAGACCGAAGTGACGGCCGTGACCGTCATGCCGTGATCGCGCTGATCACCCGAAGCACAGGCCGTGATAACCGTCACAGTCGCCGGAAAACGACGCATTGTTGAACGGAAATTCTGACCGACGCCTTCAGGCGCAAGGCTGCTCAGGCCAAACAATGCTGATGTCATGAGATCCTCCCAAATCCTGCATTCTATTTATTTGCGTTTGCAACGTTTGTCAATGCAAATGTTGTTTGTCATTTTTTGTGCAGGGGAGAACGCCGCATTCCCCCGTCTTAGGGGGCGAAGCTATTGAAACGGATGGATTGTGCCGGTACAGCCGATAGGCGCACATCAGCATCTGCGCAGATGGTTCTCAAACGGGGATTTGCTCGTGTCCTATCAATTCACCGATTCGGTACCCTACCTGCTCAACTGGGTGGGCGTTCGGCTTGGCGAGCGCTTTTCGGTAAGACTGGCCTCCTATGACATCACCCTGCCGATGTATCGCGTGCTGGCGACGCTGCGGCAGCAGGAGAGCAAGACGCTGACCGAGCTTTCAGACATGGTATCGGTGGAGATTTCCACGCTGTCCCGGCTTGTGGGGCTGATGGTCCGGCGTAACCTCGTCAGCCGCGAACGGCCGCTCGACAATGCGCGCATCGTGCGCATCACCCTTACCCCGAAGGGCGAGGAACTGGCCGATGAACTCATGCCCATCGCCGCCATGTTCGAAAAAACCGCAATCGAAGGCCTCGACCCGGCCGAAGTGAAACTCTTCAAAAGCATCCTGCGCCATATCGGCCGCAACATTGCCGGCCTCTGATAGCGGCAATTCGGGCATCGACGCTTCGGCGGCAGCCACCCGCCTCGCCCGGCGTTTCCCGTGCAATGTACTTGCAATAACCGGTTTCTATCCCTGCGAACGTCACCGCAGAAAGGAACTTCCATGTCCAACAGATCGTCCCTTGCAGTCCCGGCAGCAATCTTCCTTATCGCCGGCGCATCGATACTGCTTACGGCCTGCGCCTCAACTGTCATGAAAAGCTATATCGGCGCGCCCATCACCAGCGTGATGCTGGACTATGGGCCACCGGACAATATCTATAGTCTGGGTCCCGGCCAGCAGGCCTATCAATGGCGGAAAAACAAGACGCAGGCTGTCGCCGGATCGTCGAGTGGCGAGGTGCGGACAACACGGCGTGGCGAACGTTACGAAGTGTCCGAAACGCCGGCCTATATCGAGCGCATCGACTGCTTCTATACCTTCTACACCCGCAACTCCGGGAGCGAATGGTATGTTACGAGCTTCCGGCAACCTTCGCTCGAATGCGAATGACCGATCCGGGATTCAAATTTTGGCCCGGTTCCGCATGTGCCGCGCCCCGCCCTTTTTCACCGCCGCTTCCAGACCGAAAGCGGCGGCGTTCTTTTGAAAATTCTCCCTGGAATCTGTCATGGGAAGGGCCGATCAGAAGCGATAATTCAGGCCGGCCTTGATGACATGATCGCTGACATCGGTTTTCGATTTGCCGCTGGCGGTCGTCGTGGCCACATTTCCAGTGCTCACATAATTATATTCGAACTTCGCCGACAGGCCGCCGCCGAAACTCTGTTCGACGCCTGCGCCGACCAGATAGCCCTGTTTCCAGCCATCGGGACCTGTCACGCCGTTTCCGTCCCTGAACTTTGTCGTGGTCAGGCCGGCGGTGCCGTAAACCAGCGTCTGGTCGAGCGCCACGCCGGCCTTCGCCTTGGCCGCGCCCCGGAAACGCTCCCGCAAACGACCGTTCGGCACACGCGCCTCATTCCCGAGATAGGAACCTTCGAGTTCCGCACCGACCACGCCGGAACCGAACTGGAAGTTATAACCGGCCTGAACACCGCCCGTCAGGCCGCGGCCGCTGGCCAATGGGTTGAATTTCGGGGAAGCGACGCCACCATGCGCACCCACATAGGCCCCGCCCCAGGAGAAGGCCGGCGGACTGCCGTAATCGAAGGATTGCTGCGTATTGTAGTTGGTAAGATCGGCGGAATAGGCATTGCCTGCAACCGTGACGGCGATGGCCACGGCGACAAGCGATTTCTTGACGATCGACATGAATGACTCCAGACGAAACCGATGCGCCATCTTCTGGCGCAGCCAAGTTTCAGTTCGCGTTGAAGAACCGGAAACCGGCTCCCGTTAGTCTGCTACGCCAGCCGACATGACGTGCGGATGCGTTCAGCAGATAAGGGAATTTTCCCCGCGAGAATTGCGCCTGCATTGCATGGAATGAATTTTATTAGAAATTATTTAGTAATTTAAATAAGTTAGATCTATTTTCTTAACCGAATCGCAAGAAATTTCATTATCAGAGAGCGGTCGCAGGGCCTTTCGAAACTATAGATCGAATTTCGAGCCGGACACAAAAGCCCGGATTGAGATCGACAAACAGAACACGGCCGCAATGAAGCTCCGCCGCCTTCTGGACCAGATTTAACCCAAGGCCTGCTCCGGGCGAGTTCGTATTGATGCGGTGAAACGGCTCGAATACCTGCGCGCGCTCCGGGAGAGGTATGCCCGGCCCTTCATCGCAGACCTCGATGGCCCCCGCCGGATCGACCCGGATCGTAATTGCGCCCTTGCCGCCAGCATGGTCTATCGCGTTGCGCACAAGATTGACGACCGCCATCTCGATAATCGACGTCTGCACCGTGAAGACGACTTCGCCCTCACCGGGCTCGAAATCGAACTCGTAACCGGCATCCATCGCAATCGGGGCGAGATCGGTCGCGATGCGCTCGACAAGCCTATTGAGATCGCGCGGCTCCGCCGGCAGTTTCACCGCACCCACCGCCTGCATTTCCAGTAGTTGATGCGCAACGCGGGTCAAGCGGTCGATATCGGCCCTGATCTGCCGGCTCAGCGCGTCATCGGGCAAGAGGTCGGCTCTGGTGCGCACGATTGCGATCGGCGTCCGCAGTTCATGCGCCGCATCGGCGAGAAAGCGGTTGCGGCGATTATACCCGTCATCGAGCCTCGACAGCGCAACGTTGAAGGCATCCACCAGCGGGATGATTTCAAGGGGAACTTTCGAACGGTCGATACGCTCGGAACGGTTCTCGAAATCGATGGACTGCGCCTGTTTGACGGTTTCCATCAGCCCGCTCAGGGAACGGCCCACCGCCCGCGGGGTCACGAGCAATGTCGCAATGCCCGTCAGGATCAGCATGGGCACGACGGCGATGAGAATGATGAAGCCCAGCGCCGGCAACACGGTCAGCCAGCGGATGGCGCCCTCGGCATCCTTTTCCAGATCCAGCTGAACATTGATCCAGATGCTAAGCCCGTCATTGGGAATTCCTTCCTCCGTTCCGGCAATGAACTGAAGCCGCCCGGCGGCTGTGTCGCGGTTTTCAACGGTGGCACGGAGCGTTCCCGCCGCCTCCAGACGCGCACGGTCAAAACTTCGGGGAAATACCGCCGACAGGGCAGGCCCCGGGACAGCGCCATATTGCAATACGATGTCATCGGCGTCGCGCACCACAAACCAGAGTTTCGGATAGCGCCGTTTCAACTCCGCCAGTTCCGGCGTCGCCGACAGTTGCGGCCTGCCCTGTCCGTCCTTCGTCACGCTCTCCGCGACGATGCGGGCAGCCTCTTCATTCGCACCTTCGAGCCGTGGATCGATGATCCATATCCAGCCGATGAGAAGGATGACAAAAAGAACGAGCAGGAACGCCTGCAATGCGAAAAGACGCTTCATCAGCCCCCATCGCAGGGATCGATTGCGCTCCTGTCTCATGTCTTCAACCGGATGAGATAACCGATATTCCGCACGGCCCTTATCTCCACGGTGGCTTCAGCCTGCGCCAGCTTCTTCCTGATACGGGAAATATGCGCATCGAGAGCGTTGGACTCGATCTCGTCATCGAGCGTATAGACCGCCTCGATCAGGTTCGACCGCGTAACGATGCGGTTCGGACGCCGCATCAGCGCCTCCAGCACCAGATATTCCCGACGCCGCAACTCGATGATGGAGCCGGCAATGCTGACTTCATTGCTGCGCGGATCGATGCTCAGATTTCCGAAATGCGCATATTTGTCGGAAAGAGAAGGGCCGCGTCTATGGAGAGCCCTGAGGCGGGCGAGCAGCTCCTCAATTGCAAAGGGCTTGGCAAGATAATCATCCGCTCCGGCATCGAGCCCGTCGACACGGTGATCGACACTTCCAAGCGCTGTCAGAACAAGGATCGGCACGGAATGCCTGCTCCGCCGAAGCGAAGCCACCAGGTTCAGCCCCTCGCCATCGGGAAGGCGGCGATCCAGAACCAGAACATCGTAAGACCCGTCCCGCGCAAGGGCGTCAGCATCGCTGATGGTGCGGACATGATCGGCAAGCACATCGCGCCGGCGCAGGGCTTCGAGAAGCGCGCGCGCCATTTCGGGTTCATCCTCAAGAAGCAAGATTCGCAACGACTTCCCCCGGAAACGGATCCTTGCCATCCCCACCACTGGTCGAGAAATGTTGCAGCTACATTGCAGGAGGGCGGGCAGACAATTCGACTTCTACCACCTTGCAGCAGATAATCCGACGGCATTGCGTGCGTTTTACGATGACCTCACTCTGGAAATGTCACGGTTGCGCCGTTGCAGGCCTGTACCCGTGTCTCGCATAAAATCGGTCAAGCTCACGCTGCTGCGGCATCTCACCGGTATAGATGGCGATATAGTCCGGAATCCTCTGCATCCGCACCGCCACATCTTCCTCGGACTGCATGGAAATGTAGCCGATCTGCACCAGATAGGTGGTCCGGGCACGCACATCCGCCGTGTTTTCATTGTGGCCGAACCGCACGAACATACGTGCAAGCGCCGTCATTCTCATCTCGTCGGCCTTGCGAACCTCCGCAAGAATCTCGTCGGACTGAAGGGCCCAGCTTCGAACGGCGAATTCAAATCTGCTGTCGAAAAGCGCGGGATCCAGCCAGCAGTCGAAAACATTCAGCATGGCTTCGGCCAGCGTCTCGGCATAGGCTTCGGATTGCCGGACGATGCTTCCGGTATTTTTTTCCCGCCAGCGGGCGAGAAGCGCGGCCAGCAATTCCTCCCGGTCCTTGAAGAACCAGTAGAAGCTCGTGCGCGACAGATTTAGCTTTTTCGCCAAAGGCAGGATTTTGACGGAATCCACGCCCGATTCCAGCAAAGCCTGATAGGCGGCCTCAAGCCACCCCTCCTGCGATCCACGCCAGCCGGTGTCGTTCAATGTCGCGTCCATGACGCGTTCGTAGCAAATCGGTCTCTTCGCGACAAGCGGGATGTACACCCATGTCAAAAGGAAAGACAATTGTGTTTTGTAAATTGACACAAGTGTACATTCCCGCTTAGCCTTGAGACAGAAACCCTTTTGGAGCAGGCTATGTCGAGCGATCCCCTTCTTCAGCCCTACCAGCTAAAACACCTCACACTGCGCAACCGCATCATCGTCACCTCGCACGAACCCGCCTATCCCGAGGACGGCATGCCGACGGGGCGTTACCGCGCCTACACGGTGGAGCGGGCGAAGGGCGGCGTTGCGCTCACAATGACGGCCGGCTCCGCCGCTGTCTCCAGGGACAGCCCGCCCGTCTTCAACAACCTGCTCGCCTACAAGGATGAAATCGTCCCGTGGATCCGGGAAATGACCGACGCCGTGCATGAACAGGGTGCGGCGATCATGATCCAGCTCACGCATCTCGGCCGCCGCACCCGCTGGGACAAGGGCGACTGGCTGCCGATCCTTGCGCCGTCCCATCACCGCGAAGCGGCGCATCGGGCTTTTCCCAAGAAGGTCGAGGACTGGGATATCGAGCGTATCATCAAGGACTTCGCCGACGCCGCCGAACGCATGAAGGCGGGCGGAATGGACGGGGTGGAGCTGGAAGCCTATGGCCATCTGATCGACCAGTTCGTCTCGCCACTGACCAATGAACTAGACGGCCCCTATGGCGGCCCGCTTGAAAACCGCATGCGTTTCTGTCTCGACGTTTTCAGGGCGATGCGCGAACGCGTGGGCGACGATTTCATTCTCGGCGTCCGCTACACCGCCGACGAATGTCTTGAGGGCGGCACCGGGAAGGCAGAAGGCATCGAAATCGCCAGACGCCTGAAGGACAGCGGCCTGATTGATTATCTCAATGTCATCAGGGGCCATATCGACACCGACCCGGGCCTGACCGACGTCATCCCCATTCAGGGCATGGCCAATGCGCCGCATCTCGATTTCGCCGGTGAAATCCGCGCCGCGACGAGTTTCCCGACATTCCACGCCGCCAAGATCCCCGATGTCGCCACCGCGCGCCACGCCATCGCCGCCGGCAAGGTGGACATGGTGGGCATGACCCGCGCCCACATGACCGATCCGCATATCGTGCGCAAGATCATGGAAAAACGCGAGGAAGATATTCGCCCCTGCGTGGGCGCCAATTATTGTCTCGACCGCATCTATCAGGGCGGTCTCGCCTTCTGCATTCACAATGCGGCAACGGGCCGTGAGGAAACCATGCCGCACGAGATACCCAAAGCGGCGGAACGCCGGAAGGTGGTGATCGTCGGCGCCGGACCGGCCGGGCTCGAGGCCGCGCGCGTCTGTGCCGAACGCGGCCATGAGGTCGTCGTGTTCGAGGCCGCCAACAATCCCGGCGGCCAGATCCGGCTGACGGCGCAAAGCGAACGCCGCCGGGAGATGATCAGCATCATCGACTGGCGCATGAGCCAGTGCGAGAGACTGGGCGTTACCTTTCACTTCAACAACTGGGCCGAAGCGGACACAGTTCTTTCGGAGAACCCTGACGTGGTCATCATCGCCACGGGCGGCTTGCCGCATACCGATGTACTTTCCAGCGGCAACGATCTCGTCGTCTCGGCATGGGATATCATTTCAGGAGACGTCAAGCCGGGAACGAATGTACTGGTTTTCGACGATGCCGGCGATCATGCCGGTCTGCAAGCCGCCGAATTCCTCGCAAAAGCCGGGGCGAAAGTGGAGATCATGACGCCCGACCGCGCCTTCGCCCCGGAAGTCATGGCCATGAACCTCGTTCCCTATATGCGCTCGCTGCAAAAACGCGATGTGACTTTCACCGTTACCTACCGGCTGGAAGCGGTGGAAAGAAACGGCAACCAGCTCATTGCCCATGTCGGCAGCGATTATGGCGGCGTGACGAAATCGAGAACCGTCGATCAGATCGTCGTCAACCACGGCACCATCCCGCTGGACGACCTTTATTTCGAACTCAAACCCGGTTCGAAAAACCTCGGGGAAATCTCCTACGACGCCCTGCTTGCAGGAGCGGCCCAAGCGGTCGAGCGCAACCCGGAAGGCGCCTACCGGCTCTTCCGGATCGGCGATGCGGTCGCCGCACGCAATACCCATGCGGCGATCTACGATGCGCTTCGTCTGGCGAAGGATATTTGAGGCTGGCGTTCCCGACACACAGAGGCAGAACAAATCTGCCTCTGTCGCGATGTAATCCTGAGTGCAGGAGCGGCTTCAAGCCTGAATCAAGGCAATGCCCCGGTTCTTGAACCCCAACGTCACATCGCTCGCCGCCGGCAGGCTGGTCTCCACGGCATGGTCGACGATGAAAAGCGTACCGATATCGGTTTCCACCTCATATTCAACGTGACCGCCGAGATAGGCGCTGTGCAGCACCCTTCCGGCAAGCCCCTGCGCACCCGGTTGTCCGATGGAAATCGAGCCGGGGCGGACCGCAAGCTCTGCGGGACCCGGCCGGGCGTTGCGGGCCGCGACCCGATGATCGATCCCCCCGACGCGGATCAGCGCATCGGCGCCCTCAACGCCAATGACCTCGCAACCGACGACATTCGCCTCACCCATGAAATCGGCGATGAAGGCGGAGGCCGGGGCCTCGTAAAGATCGCGTGGCGCACCCGACTGGGCGATCTCGCCATCCTTCATTACGATGATCCGGTCGGAAACGGCCAGCGCCTCATCCTGATCATGCGTCACGTAAACCGCGGTGAAACCGAGCCGCTGCTGCAATTCGCGGATTTCGGTGCGGACCCGGCGGCGGAGGCGGGCATCGAGGTTGGAAAGCGGCTCGTCCAGCAGCAGCACCTGCGGCTCGAGCACCAGAGCGCGGGCAACCGCGACGCGCTGCTGCTGGCCGCCGGAAAGTTCGGCAGGCAGGCGGTGGCCCATGCCGGCAAGGCCGACGAGCTTCAACCCCTCTTCCGCCCTTTCCCGCGCCTCCGCCTTGCGCAGCCCGGAGGATTGCAGGCCATAGGCGACATTGTCGAGCGCCGTCATATGCGGGAAAAGCGCATAGGACTGGAAGACCATCGAGACATCGCGCTCATTGGCGGGCAGCATGGTCACATCCTTGTCGCCGATGAGGATGCGGCCGGAGGTCGGATGTTCAAGACCCGCCAGCATGCGCAGCGTCGTCGTCTTGCCGCAGCCGGAGGGACCGAGCAGGGTGACCAGCGTGCCGGGCTCGATGGTGAGCGACAGGTCGGGAATGGCGGTGAAGGCGCCGAAGGTCTTGCGGACATTCTGAAAGGTAACGGAGCCGGGTTTGACGGAAATCATGCGGTTTTCTCCTGAGCGAGAGGAACGGAGGAAGCGGATGGCAGGCCGGCGACGCGGTTTTCGCGCCGCAGGCGACGCTCGCCGACAATGAGCTGGAAGCCTGTGATGACGGTGATCATCACCACGATCAGCATGGAGGAATAGGCAATCGCCACCCCATATTCGCCGTTCTCGACAAGGCCGACGATATAGGAGGTCGCCATGTTGTATTCGGCGCTGACGAGGAAGATGACAGCGCTGATGGAGGTGATGGCGCGCACGAAGGAATAGACCAGTGCGGCCGTGATTGCGGGCCTCAAGAGCGGCAGGATGACCTTGCGGATGGTGCGGAAACTATTGGCCCGCAACGTCAGCGAGGCCTCGTCGAGGCTCTTGTCCAGCTGGCTCATCGCCGCAATGCCGCCACGCACGCCGACCGGCATGTTGCGGAACACGAAGCAGGCGATCAGGATCAGCGCCGAGCCGGTCATTTCCACCGGCGGCAGGTTGAAGGCCATGATGTAGCTGACGCCGATGACCGTGCCGGGAATGGCAAAGCTCATCATCAGCGCGAATTCGAACAGGTTCCGCCCGGCGAATTTCTGCCGCACGATGATATAGGCGGTCAAAAGACCGACGGCAGCGGTCAGCGGCGCGGAAACCAGTGCGATCTTCATGGTCGTCCAGAACGAATTCCAGGCGACGCCCGTCCAGGCAATCGAGCCATTGGAGAAGCTGACGGAAAAGGCGCGGACGTAGTGGTCGAGCGTCAGGGAATTGTCGAGACCCCATGTCTTCACGAAACCGCCCACAAGGATCATGCCATAAACAACGATGGTGAAGACCATCCACGGCACCACGACGGCGTGAACGCCGATGGACAGGCCGCGCGGCAGCGCGATATGCGCGCCGCTGTCACCCTTGCCTGTCACCGTCGCAAAATTCTTGCCGGCCAGCCAGAAGCGTTGGGCAAGGAAGGCCGAAAGCGTGAAGCACAGGAGGATGATCGCAAGCACCGCAGCGCGGGAGGGATCATTCTGCGAGCCGACGACGGCAAAGAAGATTTCCGTCGACAGCACGCCATGGGTGCCGCCAAGCACCAGCGGATTGCCGAAATCCGCCATGCTCTCGATGAAGCCGATCAGAAAGGCATTGGCGAGACCGGGTTTCATCAGCGGCAGCGACACCCGCCAGAAGGTGCGCCAGCGGTCGGCGCGCAGCGTCTGCGAGGCTTCTTCCATCGACGGGCTGACGCCTTCAACCACGCCGATCAGCACCAGAAACGAGATGGGCGTGAAGGAAAGGACCTGCGCGATCCAGATGCCGGTCATGCCGTAAAGCCAGCGACCCGGCTCAATGCCAAAGAGATAGGAAAGCCATTCGGTGACGACACCGGCGCGACCGAAAAGCAGTGTCAGGGCAAGGCCGATGACGAAAGGCGGTGTGATGATCGGCAGAACGGTGAGAAGCCGCAGGCCCTTCTTGAAGGGAAAGCGCGTGCGGGTGGCGATCAGCGCAAAGCCGAGACCGAGCACGGTCGAACCGAAGGCGGTCATCAGCGCCAGAAACAGCGTCCGCCAGGCAACGCCACAACGCTCTTCGCCCACCACGCAGCCAAGGCTCCAGATGCCGGGATCCTGAATATTGCGGATGAAACCATCGGCATTGAAGGAACCATCGAAATCCTGAACGGAGGCGACCAGCATGCTGCCGATCGGATAAAAGACAAAAACCGTGACGAGGAAAACCAGAACGGAAATGGCACCGACGACGAAGGCGTCGCCTTTCATGACGCCGCGCTCGGCGAGACCTAAGGCGAAAAGCAGCACGAAGACGAACGACACTACGACGGCACCGGCACCCATGGAAGGTTGGCCATCGGCAAGCATGCCGAAGAGGTTTTCGCTCACCGTCCAGCTCCAGCCGCTAAAGCCGATGGCCAGCCCCTGCAAGGCGAGGAAAACGAGCCCGGCAGCGCCGATAATGGCAAGCAGCCTGCCGCGCCGCATCGGATCGCCTACAGGCCGGACAAGGCATGCGGCGAGGAAAAAGACAACGACGCCGACCAGCCATGGTTTTCCATAGGACAATATTTGCAGCACACCGGGCGCATTGCTGGCGGAAGAGAAAAATCCGGAAAGCCAGCGGAAGCTGAAAAAGCCGCCTTCGATGCGATACCAGGGAAGAAGAATGAGGGCAAAAGCCCCGAGCGCCAGGACGATGTCCAGCCTGCGATTGCCACGTGTCATGGCCGACCTCGCTTATTTCATGCCGATGAAAGAGTGGCGGACACCCCGGCTAAAAAAGCCGGGATGCCTGTCGCCGGAGTTAAGATCAGTTGGCGACCGCACCAACTTCGCGGTCCCAGCGCTCCAGAAGCGCCTTGCGCTTGGCCGGGTCGCCATAGGTCTTGAAGTCGTAGTCTATGAGCTTGATGTCTTCGAACTTCGGCGCTTCCTTCGGCACTTCCGCCGTCTTGTTGGAGGGCAGCTGGAAGGACTTGGCATCCTTCATGCGCGACTGCACCTCCGGCGTCAGCGCCCAGTCGTACCAGGTCTTCGCGTTGTCGAGGTTGCGGGCGCCCTTGATTATCGACATGGAGCCGATCTCGTAACCCGTCCCTTCGCAGGGCGCGATGGACTTGACCGGGAAGCCTTCCGCCGTCTGCGCCACCGCATCATGCATGAAGACGATGCCGAGCGCCGTTTCGCCGCGCGCCGCCGCCTTGACCGGTGCCGAGCCGGATTTGGTATATTGCGAAATATTGGCGTTGAGCTTCTTCAGATAATCAATCGCCTGATCTTCGCCCATGATCTGCACCAGCGAGGCAAGCGCTGTATAGGCGGTGCCGGACGAATTCGGATTGGCGATCTGGATTTCGCCCTTCAGTTCCGGCGCCAGCAGGTCGGCCCAGCACTTCGGCTCCTTGTAACCCTTGGACTTGAAGATTTCGGTGTTGTAGCCCCAGCCCAGCGCGCCGGCATAAACGCCGACAGTCCTGTAGCCGGTGCTTTCCGCCTGCTTCACGGCCCAGTCCTGCAACTGGTCCAGCATCGGCGACTTGTATTCGAGCGTCAGGTTCTCGGACGCCGCCTGCATGTGCGGATCGCCGGTGCCGGCCCACCAGATGTCGGTCTTCGGGTTGCGGGCTTCCGCGCGCACCTTGGCATAGGTCTCGCCCGAAGACAGGCGCACCATATTGACCTTGATGTCGTGTGACTTTTCAAAATCGCCCTTCATCTGTTCGCAGATGACGACATCGGCCGAGCAGATCAGGTTCAGTTCGCCCGCCGCCTGCGCGGAAACGGCGCTCAATGCCGTACCGGCAAAAAGCAGGGTGGAGAGTATCGTCAGTCGCATGGTTATCCTCCTGTAGCTTGCGTCTGAATTCTCGGGCCGCGCGCAGACATGGCGCTGCCGGTCGCGGCGCCTGCGGCGCGCGCGCTGTCTTTTTCGGGATGGTGGTTTTGGCCCTACTGGGTCTGGCTCGGGTGGATTTCGCTGTCGAAGCGGCTCAATAACCGACTTCGCTCTTCCGGCTGTCCGAAGGTGGCAAAATCGTAATCCACCATCTTGATCATCGATATGTCAGGTGCGGTCAGCGGCAATGTCGCCCGGGCGTTGGAAGGCACCTGGTTCTGGCCGGCCGCGGCCCCGGTCGCCTGCCCTTCCGGGCTCAGCGCAAATTCCACGAAATCCTGCGCAATTGCCGTATTGCGGTTGCCCTTGACGATGCTGACAGCCCCGATCTCGTAACCGGTGCCCTCGCAGGGGGCGACGATCACCAGCGGAAACCCTTCGGTCTTCTGCGTCACTGCATCATGCATGAAGGAAATTCCGATCAGGACCTCGCCCCGCGCCGCCGCCTTCACCGGTGCAGCACCAACCTTGGTATAGCCCACGACGTTCTGGTTGAGCTTCGCCATGAACCCGAAAGCTTCCTCTTCGCCAAAAAGCTGGACGAGAGTGGCCAGCATGGTGAAGGCCGTGCCTGAATAGTTCGGATTGCCGGTCAGGATATGGCCGCGATAGACATCCTTCGCCAGATCCTTCCAGCAGGTCGGCGCCGGCAGATTGTTCTTCGCAAGCAGTTCCGAATTATAGGCAAAGCCCAGCGCGCCGGCATAAATTCCCGCAGACCGCGATCCCGACATCACCGAGAAATTCTGCGCCCACGGCAGCAAATCCTGCTGGTGGACAGGCCGGTATTCATCCAGCAACCCTTCAGACCCCGCCTGCAAATGAGTATCGCCAGTACCGCCCCACCAGACATCGACAGTGGGATGGGATCGTTCGGCACGAATCTGATCGAGAATTTCGCCGGTGCTCTTGCGCACCATCGAAATCTCGAGACCGGCCCTGGCTTCGAAAGCCCGCTGCATGGTCACGCACCAGGCCTCGTCGACGCCGCAAAGGACGTTCAACTTCGGCTCGGCCATGCCATGCCCTGCGCCGCACAGCCATAGGGCCATGCTCGCCGCAAGTGCGGTCAATGCTTTCAATTAAGCCTCCCCGCCCGGAACCTCCCCGTTCCAGTCTCCACCTACAGCATGTCACATCCTGTCGGCACCGCAATCGAAGAATGGTTACCAATCTTTCACCGCACCGCCGAACAAGATTACAGATATTACAATTATGACAGGGGCGATAACCAGCGAGCCTTTGAAGATCGCCGCCGCCATGCCTATGATGATGGCGGGAGGAAAGTGCAGTGCTTAATCAGAAGGTTCGCATTCTGATCGTCGAGGACGATCCGGATATGGCCGAGCTCATCTCGGACCTCATCGAGGCGGAGGGCTGGCTGCCCACCTGCGCGCGCTCCGCCGAGGAGGCTGACGAGATATTGGCGAGGGACAGGATGCAGCTTGTGCTGGTCGATCACAATCTGCCGGGCACGTCCGGACGCACCTTCGCCCAGCGGCTGCGCAGCCAGATCGACATCGGCATCGTCATGGTCACCGCCGCCGGCAGCGCCGCCGACCGGGTTCTCGGTCTGGAAACAGCCGCCGACGATTATGTGGTCAAACCCTTCGAACCCATCGAACTCACGGCCCGGATCAAGGCCGTACTGCGCCGGACGATCCCTTCGCTGAAACAGGAGAAGGACAGCGATCATGGGCGCGGGGCGCTTCGCCTCGGCGACTGGGCAATCGATCTCGATGCACGCCGCGCCGTTTGCCTGAGCGATCACAGCCGCACACTGACCACCGCCGAATTCGCGCTTCTGGAAATACTGGCGGAAACACCCAACCAGCCCGTCAGCCGCTCCCAGATTCTCGACAGGCTGGGTTCGGAGAGCGACCGTTATATCGACAGAAATGTCGACGTGCTGGTGCTGCGGCTCAGGCGCAAGATTGAGATCAACCCCGACCTGCCGCGTCACATCAAGACGCGGCGCGGCAAGGGTTATGTTCTGCACACCGATGACGGCGAGCTTTCCCCGTGATCAGCCGCTCCTTCCTGTCCTCCATCGCCTTTCGCCTGCCCTTTGCGATTGTCTTTACCTGCCTCCTCGTCTTCAGCCTTTCCGCCATCGCCATTTATGGCCTGCAGCGCGCCCGCGATGAAATGGCGGCCTATGGGTTGCAGGCTTTTTCCAGTCTCGCCAAGGCGTCGCTGGTCTCGCGGCAGGTCTCCGATCTGGTCTCCAGCGCACCGTTCCTGATGAACGCCGCCTCGCCCTACCGCGTTTCCAGCGAAAGCCGCTCGGTGGTCCAGCAGGTCGATATCTTGCTTGAAATGACAGGACCGGACAGCGGCGAACGGATCACCCGTGGCTTTGCCAGCGAACGCATCGTCGAACTCCTCCAGATCATCCGGGAACAGACGCTCGATCTTGCGAAGGATGCCGATGCGGCACAGGGTCACAAGGCGGAAGCGGCAGCGGCGCTCGGCGAAATCGCCACCGGTCAGGGCATCCTCGATCCGGAACTGCGCCGGCGAATGAACGGCATCGTACAGGCCGCATCCGCATCCGACAGCCTCTTCCAGCTTGGCGAACTGCGCCGCCGTTACGTGGCGGAAACAACGGCGCGCCAGCAGGGCTATCCCGGCGAGCGCCTGCCCGTGGCCGAGCTGCAGCCCTATGAGCGGGTCTTCGAAGCCCAGAGCCGTTACCTTCTGGAAATGTTCGCGATCCGCGCCTCGGTCTCCCGCCTTCACACCGTCTCGCGGGATCTTTCCCATGTGACCGAAACCCAGGGCGATGCGGTTGCGCGCAGCCTGAACGAAGACCTGATTTCGACCTCCGATGCTCTCAACCGGCTGCTGATCATTGTCGCCGTCGCCTCGCTTCTGGTTCTCATCGTGGCGATCTTCTCGATCCGCTCGGTAATGCGTGTCTCGCGCGGGATCGTGACGCTCTCCAATGGCATGAATGCCCTCGCCAAGGGAGATAAGGATGTCGGCCCGCCCTCCTATACCGGCCCCGAGACGGAGTTGATCCGGCTGCTCGATGCGTTTCGCGCCTTCCATGACAGCGTCGACCGCGTCTCGCGCCTCAGGCGTACGGCCGAAGCGGCGGCCCGCACCATCCGCTCGACCTTCCGAACCATGAATGAGGGAATTGCACTCTTCGATCCGGCCGGCCGGCCCATCACCATGAACCGTCGCATCATCGAACTCGTCGGACGCTCCGGCTCATCGCGAAAACTGCCGCTTCGGAGATTTGTCGAACCGATCCCGGAAATCGACCCGGCTCTGCTGCCCTTCGACGCAGAACCGGGGGAATTGCTCGACCGCGCAGTCCTTCGCCATCGCACCGACGATCAGCGGGTGATCGAAGTATCGATGTCACGCCAGCCGGATGGCGGCATCGTGCTGCTCGCCCGCGATGTGACCGCTCTCGATCGTCAGGAAGCGGAAGCCGTCAAAGCCCAGAGGCTTGATGGCATCATGCGCATGACCCATCAGGTCAGCCATGAGGTGGGCAACATGATCGGCATCATCACCGGCAGTCTTGGACTTCTGGAGCGGGAAGCCGGTTTCAACGATCGCCAGAAGCGGCACATCGCCCGCATCCGCAAGGCGGCAGACCGCGGCCGGTCTCTGGCCAGCAGCATGCTCACCATCGGCAGCCAGCAGCCGATTCATCCAAGCGTCATCAATGTCGCAAGCCTGCTGCGCGGCATGGCCGATATTCTCGAAATCGCCGTCGGCCCCAAATGCCGGATCGCGCTCGATATCGAGGGCGATCTTCCTTCGATACCGCTGGACCCGGCCCTTTTTGAACAATCCATTCTCAATCTCTGCCTGAACGCCGCAGCCGCCATGCCCGATGGCGGCCTGATTTCAATCGAGGCCGCCTCCGGCAAAGATACGCTGGTGATCGCCGTCACCGACGAGGGCATCGGCATGACGCCGGAGGCCGTGGACAAGGCCTTCGAGCCCTATTTCACCACGCGGGGCGACCATGGCGGTGCAGGTCTCGGCCTCGCGATGGTCTACGGCTTCGTGCGCCAGAGCGGCGGCGAAGCGCATATCAGTTCCAGACCCGGCGAAGGCGCAAGGGTGGAACTGACTTTTCCGGCAAATGCCGGTCACACCTAGCGGGCAAGCTGTGCGGATTCGATCGAATCCGCCAGTATCTCCAGCCCAAGGTCGATCTCCGAATCCGATACCGTCAGCGCCGGCGCAATGCGGAAGACACCGCCCATGCCGGGCAGCTTGACGATGTTCATGCTGAGGCCACGCAACATCGCCTCCTGCATGATGCGCGCACCAAGTTCGAAGCCCGGGGCTTTCGTATGCCGGTCGGCGACGACTTCAAATCCGAGCAAAAGCCCGCGCCCGCGCACATCTCCAACGCATTCGAACCGCTGCTGCAGCGAGAGCAGCCCCTCCTTCAAACGGTTCCCGCGGGCAATCGCCTGTTCCACCAGACCATCACGCGCCACCACATCGAGAACCGTCACGCCGACAGCCGCCGGCAGCGGATCGGAAACATGGGTCGTATAGAACAGGAAACCCCTCTCGAAGGCCTTCTGTTCGACGTCTGCGCTCGTCATCACCGCCGCAAGCGGCAGGCCGGCGCCGAGCGTCTTCGACAGCGTCATGATATCGGGCGTCACACCGTCCCGCTGGAAGGCGAACATATGCCCGGTCCGGCCAACACCGGTCTGGGCTTCATCGAGAATGAGCAGCATGCCGCGCTCCTCGCACTTTTTCTTTAGCGCAGCGAGATAACCGGCCGGCAGTTCGAGGATACCGCCGCTCGACAGGATCGGCTCGGCAATGAAGGCGGCAAGATTGCCGGTCGACTGGCGATCTATCAGTTCGAAAGCATCGTCGAGTTCCGCCTGCCAGTCATTCGATCCATCGGGATTCTTGAAACGCGGACGATAGGCATTCGGCGCGGGAATGACGAGTGAACCCGCCGTGGCCGGGCCATACCCCCTGCGGCCGGCGCTATAGGTAGCGGAGGCCGCAGCGCCTGTCATGCCATGCCAGCTCTGTGCAAAAGCGACGATCTCATGCCCGCCGGTCACAAGCTTCGCCATGCGGATCGCCGCCTCGTTGGATTCAGCCCCGGTGGTCAGCAATTGCACGCGATCGAGACCCGGCGCGAGCGCCGCAAGCCGCGCCGCCAGGTCGACGACCGGGCGCGACAACATGCCGGAAAAGAGATGGGCGACCGATGCCATCTGCCGGTTGACGGTGGCGACGATATCAGGATGGGTATGCCCGATCAAAGCGCTCATCTGGCCGGAGGTGAAATCGAGAATGGCGCGCCCATCCGCATCATAAACGAAACTTCCCTCAGCCCGTTCGACGATGATCTCCTCGAAGGCCGGTCCGTAGCGGGTCAGATGTTTATTGGCGGCCTCCCAGAAAGCCGGTTCGTCATTGAGCGAGGCGAAGTTCTTCGCGAGATTGTCCATGGCACATTCCCCAAGAGTTTATCTTGCGGAAACATAACAACCCATTGCCACCTCAGTCCAATTGATAGTATTTTACTCCGATATCGATAATTTTGATATCGCCATGCTCGACCTTACGCTGCTGAAGAACTTTATCATTGTCGCTCGCGCCGGCTCCATCAGCGTCGCCGCAGCGCAGATCGGACGCACCCAATCCGCGCTCAGCACCCAGATGCAGCGGCTGGAAGAGCTGGTCGGCCATACCCTGCTGCAGCGAACGGGTTCTGGAGTGCGCGTAACTGCGGCGGGCGAGAGACTGCTTGCCCATGCCAGCGCCCTGCTTGCCCGGCATGATGAAATCCTTGCCGATATGGGTGAGGCGACTCTGCAGGGAACCGTGAGCCTTGGCTGCCCTGAAGATTATTCCATCGCCTTCCTGCCGGAACTGCTGAGAGGCTTCTTCGGCACCTACCCGAAAGTCGATCTGCGCATGGTCTGTGCGCCCACGACGGAACTGCGCCCCCTCCTGCAACGCCGCCAGATCGACATGGCGCTGGTTTCGCAATCCGATCCGGATCACCGCGACGTGCTCCGCAGGGAAAGCTTCGTCTGGGTGGCGGACAGGCCGGAGCCGGATCTCCTCGCCAAGGATGTGCTGCCGCTGGCGCTCTCCGCGCCCGTGACGCTGGATCACCGCGCGGCGTGCGACGCCATGGAAGCCGCCAATCGCCGCTACCGCGTCGCCTTCGCCAGCAACAGCCTTTCCGGCCTCATCGCAATCGCGCGCTCCGGCCACGCCATCAGCGTGCTGACAAGGACAGCCGTTCCAGCCGACCTTCATATCGTCAAAAGCGGGCTACCCCCCCTGCCGACGATCGGCATTGCCATCGAGTTTGCCGATACGCAGACATCGTCGGCAGCCAGGGCGCTGGGCGATCACATCCGCACCGTTCTTCCCGGTCTCAGCCTGTAGCGTCAGGTTAATCCGGGCTTCGGAATCCTCTGGAACTTCGCCAGGCTATCAAGCGGCTCCACCCTATCCTTGTACAACGATCCGGGCACCGGGCTTTACCCGGTTGTAGAGGTCGATGATATCCTGATTCAGAAGACGAATGCAGCCGGCCGATACAGCCTTGCCGATTGAGCCTGGATCATTCGTGCCGTGAACACGATAATATGTATCCCTGCCATCCTTATGCATATACAGCGCTCGGGCACCCATCGGGTTCGACGGGCCGCCATCGACTCCGTCCTTGTTCGGGCCGTAATGCGCGGGGTTCCTTGCGACCATCTCAGGTGTTGGGATCCACCGGGGCCAGGCAGCTTTTCTCGCAATAATCGCGTCGCCACCATCGAAGGCGCGCGCGACAGGGCCGACACCCACGGCATATCGGATCGCCTTACCGCCGGGTTGAATCAGATAAAGGAAACGTGCTCGTTGATCGACGATGATCGTACCGGGCTTTTCGTCCGTGGCATAGCTTACGACCTGCCTCACGAAGGCAGGATTCATTTTTCCGGTATTAACGCCGGCAATATGAAAACCGGCATCGGTCTTTTCGCCATACATAAGCACCGGGTCGGTTCCGATTGGGGCTGCCTCCCGATCTTCGACACGCTCATTGGAAGGGCGCGGCGCAGCGCCGGGAATACGGTCGGCATTGCTTGCGCAAGCGGTGAGGAAGATTGTCAACGCGACGGCCATCGGCCTGCGAAGAGAAACAATTGGACGAATCATGGGAGCCTGCTGGAATTGGTTGGAGCCTATAAAACGTGGCTGAAGCTCCAACCTTAAGGCTGCCTTAAACGCTAGTCCCGTCACTCCTGCGACAGAGTGAGCGCCACGACGAAACCGGAATCAGCCTGACGAAAATCAAGCTCTCCGCCGAGCTTTCGCATCGCCATGTCGACAATCGCCAGGCCAAGGCCGCTGCCTTCGCCATGGGCCAAATGTCCTCGCTTGAACCGCTCCCTGACAGTCGCCTGATCTTCCGGGTTTATGCCCTGCCCTTGATCCGTCACGTCGATTTCGACCTTGGGACCGTTCCTCAGTGCACAAATCTCGACGCTTGAGCCCTCCGGCGAATACTGAATCGCATTCTCGATGACATTGCGCAGCGCCAGACGCAGGAGATTGACGTTTCTCAAGGTCACCATTTCATCCGATTGCAGGCGAAGCTTCACGGAGATGCCACGCCTGCTGCTCTGGGCTTCAAGATCGGACCGAATGTCCTCCATTATCCCTGCGAGCCGCACCGTCTCGATCCCGTCGCCGCGATCCGCCGAATCGACGAGCGCCAGGTCGATAAGCTGGCGGACAAGACGCCCGGTCCGGTCAACGCTCGTCGAAATATGCGCCAGCGCCTTGTCTCGAACATCATCCTCCTTACTCCGCAGCGCCACCTGAGCCTGGGTCTTCAATCCGGCAAGCGGGGTCTTCAACTCGTGGGCGGCATAGGCGATAAACGTCTTCTCACGCTCACGGGCTGCCTCCACCCGCAGGAAGAGGGAGTTCAGCGATCTGAGCAATGGCTTGATTTCACTGGGCGTGTCCCTGTTTTCGATGGCGTGCAGTTCATCCGCAGACCTCAACCCCAGTGACATGGCGATCCTGTTGAGCGGTCCCAGCCCCTGTCCAACACTCAGCCAGATCAGCACCGCAAGGATCGGCAAAATGGCAACGGCCGGAACGAGCTGCCCCTTGACCACATCGGCAACCAGCCTGTCGCGTATCTCCAGACTATCGCCCACAAGAACACGGGCATTGAGGTTCGGATTCACAACCGCAAAGACACGCCATCGGACACCATCGACGATGGTTTCGCTAAACCCGTCGCGATTGTCTGTGAGCGATTCTCGCGGCGCGCTTTCCGACCGGCTGACGAGGTGCCCCTGAAGCGACCATATCTGGCAGGAGAGCTGCCGTCGGTAGTCCTCCTGGAGATCGAACGGCGAAGCGGCGTCGGTGGCTTTCGTGTCGTCCACGGCGGCAGCCACATCGATATGGTGATCGGTAAGGAGCGAGCTGACCATGCGGGCGGCTTCCATCAGTCGCGCGTCCAGCACCCGCTCGACCTGATGCTGCACGCTGAAATAGGTCCACATGACGGCAAGCAGCCAGAGGGCTCCCGTCGTCGCCAGCAGGATCGCAAAAAGCCGCAACCGGATCGAACGCATCAGGGCATCCCCAATCTGTAGCCAACCCCGCGCACCGTTTCGATGGCGGCACTTCCAAGTTTGGCGCGCAGCTTATGCACATGCACCTCGATCGTATTGCTCTCCACATCCTCCTGCCAGCCGTAGAGACGCTCTTCCAGTGCCTGTTTGGAGTGAATTGCCTGCGGACTTTCCATCAGCGCATGAAGGATCGAGAACTCGCGGCGCGACAGGATTACGGTCGACCCATCCCGAAGAACCTGCATCGAAGCGGGATCCAGCGTCAGCCCTCGCAGGCTGATCTGCGCACTCGCCCGCCCGGCCGCACGGCGCATGATCGCCCGCAGACGGGCGGCAACCTCATCCAGATCGAAAGGTTTGCCAAGATAATCGTCGGCGCCCGCATCCAAACCATCGATGCGGTCTCCAACCTCATCCTTGGCCGTCAGGAGCAGGACGGGGATCCGGTTTCCACTGCGACGCAAGCCGTTCAGGACATCCAGCCCGGAACCGTCCGGCAGCATTCGATCAAGAACGACCGCATCGAAATTATCCGTCGCCAGCGCCTCCGACGCATCGGCGGCCGTTGTCACGCCGTCCGCGACGAAGCCGCTCAGCTTCAAACCTTCCCGTAACCCGTCGAGCAGGATCGGATCATCTTCGACAATGAGAATTCGCAATCACGCCTCCGCAAGCGGTCCATCCAATCTTGCCATGCGCGCACCAGCTTAAGCCTGCCTTAAGCTCCCGGCGAGATCAGTCCCGGCATGGAAGAATACATGAAAGGATATGCCGGATGCGCATATTGGCGTTCACATTTGTGATCCTGGCGCTTTTCAGGGTCGTCTCCCCGGCGTCCGCGATGGAAACACCACTTGCCATGGACCAGGCGTTCAAGGCAACGGTCGAGCGAGGAAACGACGGCCGCGCCATCATTCGCTGGGCGATCAATGACGGCTATTATCTCTACCGTGACTATCTGAGCGCAGAAGACGAGGACGGCCGCAAACTGGAAATCCAGTCCCTCCCCGGCGAGATGAAAGAGGACCCCAGTTTCGGCTTTACCGAGATTTTCTACAAGACTGCAACGGCATCGGTCGCCGAAGCGCCGGCAAAATTCCGCCTTACCTATCAGGGTTGCCAGGACAGGGGGCTCTGCTATCCGCCGACCACCAAAACGGTCGATATGGCAAGCCTGACCGTGGGCGCTGAAGGTGTGTTTTCCCAAAACAGCTTCGCCAAAGCCGCACAGGCTTCGGCCGGCGTCTCCATGGACGCCACACAGGAAGGATTTTCACTGGCGGAGGATAGCGCGCAGATGGCGGTCGATCTGCTGCTGGCGGATGGCGGATTGATCCTGCTTCTTGCCGGATTTCTCGGTTTCGGATTGCTGCTCGCCTTCACGCCATGCGTTTTCCCGATGTATCCGATAGTTGCGGCCATGCTCGCCCGGGAAGGGGAAAAACTGACCGCGCGGCGCGGCTTCCTATTGTCCCTGTCTTATGCGCTTGCGCTTGCATTCGCCTTTGGGCTGATGGGAATGGCCGCCGCATGGTCAGGGCAAAACCTGCAGGTCGCATTGCAATCGACCTATGCCGTAGCTGCGATATCCATCCTGTTCGCCGTCCTCGCGCTCGCAAATTTCGGCCTTTTCCACATTCAGCTTCCGGCCGTGATCTCTGCCCGGTTTGCGAAATCGCCGCAGGGTGCTAGCACGATTCCCGGCGCGATGCTGCTCGGCTTCTCCTCGGCATTGCTCATCGGACCTTGTGTCACGGCTCCCCTGGCGGGTGCGCTTCTCTACATTGCCCGCACCGGCGATATCGTCATCGGCGCCGCCGCACTATTCGCCCTTGGACTGGGCAAGGGAATTCCCCTCGTCATCATGGCGACCGCAAGCGGCAAGGCGCTGCCGAAAGCAGGGTTGTGGATGGAAAAAGTGCGCCAGATTTTCGGCTTCATGTTTCTGGCCACCGCGCTTTGGCTGGCAACGCCGCTCATGCCGGAACGGCTGACATTGCTCGGATGGGCAATACTTGCCCTTTCCTTCGGCGTTTTTGCCTTCGGTGCAGGGACCGGCGATCCGAAGTCCGGTGTGAGCGTGCTTTCCCGCACGACGGGTCTCGCATCCATCATCTGGGCAATTCTGATCTTCATCGGTCTCGGCATCGGTGCAACGGATCCGCTCTCTCCCCTGAAGCCGCTGAGTTCCGCCAGCGGCTCCGGATCGCTCGCGTCGATAAAGAAAAGCGACTTCGAGAAGGTTTCCTCCATCGCAAGCCTGGAAGCCCGGCTCGACAGCTCGCCGCCACAGGAACCGACACTCCTTTATGTCACAGCCGACTGGTGCGTGACCTGCCGCACGATCGAACGCTCACTTTTAACCGCACCCGATGTGGTTGAAGCGTTGAAGGGAGTAAACCTCGTCAGCCTGGACCTGACAAAACTGGACGCAAAAAAACAGGCGTTGCTTTCGACATTGAAAGTAGTCGGCCCGCCCACGATGGTTTTTCTCGATAGCAACCGAAACGAGCCGGAAGCAACGCGGCTGGTCGGCGAATTCTCGGCCGCAGATCTGGCAGCATCCGCTCGCAGGGCGCAGGGATCGCCTCCGTGAACGAGGTCGCGATCAATCCTGCCGCATTACCGGTATCCAATAATCCAACAAGGAGAATTCTGATGTTTTCACGACGCGATTTCATGGCCGGCGGACTGGCGGCTTTTAGCGGAGCGCTGGTGTCTGCAGGAGACGGCTTCGCACAGCAGGTCAGCACGGACGAGGTGTTCTTCGACAGGGACGCACCCGTGCTTGGAAATCCCAAAGGCAAGGTCACGATTGTCGAATATTTCGATTATCAATGCCCCTACTGCAAGACTTCGCATGCCATGGTGAAAAAGGTTGTCGCAAATGACGGCGACGTCAGGCTCGTTTTGAAGGACTGGCCGATCTTCGGCGGCGCATCTGTCTTCGCGGCGCAAGCGGTGCTGGGGGCCGCCCAGATCGGTCAATATGAAATCGCCATGGAAGCGCTGATGAAAACAAAGGCGCGTATTTCCGAAAACGATGTCGAAAAGGCTCTGACCGGCGCAGGATTGGCGATGAAAGACATCGCCGCGGCGGTCAACAGCAACAACAGGAAAATCTCCGCGCTGCTCGATCGAAATTATCGCCAGGCGCTCGCCTTCAACTTTGTCGGCACGCCATCCTTCGTCATCGGCAAGACGATCTATCCCGGTGTTCTGGATGAGAAAGGCCTCAAGGCCGCGATTAAACAGGCCCGGTCATAATTCGGAAATCTCGCCCGGAACAACGCCCCTCCCTGTCATCTCGATTGTCAGGGAAGTTGCCAGTGAAATCGTCATAAGGACCTCCTCGATGCCCCGTTAGAATCCTCGCTTCCGGTCTGCACGCCTCACTGAGAGAAAACGTTCGTTTTGGCAAACGTTTCGAGCGCGGTTTTTAGAACGTGACGCCGCCGATTGTGTGGGGGTAACACTAAACCCTCTTAAAAAAGTAGTGTCCCACACCCCACACGTCACCGCCCTCATGCCCGAAGAGCCCCGCGGTCGCCAGGAAGAACAATCGCCATCGCCTTTCCCACAGCCGGGCGTCGGCGCCATAGGTTTGCTGCAGAATGGGTCGGATACGGTCAATTTTTTTGTCGAAATTTTCGAGCCAATCGAGCGCTGTCCGACGATAGTGCGACCCTGACCAGCGCCACTCCTGCTCGACGGTGAAAAGCTGACTGAAGCGATGGGGAAGGTCGAAGGCCGGCATGATGCCGCCGGTGAAGAAGTGCCGGGCGATCCAGTCGGCAGGATTGTTGTGGTCAAAACGATAGGATCGGTCGCGGTGGTTAAACACATGCAGGAAAAACCTGCCGTCCGGCTTCAGCCACGAGTGAACACGCTCGAACAACACGCGCCAATTCGACATATGCTCGAACATTTCCACCGATACGACACGGTCGAATCGATCTCCCGTCGTAAAATCATTCATATCGGCCGTCACGACAGAAAGGTTTGAAAGCCCCCGTTCTCGGGCACGACCGATTATATATTCGCGCTGCGACACGGAATTCGAGACTGAGGTGATGCGCGCATTGGGGAAACGGCCGGCCATATAGAGGGATAACGAACCCCATCCGCAGCCGAGTTCCAGAATATCCATGCCGTCTTCAAGGCCGGCATGGTTGGAGGTCTCGGCCAAAGCAACATTTTCAGCCTCATCCAGCGTCGTCGTGGCATCGTCATAATAGCAGCAGGAATATTTGCGCTGCTCTCCCAGAACGAGCGCAAAAAATGCCGCTGGCACTTCATAATGCTGTTTGTTTGCATCGTCGGTATGGCTGGCGACGGGAAACTTCACCATATCCGCCGCGAAAACCTCTTCCGCATCCGCTGGAATAGCGGCAAGCCGCCGCTTCGTTCGTGCACAGAGCATATCTATTCCGGCCAGCGTCACGCCGTCGCTGAGCGGCGCGCGCTCGGCGGCGTTGATGGCGAGTGCGAGCATGTTCATGGCCTGTCCTCGTTCTTGCGCGGCCCCGGAAAAAAGGCGTTGACGCGTTGTTGAAGGGCGCGGAATTTTTCCCCGCGCGATTGCAGCATATGGTCTTCAAGCGGCGGAATGCCGGAGACGTGGACAAGCAGCCAGTACATCATCGCCGGTGCGGCGAGCGATACCCATGACAAGGGCTGCCCCTGAATGGCCAGCAGCGGAAAACCGCACCAGAAAAGCCATTCGAAAAAATAGTTGGGGTGACGGGAATAACGCCACAGGCCGGTTTCGCAGACACTGTTTTTTGCCGCTGCGGTCTTTCTGAATTTCGAGAGCTGGGCGTCGGAGAGCGCTTCGCCTGCCAGCGCGCCAAGGGCAACCACCATGGCGATAACGTCAACCATACGCGGAAACACATGGGTGTTGCTTGCCGCAAGATAGACCGCAAGAACGAGCACGAAAGCGGCGATTGCCTGTATCTGCAGGAAGATGAATAGCCGCAGGGCGGCAGCGCTTCCCCATTGCTCCATAAGGTTTGCATAGCGGGGATCTTCCCCGCCTCCTCGCGTGCGCATGCCAATATGGCCGGCAAGCCGCAGGGACCAGACAACGATCAGGAAAAGTATAGCACCGCGCCGCCAGCCGTCTCCGCCGGCGAAAGCAACAGCGAAAATTCCGCCAAACCCGACAGTTGCCGCCCAGACCGTGTCTATCCAGCCGCTTGAACCGGTTGCTCTCTGCAACGCCCAAGCGCCCGCCATCAGAAGCGACATGAGAATGGCAAGCGCCAGGACTACAGAAAACATCACTAATTCGCTCGCCATTTTGAATGGTTTGAGGTCGGGTTTCGTGATGGCAAATACGAGCGGACCCGCAAAATAGTTTCAGGCGCCGGACAAAATTTCAAAAAATCGGTGCGCCGGTGAAACTGATCGGGCGGCCTCCTCGTACATGTCGCGGTCCCCAGGACTGGATTGCCAGTGCGATAGCGAGGAAAAATGGTCGACACCGAAGCGAAAAAAGAACAAAGCCGCCGCATCGCCGTCGTCGGAACGGGAATTTCCGGTTTGTCGGCGGCCTGGCTTTTGTCGCAACGACACGATGTAACTGTTTTCGAAGCGGCTGACCGCATCGGAGGCCACACCAATACGGTGACGTTCAGCACGGACCATGGAGAAGTCCATGTCGATACCGGATTCATTGTCTATAACGAGCAGACCTACCCCAATCTCACGGCGCTTTTTAAGCAACTGGGCGTGGCGACCGCAGCTTCGAACATGTCTTTCGCCGTTTCTCTGAATGATGGCGGTTTCGAATATTCCGGCGGAACGGGCCCCGGCCTGCTGGCCCAGAAGTCCAACATCCTGAGGCCACGTTTCTGGGCGATGCTTGGAGACCTTTTGCGCTTTTACCGCAATGCCCCACGCGACCTGCATTTGATGGGCGATCTGTCTCTCGACGAATATCTCTCCCGCAACCGGTATGGTTCAGCGTTCCGCGACGATCATCTTTACCCCATGGCTGCGGCCATCTGGTCCACGCCGGCCATGGAGGTCGGCCGCTATCCGGCGGCGCATTTCATCAAATTCTGCCGCAATCACGGCCTTCTGTTGCTGCGCAATCGGCCGGTCTGGCGCACAGTCATTGGTGGCTCGCGCGAATATGTGAAACGCATTACGGCGCCGTTTGCGGATCGAATTCTCCTCTCGACGCCGGTGAAGCGCATCCACCGCCTGCCGGACGGCGTCGAAATCACCACTGCGGACGGCAAAGCCGTGCGCTTCGATGATGTGGTGATAGCAACCCATGCGGATCAGGCGCTCGACATGCTCGCGGATGCAACACGCGCCGAACGGCGCATTCTTGGCGCTTTTGCCTACACCCAAAACCGCGCCGTGCTTCACACCGACAGCCGTTTCATGCCGCGCCGCCGCGCTGCCTGGTCAAGCTGGAACTATGTGGCCGACACGCGCATTAAAACGAGCCTGCCGAGCATTACCTACTGGATGAACAGACTTCAGCCGCTGGGTGAAACCCCGGACATTTTCGTAACGCTGAACCCCGAGCGAGAACCGGATCAAGGAAAAATCATCGCCGAGGAAACCTATCACCATCCGGTTTTTGATGCTGGCACCGAACAGGCGCGTCAGGAGCTATGGGCCCTGCAGGGTCTGCGAAACACCTGGTTCTGCGGCGCTTATTTCGGATCCGGTTTTCATGAAGATGGTCTTCAGGCCGGCCTTGCCGTCGCCGAAGATCTTGGCGGCGTATCCCGTCCATGGAAGGTTGCTGACGACAACGGCCGGATCATCCGCCTGGATTTGGCGACGATTGCGACAGACACGGAAATCATGGAGGCGATGGCATGACGCCTCCCCTCACCTCGGCGCTTTTTCCCGGCCATGTAACGCATGCGCGCTTGAAGCCGAAAACCCATAAGCTCGCCTACCGGATTTATTCGCTGCTCCTCGACCTCGATGAGTTGAACGTGCTCGACCGGAAATTGCGATTTTTCTCCGTAGACCGGTTCAACCTGTTCTCGTTTCACAGCAGGGACCGCGGCAACCGCAGCGCCATCGGGCTGCGCCAGCAGATCGAGGCAGCCATGACGGCGGCAGGCATGGCAGTGGACGGAGGCCCGATACGTCTGCTCACCATGCCGCGCCTGCTAGGGTGGGCCTTCAACCCACTCAGTGTCTTCTTCTGCTACGGGCGCGACTTGTCGCTCAAAGCTATCCTCTGGGAGGTGGACAACACGTTTGGCGAGAGACACTCATACCTGATCCCGGTGGAAGCCGGCAAATCGACCGAGATCGTCCAGCAATGCGACAAGGCCTTTTATGTCTCTCCATTCATGGACATGGATCTCCACTATGTTTTCCGCGTCGCCCCGCCGGGCGACAGGCTGAAAATCGTCATCGATACTTTCGACAAGGACGGCCTGATCCTGACCGCCCGGCATCTGGCCCGGCGTGTCGAATTGACGGACGGTGCGCTTCTGAAAGCTTTCTTCGCCATTCCCCTCCTGACGCTCAAGGTCATTCTGGGCATTCATTGGGAGGCCCTGAAAATTTGGCTGAAAGGCGTGCAGTTCAGAAAACGGCCGCGGCCGCCTGCCGGTCCAGTCTCCTTCCATCATCCTTCATCGTCGCAAATCGAGGCCAAAATTCATGACCCCGTTTGACAATCTCACGGAATTATCGGCGAAGAATACGCGCCTGAACGACCGCATCAGCCCAGGCATGTGGCTCATCAACCGGCTGTTGAGCAATATCGACAGGGGAAGATTAAATGTCATTCTTCCCGGCGGCCGCATCATTGAAAGATCCGGCGCAACGAATGGCAGCGAGGCGATCCTTGTCCTGCATAGCTGGCGCGCGATCCGGCGAATGCTGCTGAACGGCGACATCGGCTTTGCCGAGGGTTTCATCGAAGGCGATTGGACCACACCAGATCTGACGGCGCTAATCCGCTTTGCGGCCCAAAATCGCGAGGCGTTCGCAAGGTCAATGCGCGGCAGCCTGCCGATGCGCCTTCTCAACCGCACTGCGCACGGGTTGAATGCCAATACCAGACGCGGCAGCCGCCGCAATATCGAAGCGCATTATGATCTCGGCAACGAGTTTTACCGGCAGTGGCTTGATCCCTCCATGCTGTATTCTTCGGCGATTTTCGATGACACGGCGTCTACGCTCGAAGCCGCACAACTTAAAAAACTGGAACGTATCGTCGATAAACTGCAATTGAGCGGCGGCGAGAACATATTGGAGATCGGCTGCGGCTGGGGCGCACTCGCCATTCACCTTGCCACGCAGGCCAAAGCCAACGTCACCGGCATCACACTCTCCCCCTCCCAGCTAAAATGGGCAAAAAATGCGGCGGAAAAAGCCGGCAGCACAGACCGCATCGATCTGAGGCTGCAGGATTACCGCGACCTGAACGGCCAATTCGACAGGATTGTCTCCGTCGAAATGTTCGAAGCAGTCGGCGAGGCCTATTGGCCGAGCTATTTCGAAACGCTGAAAAGATGCCTGAAACCGGGCGGCAGTGCGGTGCTGCAAATCATTTCGATTGAAGAAAGCCGCTTCGATAAATATCGGCGCAAGGCGGATTTCATTCAGAAATACGTCTTTCCCGGCGGCTTTCTGCCCTCAGATGCCGCGCTCGAAAAAGCGGTCGACAAAACCGACCTTAAGCTCACCGATAAAGAACTTTTCGGCCAGTCCTACGCGCTCACGCTCGCCGAATGGCGCCAGCGTTTTCACGCGCGGTGGCAGGCGATTTCCCTGCTTGGCTTCGATGACCGCTTTCGACGGCTTTGGGATTATTACCTTTGCTATTGCGAGGCAGGCTTTGCCGAGGGGAGCATAAATGTGGGCTTCTACACGATCGAACACAGATAAGGCGGGACCAAACTGCGGAGAGAGAGACAATGATGATCAACGGATTGACGGTTGCTTCCGTCCTATGGTCACTGCTGGTCGCGTCCAGCGCGACGGCGGCCGATATCGACGGCAACTGGGCGCGCGGAGACGGCAAGGCGAAAGTACTGATTGCGCCCTGCGGTGAAAATATCTGTGCCACAAACACCTGGATCAAGCCGGGCACCCCGAAGGAAAAGGCCGGGGACCGGCTGATCATGGACATAAAGCAGACAGAGGCAGGCAGTTATTCCGGCACCGCTTTCGACCCCCAGCGGGATAAATCCTACAGGATAACAGTGACAATAAACGGCAACGGCATGACAACGAAAGGCTGTATCGTCGCCGGTCTGCTGTGCAAAGGCATAAATTGGACAAGGATCGACTAGCCACATCTACACGTTGCCTCGACCCGCCATCGTCGCTCCCTTATCGAGGCCCTGCAAAGGAAAACACCAATGAAAACCTATGTCGCAGCCTACCTTTTTACCCTCGTCGCCTTTCTGGTGATTGATTTCATCTGGTTGAGCACGATGGCGTCGCGCCTTTACCGCCCGGCCATCGGCGATCTTCTGGCAGAAAACTTTCGGCTTGCTCCGGCGGTCGTCTTTTACCTCATCTATGCCGCCGGCCTGACCTTTCTTGCGGTTCGCCCGGCCTTTCAGACAGGAGAATGGACGACCGCGCTGCTCTATGGCGCAGTGGTCGGCTTCATGGCCTATGCCACTTACGACCTGACCAATCAGGCGACACTCAAAAGCTGGTCCACGACCCTGACCGTCGCCGATCTTCTATGGGGAACCTTCGTCTCCGCGGCAGCGGCTACAATCGGCTATTTCCTCACGGTGCGGCTGGTCGGCCCGCTGGAAAATCCGACGGGCCTGTGATGACGACATCCCCTCTTACCGGCCGCTTAAGTGCGATAACCCTGCGGCCCAGTCGTTGCCAGGTTCGCAGCATGAGCATGCATCTCTTGTCTTCCTGCGAAATACGATCCTATAAAGGAGGCGCAGCAAGGAAGGTTCGAATGCAGGGCACAGAGATCGCAAGCCTTATTAACCGCGTCGGCATGGGTGATCGTTCAGCATTCGTCTCGCTTTATCAGGCAACCAGTCCGAAGCTTTTCGCGATCTGCCTGAAAATCCTGCGTGACAGAACGGAAGCCGAGGAGGCGCTGCAGGAAATCTATATCAAGGTCTGGCAGCGGGCCCGGACATTTGCCGCCAGCGCCGGCAAACCCGCCACATGGCTTGCCGCCATTGCCCGCAATCATGCAATAGACACGATCCGCGCCCGCAAGCCCATAACCGACGACATCGAAGAAGCCTACGATCTTGCCGACGAGAGCGCCCGCGATCCTGAGCAGCAGATCGTTCTCGCCGATGAAGGCCGCAGGATCGAAGCCTGCATGCGCGAGCTTGAGACCGTACACGCGCAGGCGGTGCGTCGGGCCTATGTCGAGGGCTTGAGCTATCTCGAACTCGCAGAAGAATTGCGCGTGCCGCTCAACACGGTCAGAACCTGGCTGCGACGCAGTCTTCTCAAACTCCGAGAGTGCATGCAGCGATGACAACGGGCGAACAGAGCGGCGGCAAGCATTCGCACGACGACATCCTCGCCGGTGAATATGTCCTGGGCGTGCTGCCGCTCGAAAAGCGCCGTGAACTGGAACGACGCATGCAGGACGACGCGGCCTTCGCACAGCTGGTGCAGCGCTGGGAGGCGGAATTTTCCGACTTCAATGCTGATTACCAGGAGCAGGCACCGAGCGCCGCTGTTCTTGCGCGTATCGAAGAACGCCTGTTCGGCGGCAGGACCGTCAATACCAATGGCAGCCTCTGGAATTCCGCGTCCTTCTGGCGCTGGATCTCGGTTGCCACCAGCGCAACCGCCGTGGCCGCCATCGTTTACGCCGCCTTCCCCGAAAAATGGCAGGGCGCCACTCCGTTGGTGGCCGAACTTGCAACGACCGACAGCCAGGTTAATCTCCTCGCCTCCTACGATGCGGAATCCGGACGGATGCACATTGTGCCTGTCGCAACCGGCAAGACCGACGAAAAATCGCTGGAACTGTGGCTGGTGATGGATGGCGGCAAGACCCGCTCGCTCGGCGTCTTCCAGCCCGGCACGAATGGCGATCTTATAATCCCCGCCGACATGCGCAACAGCATCACCGAAGGCACCACCTTCGCGATCAGCGTCGAACCTTTCGGCGGCTCGCCGACTGGTCAGGCAACCGGCCCTGTTATCGCTGTCGGCACGGCGCGATGGGGATGAAGGTTTAACGCTTCCCGATTTCTAGGCGAGTCCCCGATGAACGCGTCACGGATACGAGATGGGTCGTAACGGTCAATCTCCGAAGCCGACGATGCCCTTGATTTCGGTGAACTCGTGCAGATCGATCCCGCGCGGGCGCAAATCGCGCGCGGCCGTTGCCCAGTTCGCCCTTCCTCCGTGGTCGCAGACAACATCGCCCGCATCACCGCACTGGCCAGAGAAGCAAAGGCGACGACAGCGCCGGACATTCTGGTTTTCCCGGAACTTCGCTGACCGGGCTTGAGGCTGCCCACACCCGGGTGGAACCGCTTTCTACCACCAACCTCGATACACCCTACCCGACGAACATTGTCCGGCGAAAGGATCTTGTCGTCATGCGTCAACCACATCACTATCAGCCTCTCGTCAAATGGCATCAGTGAGAGACCGATAAGATGTCCACGTTCACATTCGCGACTGTCCCTCAGATAATCGCAGGCCCCGGCAGTATCGCAAGGCTTTCGGAGCTGAAGACCGGGCTCGGGTCGCGTGTTCTGGTAATTTCAGACGATGGCGTCGTCAGGGCTGGGCTTGTTCAACCCGCCCTTGCGAGCCTTTCGGAGGGCGGAGCCGAAACATCGATCTTCACCGGCGTTGTCGCGGATCCTCCGGAAACCGTCATCCACGACGCTGTGGCGCGTGCAATCGATTTCGGTGCCACCGGCATACTGGGCATCGGTGGCGGCTCATCGCTCGATGTCGCGAAACTCGTGGCCCTGCTGGCAAGGAGCGGTGAAGCACTCGGCGATATTTACGGCGTCGGCAAGGTGACCGGGGAACGCCTGCCCCTCGTGCTGGTGCCGACGACGGCAGGTACCGGATCGGAAGTCACGCCGATTTCCATCGTTACCACGGATGCACATCAGAAAAAGGGCGTGGTGTCGCCAACCCTGCTACCGGATGCGGCGATCCTCGACGCAAGCCTGACCGTCGGCCTTCCTCCAGCGGTGACTGCGGCGACGGGAATTGACGCCATGGTCCACGCCATCGAGGCCTTCACCTCCGCCAGTGCGAACAACAATCCTGTTTCCCGCCCCCTTGCCAAAGAGGCGCTCCGGCTTCTTGGAGCGAATATCGAGATCGCCGTGAAGAACGGGGCCGAGATGGTTGCCAGACAGGCCATGCTGCTGGGTGCGATGCTGGCCGGTCAGGCCTTTGCCAATTCGCCGGTTGCGGCCGTTCATGCTCTCGCCTACCCGATTGGCGGCCTCTATCATGTTCCGCACGGGCTCTCCAACAGCCTGGTCCTGCCACATGTGTTGCGTTTCAACGCAACGGTGTGCGGCGATGCCTATGCGGAATTGGCGCCATGTCTTTTTCCTCAGCTGGAGTCTGCCGACAGGTCCGGCCGACTTGCCGGCTTCCTGGAAGGGCTGGCCTCGCTCCCCGGGCGCCTGAACCTGCCGGTGCGACTGAGAGATGTTGGGATACCAAAAGACGGGCTTGCCTTGCTGGCGGAAAGTGCGATGGAACAGACCCGCCTGCTGGTTAACAATCCACGCACGGTGCTGCTGTCCGATGCCGCCAGAATCTACGAAGATGCTTGGTAGGCAAAGGTAAGCGCCGCCTTATCTCCACTTCGATCCGGCTCCGGTGAAACAGACAAATTTTAAAGAGGTTATAAAACCGTGTTGACTCGGCCCATCTTTTAGACTTCTTTGTAAACCGGTTTAGTAAATCGCTTTACAAACCGGACAGAGGTCGAAAAGACCCGATAGAGTGGAACAGAAAGCGGGAGTGTGATGGCGCGAAACCATGCGACCAGCCTCAAAGATGTCGCCTTGGCGGCAGGCGTTTCAGTTGCGACCGTATCGCGGCTTCTGAACGGCACGCTGGAGCTGCCGCCAGAAACGAAAGCGCGCATCGAGGCCGCTATCCGTGAACTCAATTACGTGCCCAATCCGCATGCCAGACGCTTGAGCCGAGGGCGCTCGGACACGATCGGCCTTGTCGTTCCTGATATTGGAAACCCGTTTTTCGGCATGCTCGTTGCGGCCGTCGAAGAAGAAGCCGACAGGCGAGGACTTGCCCTCTCGCTTTTCGCCACGCTGAACCGTACGGGTCGGGAATTGTCCTATCTTCGTCTGCTTGCCCGCAATCATGTCGATGGGCTCGTTTTCATCACGAACCACCCCAATACCGACGAACTGGCGGAGCTGATCAATACCACCGGCAAGGTGGTGGTGGTCGATGAAGACGTGCCCGGCGCCACCGTGCCGAAACTCTTCTGCGACAATGAGCAGGGTGGTCGCCTGGCGGGCGCGCATCTGGCTATGCATGGGCATAAACGTGTCCTTTATGTCGGGGGACCAGAGGACATGATCAGTACGGAGCGTCGTTTTCGCGGCCTCAAATCTGCTCTCACCGAGCGGGTGGCGGAGGCAGAGCTTTCGATTTCCAGATATTGCGGCGCCTATACCGTGGAATTTGGCCGGGCTGCCGCGCGCCGCTTTCTGGATGAGGGGCGACCGGCAACGGCGGTTTTCGCCAGTTCGGACGAAATCGCCATCGGATTTGTCGAGGTTCTGCGTTCCGAAGGCGTGCGCATCCCGCAGGACGTGTCGATGATAGGTTTCGACGACGTCGGGCCGCTGCATCTTTTTGCGCCGCCGCTCACCGCCATTCGCCAGCCTGTCAGCGCCATTGGCCAACGCGCCCTGTCGCTTTTGCTCGAAACCAATTGGGACCAGGAGCCTCCTTTGCTGTCAGAGGAGCTCTTGCCCGTCGAAATCGTCGTGCGTGAATCCGTTGCGCCGCCCGCGATCTAATAAAAAGCAACGAAACCAACAGAGGAAGAACGATAATGCTGAATTTCAAACGTCGATATTTTTCCGCAGCTCTGGCTGCGACCGTCCTTGCCGGCGCGACTTTGTCTGCTGGTCTTGCCAACGCCGCCGAAAAGACGATCGCCCTGGTTCAGATCAACCAGCAGGCGCTGTTTTTTAACCAGATGAATGAAGGCGCGGAAAAAGCCGCCAAGGAAGCCGGCGTCAAGCTGGTGATCTTCAACGCCAACAATGACCCCGCCGCTCAGAACAGCGCGATTGAAACCTATATCCAGCAGAAGGTGGACGGCATTGCCGTGGTCGCCATCGATGTCAATGGCATCATGCCGGCCGTAAAGCAGGCGGCCGCCGCCAATATTCCCGTTGTCGCCATTGACGCCATCTTGCCGGAAGGTCCGCAGAAGGCGCAGATCGGCGTTGATAACGGCAAAGCGGGCGCCGACATGGGAAAATTCTTCCTTGACTACGTGAAGTCCGACATGGGCGGCAAAGCCAAGATCGGCGTCGTCGGTGCGCTGAACTCTTTCATCCAGAACATCCGCCAGAAGGGCTTTGAAGACACCATCAAGGACAAGTCCGGCATCACCGCCGCCGGCGTTGTCGATGGCCAGAACGTTCAGGATACCGCACTTTCGGCCGCGGAAAACCTCATCACCGGCAATCCGGACATGACCGCCATCTACGCCACCGGTGAACCGGCTCTTCTCGGCGCAGTCGCTGCGGTTGAAAGCCAGAGTAAACAGAAAGACATCAAGGTTTTCGGTTGGGACCTGACCAAACAGGCCATCGCTGGCATTGACGCCGGTTATGTCGCAGGCGTCATCCAGCAGGATCCTTCCGCCATGGGTGCAGCAGCGGTCAAGGCCCTCAAGACCGTCTCCGATGGCGGCACCGTGGAAAAGACCATTGCCGTGCCGGTCACCATCGTCACCAAGGCCAATGTCGAACCCTACCGTGCGGTCTTCAAATGATTGCGGCCGGACAGCACACAGGCGCTGTCGACGGCGCCGGGGGAGATCTTCTCTCCCGGCAGCCCGATCGTGAAGCGCGTATCTCCCTGCGCAATATCCGCAAGACCTTTGGCTCGCATCAGGCGCTTCGCGGCGTCGATCTGGATATCTTTCCCGGCGAGTGCCTCGGTCTCGTCGGCGACAATGCGGCCGGTAAATCTACCCTCACCAAGGTGATTTCCGGCACCTATATCCCTGATGAAGGCACGATCACAATGGAAGGGGAAGCCATTCGCTTCTCCGGCCCTGCCGATGCCCGCAACCGCAACATTGAGATGGTTTTTCAGGATCTGAGCCTGTGTGACCATATCGATGTCGTGGGCAATCTCTTCCTCGGGCGCGAAATTACCAAAGGTCCGTTTCTCGACCGGCCGACCATGCTTTCAGAAGCTCGCAAGATGCTGGATGCACTGGAAATCCGCATTCCGCGTCTCACCTCCAAGGTGGAGAAACTGTCCGGCGGCCAGCGACAGGCAATCGCCATTGCGCGGGCGGCCTCCTTCAATCCGAAAGTCCTGATCATGGACGAGCCGACATCGGCGCTTGCCGTTGCGGAAGTGGAAGCCGTGCTTTCGCTCATCAATCGCGTCAAGGCCAAGGGCGTGTCGGTTATTCTCATCACCCACCGGCTTCAGGATCTCTTCCGGGTCTGCGACCGCATCGCCGTCATGTATGAAGGCACCAAGGTGGCAGAGCGTCAGATCAACGACACCAGCCTCGAAGACCTCGTGCGTCTGATCGTGGGAGGGCAACGTCATTGACCGTCTATACTGAACGCGCCAAAGGCTCGCCGCTTTCGGACTTTTTCGCCGAAAATGCGCAGGTGCTTTCCATCGCCGCCTTTTTTGCCCTCTGCATGCTGTTCTTCTCCGCAACCACGGATACGTTTCTGACGGCCGGCAATCTTCTGAACGTGGTCCGTCAGGCCGCGCCCATCCTGATCGTCTCAGTCGCAATGACATTCGTCATCATCACCGGCGGTATCGATCTGTCCGTCGGCTCCATGGTCGCCCTGATCAATGCCGTCGGGGCGATCCTGCTTGCGGCCGGTTACCCCTGGCCGCTGGTTGTCGTCGCCATGCTCGTGCTCGGCGGCGGGCTTGGCCTCGTGCAGGGCTGGTTCATTGCCTATCAGGGCATTCCGGCCTTCATCGTGACGCTTGCAGGCCTCTCCATCCTGCGCGGCGTTGCCCTCTATATCACGCAGGGCTATTCCGTGCCGATACCGGAAGCGCCCGGTTTCTTTTACCTCGGCAGGGGTGATTTCCTTGGCATTCCCGTTCCTGCCCTGATCGGCGTCGTCGTTACCGTGATAGCCTATATCGTTCTTTCGAGCACCCGATATGGTCGTCGCGTCGTCGCCGTCGGCTCCAATCCCGAAGCGGCGCGCCGCGTCGGGATGCCAGCCAAATGGATTCTCGCCTCGGTCTATCTGGCCGCGGGCGTGGCGTCGGCCATTGCCGGCCTGATGATTGCGGCGCGGCTGGGGTCGGGATCCTCGAATGCGGCGGTCGGTTTCGAGCTTCAGGTGGTTGCGGCGGTGGTTCTGGGCGGCACATCGTTGATGGGCGGTCGCGGCACAATTCTCGGCACGGTTCTGGGCACCATGACCATCGCCGTCATCGGCAATGGCCTTATCCTCATGCATATCTCTCCCTTCTTTACCCAGATCGTGACGGGCGCCATCATTCTCGCAGCAATCTGGCTCAACACGCGCATCTTCACCGCCAACTTCCGCCTCGGCGCGAAGAGAAAGGGGTGATGCGATGACCACGGAACTCTCTGAGGGACATATCCGGTCGGGAAAGATCATGACCGTGCGTGGCGCAATCGCTGCGGACCAGCTTGGCGTCACCCTGATGCACGAGCACATCCTCAACGATTGCCGATGCTGGTGGCACGCCCCCAGAACACCGGAGCGGCAATATCTCGCCGAAGGCTTCGTCTGCATGGAAATCCTGAGCGAGTTGCGTCAGGATCCCTTCGTCAACAAGCACAATATCACGCTCGATGACGAGCCGCTGGCGATTGCGGAACTGAAGGATTTCGTTACGGCCGGTGGACAGACGGTTGTGGAACCAACCTGTCAGGGCATCGGCAGAAATCCGCTGGCGCTGCGGCGGATTTCACAGGCGACGGGCCTCAACATCGTCATGGGCGCTGGTTATTACCTTGCATCCTCCCACCCCGAAAAAGTGGCCGGGCTCACGGTCGAAGCCATAGCCGACGAGATCGTGCACGAAGCGCTCCACGGTGTCGATGGCACCGATGTCCGCATCGGTCTGATCGGCGAAATCGGTGTCTCCGCGGATTTCACGGCAGCGGAGGAAAAGTCCCTGCGGGGAGCGGCGCAGGCGCAGGTCCGCACCGGCCTTCCCCTGATGGTTCATTTGCCGGGATGGCTTCGGCTGGGACACAGGGTTCTCGACATCGTCGCGGATGAAGGCGCCGATCTAAACCATACGGTTCTTTGTCACATGAACCCGTCCCACGCGGATATCACCTACCAGAGCGAACTCGCAGATCGCCGCGCCTTCATCGAATACGACATGATCGGTATGGATTTTTTCTACGCCGACCAGCAGGTGCAATGCCCCAGCGACGAGGATGCCGCCCGTTCGATTGTCACGCTGGCGGAGGGCGGTTACCTCGACCGCATTCTGCTGTCTCATGACGTCTTCCTGAAAATGATGCTGACCCGATATGGCGGCAATGGCTACGCCTATATTCTCAGACACTTCCTGCCGCGGCTGAAGCGGCACGGGCTCGATGACGCCACTCTTCAAACTCTCATGCGGGACAACCCGCGCTCGGTCTTCCAGGCGAAGACCTGACGAAACTATGGAAATGGAAAGATCATGACAAAAAAAGTGCTCCTCGTCGGTGAAAGCTGGGTCAGCTCCGCCACCCACTACAAGGGCTTCGATCAATTTGGCAGCGTCACCTTTCATCTGGGTGCAGAACCGCTGGTGAAGGCTCTGGAAGGCAGCGAATATGAGCTGACTTACATGACCGCCCATGATGCGGTGGAAAAATTTCCCTTCGAGATGGCGGGGTTAGATACCTATGACGTCATCATTCTCTCGGATATCGGTGCAAATTCGCTTCTGCTGCCGCCGGCCGTCTGGCTGCAGTCCAAAACCGTGCCGAACCGGTTGAAGCTCATCAAGGCATGGGTGGAAAAGGGCGGCGGCCTGCTGATGGTCGGCGGCTATTTTTCCTTTCAGGGTATTGATGGTAAGGCCCGCTGGCGCCGCACGCCGGTGGAAGATACGTTGCCCGTCACCTGCCTTCCATGGGACGATCGCGTGGAAATTCCTGAGGGCTCGACGGCCGATATTCTGAAACCCGACCATCCAACCGTGGCAGGCCTTTCCGGCGAATGGCCACTTCTGCTGGGGGTGAACGAGGTTGAGGTGCGTGACCGCGCCGATGTCGAGGTGGTTGCACGTCTGCCGGAAGATCAGGGTTCCCATCCGCTGCTCGTCACCGGTCGGTTCGGCAAGGGCCGCACGGCCGCATGGACATCCGACATTGGTCCGCACTGGCTTTCTCCAGCCTTCTGCGAATGGGATGGCTATGGGCGGCTGTGGAAGAACATTCTCGGCTGGCTGACGGAAAAGCCGTGACCAGAGCGGCTACGCCTGCAAAATGGTCATCAGTTCTTGACGACTGGGAAAGGCATCCTGCGTGCCCCGACGACCAACCGTAATGGCTGCGGCCCTTGAGGCATCCTCAAGGGCACGCGCGTCCACGGCGACGCCGCGAAGCATGGCGGAGGCGAGCGCAACACCCGTGAAGCAATCGCCGGCGCCCGTGGTGTCGACGATTGTGGCGGGCGCAGCCGGCACCTCGATAGCGCCTTCGGCGGACACGAGCGCACAGCCTTGTCCGCCGAGCGTGACGATGACGAGGCCGACACCGGCGCGCAGCAGGCACGCTCCGGCATCGGACCCTCTCTCACCCGTCAGCGCCTCGGCCTCGAGGCGGTTGAGGACGGCGATATCGATGAACGGCAGGACGCTTGCAAACCAGGGCTGAAGCGGCGACGGATTGAAAGCCGTCTTTAGTCCCTTCGATCTCGCCGCATTGAGAATGGCAAGGGTCGTTTCTTCCGAAAGATTGCCCTGCAAAACGAGGAGGTCACCGGAGAAGGCGACGGCAAGGGCGTCCAAGGCAGCTTTCTGATCGAGCGCTGCCGCTGCCGAACGGGTAGTGATGATCGAGTTTTCACCGTCGGGGGTGGTCAGGATGATGGAGATATCGCTGGTGGGGCTATCGACGGAAATGAGCTTTGGTGTCAGGCGCTCGCGGGTGAGTGCCTTTTCGATCGCAATCGCACGCTCATCGCTGCCGACGGCGGCGACGAGCGTGGTTTCGACACCGCATCTCGAAAGAACAATGGCCTGGTTGCAGCCTTTGCCACCCAGACTGCGCGAGGCCCGCTCGCCAAAGATTGAAGCGCCTGCCTCCGGCAGTGCCGCAATGGAATAGGTTTCATCAAGTGCGATATTGCCGATAACAAAGGCACGCATGGAAAACTTTCGAAAGGGACTGAAATGCAGACCATATCCGACAACGCGGCCAATGCTATCAAGGAAATTTTCGGTCGCAACAAGGCGCTGATCGGCATGATACATTGCCCGGCCTTTCCCGGAGCGCCGCGTTATCGGAACGCAAGCATGGATGCGATCTACGATGCGTGCATGCGCGACGCCGAACGCCTTGTTGAAGGCGGCATGCACGGTCTGATCGTCGAAAACCACGGTGACGTTCCCTTCTCCAAACCAGATGATATCGGACCGGAAACCTCAGCCTTCATGAGCGTGGTGACGGACCGCATCGTCCGCGCCGTCGGCGTGCCCGTTGGTATCAATGTGCTGGCCAATGCTCCCATCCCTGCCCTTGCGATCGCCATGGCGGGCGGGGCGAAATTTATCCGCGTCAATCAATGGGCAAACGCCTATGTGGCCAATGAGGGTTTCATGGAGGGACGTGCAGCCGAGGCGATGCGCTACCGTTCATTGCTAAGGGCGGAGCACATCAAGGTTTTTGCCGACAGCCATGTGAAGCACGGCGCCCACGCCATCACCGCGGATCGCAGCATTGATGAACTGACGCGCGATCTCGCCTTCTTCGACGCCGATGCCGTCATAGCGACAGGCCAGCGGACCGGAAACAGCGCGTCTCTTGAAGAGATCGAGGAGATCGGCGCGGCCACGCATCTGCCGCTTCTGGTCGGCTCAGGGGTCAACGAAGGCAATATTATCGAAATCCTCAAACGCACCAATGGCGTAATCGTGGCGTCATCGCTGAAGGAAGGCGGCGTCTGGTGGAACCCGGTCGAACTGTCCCGGGTACGTTCTTTCGTTGCAGCGGCTCAGCCCGGCCTCGACGGCTGAAAAGGAGACAGCAATGGCAAAACTTTCGATCAACGGCGAAAGACTGCTGGCAAATCTCGATCGATTTGCGGCGATCGGCGCGACTGAAAAGGGCGGCGTCAACCGGCAGGCGCTGACCGCACTGGATTGTGAGGCGAGACGACTGCTGGCGAAACTCGCCATTGATCGGGGGTTTTCCGTGTTTCAGGATCCCCTTGCCAATCTTTTCATTCGGAGGAGTGGCCGCGACGAGAGCCTTGCACCGCTTCTGATCGGCAGCCATCTGGATAGCCAGCCGTCAGGCGGCCGGTTTGATGGAGCACTGGGAACGCTTTCGGCATTCGAGGTTCTCGAAACGCTCGAAGATTTCGGAATAGATACGGAGCGCCCCATTGAGGTGGTCGCCTTCACCAATGAGGAAGGCTGCCGCTTCGCTCCCGGCTGCATGGGCTCCATGGCTTTTGCTTCCGGTAATATCCCCGAAAACTGGCTTCATCTTGCGGCAACGGATGACGGCGCCGGTTTTGCCGGTGAGCTTGACGCCACCCTAAAAAGCCTGCCGGAAGCGACCATGCGCGATCTTGGTTTTCCGGTCTTTGCTTTTGTCGAGGTACATATAGAGCAGGGTCCATCCCTTGAAAAACAGGGCGTGCCCATCGGGATTGTGACGGGCATACAGGGTACACGCTGGCTGGAGGTGTCAATCACCGGCCAGACTGCTCATGCCGGCACAACAGCCCTAGCATATAGACGCGATCCTTTTCATGCCGCGGTCAATGCGCTGGGATCGCTTTTCCCCGCCATGATGCCGCTGGATCCTGCGGCCCGGTTCACCGTTGGCCGAATGGCGTTGCAGCCCGGTGCCGTCAACGCCATTCCACAATCCGTGACTTTTACCGTCGATATCAGACATCCATCATCAGAAACACTCGACGAAATGGAGAGTAAAATCCGCGCGATCGTGCACGACGCTGCGATGGACCAAAAATGCGAAGCGACGATTGGACAGATATTCGACATGCCGCCGGCGAATTTCCAGGATGGCATCGTCTCGGCATTGGGCCGCGCCGCGCGGGAGCGCGGTTTTTCGACCGAACGCATGTTGTCAGGCGCATTCCACGATGCACTTTTCATGAACAGGGTCGCACCATCGGCCATGATTTTTGTGCCGTGCCGCGACGGTCTCAGTCATAACGAGGCAGAGCATGTTGAACCTGAACATAGCATAGCGGGATGCAACATGCTTTTCGCTTCGGTTCTTCAAATCCTGTCATAGGTCACCTTCGACGACCGTGGGACAGGATGCTTGCGCATGACCTGATCAGCTCGCTGGGAAATCCTGCCGGTTTCCACAACGTTATCGGTGTCCGACCGAGCTTGGAGGTTTCCACCTCGCTAGTACGGCGCGCCATTCTGCGATCTTTCCCTTGTCTGTTCCCGCACCAAGAATGCTCTTTGCTTATGTTGAATATCTGACCCGCCAAATGCCATCGTACACTTCGGCGGGTCGAAAGCGACTTCGGTATCCTCCTCAACCCCGGAGCCACCGTTTGCCGTCAGCTCGGCAGATACTCGGTGCTCCAGCTCTGGCTCGCAACACCGTCCTCAAGCAGCTTCTCGATCTCTTTTTCTGTATAGCCGACCTCTTCGAGGACCTTGACGGTTGAGGCCTCGTAACTCAGGTTCATCGGCAGGCCTTCGGCCCGGCGGCGGGCGATTTCCTGCTCGCGCTGCGTGATATACCGATCCGGGAGCCCTTCGATCTTGATCGAGTTGTAGCACAGTCCTTCCATGACGGCGCTGGCAAGCGGCACCTCGATGTGATCGCCAAGCCCAGTGCGCTCACGCGCCTGCAAGGCGAGGACTGTTGCAGACGACGCCAGCATGGCGCCATAGGCCGAGGCCAGCGGCAGCGGGGAGAAGGACGGGTTGACGCCCATGAGCACCCGATTGAGGCCCATATCCGTAAAAACGCCGGAGCTTGCCGCGATGACGCTTTCATAGGCGCGCAGCTCACGCCTTTCCTCGTCGTTCGAAGCAAAGCCGGGGATGGAAAGCGTGATCAACTCCGGCCGTTCCTGCCGGAGCGTTGAAAAATCTATTCCGAGCGCCGCCAGTTTGCCCGGGCGAAAATTTTCGATGACAATGTCTGCTTCCGCGATAAGCGCAAACGCCTGCTGGATGCCCTCAGGCACCTTCAGATCGATGTTGACGATGGCTTTGTTGCGATTGAGCGTTGCATTGGCTGGGCTTTGCCAAAGCGGACCGCCAGGGGGATCGATATGCACGACGGTCGCACCCAGATCGCCGAGGATCATGGCCACCGCCGGGCCGGCAATATATTGCCCGAAATCAACCACCCGAACGCCGGAAAGCGGAAGCGTGGACCGTGCGGTCGATGTCATCTCTTTGAACCTCCCCAAGAATTTTCTATGCGTGTGCGTCTGCAATGATCCAGCCGGCCGCCTTTTCGGCAATCATAAGCGTCGGTGCGTTGGTGTTGCCGCTTGTGATCTTCGGCATGATGCCCGCATCCACGACGCGCAGCCCTGCAACTCCGCGCACCCTGAGGCGACTGTCGACGACTGCCGTCGGATCGTCATCGCGGCCCATTTTCGTCGTACCCACCGGATGGAAGATGGTATTGGCGATATCGCCCGCAAGCCGCGCCAGTTCCTCATCACTCTGGAACTGCGGACCTGGCTTCCATTCCTCAGGCCGGTATTTTGCCAGCGCTGGCTGCGACACGATTTTGCGCACCTGGCGGAGGCTTTGGGCAGCTATCCCGCGGTCTTCTTCGGTGCTGAGATAGTTCGGCGCAATTGCCGGCGCGTCCGACACTTTGCCGGAGCGAATCCGCACGCTTCCAACGCTGGTCGGGTTCAGATTGCAAACACTGGCAGTGAAGGCGGGAATAGTGTGCAGCGGCTCACCGAACGCGTCGAGGCTGAGGGGCTGGACGTGATACTCCAGATTGGCATGGGCCTGGCTTTCATCGGAACGCGTGAAGGCGCCGAGTTGCGAGGGCGACATGCTCATCGGACCACTGCGTTTCAACGCATATTCGAGCCCGATCATTGCTTTACCCAAAACGCTGTTGGCGAGCGTATTAAGCGTTTTCGCATTACCGACCTTGAAGACCGCACGAATTTGCAGATGGTCCTGAAGATTTTCACCGACACCTGGCAGGTCGTTTTCGACCTCAACGCCGTGACGCTTCAGCAGTGCGGCGGGTCCGATGCCCGATAATTGCAGGATTTGCGGTGATCCGATTGCACCTGCAGAGAGAATAACCTCTCCGCGCGCCCCAACCTCCGTGCGCTGCCCGTGGCGCTCAACCATGACACCGATGCACCGTTTGCGACCGGACGCCTCTTTTACAAGGATCAAACGCTCGACATGAGATTGCGTCCAGATCGTCAGGTTGGGACGGTTCCGCGCCGGGCGCAGGAAAGCCTTTGACGTGTTCCAGCGCCAGCCGGAGCGCTGATTGACCTCGAAATAGCCCACACCTTCATTGTCGCCGCTGTTGAAATCGTCCGAACGCGGAATGCCAGCTTCCACGGCGGCCTCCGCGAAGGATTCGAGAATGTCCCATTTCAGACGCTGCTTCTCGATCCGCCATTCGCCGCCATGGCCATGCATGTCGGAGAACCGGCTGTTGTCGCCGGTCTTCGGATCCGCGCCATCGTCCAGCCGGTAATGATCCTCATGCGCCTTGAAATCGGGCAGGCAATTTTGCCAGGACCAGGCATCATCGCCGGTTGCCGCTGCCCACCCGTCAAAATCGCGCGCCTGACCACGCATATAGATCATGCCGTTGATCGATGAGCAGCCGCCAAGCGTCTTGCCGCGGGGATAGCGCAGCGAACGGCCGTTCAGGCCGGCATCTGGCTCGGTTTTATAAAGCCAGTCTGTGCGCGGATTGCCGATGCAATAGAGGTAGCCGACCGGGATATGTATCCATGGATAGTCGTCCTTGCGGCCGGCTTCCAGCAAAAGGACACGTTTTGACGGGTCACGGCTGAGGCGATTGGCGAGGAGGCAGCCTGCGGAGCCACCGCCAACAATAACGTAGTCAAAAACGTCGCGGAAAGTTCCGTAACCACCATTCCTCATCGGGTTGCACCCCCATCGCGATGGAACACCACATAATTATAAGATTGGACACTTTGCCGTGGCATGCCATGCTCCCTCCCTGCTTTAATTAGATGCATAGCCAACATTGGCTCGTAAAATCCAATGACAAATTCAACCGAGCATTATAAGTGAAATTAATATGCTGGAAGGTATCGATCTGAGAACATTACGGGCGTTTGTTACCGTGGGGCGGGAAGGAAACGTCACCCGAGCCGCCGAGCAACTGCACGTCACGCAGCCGGCGGTGACGCTTCAGTTGAAACGCTTGGCCACCGACACCGGGCTGACCCTGTTCCGGCGAACCTCGACGGGTTTGGAGTTGACACAGGAAGGTGCGCTGTTGGCTGCAAAAGCCGAGCAAGTGCTGGCGGCGCTGACGGACTTCGGTCAGACGGCCGGTAATTTATCGACGAGGGTCCGGGGCAAATTGCGGATCGGCACGATCATCGATCCTGAATTCACACGGCTGGGCGCCTTTCTGAAAGCGCTTCTTGAAAGCGGACCGGGTATAGAAACAACGTTGCGTCACGGAATGAGCGGTGATGTGCCGGAGAGGCTCAAGCGCAACGAGCTCGACGCCGGTTTCTATCTCGGTGACCCACGGGACTATGACCCGTCTCCCGACATCACTGGCGAGAATACCGCATCGCTTTTCTACGCTCGCTCACTTGCCCAATTGACCTATTGCGTTGTCGCTCCGCCATCGCTCGCAAGCTTTGTGCGAGGGGCCGATTGGTTACAGCTTGCCTCCCTCCCATGGATCGGCACGCCACCCGCATCGGTCCATAATCGGATGCTGGCCCGGCTGTTCACCAATCTTGGCGTTCGCCAACACATCGTGGCCCAAGTGGACCAGGAAGCGTCCATGATCGCCATGACGCGCACGGGGGTCGGACTAAGCCTTTGCCGGGAATCGATTGCCCTGCATGAACAGCAGTCTCATGGACTGGTCATCGCGGACATTGTGAAGCTCTCGACGACCTTGAGTTTCCTCTGCCTGGAAGCGCGTATGGGCGATCCTTCTATCATCGCGGCATTCGACGCAATTAGACGCGTTTGGGTCCAGTAGGCCGGTTGCCGGTCAATGGTGCCCGAGGCCTGTTTCAGAAACACGTGATCTCCGTCAGCCTGTCAACGGTAAGAAGCGAGAGGGCCGGAGACTGGGTTATCTCGGGAACATCGTTTGATCACTGGAGTTAGGGGCGCTTCAACCAAGAGGAGAAGCACGATGCCCCGTGGCGACAAGTCTTCCTATACGGACAAACAGAAGCGCAAGGCCGAGCATATCGAAGAAGGATATGAGGATCGCGGCGTCGGCGAGAAAGAGGCCGAGCGGCGTGCCTGGGCCACCGTGAACAAGGAAAGCGGCGGCGGCAAGAAATCCGGCTCCGGCCGCGGTCATGCCGGGAACCACGCCTCTTCCGAAAAGGGTGGCCGCAAAGGTGGCGAGGCCGCTGCTGCAAGACCGAAGGCAGAGCGATCCACTTCCGCCAAAAAGGCCGCCGCCACCCGCAAGCGCAATGAGCAGCACGCCCAGCACTAAGCGGGTGCGCAGCAAGGATTTACCGTGAGAAGGAGTTACCGCGATGAAAGTCCAGGAGGTCATGACGCATGATGTGCGTGTCGTGAATGCGGAAGAAACCATTCAGGAAGCAGCCCGCATCATGGCGGAAATCGATGCCGGTGTCCTGCCGGTCGGTAAGGAAGGAAAGTTGGTGGGAATGCTCACCGACCGGGATATCGCAATTCGCGCAGTTGCCGAAGGCAAAGGTCCGGACACCAAAGCGAGCGACATCATGTCCAGGGAAGTGAAATACTGCTTCGATGACGAGGATGTGGAAGATGTCTGCGGCAATCTCGGCGACCAGCAGATCCGCCGTATTCCCGTCCTCGACCGCAACAAGCAGCTGGTGGGGATCCTGTCCCTCGGCGATGTCGCCGTGGAAACCGACGGCAACGGCGTGGGCGAGGCATTGGCAGCGATCTCCCGTCCCGGCGGGACCCACAGCCAGTCAGGCGTGCAGCCACATTAGCCCTATGGCCCCGAGCCTGTTTTGACTGGCTCCACCGACTAGATCATCACCGGGGAGGGCCGCACTCCTCTCCGGGGCAAGCCGCTGTGCGGCAACGGGAGGACCAGATGTACGACAATCACGGCGCCCATCATGAGGGGAAAGCCCGCGCCGCCGGCCATCCCTATGCGGCTTTCGCCGTTAACATGATCCTCAGCCTCTTGGTTATGTACCTCGTGATGTTCTCCATGATCGACGGCTGGGGCGACTTCCGGAACAATCTCAACATGGTCTACATGGCCCTAACCATGGTTGCGCCAATGGGCATCCTCATGCTCGCGACGATGGGTGGGATGTATCCGAACAAGCGGCTGAACCTATTTCTTCATGCCGGTCTTGCCCTTCTCTTCGTGGCGGCTTTCACCGGTACGCGCAACCAGACCCTGATCGGCGACCGACAATTCATTGCTTCGATGGTCCCCCATCATTCCGGCGCCATTCTCATGTGCAGAAATGCTAGGATCACCGATCCGGAACTTATGGCACTCTGTGCGGAGATTTCCCGCGGCCAGCGCGCCGAAATCGAGCAAATGAACGCAATCGACGAGCGCCTCCACACAGAGATCGGCGGCCCTTCGAGATGATCGCCAGCGTCTCTGGCCGCGCCCGTTGACGTCGCCGCGTCGTCATCCTGCGTTTCGCGGGGGCATGGCGGCTCACAGGAGTTCCGGGACTTAATATTACATGAGGAGCAATTTTCTGCTGCACGGCCCCCAGCCCTCCTTCGCGCTTCGCGTGATAGGGGCCAAAAGCGAGTGCCGTGCGTCTATCGCGATTTCCCGAATTCCTTGCGAAGCTCATCCTTCGCGTCTTCCAGCACTTCCTTGCGATTTCCGGGCAACGTCCGGCCAGCACGGTTGATGTAAAACACCAGCATCGACATTGCAGACCGGAAAGGGCTGGTCTTGCGCCTGGAGGATTGTTCCGCCGAAGCTTTCAGCGAACGTGCGATCTGTGAAGGATCGTCTTTGGTGAACACCTCCTTCTCAAGATCGAGCGCATCGCTTTCCCTGATCACCTTCTGTGACCACTTCTTTTTCTTTTTTGCCTTTTTCATCGTTCTCTCCCGGCGGATAATTATTTTCGTTCGGGGTCATGGGTGTGGTGACTGTCACGCTCACCCCCTCCCCCGGAAACCCTGCTCTTTGAACGTTTGTCATTGTCTGCCGCAGGTTTCTTGATCTCCAGTGGGGCCTTTGCGTTTTCATGGGAAGAGCCCGGCCCGCCCTGCCGGATACTTGCCGGTGTTTTCGTCGAGGTGGACATTTATTCCTCCTGTCGTCGGGTGGCAGCGGACAAGCCGCTGGCCTATTGGTCGTCGCGGGTTTTCATTGCATCGGAAACACGCTTCTTCCGTGGGTCCTTGAGATTTTCACCGACAGCATCCCGATCGTGCTCGGGGTCGTCCGTGGGTTTCATGTAGCCTCTGGGTCGGCTTTCCTTCGGCCCTTCCCATCGCGGCGATTGGTCGGTGGTGCCGGGAGCACCGTCTCGTGGAGAATTATTGGTCATCATTGCCTCCGGTTGGGTTCAACGCTCCCCAACCACTTTGCTGGGGCAATGTTCCGCGAAGACGGGGAGGCAACAGCGGAATTTTTTTCGAAACAATTGCACGCTCCACTGGTTAGGCGACCCAGAATTCAAACCGAGGGAACAGAAGATGACGGATAAATCCGGAAAAACCGATCGCATCTCCAGAATGGCGCATGAGCAGCAGCAGGACTTTCTCCGACGCTCATCCCTGCACTTCCTGGAATGCGCCATCCATCTATGCGCGACGAATATGAGCATTTCCGAACTTGCCGCACGGCTTGAAAAACAGGCGCAATATTTGCGGCAGTTTGGCTAGGGATAGGCCACTCCATGCGTCAGCGGCGACCATCGTTTCTTGGGAAGACCCGCAATGCCAAGATTTTTCTTCAATGTAATCAGCGGTAAAAACGTCCTTGATGACCCGGAAGGAAGCGAGCTCCCTTCCCTCGACCAAGCGATCGAAGAGGCGCGCAAGGACGCCCGCGCCTTGATGAGCGAGGCGATCCTGCAAGGGCGTGACATCTCCGAAGGATGCATCATCATCCGTAACAAGCAGCATGACTTACTGAAAGTCGTCCGTTTCAGCGATGCGCTGGACCGAAAGGACTGAAAGGGCATCATCCGTCCGCATACGGGCCATCAGTGTTTCATATTCTCTTTCGGGGACGCCATAGGTCATGTCGGCGACGTCTTCCAGTATACCGCGATTGACAATGCGGACATTTCCGCGGCTGGCGCGAATGGCATGAATGCCTTCGAGAACATGCAGCTCGTTGGTAATGCCAGGCCGCCGCACCCCAAGAACGGTGGAGAGAAACTCATGGGTAATCGGCAAATCATCCATATCGAGGCGGTCATGACACATCAGCAGCCAGCGTGCGAGCCTTTCCCGCAGACCATATTGCCCATTTGCCAGCACAAGCTGGCTGGCCTGAAGCAGGCAGATGTTGATATAGCCCAGCAAAAGCTCACGCAGTCGCGCGTCTTCCTCCATTTCCCGCCGTATTTCAGCGGCCGGAATCAGGAAGCCACGACCGCCCACGCCCATGACGGTTTCGTCCGGCGTGGTTTCCGCGCCCAGCAGAACGGGCCAGCCGGTGATGCCCTCTCGCCCAACAAGCACGGCTTCAATGCTTTTGCCGCCGTCATCATGAACGACCGTCGATGCAAGACCGGTTTCGATAAAACAGAGATGAGAAATGGGCTTGCCAGCGGCAACGAGCCGATGTCCCGCCGGCAGATCCACGGGCTCCAGCCGCGACGCAAGCTGCGACAGGCGTTCTGTGCCGAGGGTCTTCAACAATCGGTTATAAACAAGAAAATCTGATCCAAGCATAGCGGTTCGCCCGGTCGCCCCTTTGCTCGAAAAAACATCAACCTGCGGCGGTCATATTAGCAGCGGAAAATCCCATGAAAACAGTGAGTACGTTTCCGTACGAATTGGTAGAACGGATCGTTCCTACCGCGCAGATGGACGCAAGTTCAAATTTTGGCCCATTTTTGAGGCAGCATCATATATCGAAACCCGGTCATTGGGTATGTGGACCCCCACCGTCACGGCAGGGGAGAAATGGCCGTATCTGCGGGGAGCCACCACCTTGGCAAGAAGTACGCGCAAAAACCGTCTGCCACCCGCCTTCCAGCCCGAAAGCGCCAGCGCGCCCTCACTTGGCGCTTTGCGCAAGGAAGCGGAAAGCTGTGAAAGATGCGATCTCTACAGGAACGCCACCCAGCTTGTTTTCGGCGACGGCGACACCCGGGCGCGCGTAGTCCTCGTCGGCGAACAGCCCGGCAATGAAGAAGACCTGAAAGGACGGCCTTTCGTTGGTCCGGCCGGTCGCCTGCTCGACGAATGCCTCAAAGAAGCGGGTGTGGATCGTTCGCAATGTTATGTGACCAACGCCGTAAAACATTTCAAATTCGAGCAGCGTGGGAAACGACGTCTGCATGCCCGCCCGAACGGCGGGGAGGTGCAGCGCTGCGCGTGGTGGCTGGGTGCAGAACTGCGGCTTGTCGAGCCAGACCTTGTCGTGGCGATGGGCGCCACAGCCTTTTACGCGCTGACGGGACGCGCAAGCGGCGTGACGAAGGAACGCGGGCATGTTCTTTTGACGCCGGCCGGCACACGCCTTCTCGTCACCATCCATCCATCTTATCTGCTGCGCCTTCGCGACCGGCAGGAGGCGGATCGACAGCGCCGCGCCTTCGTCTCCGACCTGCACAAAATAGGCGAAATCCTTGGCGCGACGACTTAGCCAAACCGGCCTGCCGCAATCGCCCCAAAGTGAGGAACAAGCTTTTCCCATCGTGGTTAGGTGCGACCGAACAGGGAGGCTTGAACACCATGGAAAAGAGCATCGAATATCAAATCATCGCGCATGAGAACGGGTGGGCCGTTGTCGTCTCTGAGGTCATGAGGGCAGTTTACCCCAGCCGCCACCTGGCTTTGGCGGCTGCGAAGCTGCTGGAGAGCAATGTGGTCCCGACGCACGAGGCTGAACGCCTTGCTGCGACCGCCCATCTGACCCTGACCGACACGACGGCACCGAACCGGTTGCGCACCTCCCTGCAACTGATGGTGGCTGTGCCCTATCAGGTGGATATTCCCTTGCGGCGAAGAAGCGAAGAAGTCTGCTTTCCATCGATCAGTGGCCTCGATCTGATAGCCGGCAAAGTATAGACCGGAACACATCGCGGCCTCGCCTCACACCGCGCGGCCGGGATGCGTTCCTGTCAGAAAATAGAGTGCAATCGCAACAGCGAGGGCGAATATGACCAGCGTATAGACCATCATGGTTTTCCACGTCCGTTTGCGCCCTCGAAAATCGCCATCATCTACGCCGATGGGCGAGAATTTCGAGTCGAGCCTTTCACTTAACGGTCGGTTCATATCCTGTTCGGGCCTGATGCTTTCCCGCGGCTCATCAGCCATGTCATTGTTTTTCCCCGCCATCGGATACCTCCCCTATGGATGAATACAAGTTCGCATGGACCTGACCTAAAGACGGATTTGATTGGTGGAAACGGCTTTATGGCTCACGCCCGCCTCCAGACACGCGGCAATCAGGTGTTCCCGCGCAACGGTTGAGGAGCCATTTCGCAACAGAGCGAGGCGGCAACTCCTGAGGGCAAGACGATAGTGGACACCGGTTTTTACCGGCCAGTGTTCTTCCAGCAGAGAGATTGCCTCTTTCATGTCGGCGATCAGAAACTGCCGGCTGACCAGCGAAATCTCAAGCGCACCGGCACCGATCAGCGGAATGGTGGTCATTGTCTTATCTTCCCTCGCTAACACCGGCTCGCATCTCGAGGAAGGAAATCCTTCCGATCCGGAAGACGCCCCAACCCCGCTCATGCGCAATTGTTCCGCCGCAAGACGCTAGAACATCAGATCATTACCTCTCGAATTCGAGTATTGGCCGCTGTTTTTCGGGATCAATTTCTGAAATTGCAGCACTCCCCTCGCGCTTATTTGATAAATTCAGTGACCGGGCGGCTGAAATCGTCTTGCTCAGGCGTTATGGTGGGAACAGGCACACGCATGCCGATGGTGCGCGAGGAGTAAAGCATGCAGACCGTTAAACGCCTCACCATCGCAATCATTGGCATGACAGATACTGTTACATCGGAAATCCGAATGGCGTGGTTTCATGCCCAGATCGGCCTGGAAGGACCCTACTCCGCCAGCTTCATTGAAAGTGAAGACGCTCTCAAATTTGCCGCGGCGATTATTGACGTTCGTTACGAGGCGGACGTCATGCTGCGTCTCACTGAACAACTGGACGAAGAGGCAATTCCTTATCTTTTTTTCGTGCCAGAGACGGTTATTGACAGCGAGCCGGGACCTTTTGTCCTCTCCGGACGTTCGGAAGACATCGAAAACATTGTTTCCGCTTTGATGGCTCAAGGAGGGGGCATCAGACATTAAAGCGAGGCACGTGTTATGTTGAAACAAGCCGAGGGCGATGGCGAAGCGAATTTTCTGCTTTCTCTTCTGCCAGATGACATCAGGCGTGACGTAACGGGCGTCTGTAAGCCCGTCAAGCTCGCATTGGGCGATGTGTTGATATCCGCCGGCGCGCCCGTCGAGCGTGTTTTCTTCCTGTCATCCGGCATTGCCTCCGTCGTGGTCGTCACCAAATCGGAGCGCAAAACAGAAGCGGGGCTTGTCGGGAGAGAGGGATTTGTGCCGACAGGGGCGGTCGCTGGCGCGGAAAGAAACCTGACCGAAATCGTGATACAGGCTCCCGGCGAAGCCCTTGTCATGGACATGCGGTCGTTTGAAGCGCTTCTTGAAAAATATCGGGTCTTTTTCGAGATTCTTGTCTGTGCACTGCACATCTCAAGAACGCAGGTGGAATACACGGCGTCTTCCAATGCCACCCAGTCCGTAACGGAGCGGCTCGCCCGCTGGCTCCTGATGTGCCACGACCGCATAGAAGGCAATCATCTGCCACTGACCCACGACTTTTTGTCCACCATGCTGGCCGTCAGGCGAGCAAGTGTAACGGACGCCCTCCACGTTCTCGAAAGCCATGGGTTCATTCGTTCCGAAAGGGGAAGAATTACGATCAGGAACCGCGAGATGCTCGAGAACTATGCGCGCGATCTCTACGGCATGCCTGAACAGGAAAGCAATCGTGTATTCGCCCGCTTTCTGCGCGAATACCAGTCTGAAATCCCGCTTGACGACCTCGTCATTGTCGAAAGCAGCGGGGTTCGGTAGTCCGCACGACCTTCTCAATCGTCGTTCGGTACGCTTCCGAACATTTACGTTTGGCCATTTCCCTATAGTATGGGTTCATCTTCCCTCACGCTGTGAAATGCAGGATGCGTTTCAAGGAGGTGAAATGCACGCCAATCACGAGTACCAGAGTTCCGGAATTTTTCTGAACGAAGACATCAACATCGTTAAGGCAGCCTACGAGAATGTTCTGTCCGCAGAACGCGATCCGGCTTTGTGCCGGGCAGACGTCGCCCGCTATGTCCTGAAAATGTATGATCGCGGCGTTGTCGATCCCCTGAAACTTCAGCGGCTCGCAACTCTCTATTTTCGAACCAAATTGCTTGTCGGCTGATTTTCCAGCCTTACGCGTTGTCGGTTCGGCTTGGTCTCAGGTTCGATGACGTCTTAAAAGACGTTCCTCTACGGTTTCGGATAATCGCGTACCTCGTCATGCCCAGGAACGGAATGATGCGTTCCGGTTTCCCATTCATCCATCCGTGGCGTCACTCGCCTGCAATATGAAAGGCGTCGACGGACGGGGGGAACAAACCTGCGCAAGCATGGTTCGGGTCGCTCCACGAACTCATGCCGGACGAGGTGTAACATGACCAGGAAAACACTCCCCATTCCCGAAGAGAACAGAAGCCAGCAAGGGCCCGGCGACAACGACCGTCTGAACACGGAAGAAACCTCCGCCGTCAAGGAACAGAAGGTTTCAACCCAGACCGGGAGGCAGGCAAACATAAAGATAAACACGACACATCAAGGTCACCAGCAGGACAGGTAGCGCCCACCTGTCTGCGGCGTGCGGCCGGCTGTCACCAGCACTCAGTCCAGATTTCGACGTAGCGACTCCCTCGCCCTGTTGACGCGGCTTTTGATGGTGCCCACCCGGCAGCCGCAGATGGCGGCGGCATCGGAATAACTCGTCCCTGCCGCCACGAGCAGCAGAGCTTTTTTCTGGTCCTTGTCGAGATGGCGGATAGCCCTCATGACCTCCTGATGCTGCACACGCCATTCTTGGCTGGCAGGGGTAGACATGGATTGCTCGATACCGACCGGCAAGCCGACGCATTCACGCCTCGACACCTTGTAGCGAGTGCAGAACGTGTTGCGCAAAATGGTGAAGAGCCATGATTTCAGCGCCGTGCCGGGGGTAAAACCATGCAGGGCCCGAAGCCCCCGCAACATCGTCTCCTGAACGAGATCGTCAACATCCTCCTCATTTCTGACGAAGCGGCGCGCAAAAGCCGTCAGGGCCGGCGCCAGCTCCGCAATACCGATGCGCAACTCCTCCAGCTGCGCTTCACTCAATGTGTTTCCGGAAACTCCACTCACAGCGTGCTTGGCCATTTTCCCATCCTTTCACTATGGGGAAATGTCTCGGCGGACGCTTGGTTGCTGTACGCCAACGTACAATGGCGACATCAATGAGGATTTCGACGACGTCGATTGGAAAAGCGCAGGCGCGCGCGAAGCTTTAGATAGGACAGTTGGTTTCAGGCCTCATCTACACCCTTGGGCGGTTGCCTCCGCCACCTCTCTTCGATCATGCGTTCCGCGTTCTTTCTCGCCTTTTCCCTGTCCCGGCGGCTTTCTTCAGTATCGACGGACCGGGCATCGTCCGTACCGGGCTCCGGCTGGGTGTCCTTGTCGGGTAGGCTCATCGCTTCATCTCCGCTTATGGTTGCAGGAATGGCGGATCCGCTATCCGGCAGGTCTTTTAACCGCAGCGTCATGGAGAGGTTCCGATCTTGCTGAGGCATTGAGGGAACAGCGGTGCTGTAAAACTGTTAGGGAGGGATCAAGGAGGATGTCATGAACAAGAACGACAAGCTGAAGCAAATTCACAAGGACAGCGAACCGCAATTTGCGCGCGGTAAGAAAACCTCGAAAAACAACGGCGTGGCGAGCGCGAAGCCAAGGGTTATCACCGGTTCGGACGACGCAACCGCCAACAAACTGCCGCCCGGCGTCAAGAAACCCGAGAAGGACTGGGATTTGAACTATGACGAACGAGATACCAGCGAGGGCAATTTCCAGGGTTAATCCGGTCGCACACCACAACCTTCACCGAGCCAGGTCCTCGATCGCAAGTTCGATGGATTGTGGCTCGGCGCCCTCCTTTGTCTGCACTCTCAAGACGCTGCCGGTGTTCAGCACGCCCTCAAGCACCGTCCGCTCCCCCACGATGATCTTAATCACCTTGGGGGTCGCCGCCTCGATATTGAGGCTGTTGCTGGTTTCGTGATCAACGGTTTGGGCCACGGCGGAGCCTCCGGTTCTTGTAAAGATAGGCGGCCTAACTTCGCTCGGGGAGCCTTGTTCCTTGTCTTCGGTGAAGACCGCTGGCTGCTTCCGCTAATCGCCCGAAGCAATTCTGATATTAGGGTCTCATGAACCGCGGAGCGGATTGCCTGGGAAGCGCCGCAAGGAGGGTCGCTGTATCGCACACCTGCAACTGCGTCGAAAAACGGCCAGACAGCAGCTTCAACGCCGCATCGTGTGTCGCATCCCTTCCGCTACAAAGCGCGTCTTCGACCAGAATGACGTAAAAACCCTGGTCTATCGCTCCCAGAACGGTGGCGAGAACGCAGACATCTGTTTCACCGCCGGTAATCACCAATGTTGAAACCCGTTCCTCCCGCAGGAGGTCGCCAAGGCCTCCATGCTGCCAGGGGGAGTACACGCTTTTACGAAAGATGCGGGCGGGCGGTATGTAGCGCGACAGCGCTGGTATAACACCGATCAGTTCCGGGACCAGCGACTGCTGCGTCATCATCGGCCATTTTTCATAATAGGCCCGCCATGCACCAACGGCCTGCTCGACAGATTTCGGCGGCACAAAACAGGTGAAGATGCATCGGGCGGGATCGCCTTGAACCACAGCCTCCACCTCCTCGCTGATGCGGTCCATCCATTCGACATGCCATGGCGTATCCTCGGCGAAAACGCGTTGCATGTCGACGCACAGGTGCCGCCAGTCTCCCTCGGCAGAAAACTCGATCAATTCCTCCTCCCTATCCGCCGGTCTCGCTGTGAGGAGCGGCAACGGGTTTCGATTCCGGCGACCCGCGGAAGCGCAGGAAGATGGAGAGAATGACGAGAACCGCGGTCGAAAGAAACTCCGATTGCCAGTTCTGAAAAGATTCAAACCAGAATTCCACACTTCCCAGATGCGCAAATAGCGTTGTCTCGGGCTCACCGTGCATGGCGGCTTCCACTGCCCCTGCGTCAGCGCTGTATTTCAGATGGAGAACAAAACTGACGATGAAAAGGAAGAACAGCGCCAATCCCAGAGAATAGGAATAGAGGGTGCGGATAAATCCCCCTGCTTTCACCGGCCAGGGCGCCTCGGGATCATCTGCTTTTTGTGCGGGATCTTCGTCCTGCGATGCAGCTTTATCGGGGTCTTTGGATTCCGACGAGCCTCTCTGAAAAAGAAACGCGGTCAGCATCACATAAGCCGACATCTGGAGAAATTCGCTCTCCCAGTTTTCGAACAGGGCGGAAAGAAAATGGCCGCTCTTTGCGTAGGAAAGAAGCGTCAGGGGCGTCGCCTGATGCTGCGCAAGCTCCTCGTTGTAAACGACCCAGCCGGTCGCAAGCATGCCACCGATCGTCAAAAGGGAAGTCAGGACAAGGACAATCGTCAATCCATTGTCGCGAAACAGCCTCATGGTTCAGCCTCGCATGAAAGAGACAACTGTAAAATTGGACGCGCCGCCGGTATCGGCGGCACGTCCGCGTGACGGCTCATGCCGCCTTGGATTTAGCCTTCACGTTGGCGCGTGCCTGGGCAAGCGAAGAGAGAGCCGTATCCGTTGCGCTTTCCTCGCCCAGCGTCTGCTCGAACAGTTTGGCCGCTTCCTTCATGCCGAGTTCGACCGCCCATGTCTTCAAGGTGCCATAACGGGTGATCTCGTAGTGCTCCACGGCCTGCGCCGAAGAAATCAGCCCGGCATCGAGCGCGGGAGAGCCCTTGAACTCCTCCATGATTTCCTCGCCTTCCGAGATAATGCCCTGGATCGCTTCGCAGGTCTTGCCGCGTGCCGGCTTGCCGAGCAACTCGAAGACATTCTGCAATCGCTCCACGTGGACCTCGGTCTCGTCCCTGTGCTTTTCGAATGCCGCCTTTAAATCCGCTGACTGCGCAGCCCGCGCCATTTTCGGAAGCGCCTTGAGAATCTGGCGTTCCGCGAAATAAATATCCTTCACCGTATCGAGGAAAAGGTCTTCCAATGTCTTCTCAGCCATTTTTAGTCTCCTGTTGCTTGGTGGTGAGTGAGAGTGGGTGTTTCATTGCTTATCGACCGGCACGGAGGCCTTGCCGAGTTTGAGCGACGGTTCGCGCGCCCAGACTCGAAGTTTGCCGAGCTCTGATACGAAGGCAGCCAGTCCTCCTTCACCCGGCAATGGCAGCATGCCTTCATCCATGACATCGGCAATTCCCGCTTTTTCCAGTAACGGCAGCGCCGACTGGTCGTAGCCAATGAATTTGCAGTGCTGGAACGCATCGGCGACGAAATCCCGCGCAGTTGCCTCCTTGATCAGCTCATCGATGGCCGCCGCCGATGTCAGCAGCGCCACCGCATCGAAAAGCACCGAAGGCCCGCCATCAATCATGTGATGTGCCTCGACGACGGTGCCGTCCGACGCCGTTACCCCGCCGACCTTGGGCGCGATAAGCTCGAAGACAGCTTTTTCCGCCTCGACCGCTTTGGTCAGTCCCTTCAGCAGCTTGGCGTCTACGCCGTCGGTAATGAGAATGCCGAGCTTGCGACCCTCGAACCGTTTGGGACCCCGCTGAACGATACTGAGCGCCGGCGACGGCTCCAGATCCTGACGGGTTGGCATGGCGGCATCCGCCGGTTTCGGCATGGCTTGCAGGCCGAGCTTCTGCGCCACCGTCGCGGCAAGCGTTTCGTCGATATTGAGAAGATGCGCGACCATCCTCTCACGAATGACGGGAGTTTCCACCTTGCTGAGTTCGAAGGTGAGCGCCGATGCGATATGACGTTGTTCAGGTGGCGTCTGGCTGATGTAGAACTGGCGCGCCTGACTATAGTGGTCGGCGAAACTTTCCGGCCGCAACCTTGCCTTGGCGCCCTGCTCCTCGGCAGGGAAATGCCGGAATCCACGCGACGGCGATTCCCTTGGCCCTTCCCCGAAGGAATTGGGCTGATAATTCGCCCGTCCGGTCGGATTGTGCATCGCCATATGGCCATCCTGCTGGAAATGCGCGAAAGGACACTTGGGCGCATTGATGGGCAAATGCGTGAAGTTCGGCCCGCCGAGACGCTTGAGCTGCGTATCGAGATAGGAAAAATTCCTGCCCTGCAGCAGCGGATCATTGCTGAAATCGATGCCCGGCGGCACGTTCTGCGTCATGAACGCCACCTGTTCGGTCTCGGCAAAGAAATTGTCCGGCATCCGGTCTAGGACAAGCCGGCCGACCGGTTTGGGCGCCAATATCTCCTCGGGAATGATCTTGGTGGGGTCGAGAACGTCGAAATCGAAGCTGTCGGCGAAATCCTGATCAAAAAGCTGAACCTGCAACTCCCATTCCGGAAAATTGCCGGACTGGATCGCCGCCCAAAGATCACGCCGGTGAAAATCGGGATCGGCGCCGTTGATCTTGACCGCCTCGTTCCACGCCACCGACTGCAATCCGAGCTTCGGCTTCCAGTGAAACTTCACGAAGGTCGATTGCTCCTTCGCGTTGATGAATCGGAAGGTGTGAACCCCGAAACCTTCCATGAACCGGAAGGAGCGCGGAATGGTCCGATCCGACATGATCCACATGACCATGTTCATGCTTTCAGGCGTGAGACTGATGAAATCCCAAAAGGTGTCATGCGCGGTTTGCGCTTGCGGAAAGGCGCGATCAGGCTCCTGCTTGGCGGCATGGATGAGATCCGGAAACTTGATCGCATCCTGAATGAAGAAGACGGGAATGTTGTTGCCGACAAGGTCCCAGTTTCCCTCCCTGGTGTAGAGCTTCACGGCAAAACCACGCACATCCCGCGCAAGGTCGGCCGACCCCTTGTTGCCGGCGACGGTCGAGAACCGCACGAAGGCCGGGGTCTTTTCACCCGCCCGCTGGAAGAGATCGGCCTTGGTATGGGCGGCAAGGGAGTCGTAAGTCTCGAAATAGCCGTGTGCGCCGTAACCGCGGGCGTGAACCACGCGCTCGGGAATTCTCTCATGATCGAAATGGAAGATCTTCTCGCGAAAATGGAAATCATCCACGACAAGCGGCCCGCGAGAACCGACCCGAAGCGAATTCTGATCGTCTGCAACCGGCCCGCCCTGCGCGGTCGTTAGCACGGGCTCGTCGCCGGTCGCGGTCTGGTGCAGTTCTCCGCCATCCCCCCGAACAAGCTTCTGGTCGTGAATGGTGGAGGTGGCGGATGATGAGGTGGAATCTGGTTTTCTGGCCATGTCAGCTCCTGCAAGGCGTTGACCGGAGGCGATGGCAAAACCATGCCCCCGGCTGACGGGTGAGTTCGTCAAATTGCGGAGCGGCGGTACCGGTTACGCTCCTGCTCAACATCTTCCGGCGCAAAGGGTCTCGACGCCTCGTCGAAGCCGGTCCAGCCTTGTTCGCGATAGGCCGCGCGGCGTTCCGCAGGGTCGACCCAGCCCTGCCGCTTGAGCACGGCCTCGGCCTCCGGCACCAGATTATCTTCCACGCGGGCGGTGACCAGCGTACCGCCCCTGCGAACCCCTTCGGCGTAAAGATTGGCATCCTCTTCGGAAACGCCCGAACGAGTCATGGCTCCGATAAGCCCGCCGGCCGCACCGCCGGCAACGGCGCCGCCCGCTGCACCGACCGCTGTTGCGGCAAGCCAGCCTGCTGCAACCACCGGCCCCACACCCGGGATCGCCATCAATCCAAGCCCCGTCAGCAGACCGCCCGCGCCACCGACAAGCGCACCGATGCCGGCACCTGTGCCTGCGCCCTCCGCTGCGTTGGAATCGGAATCCTCTCCATGCCGCCTGTCGGCGTTGCTGCCGACGATGCTGATATCGCTTGACGGCACGCCCGCTCTTTCCAGTTCGGAAACGGCGGCACTTGCATCATCATAGTCGTCGAAAAGTCCGGTTACGGTTCTCATGTCACTTCTCCCAAAATCCTGCGCGCCTCACTTGGCGACGACGTTGCCCTGATAATCGAGCGCTATGGCCACGGTCTTGCCGCCTTTCATGCCCGATGCCATCCACACACCCTTGTCGTCCTTCGTCAGGTCCTTGACCTGCGTGTAACCGGCCTCTTCCATCCTCTGTTTGGCCTGCGCTTCAGTGAAGCTATTGGCGCCCTCCACCGGAGCCGTCGGATTATTGGCGCCCGGTGTCGCGACAGCCGGCGTATCGCCACCCGGATTGGCGGTTGGGGTCTGCTGGGCGAAAGCCGACAGCGCACCGCCGCCTAAGAGCAACACAACGAAAACAGTTTTCTTCATGTGGATTTTTCCTCCGCTAGGATCATGGATTGCGAGCCTCCCTTTCGGAGTTTCCTCCGACAGACGGGAAACCCATCTCGGGCCGGCATGAACGCCTCTCGAACAAACCGACATGCAGAGAGTTCCGAAAATAATTATCGGCAGGGGAGAATGCCGCCTCACATGATGATCGCCTTACCCACAACGCCGGACGGGGTATGGTGAGGAATTGCAGCCGTTTTATACGACGTCCTTGGCGGAAAAGCCGGCAGTGCCGCCCTGATAACGTCAGTCCTTGTCGCCCGGATATTGACTGTTCTTAAGGAGGAGAGCCAGGTGCACCGTGTTGCGCACAAGCATGCTGACCATGGTTTTAACGGCGTCCGGCGTTTCATCGAGATCGACGAAATTCTTCGAACCCATTGCTTCTCCCACCCAGTAGGCAACAGCATTTGCGGGAATAGTGAAGCCGACATCATTCAGGGCCTGGAAAAGTTCCGCCGAAACATGGTGAGCACCGTCTTCATTTCCGACGACCGCCACCGCGGCGACTTTCCCATAGGAAACCATACGCCCCTGCTCGTCGGTCTCGTCCAGAAATGCATCCATGCGCTCCAGGGCTCTTTTGCACACGCTCGAGGGCTGTCCGAGCCATATCGGCGTTCCAAATAGAATAATATCGGCTGCAACGATCTTTTCACGGATGGCCGGCCAAGCGTCCCCCTCGCCTTCATCGGATGTAACGCCAGGCTTGATGTCATGATCGGCGAGCCTGATCGTCTCGGTTTGCACATCATGATTGCCGAGCTCCCGAAGGATCAATGTCAGCAGTTTTTCGGTGGACGACGGCTCTGCCGAGGTGGAAGACTTGAGTGTCGCATTCAATGCTAAGACCTTGAGAGACATAATAGCTCCTTCTGTCAGCGGGCTTTGCCGCATGTTGGTGTAAGTGACTATGTCCCGGCGACAGGAGACGGCCACGGCCGCCGCCAGCTGGCAAACCGTCTGACCTAACGCCGGGAAAGCAGTCGCGCCATGGCGTGATGCGGAGGTGGCTTTTCGCCTTCAGGTCCGTTTTCCTTTTCCAGCCGGGCGCGAATCTCCTCGATTTCTTCTTCCGTGAGATGCTCGATCCCGATAAAATCTGCGCGTGCCTGCTCCACGGCTCTCAGGAGTTCGTCCAGCTTTGCTTCCATCGCTGCAGAATCCCGGTTCTGCGAATTCTGCACGAGGAAAATCATGAGGAAGGTGACAATGGTGGTGCCCGTGTTGATGACAAGTTGCCAGACCTCCGAAAAGCCAAACAGCGGCCCGCTTACTCCCCAGACGATGATCGTGCCAAGCGCGACGACAAACGCAGTGGGCGAGCCTGAAAAGGACGCGGTACGGCTGGCAAAAAGGGTGAAGAACTTGTTCATAGCGTGCTGCACCTTACCGCTGACGCCGATTCCGACGCAAAAAACGCACCTGTCATATTGTCTAAGAGCGTCGGCTCGACAACGTGCGCTGCATTTAGGTTGGCACTAACAAAGGAAAAAGCAGATGGTTCCGAGGTTAGAGACCAGACGGAAATGAGCAGCCTCCAACTTCGCTTATCCATTAGGACAAAGCGGGACTAAGTTCGCTTAACGCTTGTCGTTATTTCATAAGACCAGAAACAGAAAAAACCCCGTCGCGTGTGCACGGGGTTTTGTTTTGCTATTTGGTTGCGGGGGCAGGATTTGAACCTGCGGCCTTCAGGTTATGAGCCTGACGAGCT